>NYYZ01000039.1 GCA_002686945.1 Planctomycetota bacterium
CTTCTGGGTCAGCGATTCGAGCGGGTCGCTCAAAAATGCAAGCGGCCCAGGACCGCGGCGCTGGTACATGCGGCCACCGACTCCCTGCGCGAAGCCCTGGTGGGAGCGCAGCTGCCCCTGATGTTCCACCATGCGGACCTGCGAGCGAAGCACCTGATCATCGACGATCAGGGAAAGGTACGTGCTACCTTGGACTTTGGATCCGCCGAGCCCGAGTTCCTGCCCCTCGTTGACCTGCTGCATCACCTCGGACATCAACGCAAACAGAAGCAGCAATGCAGCGCGCAGCAGGCCTGGAAGGAACTGCGCAATCCGGCAACCCGCTCAGGACACGAGCAGCAGGCTCTTGAGGAACAAGCCCAGACCCTCAACATTGAAACTCACATCGTGGAAGCCATGCTCGATGCCTATCCGCTCTTCGTGGCGGGCATGGCAGAAGCCAACTGGGACTGGAGCAGGCCCGAGTGGATTCACCGTGAGTTCGGATGGTAGATGACCCATCCCGGGGATGGCTGGACGGTGGCGCCTGCCCCAGGGCGATGGTGCGCAGGAAACTCCGGAAAACGACGAAGATTCGGGCCTCAGGAGGCCCATCCCAATGAGATTCTTGGCTCCCTGGCCGATGATCACGTGGGAGCTTCCCGATCCCTGTCCCGCTTAGACCCCTTTTCCTGGCCATGACCCTGACCCTCATCATCGCCGCCCTGGTTGGCGGCTGCTTGCTCTTCAGAGGCCATGCCTGGTTGAGTCTGGTCAGCACCCCGGCAGTGGTGATTGCTGGCTGGACCGCGACCCAAGGGGACTTCGCAGCACCACAGATGGTCAGCACCTGCGTGCTCGTTCTCGTTGGACTCATTACCAGTGTGCCGAGTCTTCGGCGATGGATCCTGACCGGCCCAGCCATGACCCTTGTTGCTCCCCTCCTGCCTCGAATGAGCCAGACCGAAAGAGTTGCCTTGGAAGCGGGCAGTGTTTGGTGGGACGGAGAACTCTTCAGCGGAAATCCAGATTGGGCCAAGCTCGCCGCGTTTGAAATACAGCCACTCTCCCCTGAAGAAGAATCGTTCCTGGAGCAAGAGGTCGAAACCCTCTGCCACATGACCGACAGCTCGCAGGTGGATGACCTGGGAGACTTGCCCCCGGAAACCTGGGCTTACTTGAAAGCCAATGGCTTCATGGGCTTGATCATCCCCAAGAAATATGGTGGCCTTGGCTTTAGCGCGCGAGCAATCAGCGAGATCATCACCCGCTGTTCCAGTCACAATGTGACCCTCGCGATCACTGTCATGCTGCCCGCGTCTTTAGGCCCGGCAGAATTGCTCTTGCACTATGGCACGCAAGAGCAAAAGGAACACTGGCTGCCCCGCCTGGCCCGAGGCGACGAGATCCCGGCCTTTGCCCTGACCGAACCCCTGGCCGGTTCAGATGCGGCCTCCCTCACCAGTCGCGGGGTGATCTGCCACGAAGAATGGAAGGGCAAGAGAGCCCTGGGCGTGCGCCTGACATGGAACAAGAGATACATCACCCTTGCACCGGTGGCGACGCTCTTGGGTATCGCCTTCCAACTTGAGGATCCGGATGGGCTGATCGGAGATGAAGTCCAGCGCGGAATCACCCTTGCGCTGGTCCCCACGGATCTGCCCGGCGTGGAAATCGGCGACCGCCACGATCCCCTGGGGGTCAAGTTCATCAACGGACCAACCACCGGCGAAGAGGTGTTCGTGCCCCTGAGCATGATCATTGGAGAGGCAGAACAGGTTGGCAATGGCTGGCGCATGCTGATGGACTGCCTCTCTGCTGGACGCTCCATCTCCCTGCCCGGGCTGGCAACGGGCGCGACCCAAACCACCCTGCGCACGGTAACTTCCTACGGACTCCTACGCGAACAGTTCGGCATGCCCATCGTGCGCTTCGAAGGGGTGGAAGAAAGAGTATCCAAGCTTGCCGGCCATGCCTGGTGGATGGACGCCGCCCGCCAACTGACCGCCGGGGCCGTGGCCAGCGGCGAAAAACCTGCGGTGCTCTCGGCGATCATGAAGGCCTACACGACCGAATACATGCGGACTACGGTCAACCAAGGCATGGATGTACTGGCGGGCGCTGCAATTTGCCGCGGACCGCGCAATGTGCTGGCGGGCTACTACCAGTCGATTCCCATTGGTATCACGGTAGAAGGCGCGAACATCCTTACGCGCACCATGATCATCTTTGGCCAAGGAGCCCTGCGCTGCCACCCCTATGCCTTTGACGAAGTGGATGCGGTGGAGAAAAACGATGCAGCCCTCTTTGATCGGGCCTTTAGCGGGCATGTGGGCCATGTGGTCAGCACAGGATTCCGCGCCGCGCTCCTGGGTTGGAGCGCTGGCCTCCTCGCGAGCAATTCTCTGCCTGGCCGCACGGGACGCGCCACCCGCCAGGCCACTCGCCTGTCGGCGGCCTTTGCCCTGGTGTCCGAGGCGGCCATGATCACCCTGGGCGCAAACCTCAAGCGCAAGGAGCGCGTGACCGCTCGCCTTGCGGATGCCCTCGCGCACCTCTACTTCGCCAGCGCCGCGATCCACCGGGACGCCACACGGGGGCAACGCAGCGAAGAAGCGCCCTTCTTCGAGTGGGCCATGCGCACTCACCTGGGCGCGGTGGAAGATGCGATTTTGGGTGTGCTGGAGAACCTGGATTCGCGTTGGTTGGCGCGCAGCCTACGCCTTCTGATGTTTCCTCTGGGTCGACAGACGAGCCCGCCCTCAGATGCCCTGGAGCAACAACTCGCACTTCTGGCCATCTCTGACGAGTCCGTGCGTAACGACCTGACCCACAGTGTGCACCTGCCGAAGCCAGAACGGGGCGGTCTCGGTGCCCTCGAACAGGGACGCGAGGTTGTGCTGAAGGTGCGGCCCCTGCGCAAGCGACTGAACACAGCCGTTCACTCGGGCGAACTGCCCAAGGGTAGTGAAGCACAGGTCACCGAAGCCGCCCTTGAGAAGGGCCTGATCACCCAAGAGGAGGCGCAGCTGATCGAAGAAGCGCGTCTCCTGCAAGAGGACCTGATCCAAGTGGACACCTTCGGACCCGAAGCCTATCGCGCCCGCTGCGGCTCCTGAGCGGGGAGAAGCAAAGGGACTGGATCAATCTGAGGCATAGGGAACTACCCCAAGGAGCATGTACGCCACAAAGCGTGTCCCAGGTTGATGTTCGAGTCCATGACCGCTCCGAGCGCGCCCCTCCCTGAGTCGATGAGGAAGCAAGATGCTTCTCTCCTCCTCACGCCGAAGCGCTCTCCTTCACCGGGTGCGCTCCAATCAGGGTATGACCCTGATCGAAGTCATGGTCAGCGTATTGGTTCTGACCCTGTGCACATGGATGCTCAGCACTACGCTCATGGCATCTGCCCACCATGCGGACAGCAAACGGGAACGGGCGCTGGCAGTGAACAGCGCGGCGAATCTGTTGGAGCACCTGCACGCCTTGCCCTTTGATCAGGTCTTCGCACTCTACAACGAAAGCCCCGAAGACGACCCCCTGGGCCCAGGTACAGCCCCAGGCTCGCACTTCCCAGTAGAAGGCCTTGAGCCCCTCTTGAAAGACGCAGATGGTTTCGTCGGCCGTCTGCTCCTGCCGAGCCCTGGCCCCAGCCTTCGCGAAGACACAGACAACAAACGGCTAGGACTGCCGCGAGATCTGAACGGAGACTTGAATATCGATGAAGAAGACCACCGAGGCGACTATCTGATCCTGCCACTGGTGATCGAAGTCGAGTGGCAGGGCTCCGCCGGCCGCAGGCTCTTCAACCTGGAGACAATTCTCTCTGGCATCGGGAGACACGACCAGTGATCCGTTCGCGAGCTGGATTCCCCCTGATCGAGCTGATGGTCGCCATGACGATCTTCGGTTTGGTGTCTGCCAACATGATGATGATTTCCAAGAGTGGAGCCAACGCGATCAAGAACGAAGCTTTTCATTCGACCCTGGAAGACGAAGCCAACTTGACCTCCAACCGCATTCGCAAGGCATTGCTCTCGGCTTCGGCGGATTCCCTGGACCCGGTTATCCCCGCGCCATTAGGAAGCGATCACATGCAGTTCCAGATGACCCTGGGGGCAGATGAGCAGGGCGAGACACTCTTTGGAGAACCGGAGAAGATCCACTGGGCCGCAGACCCGGATGGCCGCGGCCGCGTGCTCTGGACCACATCCCCCTCCCTGCCCAATGAGCGCACCCTGGTCTGGTCCAGCGCGATACCGAACCTCGCAAACGGGGAGCTGGCCAACGGACTCGATGACAACGCAAACCTCTTGACCGACGAGACCGGCCTGGCCTTCGCCGTACATGAACAGGAGGAGCTCAAGCGAGAGGTGGAAGTCTTTCTAACGGTTCTTCGCATCGACCCCAATGGCAAACCGACACCAAGCCAGCGCCGCATCCTTGTCACTTGTAGAAACTGAACATGCAATACACTTCATTCAGGGCCCTCCAACGGGCTCCCAAAGCGCGCCGCGGTGGTGCACTGATTGCCTCTCTGATCGTTGCCACTCTTCTGGCCGGCCTCGGCGCGGGACTGGTGCAAGTGCAGACTGCCATAACGCGCCGACAAATGTCCGCCATTGACCAGACCCGAGCCATGTACATGGCCGAAGCGGGACTGGCAGAAGCCTTCCTTGCTCTGGCCCAGGGCAAGAGTGGTGCCATCGCGGATGCCGCCCAACCAGCAGAACTGGGGGGCGGCCTGTTTTGGGTGGAAGCCACGGAAGGAGCTGATGGTCAAGTCCTGCTGCGCTGCACAGGTATGATCGAACGGGCCCACGCGACACTTGAGTCAGTGGTCGAACGCTCGGTCAGCCCCTTCGGACGCCTGGGATTCTTCGGTCTGGAAGAAGTGGTCCTTCGCAAGGGTGCGCGCATACTGGCAGACAGAGATCAACCGGCCCTCGTACGCTCCAACGGAGATGTCTCCTTGGCGCCGTCAACGGGAGGCAACCTGATCGAAGGCCGCATCATCGCAGGTACGAATGGTCTGATCGCCATGGGACCAGGCAGCAGCGTGAGCACTGGTATGGAGCAGGCCAAGCGTACGGCGGTCCTGCCCGAGATTCTCGTCCCCAACCTCCCCCTGGGAGACCTGCAGCAAGCTCTGCAGCCCGAGCGCGCGAACATAGGACCAGGAGGGTTGGATGCAGAGGAACTGGAAGTGGACGGAGGACAAGAGGTTCGCTTGATCGGGCCCTTGGTACTGGCCCTCGACACTCTGGAGGTGAATGACGGCGGAAGCCTCTTGATCGATGCCAGCGCAGGACCAGTGATCCTTCACGTACGCGATGAACTCACAATGGAGGAGGGCTCGATATGGCAGCACGAAGCGGGAACAATCAGCGATGTCTCGCTTTTCTTCCATGGGAGGGACGCTGTGGATTGGAAGGTCAAAGGGGTCTTCAGGGGAGCCATTGTAGCCCTGGAACAGGACTGGACCTTGACAGGTGAACTGGACTTTCAGGGCTCCATCGCGGTCAAGAGTCTGGAACTCTTGGCAGATGTCCAGGTGCGTGGATCCGAAGAAGCGACCAACTTGATTGCCGGTGTTCCGTCAGTCCCAACCCTGGTGGCCTGGCAATTCAGCGACGCTCCAGACGTAGAGATTCTGGACTGTCTGGCAGACCCAAAGCACTGGCTGAAGCAGCAGAAGATCGAGCCCGTGAAGAGTTCCAGCGCAGCCGCAGAGAGCGAGGTCTCTTTGCAATATGTCACAGAGGACGGAGCGATCGGTGTCTACCAAGGGCTCCCTTCCGAGTTCGATTTCAGCAAGGCAAGCTCAGTAGTGCAGCAGGTCTGGATGGACGGATTGATCGGCGAAGGACAACTCGGTCCGCCGCCCGCACCCCTGCCCTCATACGCAAGTCCGGTAGACAAGAGTTCATCAAGCAAGAACCGAAGAAAGAACAAGGGTCACGGCTCCCACAAGCAAGGCGGTGATGGGCACAAGGGCCAAACTGGTCACGGTGCCAACCCCAAGAACAAGCACAAGCAGGCAGGATCAAAGAAACAGCACGGTCAGAACGCCAATCACAAGGACTCGAAGAAGAAGCACGGCCACAAGGGCCACAAGGACCACAAGGTGAACAAGCACAGCAGCGATGACTGACACCCCATGATCTCGTCCCTCCTGCTCCTGCCCCTGTTTGTGACACCAGCCCTTCCCCAGGAGGCGCCGGTCGTCCATTGGTTGCAGAATCAAGGCGCGGCCCACCCCACCGCGAAAGAATTGGTGACTGAGTTGGGGCAACGGGGAGCTAAGGGTCTCCTGGACTTGGAACGAGCACTGGGAGCACGCATCACCCATCCAGCTTGGGAGCGAACCCTGAACGGATTGCCCCAGCAGGCAGTCCTGCGCATGCAGACAACCCCCAGCGCCGAGCTGCGCATCTTTGGCATGCTAGCCGCCCATCGCCATGGGAACGCGGAATGCTTGGGTGCTCTCGTACAGCTGTCAAAGCTGCCCGATACCACTGCGCTGCCACAACGCCAACAAACTGGCGCGCGCCTCGCCGATGCCCTTGCCGCGATCTTCCGGCGCGATCATCAAGCCCTGCCCAAACTGAATTGGAATACGATTCCCCGGGAACATCTGCCTCCTCTTGCGGATCGTCTGGGTGGCCTTGCTGACCCGCGCGCGTTCGAGGCCCTGATACGATTGATGGACGGAGAGACCGGCCTGGAACAGGCCGCGCTCTCTGCCATCGCACACCTCGCACGCACGATTTCACTACAGCCTGCGGACGCGGAGTTGCGCAGAGTTCGCTACCGCCTGGAACACCCAGCATTCAGTCTGCGCATGCTCGCTTGCCAGGCTCTCGGATTGCTGCATGATGAAGAAAGTGCACACTTGCTCCAGGAGCGCCTGTCGGATCCCTCATCGTCCGTACGCAGCGCCGCCCACACCGCCCTGAAACGGATCACAGGCCTGCGTCTGCACGCGGGACCAAAGGCCTGGCTCTCATGGATCCGCGAACAAGATAACTGGTGGAATGAGCGCAGTAGCAAGGTGCTGAGCGCCTTGCCCCTGGCCAGGGGAGCTGAGCGCACGGCACTCCTGCGCGAACTTGCAGGCGCCCGCCTTCATCGACGCGCCCTGACCAGGGAACTGTTGTCCTTGCTCGATCAGAGCCAGGGAGAAAGCCTGCGTCTTCTGCTGTCAGCCATCGTGGCCCTCGACAGCCCCCAGGCGCTGCCCGCAATCACCTTGCTCCTGAGCCATCCCGAGCGGGAAGTACGAACCGCCGCAAATCAGGCCCTCTACGCCCTGAGAGGCTCAAGAACCTCAACACCGGATTCCAGGGACGCCCTCTGAACCTCAGCCAAGCCCCACGATCAACGCAGTCAACCTGACTGAAGAAGAACCCTTAGCACCCAATTCAAACCCATCATGACACGCAAACGATTTCAACGACGCCGCAAGCTGATCAAGCCCAGTTTGCAACTCAAGCTGACGGCGGTTTTCACGGGGCTCTGCGCCTTGTCTCTGCTGCTGCAATTCATCCTGTTCCAGTCAGCCTTGACCTCTGCAGCTCTGGAGCTACCCGCTGACAGCGCCCGCATGTTGGACTTGAGCCAGAGCATCGTGCTCAAGGTACTGACGATTTCGTTCCTGATTTGCCTGCCGGTGACCTTCCTGGTGGGAATCATGACCACCTTCAGGTTTGCCGGTCCGGTATGGCGCTTCGAGACATTCTTGAAGTCCATCCTGCGGGGAGAAAAGCCACGAGACTTCACCCTGCGCAAAGGTGATCAGCTGACCGAGTTGGCAGATCTCCTGGTGCGCTCCACACAGCCCCTACGGGCAGAGAGCCCTCAAGACGCCCCCAGATCTGGAACTCCCACCAACCGTCCCTCCGTCCCTGCCGGCTTGCGCAGAGTCTCTTGACCTTCAACTGATCCATGTCGCTTTCCACACGCATCACCATGACCCTCGTCATCGTCGTGGCGGCCTTTGCCGTACTCGATGGCTGGGTGGTTCAGCGTGTATTCGGCGAGCGGTTTGATGCCCTCGAAGAAAGCAGTGCCTTGACGGACATGGACCGGGTGAGACAGGCCCTTGAACAAGAAGTGCAACAGCTTGCGAATCTGACCCACTCATTGGCTGGCGCACCCTCATTGCGTGACGGAAGAGAGGGTGCAATGCCCAGGGCGGAGGAACTCATCGCCTTGGACCTGGATGTCTACTTCGTGCTAGGTCCGACTGACCAAAGCCAGAACCGCCCAGTGCTACGCTCCCGGATAGAGCTGCCAGCTGAACGGGACGATGCACAACTCACCAATTTCCCAAGAGCGAGTTGGTCTGGCCAGCACCCGCTGTTGACCGGAGATCTCAAGCCCCAACAAGACAACGAAGCCCTGCGATCTGGCATCCAGCTGACCGGAGCTGGCCCAATGCTACTGGCTGTGGACCCTGCCTGGTCTCCAACTGGTGATGCTCGGGATCAGATCCTGATCACCGGCCGCTTCCTCTCCTGGAACCGCATCGCCCGTCTGCGCGAACGAACAAGGATTGAATTCCAGGTCTGGCAACTGGACGGCCAAGATCAACTGCCCGAACACATCCTCCAACGCCTGCCCCAGGTCACGGGTTCCCCCACACCCCACTTGGAACAGGGTGACGAGAACCTCTTGGGCATGAGCACTTTCGACGATCTGCGCCAAAGACCACAGCTGTTGATCGAGGCAAGACTACCGCGAACCATCAGCGCCGAAGGACAAGCCGCCGTCACCTTCGGACGGATTTCAGTTCTCACCGGCGCCGCAGTCCTGGTACTGGCCCTGCTGATTCTCCTCCGGCGCATCGTGCTCAATCCTCTGGCTGCCCTGACCGACCATGCGGAATCGGTGGGCAGCACCGAGAACATCAGCCTGCGCATGAACTCACAACGCACGGACGAACTTGGGCGCCTCTCGGGAGAGCTGGACTCGATGCTCGACAAGTTGGTGGAAGCACGTGCTGCCCTGGTGGACGCCGCCCGGACCGCAGGCAAGAGCGAAGTGGCCACGGGAATTCTGCACAACGTAGGCAACATGCTTTCGGGGATAGGAATCTCTTCTGATGAACTGAGCGAGTCTATTGAGCTACTGGGAACTGATGACCTCAGCACCGTGGCTGCTGCCCTGGAAGAACATGCCCAAGACCTGGAGAGTTACCTATGCGAAGACTCCCACGGCAAGCACCTGCCTCCTTTCGTACAGGCCTTGGCCGAACAACAGACCACCCAGCGAGATCGCCTACGGCGAGAGTTGCGCTCCCTGCGTCAAGGCCTGGAACATGTGGCCGAGTTGGTCCGCGGACAACAGCAGTTCACCCAGCGAGGCAGCTTGACCGGTGAGTTCGACCCCAGTGCCCTTATGGAAGAGGCGTTGCGACTGGTGGAGCAAAGTCTCGGCCAGGATCCAGAGCTTGAAGTCTTGCGTTTTTTCGATCCCAACCTGACCACGGTGCCAGGAGACCGCCACCGCACACTCGACATCCTGGTCAATTTGATCCAAAACGCCTTCCAAGCCATGGAAGGACAGGTCGAGCCCCGGACTTTGATCCTGCGAACTCGCCTGGAAAAGACCATCGCTTGCCTGGAAGTCGAAGATTCAGGTCCTGGCATCGACTCCGCCCATCTAACCCAGGTCTTTGCCCCGGGTTTCACCACTCGCAAGGATGGTCACGGCTATGGCCTGCACACCGCTGCCAACGCCGCATTGGAAATGGGCGGCCACCTCGAAGCCAGGTCAGCCGACTACGCCCAGGGGGCTGCATTCCAACTGCAACTGACAACTCAAAATACTCACGCTCGACAATCAACTACACAACATATCTCTGTCGCTATACCTGAAACCGTGGCTCCATCTGGAGCGCCCTATGGAATACACCAATCGAATCCTAGTCGTAGATGATGATTCATCGATTCACGAAGCCTTCACCAAGATTCTGGCCAGCGACCACAATTCGCAAGAATCACTAAACGCCGCGCGGGCCGCATTTACGGGAATATCTGACAAACAGTCCAAGTGCAGCTCTGACAAGTGTGAACTGCTACATGCCCACCAAGGCGAGGAAGCCATTGAGGCCGTCAAACAGGCTGTCGCAGCGGGCACGCCCATCGACCTGGCCTTTGTAGATGTTCGTATGCCCCCGGGCATGAATGGAATCGAAACGGTACGGCATATCTGGCAAGTGGCGCCTATGACCGAGATCGTGCTCTGTACCGCCTGGTCGGACTACAGCCATGAAGAAACTCTGCAGGCCCTGGGACATAACCACCGGCTCCTGATCCTGAAGAAGCCTTTTGAATCCATCGAAGTGCGGCAGATGGCGCTGGCCTTGCATGAAAAACGCCGGGCGGCAGAGCAGGAGGCCATCCTGATAGAAGATCTGCAGGCCGCCTCAAGAGAGACCAAGTCCTATGCGGCATCACTTGTGACAGCCAACCGAGCTCTCTCCCTTTCGAAGAAGGCGATGGACCACGCGACCCGCTCGAAAACCCAAGCCCTCGAAGATCTGACATTGGAACTCCGCGACTTGATCGAAACTGTGATGGGACAATTTCTTGCTACGAATGACCCTCAAGAGATGGAGCAAGCGATCAAGCAGGCTCAGGGCCTGCTGGCCCGGGCTGAGGAGGCCCGCGGCCACTCGCAGGCTTGAAGGCCACAATCTAAAACCCCTCTGCTCTTGGACCATTGTCCACATTCTCACACGAGAACTAGGGAAAGCACCTAGAACGAACTCCCTATGTGGCTGATATGGCCGAGCCTACACCGTGCCCCCTTGGTGAAGTTCTAAGTCTTGCAGGATAAGAGGGTTACGATGGTTCATTGCTCGCCCAATGGCTGCAAGCTTGCTCGTGTTGAGGAGAGTGCATCTTCCCCTAGCCTGTGCGGGCCAACTTCGAAGCCTCACACGCCTAGTTCTCCCCAACTTGTCCACATGGGAAGTCCTATTTGACACGATGAAAATTCTATTAGGCCTAAGTCACTCTCGACACTAGGGTTCGGACACCTCTACTAGACAAGACCTTGACCCGTTGGAATTGTCTGATCTCACACCCAGTCTGCGCTCAATTCCTCGCGGCCCGATCACTTTGAAAGCAACACACGCCTGCCAGCGCCACAGCGCAAACGGCCTTCGAGGGCCACTTGCCTGCTAGACTCTCAATGCGTGGAAAGAGCTCTGCTGGAAGTCAATGGCCTGACCAAAAGCTATCGTCGGCGACGGGTGGTTGACGGAGTCAGCTTCAAGGTCGGCGCGGGAGAAATCGTCGGCCTGCTGGGTCCCAACGGAGCTGGCAAGTCCACCAGCTTCCGCATGACAATTGGCCTGATCGTGCCAGACGCAGGCCAGGTGAGCATCAGCGGAGTCGACTGCAGCAAGGCCCCCATGTACCGCAGAGCGCGAATGGGAATGGGATATCTACCCCAGGAGACAAGTGTTTTTCGCCAGATGACCGTACGCGACAACTTGCTGGCGGTATTGGAAGCCATGCCCATCTCGCGTAAGGAGCGCCTCGCCGAAGCCCATCGGCTCATGGCTGAACTTGAGCTTGAACACCTGAAAGACAATCTTGGAGAAATCCTCTCAGGAGGAGAGCGGCGCCGCTTGGAACTGGCCCGTGCTCTGGCCACCAAACCCAAGGTTCTGCTGCTGGACGAACCCTTTGCCGGAGTAGATCCGATCAATGTGGAGGAAATACAGGCCCTTGTAGGTCGCCTGCGCGAGCAGGGTCTGGGGGTCTTGATCACCGACCACAATGTACGTGAAACCCTGCAAAGCACCGACCGGGCCTACATCATCTTCCGCGGCCAGATCCTTCGTCACGGGGACGCGTCGCAGTTGATCACAGATCCGAAGGTGCGCGAAGTCTACCTGGGGCACAAATTTGACTTGGACCTGGAGGCCAGCGATCAGGCCTGAGGTTCCTGGACCGCCAGGCTGGACACCCATTGGATCCGAAAGCAGAGGTTGCAGGGCCTTGAGAGATGCAAGTCCCACAGCTATCCTTATCGCCCCCATGACCGGCCCAGGCAGTTCTTGCAGAGACCATTCCCGGCTGACCCCCTACGCCCCATCATTTCCCCTCTGAGCACCATGAACATAGTTGCCTGCGTCAAACGAGTTCCCACCACCGAAGCCGTGGTCAAGGTTGCCGATGGAGGTACATCCCTGGACGAGAGTGGCCTCTCCTACATGATCTCCTTCTATGACGAACTGGCCCTGGAAGAGGCGGTTCGCACCAAGGAAGCCCACGGGGGTGAGGTCACAGTTCTGACTCTGGGCCCCAGCGAGGGCACCAAGGAGATCCGTGAATGCCTGGCCAAAGGCGGCGATCGCGCAGAACTTCTGGCCGACAGCAACTGGCTCTCACGGGACTGCCGCGCCAGCGCCAAGGCTCTGGCTGCCAAACTCAGCGACCTTGGTGCTGATGTTGCCTTCATGGGCCGCGTGGCCACGGATAGGGACAACGCTGCGGTGGGGCCGATGGTCGCCACCTACCTGGGTTGGGCTTGCGTCACCGATGTGGTCTCACTCGAACTTGCCGAGGACAAGGGCACTGCCAGGCGCGAAACCGAAACGGGCATTGAGACCATCGAGTTCTCCCTGCCTGCGATCATCACATGCAACAAGGGCCTCAACGAGCCACGCTACTCCAACCTCAAGGGGATCATGGCTGCTAAGAAAAAGCCGCTCGAAGAGAGTCCTGCAGAATTGGTGGACAATCAGGCGAATGTGATCGCCCTGACGCCCCCTTCGCCCCGACCGGAAGGCCGCATCCTGGGCACCGGACCAGATGCGGTGCCGGTCCTGATCGAGGCGTTACGCAACGAAGCCAAGGTCCTCTGATTCCCCAAATCAACATGAAACCCATCCTCGTCTTCGTTGAACTCACTGCCGGTGCCCCGCGCCGTGCGAGCCTGGAAGCCCTCGGAGCCGCGCGCGCCACCGGGGCCGAGACCATTGCCATTTTCGCTGGCGAAGGGTCCAATTCCACATCCTGCAACGGTGCCCAGAAAGCCATCGCCCTCTCAGGCGATGACTCAAGCTCCGATGCCCTTGCTAGCGCCCTTGCTGAAGCGGTCAAGAGCAATGACTGCAGCGGATTCATGGCAGCCGCCAGCAGCGCGGGCCGCGATCTGGCCCCGCGGGTTGCCGCACACCTCGATGCAGTACTCTTCAGCGATTGCATCGGAATCACCGCCGCAGACGATCAACTCAATGCACGTCGGCCCTGGTTGGCGGGCAAGGTCATCGCAGATCTTGCCTCCAACGCCAGTGTTTTTTGCGCCACGACACGCCTGAACGTGTTTACCTCCAGTGAAGAAACTGGGCCTGACGTCTGCGAGACAGCTGCGATCAGCGCAGAACCCAAGGCCCGTGTGGTTTCAGTGGAAGCCAAGGCCAGCGCGCAACTGGACGTACAGGAAGCACCGGTTGTGATCTCTGGCGGACGAGGAATGGGCGAACCAGAACAATTCAGTCTGCTCGAAGGACTTGCCGCTGCCTTCGGTAATGCAACCGTGGGTGCCAGTCGCGCAGTGGTGGACGCCGGGTGGCGACCCCATGCCGAGCAGGTAGGCCAGACCGGCAAGACCGTCTCACCCCAGCTCTACTTTGCGGTGGGCATTTCGGGAGCCATCCAACACCTGGCTGGCATGCGCACCAGCGGTGTGATTGTAGCGATCAACAAAGATGCGGAAGCACCGATCTTCAAAGTAGCGGACTATGGCATCGTTGGTGACGCCCTGGAAATCCTACCAGTGCTGACCGAGGCGATCCAAGAGATCAAAGCCGAGGCTTGAGCCTGGCCGGGAGCATTACTTCTCCCCTCCTCCATAGCCACTGGCACGTATTGCTTGATCCAAAGCGGGCGGTAGCTCAATCGGCTGATGCGGGTATTGATGTTGCTCGGAGACGAGTTGGATAGTTCTTAGTTCAGCCTGGAGGGCTCGCAAGAGCTCGGGCCCCAGCCCCTGACTCAAGTCCCGCTGAGGATTGCGCTCTTCTTGATCCCGATCGAGATCGAACCAAACCGTATCGCCGGTGACTTCGTTCCAAACCAACTTGCCCGAGCCACTGATCACGCTGCGCATGCGATTCTGATCCGCCAGAAGTTCGCTCAGGGCCGCCCTCGGGGCACTGCCCTCCCCTGTGGCCAAGGGGGCAAGACTGACGCCTACGAATTGGTTGGTGGGAGGTAACCCTGAGAGTTCCATCAGAGTCGGGCCCAGGTCCACCATGCGCGAGATGTCCTCGACCACGACTCCAGCAGGCAGCTGACCCGGGGCACGGATTACCAGCGGAATGTCAATTGCCTCCCCATACAAGGTACGCCGATGACCCTTGCCACCGTGGTCAAAGAACTCCGTGCCGTGGTCACTGGTAACCGCCACAATCGTGTCGTCTGCCAAATCCAGATCGTCCAACAGCTCAAGCAAACGTTTCACATGGGCGTCACACCACATGATCTCGCCGTCATAGAGCGCAACCAACTGGTGAAGATCCTTTTTCTCCATGGTGCGGTTGATGCGCTGGTCAAAGAAGAACTCGCGACCGTCGACGAATCCCTCGTAGCCAGGATCACCAAAACGCGCGTCAAACGGATCGGGTGGCACAAAATCAAAGTGTGCATCCCACAAGTGAACAAAGAGAAAGAAGGGCTCTTGACTGTGCTCTTGCAACCAGGCCGACGCCGCATCCACCACTCCTGGATTTGTGACCCCGTGGTGTGAACGCCGATGGGCGACTGGATCCCCAGCCCACTCTCCCACGCTTTGTCCGCCCATGCTTGCAGCCAGATCAGGCACACAAAAACGATACTCATCAAAGCCCTGACCCAACCCAAATGCCGGGTGCAAGTAAGGTCCCGCGAAGAAGCCACCGGTACCATAGCCCGCAGTCTGGAACCGCTCGGCCAAGGTCACTATGCCGTCCGGCAGGGCGTTGTCCGTCCCGTCCACGCAACCGTGCACCGAATCCGGCAAGGAGCTGAACATGGCTGCGTGGGCCGGCAAAGTCCAAGGAGCGCTTGAGACGTGGCGCGCAAATCGCACGCCCTCGGCAGCCAGGGCGTCAATGGTTGGCGTTGTGTTGCGCTCATAGCCATAGCACGACAGATGATCCGCGCGCAGCATGTCAATGGAGATCAAGAGCACACTGGGCTGGCGCTGCTCCACACCACAGGCGACAAGAGCAGGCAAGAGGATCATCGGGACTGTGCGCAGCATCATCAGCAGGGTACGGAGTCAGGGAACAACTGGTGAGGCCTAAGGCGTCTCGATCCAGGCCTCTTCCCGGCCATAGGCAGCTTGGCGCTCGAGCAGACCCGCACGCATCTCCTCGGGCCAGTCAGCGCCAAGATCAAGAGCGCGGACAATCGTCCCCTGGGCCGCAGAAAAGTCACCCGCAGCCGCCTGGGCCGCGGCCAGGGTGTCGAGGGAATCAGGGCTCGGCGGGTCTGGCAGGTGGTCCTGGAGCAATTCCAGGGCCCGTACCCCATCGCGCAGTTCGGCGTCAGGAGTCGTGGCCAGGAGCCAGGCGCACAGAGAGCGGATGGCCCAAAGCTCCGGGGTCTCTGCCAGCCACACTTCCAGCAACTCCACCAACTCCACACTCAACCCAGCCCGCAGCAACTGACGCACCAGCAAGTCCCGACCCGGTTGATGGTCCGGACCATGAACCAAAGTCTCGCGAGCCAACTTCAGGGCTCGCTGATCATCTCCGAGCATTTCCGCAGCCAGCCCACAGGTGTAGAGCACATCGGGTTCCGTGGGCGCAAGGTCCTGAGCATTGTCCAAGATCCCCAGAGCCTGCCCGGCCGCATCGGCCTGCAGCAGAGCAGCGCCCCAACCCTGGAGCGCTCGCCAATCCAGAGGGTTCGCCTGTGCGGCCGCTTCAAAGCGCTCAAGCGCCGCGGGCAAGTGCCCAGCTTGCGCCAAAGCGACAGCTACTCGCCTTTGCAGATTGCCATCGCCAGGACTTTGATCCGCCAGAGCCAAAAGGGCGGCCAGCCCTTCGTCGCCACCCCTCAACTCCGCCAACAGAATTGCTGCTCGCGCCTCCCCCGCCTGATCTGCAAGCAATGCCTGGGCACTGGCCGCCTCGCGATTGCCCAGATCCGAGTAGGCCTGGGCCAGAGCCAGGTGAAAGCCCCCGCGCCAACGATCAGAATCGTCCCAGCCAATCCTCTCCACCACCAAAGAGATCCCGATCAACAGGGCCGCAGCAGCAAGCCAACGCGATCGCTGCATGACCGCCAGGGAGACACCACCCGCAACCAAGAAACTCGCAGCGGGCACGACCGGCAGGCGGTAGCGCGGGGTGTACCAAAAGACCACCACCACGCCCAGAGCTGAAAGCGTCAGCAGCAACGCTGGCAGCAAGCAGCGCGCATTCCTACGCAGACCCAACAGGCCTGCCAGAATTCCGAGGGCCACTACCAGATGACTGGGCAAGGGCGCCAACCAGAGGGTCGGCAGCACTTCTTCACGCTCCAGGGTGACCAAGTCGATGTCTCCGTAGTTGCGTCCCCCGAGGAACAGGGCGCCCTTGCGCAGAGCCAGCCCGAAGGCCCGTTTGGGTTCGGACTTCCACCACTCAAGGCCGCGCGAGAAAAAGTGCCCGCTCACATCCGACCAGCCCGCATCAGGTCCCAGGGCAACTCGCGTCTGCTCCAGAGCCTCCCGCTGGTGGACACTCTTGTCCATGGAGAGGCCGGAACCCGTGATGATCCCATCCGCACGGAAGTTGTTTCCATGGTAGAAGGTCACCCCGGCATGGGCCGTCACCGGAATCAAGTCTCCGCTAGCCGCCAGGTTGTGAAGGGTCGCGGGAGCGATGCAGACGACCGCCGCGAAGGCGGCGCCCATTCCAGCCTTCGCCCCGGCAATCCAAACAACCCAAAGAACCAGCAAGAGGAGCAGTGGCAACATCACCGGCCAGGCCAGGGTCGTCACGCCAGCTGCTGCTCCCAGCCAAAGAGCGCGACGCAGATCCGGCTGCAACACACAGGCGACGGTCCTTTCGATCACCCAGGCCACGAGCAGCAACTGCAGAGAACCGGACAGGACCCTACCGGGGGCGTGAGCGCATTCGGTGCTGAAGAGCACCAGCCCCGCAGCCAGGGCCGGGGCAGTAGCGCCCCCAAAAGCCTTCATCACTGCACGACCCACCAAAGCCGCAGCCCCAAGCACGAACACACCACCAAGCACCTGCCAGGCCAAGAGGCCACCTCCCAGAGCTCGCACCAAGCCCACCACGTAGGGCGCTAGGGGTGCACCGAAGAAAGGCATGTCGCCGATCAGCTCTCCGCGGGCGATGCGTCCGGCCCACTCCCAGTTGTGCGCCGCGTCCACCCGGGGCACATGACTCAATGGATTTTGCGCCCAGTCCTGAACGCGAATCAGAATCTGCACCAGGAGACCTGCCAAGAGCACGAGCAAGAGACGTTGTTGACCCGCACTGTTCTGAGCAAGATTTGGTTGAGCAGGATCAGGCCTTGTGGAATCAAGAGCCCCCATCACTGTCCCCTCGCTCCCGACCTTACCTCTCCGCTCGCCTGATCTATGCGGTATACCCGTCCCGCAGACAAAGCGCCGACCTCCAATCGACTGCCATCAGGCCAGACAATCCGCAATCCATCGAGTTGCTGCGCCTCGCCCAAACCAAAGTGCAGGCGAGGGTCACTGCTGGAAAGAAAGCCTGTCTGGGATCCCACCCAGCGTTTCTGGATCTGCTCTCCCAGCAAACCCTCCACAATCGCTCCAATTGCTTCGCGATTGCCCCCTTTACCCAGGAGTTCCACCATCAGGCTGTTTCCGCCGCGCCCAAGATTCTCCAACACCACCGGCGCGCCATCCAACACGCCCATGACCAGATCCAAGTCCCCGTCATGGTCCAAGTCTCCGACCGCTCCCCCGCGCCCGGCGCGAGGCACGCGAAATCCCGGGCCCCCTTGGCCCTCGGGCTCAGAAAAGTGTCCCTGGCCGTCGTTCTCAAAGATCTGAGCTGACTGGGCGTAACTCGGCCCTCCAGGTACAGCGTCCATTTGTGGATACACATGGCCATTGAAAGCCCATAGATCCTGATCCCCGTCGCTATCCAGGTCCGCAAAACCACAGGCCCAGCCAAGAGAATTCCATGTGGGCGCATGCAAGCGGGTACGGGTGGTGCGATCGCGCCAGAACCCGTCCTTGCCCCGACGATAGAAGGTGAAATAGTCGTTGGAAAAATTGGTGATGAACAACTCCGGCTGCAGGTCTCCGTCCGCATCCCCTAGGGCAATGCCCATGCCCGCCTGAGGGCCACCCTCCATTGAGAGGGCACAACCCAGGCGCCCTGCCTGGTCCACAAGCGTTTGCCCGTCCTCGTTGCGCCAAAGCTGGTTTGGCGTGGTGTCATTGGCCACATAGAGATCCGAGTCTCCATCCCCATCCTCGTCAAAGACAATTACACCGAACCCATAGTTGGGATTACGCCCGAGTTCTTCCCCTGGCTGGACCAACTCAAAGCTTCCGTCTTCCCGACCCAAATACAAGTGGTCCATCTGGGCGGGCAACCCCGTTGGGCCATAGTACACATGCTGGCCGAGATAGAGACTCTTGCCCCGCTCCTTGATCGCCGCCTGATCGAAGTCGATGTGATTGACGACAAAGAGATCCAGGATTCCATCCCTGTTGAAATCGAGCCAGGCCGCGCCGGTACTCCAACTCTCATCCCCGAGCCCGCTATCCTCCGTGCGATCCTCAAAAGTCCCATCTCCCCTGTTGAGCAACAGGCGATTCGGACCAGACCGAGTAATGTAGAGATCCACATCCCCATCCCCGTCAAAGTCGCAGGCATTGACCCCATAGGCCCGACCACCGGGCGTGGCCGCCAAACTGGAATCAGCAGACGCCCGCCGAAATCTCCCGCGCCCATCCCCAAGAAAAAGGGCGTCTGCTCTGGCTTCCCCCGCAGCATTCCCGCCGCCAACAGCAAAAAGATCGAGGTTGCCGTCCCCATCAAAATCCCGCAGGGCCACCCCGGCTCCAAAGGAATCGCTGACATAGTCTTTTTGCTCTGTACCGCTGATGTTCTGGAAGTCCCCTTCACCCACCGACCGAGCTTCAAACCAAAGGTCTGGCTTGGGTGCGCCAGGCCCGCAACCAACCCAAGACAAGCCAAGCAAGAGCAGCAGACGCGCGGATCGCATCAATCGTCCTTCTCCGTGGCTTGACTCGCCTGCTCGATCAGATCGCGCACATGTGCGCGCAAATGCACAGTTTCCCTGCGATCGGGATCTCGCAAGAGCGCCAATTCCAAGGTCTCCAACGATGCACCTAGTTCACCCAGGGCCAGAAACAAGCGAGCCTGAGCAAGGAACACACGCGGGTCAGCAGGTGCCACGTCTATTGCCTGATGAGCATGGTTGCGCGCAGCGTTCCGATCCCCAGCAGCCAAAGCCATCTCGCTGCGCTCCATCCAGGGGCGCGGGTCGTACTCGGCCAGGGAAGTGACCAACTCAAAGTGGACTAGGGCGGTGTCCGGATCCCCTTGCAGGCGGGCGATGCGCCCCGCCACCATATGCGCCTCGGGATTGTCATGTTTGAGTCCAAAGGCCCGATCAACCCAGTCCTGGGCATCGTCCACAAAGCCCAGGTCCAAGTGCGCCGCCGCTGCCGCGGCCGCGAGCATGGCATCACCCGGCTGAGCCTGAGTCGCCTGCAAGGCCGTCAAGAGCACCTGCTCGGCTCCAACAATGCGCTCGAACTCAGCCAGACCTTCTTCGGCCGCAAATTCATTCCCCAAACGACGCTCCACCTGGGCCAGGCGA
Source organism: Planctomycetota bacterium (assembly GCA_002686945.1). Classification (GTDB taxonomy): domain Bacteria; phylum Planctomycetota; class UBA1135; order UBA1135. Next base: position 19,830 of record NYYZ01000039.1, read on the forward strand.
AACCAGGCTTCCTTGCGCAAGGGTTCGCGCTCAAGAGCAAGTGAGAAGGCAGCTTTGGCCGCTATGTCCCGCCCCTCAGCCTCATGGGCTTCGCCACGCGTCTGATGAAAACGCGCACTGTCAAGGCCCATTGCCTCTGCACGATCGAGCGCTTCAGAAACACCGGCCAGACCGGAGAGCAAACGCATCTCCCCCAAGCGATGCCAGGCTCCGACATGATCAGGATCAAGTTCCAGGGCCCGAGCCAACAACTCCGCAGCCCTTGGCGTGTTTCCCGTACCGGCCACCGCCTGAGCTTCGATGATCAAGTCACGCGCACGATCCTTTGAAGTCTGGGGCTGCACCGACTCTGAACCGTCGCTGCAAGCGATGGCCAAGAGCAGGGACACGGTCAGGGGCAGGAACAATCGCATGGTGGGCAGAGTCTAGACGCCTGCTCCCTACGGTCCAACTGTCGGCGTGTGGGAGATCGGAGGCTAAATCCCAGAAGTTGCCGCACCCGGTGCTCCCTGTGCCTCAATCGAGGAAAGCACGGTCAGAATCTCGGCCGCAGCGGCGAGCGCGATAGCGCCGGGTTCCTTGGATGGCCGTGCCCCACCGATGGGGCAATGCACACGCTCAAGTTCCTCTGCATTCATGCCCCGCTGGATCAAGCGGCCCCGAAACCGTTGCCACTTGCGTTCTGACCCGATCATGCCAAGGTAGGGGAATGGGCGCTTGAGCGCCGCCTCCAGCAGCGTCAGATCGAGAGCGTGATCGTGGGTCATGATCAAGACGCAGGTGTCAGGGCCAAGGGTATCCAACTCCGCTTCTGGCGCAGAACTGAAAACCACAGGAATGGCCGCATCAGATGGCAATCTAGGTTCCAGGGTGTCCTCGGATCGAGAGTCGATCAACAGGACCTCGGCTCCCATCCAAGGCGCCAACCCGCCCAAGGCCTGGCCCACATGCCCCGCCCCAAAAACCGCAACCTGCCGCGCTTGCCAAAGGAAGACCTCGATCAACAATGAAACCTGGCCGCCGCAGCATTGACCCACCCGTTCGGCCAGAGGCAATTCCAAGCTCTCGGTGCTGGTTGCTCCAGCAGCCAACAACTCACGGGCACGCTCCATGGCCATGTGCTCAAGTCGTCCGCCGCCGATGGTTCCAAAAGCCAGCCGGTCGGCAGTCACAATCATGCGCGCTCCCACATCGCGCGGTGTACTGCCGATGATGCCGACGACCGTGACCAGAGCGCAGTGCGTCCGGGCTCGGCGCAGACTGGCCAACTCCTCGATCCAGCGTTGTTGGTCGTGTGCCATGGGGATTGCCAGGAGCCAGTGTAACTGACCAGTGGGCAATAGGTGTGATGCCCTGGACCTCGCCCCTCAACAGTTAGGGCCTACCCCGCCAGAACGTGATCATGAACAGCGAAGACCCTGACGAAGCACATCAAGATGGTGGGCCGTAGTGGACTCGAACCACCAACTTCCACCGTGTGAGGATGGCACTCTAACCAATTGAGTTAACGGCCCTCTTGAGGGGGCGGGATCTTACTCCCGAAGCCGGGGTCTGGCGACAAGAATTTGGCGGGTTGTAGCCCAGGGATCCTTGTGACCCTAAACGAGAGCCAACCAACCCCTTGCTATCCCCCTCCTCAGTCCCAGGGCGTCATCCGTTGACGCTTGCTGGGCTTGAAACCAATGCGATGGGCAACTACTTCGATTTCGGGCACCTCGGGCAGCACTGTGCTGGCCTCATAAACCCACCAGACTTTTGCGCCAGTAACACGCCAGCCGATGGAAGCTCCGGGGGTGGCGCAAGCAAGCCCATGATCCGACGTCACGGTCACGGGCTCAGTCGTTGGCTGCTGCCCCGTAGGAGGCCAGAGCTTGGTGCGCACCATCTCGCCCTCGGGCAACAGACCTAGATCTCCGGTGGCCTGCATCCACACACGCAGGTTTTCTTCCAAAGCCGCTGCGCGCTCAGCATGCTGCGGATCGTCGATGAGGTTGTACACCTCGTGGGGATCGGCTTGTGTGTCGTACAACTCCCGCGGGGGCTTGGGCGTCAACAGCATCTGCCATTGAGTTGCGTTGGCCTGCCCACCGGCCTGCAAACTCTTGATGTCCTCCATCATGGGAATCGAATTGGCATAGGCCACAGGATAGAGATGTGGCTTCTCTGGCATCAGATTGAGCAGCAGCCGCCAGCGGCCATCGGTAATAGCCCGGGTGCGATCGGTTTCCGAGTCCATACGATCCGCATGAATGGTCACATGGGGTCGGCCCTTCACTTCATGCTTCCCAAGAAAAGCGCGTCCACCCATCCAGTCCCTGGGTTGGATCCCCGCCAGGGACAAAACCGTCGGCGCAAAGTCGATGAAGCTCACCAGCCGCTCGACAATCGCCGACTTGCCCCCTGGCAAGCGCACGATCAAAGGCACGTGGGTTCCAGAGGCATATGAACTGCGCTTGCCCCGAGGCAGACCTACCCCATGATCGGCGAAGAAGAACACCACCGTTTCTTCAAGCAGTCCATCTTGCTTGAGTTGGCCCAGAATCTCTCCCACCTGCTGATCCATCGCCGCGATGTTGTCGTAGGTGCGGGCCAGATCCTGACGCACGAGGGGCGTGTCAGGATAATAGGGCGGCACACGGATGTGAGCTGGATCGGTGACCTTTGGATTGCGCTTCGCCTTGGGAAAAGTACGGCTCTCGTGCGTCGTGGCCAGATTGAAGACGCTGAAGAAAGGCTGCGAGGGATTGGGGCGATTACGCCAGTGAGCCTTCCCATTGCTCTGGTCCCAAACCGTCACCGGCTCGCGAAACTGATAGTCGCGCTTGGCGGCATTGGTGCAGTAGTAACCAGCCAGGCGCAGGATCTCTGGGAAGCAGCGCACCTCCGGGGGTGGGGTAGCTTCATAACTGGGGATCGCCGCATAAGCAGCGGGATTACGCTTCACCGCAGCCGAACTGGGCTTTCCGGCGCGGTGATGCATGGAACCAATCGCCGTAGCCCAACATCCGGTTATCAGAGTTGAACGGGCGCAAGAGCAAACCGGTGAGGTGGCGTGTGCCTGGGTGTAGCGCAGACCCTCTGCAGCGAGAGCGTCTAAGTTCGGTGTCTGGGCCAGAGTATCCCCGTAGCAACCAAGCCAGGGACTCATGTCTTCAACCGAAATCCAAATGATGTTCAGAGGGCGTGCCGAGTCTGACTCGACCGCATTACCCTGGGCGTAGACAATGGACGCGGTACCCAAGGCCAGTCCTGGCCACAAAAGCAAAGCCCAGCGCACGGCCTAGTCCTTGGACTTGTCCCCGAGCACATGCTTGAGGCGGTCGCCCAGTTTGCCTTCAGCCCGTCGCAACATCATACGCACAGCGTCTTCTGACTTACCGTCCATTCTCTCTCCTGCAGCACGCAATGTCAGGCCCTGGAAGAAAACCAGAGTGATCGCCTGACGATGTTCAGCTGACAACTCTTCAAGTGCCTGATGCAACAGGACAAACGACTCGTCTCGGGCCACCACTCGGGTAACTGAGAGATCTTCGGTGGGAAAGTCCTGGCCAGGGCGGTCAGGGTCATTGGAGCCCGCGTCAATGGGGCGCTCAAGAGTCGTGTCCCGCTTGCCAGCGCTGTAAAATTCCGCCCGATCACGAATCTTGTTCTGGAGGATCTGAATCAGCCAACGCAGGAGCGAGCCCTCGCCCTGATACTGGTAACGCGCAAAGTCCCGGGTCGCCTCGCGGAAAGTCGTCTGCGCCAGATCGTCAGGTTCTTCCTTTGCGCGCAGGCGAGCCCCAAGCTGGCGCCGCGCCACCTGGACCATGGTCTCGTGATAACGAGTGAACAGATCGTTGAGCGCCTTGGTGTCCCCGGCCTGGGCCTGATTCACCAATTCCTCGACCTCAGAGGTGAGGAACTCTTCCGGAAGCTCAATTGCAGGGCCTTCGGAGGGCTGGGAATCGTCGGGGAGAGACATGGGTCTGGGACAGCTCCTATTCTAAACCAGACGCATCCCAGATGGGGTAATTCCAGCTTCCCCTGGACTTGTTTCAAGGCATCGCAGCTCACATTCAGGAAAGGCTCACGCCGATCCATCCGCCAGCAAGCCCAAGAAGTCCTTTTCCAACAGAACTTGCACACCCTTGTCCTGTGCCTTCTTGGCCTTGCTGCCGGGCTTGCCTCCCTGGACGAGGAAATCGGTCTTGATACTTACAGAAGAGGAGACGCGCCCACCGCGATCCTCTACCAACTTCTTGGCTTCAGCCCTGGTGGTGCCAACCAATGTACCGGTGAACACAACAGTCTTCCCCTCAAAGGGTCCGCCCCCCTCGACAGCAGCTGGATATTCAATGGTCATTCCACCCTCGAAGAGGCGTGCGAAGAGAGCCTCGCTCTGTGGCCTGCCGAACCACTCGACTATGCGCGCCCCGTCGATGGGTCCGATGCCATCAATCTGTTCCAGGTCGGAGAGTTCGGCTGCCTTCAGCCCATCCAAATCTGCAAAGGAGCGCGCCAGCAAGCGAGCGGTAGCTTCTCCCAGCCCCGGAATTGAGAGACCTGCAAGCAACCTGGCAAAGGGCGCTCGGCGCCGTTCTTCCAGTTGAGCCATCAGCTTGGCTGCGCTTTTTTCGCCCCAACCATCAAGGCCGGAGAGTTGTTCGGCTCGTAGATGGAAGAGGTCCGCCGGATCCTCAAGCAGTCCCTCTCCATAGAGTTGAACGATCAGTTTCTCGCCAATTGCATCGATCTCAAGGCCGCCGCGTCCAGCCAGGACCACCGTACGTCCAACCAATTGCGGGCGGCAAGCGTAGATGTTGGGGCAGGAGAAATACTTGCCGGACTCCTCCACTTCGCAGCCGCAGGCGGGACAGTGGGATGGCATCAAGAGGGCCTCGCCATAGCGCCAGACGACGCCGGGCGCCACATCGGGCTCAGCCTCGCCCGTATCCTCCAAGGTTGTGTTCAAGAGGCTCCCCGGAATCCGCTGGTTCCAGTCCTTTGGCGCTTTACCCTTGGACTTGCGCTCCACACCGACGATCTTGGGAATCACATCCCCGGCGCGCTTTAGGGAGACTCGATCACCCACACACAGCCCGAGCTCCGCCACATGATCGGCCGTGTGCAGAGTGGTATGGCGCACCACGACCCCCATGACCGTCACCGGATCCAAATGAGCCCGCGGGGTCAAGCGTCCACTGACCCCCACCTGCACCTCTATCGCACGCAGAGTCGTAACCGCCAACACGGCCTTGAACTTCTGAGCGTACTGCCAGCGCGTCGAGCGTGCAGTTGTGCCAAGCCGCTTGCGCAGTGCGATCGAATCCAACTTGCACACCACCCCGTCCACTTCAAAAGGCAGGTCATCCCGGGCCTCCTCCATCTCCCGGTGATAGGCCAAACAGGCCTCCAGCCCCTTGACTCGACTCCCCAAACCAGAATCGGGCAAGCCCCAATCTCGTAGAGCAGCCACCATCTCCGTGTGAGTCTCAAAGGGATCAGGCCCTACTATCCGGGGCGCAGAGTAAAGGTGAAATTCCAATGGGTAGCGCGCCACCTCGACTGGATCATTTCGCCGAATGGCCCCGGCAGTAGCGTTACGCGGGTTAGCCAGTTGGGGTTCGCCTCGCTCCCTGCGGTCCGTATTGAAAATGTCCAATGCAGCTTTGGCTATCAACACCTCCCCCCGCACTTCGAGCAACTTGGGCAACTCTCGCTTGGATCCATCAAGAACCAGGGGCAGGTTGCGCACAGTACGCAAATTGGCGGTCACATCTTCCCCTTCCACGCCGTCTCCGCGAGTCAACCCGCGTACAAGCACACCGTCTTCGTAGATCAGAGCGGCGCTGACCCCATCGAACTTGGGTTCGCATGACCAAGAAAGGGACTCCACTTCATCCATGCCCAGGAATCGCTGAATCTTCTCCACAAACTCCTTGACCGATTCCACGTCAAAGAGACTGGCAATCGAGAGCATCGGCACCTCGTGGCGCACCTTCATGAAGCCCTGTCCCTCGGACAGAGCCGAGCCCACGCGTTGAGTTGGACTCTCGGGAACCACGAGGATGGGGTGATCCTCTTCTAGCTTGAGCAGTTCTCCAAACAGGAGGTCATAGTCCTGATCCGAAACCTCCGGCGAGGCCTCCACATAATAAAGTCGGTCATGGCGCAGGATGCTCTGGCGCAACTCCGCTGCCCGCGCCTGCACGGAAGCTGAAACTCTCCTCTCTGGCGTCATGACTCTTCGCAATCAGCCGCGCCTGCCCCATCAGGGCGCCCAAGCAGGCCCCCATGAAAAGCCCCGGGCAGCAGTTCCTTCAAGGTCGCGCGGCCTACAATTCCCTCAGGCCCGCCCCATGCGATCTCAAGATCCAGGCCGAACTCTGCCATGAACTGGCGGCATGCTCCGCAAGGGGGGACCTTGGCCTCCCCCACAAAAGCAATCACCATTGAGCGATACCCGCGCGACCCGCTAGCCACCGCACTGCACACCGCCGCCCGCTCTGCACAGATCGTCAAGCCATAGCTCGCGTTCTCCACATTGCAGCCCACATGTACCACCCCCTCTGAATCCAGCAAAGCCGCCCCAACGCAAAATTCCGAGTAGGGAGCATGAGCTTGATTGACCACTTCAAGAGCCGCGGCAAGCAGTTCATTTTCTTTGAGAACGGGCGTTTGCACGGGGGCAATTATCACCCTTTTCGACCTTGGGGTCAAACCAACGCACCGAACCCTCAAAAGGGATCCGGTTCCGCAGGGGCCGACTGGTTGAAGCCCGTGCATTCGGAGTCGGAATCTGCTCCCATCTTCGCCCAGCCGTTGTAGGGCACCGCCAATTGCTCTCGCCGGCTGCCCAGCAGGGGATCCTCGTAGACCTCTTCAACAAGCCGCACACGCGCCTCCTTGCCCACCAGATCCGCGGGATTGACTTCAAGCTCGCCCTCAACGTTGAAGCCCAGGACGCCCAACACAGAGCGCACCCGGTGAATGCCCCGCTCACTCCAGGTGATCGAATCCCAGGCCGCATGATGGCCAGCGTGCTCACCCTCCAGCACCTCAAGTTTCATGCTCCAGCGCGGACTACCATCCCGAGAGAGCCCCTCCCGCACCTCCCGAATCGCGCAAATGTGCACTCCTGCAGGCACGCTGCGCAAACTGATCGTGTCCTGCACTTCATCAAAATCGTACTTCATCTTGCTCCTTGGTTCAGCACCCGGCGAAATACCAGAGGCGCAAATCAAGAACGAAGAGTCCAATCACAGGTTTCATGTGTTCTTGTTCAATTCCTGCAGCCAGCGTGTTGAGAGCACCAGGAAACAAGCTCATGACAACTCCCAGAGGGAATCAGGACAGGTCTAGCCGTGTAAGTAGGTGGGACACCTGCTCACCACGCAGAGCCCCAGAGGTGGCCAGGCCTTGATCGAACTCTGGCCAACTAGCCGCCAGAGTCCAAGATCACTTGGTCAATCGACCAAGCTGGTCTACAATCCAGCCAATGAAACAAACACTGATCACCATCGCGCTCAGCACCCTGCCAATCACCGGTATCTGGATGAAATTGAAAGGGGGCTGCTGAGGCACCGCGCGCGGAGTGGTCAGTTCGGCCCTCATTATTGGCGGAGCGATCGGCTTGTACTACCTGTGGAAGTGAACATCCCGAGCCGGATCGGGTAGCCAGCCCCCCAAGTCAATTCAGCGCCGGCGGAAAGCACTCAGGGTCACTTCTCGCATACGCCCCCCCGGCAGTTGCACCTCAGCACTACCGACAACCTTCTCTCGCCACTCAGCGTTCGCCCGCAGATGACTCTTGAGAGGAGCAAAGCCTTGGCGTGCCCCTCCCTTGATGGTCGTAGGGTCGCTGGTCAAGATCACATCAAAGTCCCCTGCCCAATGTTCAAGCTCAGCACTCGACCAGGATGGCGCCGTGTTGTCAGTAGTAATGATGTGTCCGTGTGGATCGCGAATCAGGTCTCGGGCACGAGGATCATCTGAGCGCAGCGCCTTGAGTCCCATGGCCCAGGCCATGGGCGGAAAGGCCTGGGAGTGACCAAGCCAGGCAATACGGTCTCCAGGCTGGAAGGCAATATCCAGTAGCGCGATCAGACGGTCGTGACTCGCGCGTTCGATGCCGTTGGTGGGCAGACTGCGGCCAGGAGCCAGGCTGCGCATCGCGGCCAGGATTACCTCCTGTTCCGCGCGTTTCTCCGGTCTGGCCCTACCCACTGCATGCAACATGGCCATGGAATCCGCCACGGGCACCACCAGGCCAAAACCAAGAAGCGCGACCCCCATGAAAGCACCGGGAGAACCGAGGCGCGCCAGGAAGCCCGAGACCCCAATTGCCGCCAAGGCAAACAAGAACGGAGCACCGGGCAACAGGAATCTCTCCAGTTGAAAGTTGTGGGTCCACACGGGAACTCCACCGAGAACCAGTACCAGCACCAATGTCCGAATCGCGCGACTGCGCAACCGAAAGAGCATCAGTCCCGCAGCAAGCACCACCCACAAGATTACCCGCGGGCTAGGGACCAGGGACAGGGTCCAATGCACCCAGCGTTCGGCTGCGGGAGTCTCCTGCAGACCGGTGTTGCCACCAAGGAATGAGATGAACGCCGCTCGATGGGAAGCAGCGGTTTCAAGACCAGCGGGAACAGGCAACCCGAACCACCAAAGGCAAGCGAGAACGCTGGGCAAGCCCAGACGCAGGACCGAAAGAAGATACGGACGCAAGTTGTCACGCCGCGCGACTCCTTCCAGGGCCAGGTCCACCGCCAGAGCAGCTCCCAAGAGCAACCCATAATTCCACTTGGTAAAGAGGCAGGCCGCAAGCAATACACCCGTGCCAACATCCCAGAGGAGCGAGTCCTTTTGACTCCGAACAATCCAGGCGGCCACCGCCAAGGTGCCCCAGGCAACAAAAGAGGTCTCCAGAAACAATGTTCCGCCAAAAGCCAGAGCCATGGGACTCATGGCCAGCAAGGCCAAAGCCATCCAAGGAGCACCACGGGTGCCAGGGGATGGTTCATCGTCCTCGTCCGGGCGACACGCCGCGCGAACCAGCAAGAAGATCCCCAACAGCCCAAGCGCCCAAAACCAGCGCTGGGTCTGACGCATCAAGAGTTCATCGCTGCCAAGAACCCAACCCAAGAACCCGTGAAGAGCCGGGGTCAAGGGAGGGTAGCGCTCGCAGGAGAGCACCACATTCATGGCCTCGCGCACTTCCCCTTCGCCCAGAGCCTGGCTGATGTGAGCAGCGGGAGCAGCCAGGTGCATGGCCTCGTCCCAACCCATGCTGTCGCGCATGGAAACACTGCACGCGCCGATGATTCCTATCAGGAAAACCACCACCACGCCACTCATGGGATGGTCGATCAAACGGGACAGCATGGCATCAGTGTAACACGAGGAGGGTCGTGCCCCAATCAGGTGCATGAGTTGGGGCAGTCTTGCAAGAAGCGAACTCATGTCCACAATCTGGCCGGCACCCGCCCTCAACACATCCCTTATGGGCCAGACCGCGGAACGATGCTCCTGGGCCCACCGATCTTGATCCCTCCCAGTTCAAGAACTGATTGCAAGGACTGATCGAAGGAAGAAGAAATCACCCCAACCAATACCCCGCTGCTCACACAAGTGACACGCGAGCCCGAGCTTCCCACACTCCCCCTCTGCTCTGCGCTACACTCCAGCCATGCCTGTCACACGTCTACAGAACTACATCGGCGGCGAATGGGTCGACTCCAACGCAAGCACCACATACCCCGTCACCAACCCCGCCAGCGGTGAAGTGATCGGTGAGTGCCCACTTTCCAGCGCCGATGAATTGGATGCTGCGGTCCAATCAGCACGCGCAGCGTTTGACACCTGGCGCCGAGTTCCCGCCCAAGAACGCGTACAGTACCTCTTCCGATTCAAGACACTGATGGAGAAGCACGCGGAAGAACTCGCCGCCATCGTCACCCGAGAAAACGGAAAGACCCTCTCCGAGGCAATGGGCAGCGTAGGCCGGGGTATCCAGATGATCGATACGGCCACCGGTGCGCCGAGCATGCTGATGGGACAGGCCCTTGAAGACATTTCAGCAGGCATTGATTGCGAGTCGGTTCGCCAACCCATGGGCGTTTTTGCCTGCATCGCGCCATTCAATTTCCCGGCAATGGTGCCCCTCTGGTTTTTTCCCTTCGCCGTGGCCTGCGGCAATACATTTATCTGCAAGCCATCAGAGCAAGTTCCCTTCAGCCAGAAACTCGTCTGGGAGCTGATTCACGAAGCAGGCTTTCCTCCCGGCGTTTTGAACCTTGTCAACGGCGGCCGAGAAGTTGTTGAGAGTATGTGCTCCCATGCGGACATCGCCGGGGTTTCATTTGTCGGATCGAGCCCAGTGGCCGAAAAGGTCTATGCCGCAGCCGCCAGCAACAGAAAGCGCGTGCAAGCTCTCGGAGGTGCCAAGAATTTCATCACCGTCATGCCCGATGCGGACATGGTCCACACAGCCAACAATGTCTGCGAATCGGCCTTTGGATGTGCGGGGGAGCGCTGCCTCGCGGCATCCGTCGTGCTTACCGTTGGCGAAGCCCACGGCCCCGTGCGCGCCGGACTGCAAGAGCAGATGGCCAAGGTCGTGGTGGGCGATGGTTCCCAGCCTGGAGTGACCATGGGCCCCTTGATCAATGCGGACTCCAAGCAGCGCGTGCTTGACTTCATTGAAAGCGGAGTGGCTGAGGGTGCTGAGTTGGTTGTGGATGGTCGCAAGGCCACTGTTCCAAGCGAGGGTTTTTTCATGGGCCCCACCCTCTTCGATGGTGTCACCCAAGACATGAGGATCGCCACAGAGGAGATCTTTGGCCCGGTACTTTGCATCCAACAAGTCGATAGCCTCGAGGAAGCCCTGGCCATTGCCAAGGCCCAGCCCCTGGCCAACGCCAACTCAATTTTTACCAGCTCCGGCAAGTCCGCGCGCCAGTTTCGCTATGAAGTGGATGCCAGCATGGCCGGAGTCAACATCGGTGTGGCCGCACCCATGTCCTTTTTCTCCTTTGGGGGGGCCAAGGGTTCCTTCTTCGGCGACCTCAAAGCCCACGGCCGCGAAGCCTTTGACTTCTTCACGGACCGCAAGGTCTTCATCACGCGCTGGTAGACTGATCCCATGTCAAGAACTTTGCGAGGCGGACTGATTCAGTGCGCCAATCCTCTCAACGACGAGAGTCTTCCTGTGGCCGAGATTCAGGCCGCTGCTTTTGAAAAGCATATCCCCCTGATTGAAGAGGCCGGGACCAGAGGCGTGCAAGTCCTGTGCCTGCAGGAGATCTTCAACGGGCCATACTTCTGCCCTGGCCAGGACCCCCGCTGGTATGACGCAGCCGAGCCCGTGCCCGGTCCCACCACCGAAGCCCTGACACCCTATGCAGTCAAGCACAACATGGTGTTGATTGTTCCGGTGTACGAACAAGATGGCGCAGGGATCTATTACAACACCGCCGCGGTGATCGACGCAGACGGGACCTACCTGGGCAAGTATCGCAAGAATCACATTCCCCAGACCTCTGGCTTCTGGGAGAAGTACTTCTTCAAGCCGGGCAACCTGGGCTATCCCGTCTTTGAAACCGCCTATGGCAAGATCGGAGTGTACATCTGCTACGACCGACACTTTCCCGAGGGCGCGCGAGCACTCGGATTGGCAGGAGCCGAGGTGGTATTCAATCCCTCTGCCACGGTTGCGGGCCTCTCCCAATACCTATGGAAACTAGAACAGCCGGCCCACGCGGTTGCCAATGGTTACTTCATGGGCTGTATCAACCGGGTTGGCGAAGAAGCGCCCTGGAACATCGGGCGATTCTATGGCTCGAGCTATTTTGTCGACCCGCGCGGTGAGTTCTTGGCAGAAGCTTCCGAAACGGAAGACGAGCTTGTGGTGGCGGACATGGACCTCTCTATCATCGACGAGGTCCGGCGCATCTGGCAGTTCTACAGGGACCGCCGCCCTGAAACCTACGAGCCGCTCACCGGCCTCTAAGCCCCATGGGAATCCTGATCAAGAACGGCACCATTGTCACAGCTCTCGACACAACCCTGGGCGATGTATTGACCCAGGACGGCGCCATCGTGGCGGTCGGGACGGACCTTGAAGCTAGCAGCGGCGACACCACGATAGACGCCAGCGGTCAGTATGTGTTTCCCGGTGGGCTCGATCCCCACGTGCACATGGAACTGCCTTTCATGGGCACGATCTCCGCCGACGATTTCGAAACCGGCACTGCCGCGGGCGTGGCTGGAGGCACCACGTCCATCATCGACTTTGTGATCCCCGCCCGAGACCAGAACCTGATGGAGGGACTCGCTGAATGGCATGCCAAGGCGGAGAAATCCGTGGCCGACTACGCCTTTCACATGGCGGTCACCTGGTGGGGTGACGAGAGTGCCGAATGGATGCGCCGTTGTGTGCAGGAGGAAGGCATTCCCTCCTTCAAGACTTTCATGGCCTACCGCGGCGCCATCGGTGTGGACGACCACGAACTGATCCAAGTCATGCGCACAGCCAAGAGCCTGGGCGCTTTGACCACCGTGCACGCAGAGCACGGGGACATGGTGGTGCACCTGCAGGACAAGTTGTTCGCCGAGGGCAAGACTGGCCCTGAGTACCACGCCCGTTCACGCCCCGCGCCCGTAGAAGCAGAAGCCACATCCCGCGCAATCATGCTGGCTCGCATGACCCATGAGCCGCTCTATGTGGTGCATGTCACCACTGCCCAATCAGTGGCGGCTATCGCCGAAGCGCGCAGTCGCGGACAGAATGTGATGGGCGAAACCTGCCCCCAGTATCTCCTGTTGGACGACTCGGTCTATTACAAGCCCGACTTCGAAGGTGCGGCAGCGGTCATGTCACCTCCGATCAGGCCAAAGGGTCATCAAGAACCTCTTTGGGCTGCCCTTCGGTCAGGAACATTGGAAGTCGTCGCCACAGACCATTGCCCCTTCAACCTAAAGGGGCAGAAGGACATGGGCATCGATGACTTCCGCAAGATTCCCAATGGCGCGGCGGGCATCGAGCACCGCCTGGCATTGATGTACACCTACGGTGTACTGGAGGGTCGCCTGAACCTGAACCAGTTTGTGGATGTGACCAGTACGCGAGCGGCCAAGATCTTTGGCCTCTATCCGCGCAAGGGTTCCATCACCGTGGGCGCCGATGCGGATCTGGTGATCTGGGATCCGGAAGCGAGCGGAACAATCTCCGTCAAGACCCACCACCACAAGGTTGATCGCAACATTTTTGAAGGCTTTGCCACCAAAGGAGCGCCTTCGACAGTGGTGGTCAACGGCCAGGTGCAATACCAAGATGGCGATCTGCGCGTGACCCGCGGCGCAGGCCGTTACCTCAAGAGAAGCCTAGTATGAACCAGACCGACTCTGATCTCAGCACCGAAGAGGTACTGGCCAAACACAAGGAATTCCTGCTGGGCGCGGTGGCCAACTACTACGCCGAGCCCCTGGTCTTGACCGATGGTGATGGCCTCAGGGTCACTGACCGGGAGGGCCGCACCTACCTTGACTTCTTCGGCGGCATCCTGACCGTCTCCCTGGGTCAGTGCGATGAGCGGGTGAACAGTCCCCTAAAGGCGCAGCTTGACCGCCTTGGCCATGTATCGACCCTCTATCCCACCCTGCCAATCGTGGAACTCGCCGAACGCCTGGCACGGATCACACCCGGGCGCCTGCAAAAAACCATGTTCACCGCCAGCGGAACAGAGGCGGACGAAACTGCGGTGGCTCTGGCGCAGGTCTACACCGGGTCCATAGAGTTGATCGCCTTGCGGCACGGTTATTCGGGACGCTCCCTTCTGGCCCAGTCCCTCACCGCCCACTCGACCTGGCGAGCGATCCCTTCACAAGTTGCCGGTATCAAGCACGCTCCCGCGCCCTACTGCTATCGCTGTCCCCTCAAACTGACCTATCCCTCCTGCGAAGTGGCCTGCGCCACCGACATCGAAGAACTGATCCAAACCACCACCACGGGCAAGATCGCGGGCTTTTTGGCCGAGCCGATCTTGGGTGTGGGCGGCTTTGTGGTGCCCCCGCCGGAGTACTTTTCCATCGCAACCGAGATCATCCGCAAGTACGGCGGGGTTTTCATTTGCGACGAGGTGCAGACCGGCTTTGGTCGCACGGGCGGAAAGATGTTCGGCATCGAGCACTGGGGTGTGGAACCCGATGTAATGACCATGGCCAAGGGAGTGGCCAACGGCATGCCCCTGGGCGTGACAATCGCCACTCCAGAGATCGCTGATGCGTTCCAGTCCCTCACGATCTCGACCTTTGGTGGCAATCCCATGTCCAGCGTGGCTGCCAACGCAACCTTGCAGGTGATCGAGGAAGACAATCTGGCCGGCAACGCGGAAATCCAAGGCGCACGCCTACGTGCTGGCCTGGAAGAATTGCAACGCAAACATCCCAAGCACTTGGGCGATGTGCGTGGAATGGGCTTGATGTTGGCCATCGAGTTCGTGGCAGATGAACCCGCCGGCGATCGCACTCCCGACCCCGCCGCCACCGGCATCGTCTTTGAAGCAGCCAAGCAGGGTGGCCTGCTCGTGGGCAAGGGCGGACTGCATGGCAATGTGCTGCGCATCTCTCCCGCCCTGACCGTCAATAGCGACGAGATCGACGAAGCCCTCGCGATCCTCAGCAAGGCCTGCGCCCAGCTTACTGCCTGAAATCCAAGAACCATGGCAGACATCAGCATCAAAGTCGACGGCATCCGGTTCGTCAACCCATTCATCCTGGCATCGGGCCCGCCCGGCACCAACGGAAAGGTCATCCAGCGATCTTTTGAGCTGGGCTGGGGAGGAATCGTCTGCAAGACCATCAGCCTCGACCACAGTCAGGTGCACAACACCGTTCCACGCTACGCCAAACTGACCGATCCTGATGATCGCAAGAAGGTGCTGGGCTTCCAGAACATTGAACTGATCAGTGACAGGCCATTTGACCTCTGGCTGGAAGAACTCACCGCTGCCAAGAAGGCCTACCCGGATCGCGTCCTGATCGCGTCGATCATGGAAGAGTTGGAAGAGGACAAGTGGATCGAGATCACTGAGCGCACGCAAGCGACCGGAATCGATGCCTTGGAACTCAACCTCTCCTGCCCGCACGGCCTGCCCGAACGACAGATGGGCGCCGCCATGGGCCAGGATCCCGAGATCGTGGCCCAGGTCACCGGCTGGGTGAAGTCTGTGTCCAAAGTACCCGTCTGGGCCAAGATGACCCCCAACATCACCGATATCACTCTGCCCGCCAAGGCCGCGGCCAGCGCTGGCGCTGAAGGCATCAGCGCCATCAACACGATTCTGTGTGTGATAGGCATCAACCTCGACACCATGCGGCCGATGCCCACAGTGGAAGGCTACACGGTTCCAGGCGGTTTCTCGGGTCAGGCGGTGCGCCCCCTGGCCCTGCGACAGGTGATGGAGTGCGCCCGCGCCTGCCCCGAACAATCCATCAGCGGCATGGGCGGCATCGAGAACGCTCTTGATGCGGTGCAGTTCATGGCCCTTGGCGCCTCCACCGTCCAGATCTGCACAGGTGCCATGCTGCAGGGATATGAGATGATCGGGAAACTTTGCGATGACCTCTCGGACTTCCTCGATTCCAAGAACATGGCATCCCTACAAGAACTCATCGGTGTCTCCCTGCCTTACTTTTCAACGCACCGCGATCTGGTAGACCGCCAGCGCAAGGCCAAGCGAGAAAAAGCCGGTCAAGCCGGCCGTGACAGCATGTGGAAAGGAGATATCAAGTCCGAGACGGAAGGTCTGATTACGGACTGACTTGCTACTGGTCGGCAGCGCGAGAAGGAACGCGCCCGCAAAGCTGCATCCCAAGCCAGTAGACCGCAACAGAGATCGCGAAACCAACAAACCAAGCGTACTGGTAGAGGTCAGTCCAAAAAGATTGGCCTTCCAACCCTCTCGCCGCAGCGAGGAAGCCGGGTACGTTGGGAGCCACGCCCAGCACTAGAGCGAAGATCGCGATCATGTTGACGCCCCTCTCATAGGAATAGGAGCCGTCAGATCGGTACAACCCCTCCAGGTCGAGGTTTGTGCGCCGCACAAGAAAGTAGTCCGCGATCACGATGCCTCCAATGGGGCCCAGCAATGCTGAATAACCAAGCAGCCAGGTGAAAATGTAGCCGCCGGTGCTCTCGATCAGGTGCCAGGGCATGATGACCACCCCTATACCAGCGGTGATCATGGCCCCCATGCGAAAACCCGCTCGGCGCGGGGCCAGATTCATGATCGCGTTGGCAGGGGCGACCACATTGGCAGCGATGTTGGTGGAGAGGGTCGCGATGGTCAGGGCGAAGAGCGAGATCACCACAGCAAAGCCCCCTCCCATACGCCCGGCCAAGGCTGTGGGGTCGGGAATCGCTTCGCCAAAGATCACCACGGTGGCCGATGTCACAGCGACTCCGATGAAGGCGAAGAGAGTCATGAACAGGGGCAAGCCAATCGCCTGGCCGAGCATCTGGTCCTTCTGACTCTTGGCGTAGCGCGTGAAGTCGGGGATGTTCAGCGACAAAGTCGCCCAAAAGCCAACCATGCCGGTGAGTCCGGGCCAGAAGGCGCTCATGAACTGACCTTCCTTTTCGCCACCCTCATCAAAAGCTGACGTGGCAGAGAGCATCTCACCAAAACCGTCCGCCTTGATGTAGGCCCAAGCCAGAAGCGCCAACCCCAGCAAGATCAAGAACGGCGCAGCCCAGGTCTCCAACAGTCGGATCGAGTCAATTCCGCGCAAGAGAACCGCAACTTGTAAACCCCAGAATGCGAAGAAGCAGAGCAGCTCGCCCCCGTTGATTCCAAGCCAGGCGATGTCCTCCCCCACCAGCATGCCCGAGCCCAAGGCGTTCACCAACTGATAGATCGCACTACCCCCGATCCAGGTTTGAATCCCAAACCAACCACAGGCCACAAGCGCGCGCAAAACAGAAGGCACATGGGCCCCCACAATTCCAAAACTCGCTCGGGACAGCACGGGAAAGGGCACCCCATACTTAGTGCCCGCATGTCCGTTGAGCAGCATTGGCACCAGCACGATGACATTCCCGAGCAGCACCGTGCAAACCGCCTGCCACCAGTTCATTCCAAGGTCAATCAGGCCTCCTGCCAACATGTAGGTCGGCACACAAACAACCATCCCAATCCAGAGGGACGCCATGTGATGTACCTTCCAAGTGCGGTCTTGCTGAGAAGTGGGCGCAAGATCGTCGTTGATCAGACGGGGGTCAGGGTTCTTCAGCATGGAGGTATGAGGCTAGCGATTTGGCCTTGGTCAGAGCCAGGATTGATGGACTTTCTACTGGCCTCCGCCCTCTTGGTCAATGCTCCTCAACCGAGCTGTGGCTGCAGCCGTTCCTTCCCCAGTAGCCTCCGCAAGTACCCGTTCAATATTGCTGAAGAGCACCTTTTCTATAGACGTGGAGTCGAACCCGCGAGACTCAAGGCCCGGAACCAGGGCCTGGTAGCAACTGGCATCGGTGAGTCCCTGGGGCGTACATTCGATGCCGTCGTAGTCCGATCCAATGCCCACATGATCAATGCCGGCGACTTCCACTGCGTGGCATATATGATCCAGGACACGGTCCAAGGGTAGGGGCTTGACCTGGGCCTGCAGCCATTCGGCCTGCATGAGAAAGGTGTCAGTGGGGTTGGATCCCCGCAAGGACTGGTACTCCTCGGTCTCATGCAATCGGGATTCGGTGGCGCGCGCATCAGCGTCAAGGAAAGGAGTACAAAAGACAATTCCCAGGACGCCTCGATTTTCTGCCAGGGCCTTCATCTGTTCATCACGCAGGTTCCGTGGATGGTCATGCAATGCATAGCACCCGGAATGGCTAACAAGGACGGGAGCGCTGCTGACTTCAACGGCCTCGTAGAAACTCAGCTCCCCCGCGTGGGAGAGATCCACCAACATGCCCAATCGGTTCATGGTTTGCACAACCTCACGGCCGAATGGAGAGAGCCCAGGAGGAATTCCCGGTCCGGCACCATCCCGACACGAACGAATCCAGTCCAAGTGATTGTTCCAGACAAGAGTCATCACTCGCACTCCATGATCAAAGAACCACGCGAGGTTTTCGAGACTGCCTTCAATGGAATGACCTCCTTCGATGCCGAACAAAGCGCCAATGCGCCCAGACGCTCGAGCGGCCTGCAGGTGCTGGGCATTGCCGACCCACTGAACCCGATCCGGATGACGCGCCATGAGTTGGTGACCCTGGGTCAAGAGGCGCGTGGTACGTTCGCGCGCCCCGATTTCGCCAGCTTGAATGTGCAAGGGATCGCACCAACAAACCAGCACCACCGCAGCCAGCCCCCCCTCGCGACCGCGCACCAGATCCAAGTGTCCAGGCGTACGCTGGCCCAGGTCATGAGCCAGATCCAGATCCCTCTGCAGGGAGTCGCAGTGGACATCAAAAACCGGGATCAAGTCTTCCATAGCCCCATTCTGGCCCCCAGGGGCCTCTCCATGTATGTCTTCTGCCATTCCGACAGGTCTCCTTGTCGCGGCTTGGGCCATCTGCCAGAACGGCAGCACCCGAGCTTCGAGAGTCCCGCTGGGGACCAAACCCCAGATGGCCCAAGCCCTTGCATCATAAGGACTTGGAGCGTTCGAGCCCAACAGGCCTCTGGGAAGATTGATCGGCACGGGCTTTGCATTTCCTGATACTCGACCAATGCCCCGGGTGCCTTCCAGGCCCCCTCCCAGGCACCCCAGACCAGCCTCACCCAACCCCATGCAACTCCACCGCATTCTGATCGCTGACGACGATCCCGAGATCCTGGCGGGGGCCGTGGACCTGCTCAGCATGTCCGGGCGTGAGGTACTGACCGCATCGGACGGCCAAGAGGCCCTGGACACCTTGCAACTGGGCGGCCTGCACCTGGCCCTGCTCGACCTGCACATGCCTCGGCAATCCGGCCTCGATATCTTCCAGCATGTGCGTGAACGCAACATCACCATCCCCTGCCTGTTCTGGTCCGGCGAGGCAACAGACACCACAGCTCAGTGGCTGGTCGATGAAGGCGCCGCTGGCTTTCTGCGCAAGCCCGTCAAACCCAGCGAGTTGCGGGCCTGCGTGGCCAAGACCTTGGAACAACACTGGGGTCTCGCCAGCTGAACGCAAACCAACATCCACCGCTGGTCGTGCCACAACCTAATGCAACGCGACCAACGGCTCCAACCAACTTACCCCAACCCCATAACTTCAATCCCAGACCCCCCATGGCTACTACCAAGTCCAAGAAAAAAACCGCCATCCGCCCCCTCGGTGACCGCGTCCTCGTCCAGCGTGTCGAGGCCGAAGACATGACCGCCGGTGGCATCCTGCTGCCCGAATCTGCCAAGGAGAAGCCCAAAGAAGGCATCATCATTTCCATCGGCTCAGGCCGCACTCTCGATAACGGCGACAAGAGCACTTTCAGCGTCGCAGTCGGCGATCGCGTGTTGTTCACCTCCTATGGTGGCACCGAAGTCAAGTTCAACGGCGAAGATTATCTGATCATGCGCGAGGACGACATCCTCGGCGTCATCGGCTGATCGCGCATCTGTTTCCAACCAAATCAATCAAGAGGACCTACTCATGGCCGCTAAACAAATCTCCTATGACAACAACGCGCGGGAGCACATCAAAGAGGGTGTGCAAAAGCTTGCGCGGGCTGTCAAAGTCACCCTGGGCCCGCGTGGGCGCAATGTGATCATTGAAAAATCATTCGGCAGCCCGACCGTCACCAAGGACGGCGTGACTGTTGCCAAGGAAGTCGAACTAGACGACGCCTACGAGAACATGGGCGCCCAACTGGTCAAGCAAGTTGCCCAGAAGACAAACGATGTGGCAGGTGATGGCACCACCAGCGCGACCGTGCTGGCCGAAGCCATTTTCCTTGAAGGCCTCAAGAACGTGACCGCAGGCGCCAGCCCGGTGATCCTCAAGCGCGGCATCGAAGGTGCCGTCAAGACCTGTGTTGGCAAGCTCAAGAAGCTCTCCACTCCGGTCAAGGGACACAAGGAAATCGCCGCAGTCGCAGGCATCGCCGCCAACAACGATGTGGAAATCGGCCAGAAGATTGCCGATGCCATGGAAGCGGTAGGCAAAGACGGAGTAATCACCGTCGAAGACGGCAGCACCCTTGACACCGAGATCACCTTGGTAGAGGGCATGGAGTTCGACAAAGGCTGGCTGTCGCCGCACTTCATCACGGACCCAGCCAACATGGAGGCTTCTTTCGAGAACGCTCACATTCTGATCCATGAGAAGAAGATCACAACGATCCAACCGCTCGTTCCGATTCTGGAGCAAGCGATCCAAGGTGGCCGTCCTCTGGTGATCATCGCCGAAGACATCGAAGGCGAAGCCCTTACGACCCTGGTGGTGAACAGGCTGCGTGGCTCATTCCCCATCTGCGCCATCAAAGCCCCGGGCTTTGGAGATCGTCGCAAGGCCATGATGCAGGACATCGCGGCTTTGACGGGTGGTACCGCAGTAATGGAAGACATGGGTGTGCAGGTCGAGAACCTGACTCTCAAGGATCTTGGTAGCGCGAAGAAAGTAACCATCACCAAGGACAGCACACTGATCGTCGAAGGCGGCGGCCGCAAGGCCGACGTCAAGGCGCGCATTGAGCAGATCCGCGGCGAGATTGAAAACACCAAGTCGGACTACGACCGCGAGAAGCTCGAGGAGCGACTCGCCAAATTGTCCGGCGGAGTTGCCCAGATCAATGTGGGCGCGGCCACCGAGGCCGAGATGAAGGAGAAGAAGGCGCGCGTTGAAGACGCCTTGCACGCCACCCGTGCAGCCGTCGAAGAAGGCACCGTCCCCGGAGGCGGCAGCGCTCTGCTCTCCTGCATCAAGACTCTCGAAGGTCTCAAGCTGGAAGGTGACGAGCGTGTCGGTGCCATGATCGTGCGCCGCGCCCTTGAAGCTCCCATACGTCAGATCGCAATCAACGCGGGCCAGGATGGCGCCGTAGTGGTACAGAACGTGTGCAGCGAAAAGAGTGCCAACTACGGCTACAACGCCGCAACCAATAGCTACGAGGACCTGACAAAATCGGGTGTCATCGACCCCACCAAGGTTGTGCGCTCTGCCTTGCAGAATGCCGCTTCAGTGGCCGGTCTGCTGCTGACTACTGACGCCCTGGTTTCCGAAGCACCCGGTGCTGAGAAGGAACCTGCAGGCGGCCATAGCCACTAGACCTGTCTAGCCTCCAGAACCAAACACGCCCACCCCCGCTATCAAGCAGGGGTGGGCGTGTTTGCTTGATCGAGACCAGGTAAGGCTCTGCACTTGAACAAGGTGACAGGTGCCGGTCTTAGATCCGAACAGATCACTCTCGCTCCGCCAGCTCTTCCCAACGGAGCATGGCGGTCATAAGGGCTTGTTCCACTTCTTCGCGTTCACTGGTCAAGGCAAGTGCCTGCTCATTACCGCTGCGATAGAGGTCCGGTTGAGAGAGGGCTCCATCCAGACGGACGATGTCGGACTCAAGACTGCTGATTCGCTGAGTGAGTTCCTCCAGTTCAGTGCGTTCCCAATTGCTGAGGCGCTTGGGCTTGGAGGAGGGTTCTGGCGAGGTGGAAGCAGGCCCGCTCGTTTGGCGTTTTGTCTTTCGACGCTTGTCCCCTTCGCTGGCCAATTTGTCAAGCAGCTCACTCATGGAGCCGTGATGCATTTGCGGCCCCTCTGGCCCCCCCAGATGCAAGATCTGCGTAGCTACGCGATCCAAGAACCAGCGATCGTGACTGACCACGATCAACACCCCTTGGAATGCCAGTAGGGCCTCTTCCAGGGCTCGCAGAGTGCTCAGATCCAAGTCGTTGGTAGGCTCATCGAGCACCAGCACATTGCCGCCGGAAAGAAGCAACTTGGCCAAGACCACGCGCCCCCGTTCGCCGCCAGAAAGCTTGCCGATCAGGACATGCTTCTTGGGCCCCGGAAAAAGGAACTGGTTCAGAAACGAAGCCACACTGATGCGTTCCGTGCCAACAAGGACAAAGGCTCCCTCCCCGGCAACCTCCTCCACCACCGTCTTTTCTGGATCCAAGTCCGACCGACGCTGATCGACAATGGAAAACTCAACGGTCTCCCCGAGCTCGACGGTGCCCCGATCAGGCTGTAGCTGACCCAACAGAATCCGCAAGAGAGTCGTCTTGCCCGCTCCGTTGGGACCCACAATTCCAAGACGCATCCCCGGAGTGACCTCCAAGTCCATGGAGGGCAGGACCACGCGCTCTCCAAGAGCATGCTGCAGTCCCTTGACCTCCAACACGCGGTTGCCCAGGCGGCGGCCAATCACAAAGCGCATGGAGAGATCGTTGCTACGCTCTTCCGGTTCGTCATTGACGAGTTCCTCGTAGCGTTCAATACGCGCCTTGGCCTTGGTGCTGCGGGCCTTCGGACCACGGCGCATCCAGGCGGTCTCCCGCCGCAGTAGGAGCAAACGAGAGCGCTCATCCTTGGCATCCACCTCAAGCCGCGCGGCGCGCTGCTCCACATAGGAGGAGTAGCCGCCGCTGTAGTGGTAGACCTTGCCCTGGTCGATTTCCACAATACGGTCAACGATACGATCAAGCAGGTAGCGGTCATGGGTGACCAGGACCAAGGGCGCCTTGATCAACCGCAGACGCTCCTCCAACCAAGCGATCACAAAGGTGTCCAAGTGATTGGTGGGCTCATCCAACAAGAAGATATCCGGCTGGCTGACAAGCAACTGGGCAAGGGCCACCCGGCGCACTTCACCACCAGAGAGTTCTCCACACCTGGCACCTGAATCGAGCAGCCCAACCCCGTGAATGGTTGCCTCCACCACATGCTCCACATCCGCGCCACCAAGATCATCAAGCCGCGCCTGAAGTTGCTCTTGACGGCGCAGGAGTCGCCCCAAGACCTCGCTCGCCAAATCAGGACTCGCCAGAGAATCATGCAACTCACCGAGTTCTGCAAGCAACTCCTCGCGGCCCACAAAACCCTTTCGCACCGTCTCTTTGATGGTCTCCTGGAGATCAAACTTAGGCTCCTGTTCCAGGTATCCGATGCGAAGCCCGCTGGATCGAACCACCTTGCCGCTCTCTGGTTCCAGCTCGCCAGTCAAGAGCCGTAGAAGAGTCGACTTGCCGCAACCATTGACACCAATCAGGCCCAAGCGATCGCTCTCGCCTACTGTCAGACTGACCCCGCGAAGCAAGGGTCTGTCCGCATCAAAGGACTTACAGACATCGATCAGACTGATCAGAGCCATCCAACAGACCTCTAGACTGTCTCACGCCGCCAGGCCATGGCCAGACTGTCCGCGTACTCGTTCCAGCGGTTTCCCGCATGTGCGGCAATCCACTCGAGAGTGCAGTTCGGATGGGCGCGGGAAAGGGCCAGTAACTCCTGCACGAGTTCGAGGTTCTTGATCTCGCCGCCCTTCTTCTTCCAGCCCTTTTTTTCCCAACCTGGAGCCCATTGGGTGATCGTGTCCACGCATAGGCGGCTGTCCGTGTAGAGCGTGACCACGGCGTCCTCTGGCAGGAGCCGATAGGCCTCGATCAAGGCGGTCAACTCCATTCGGTTGTTTGTGGTTTCTGGATCGTAGCCGTGGCGGGACGCGCGAACCTCCCCGCCTTCGACCCAGACCACACCCCAGCCCCCAGGGCCAGGGTTGGGCACCGAGCTGCCATCGGTAAAAATGCCTTCCCCTGGGCCATCGGTGTATTTCTGAAGGACCTCGGCCACGGTCAGGTTTTCTTCTCGGGCACTGGTGCGCCTGGATCTTCTGGATCCGGGTGCCTTGGTGCCGGAAGACCTGGACCGGGAGTGCTTGCGGCAGAGCTTCGGTTCCCAGCCTGGATACTTGTCGAGGGTCGCCTGGGGCAATTCAAAAGTCTCCCCGCAATCTTGACAGGCAAATGAAGGCATGGTCCCACCATAGACAACTGCCGACAGGGTTCCCAGCACCTCTCGGCCAATCGGTTATCCTATCCGACCGTCGGACGAATCAATGCGAACGCCCGGCCCCAAGACCATGACCACAACCGAAGCAAGCAACCCTCTTCTCACCTGCGGCAAGCACCCGCGTTTCTCTGAAATCACGCCGGACAGCGTACGCGAAGCGATCCCGTCTCTTCTGGAAACGGCCAGCATCGAATTCAACGCCTACGAGCAATGCATCGAACCCACGTGGTCCGGGATCTTTGATCGCCGCCGCCGCATTCTTGATCCTCTTGGATATGCCTGGGGAATCACTTCGCACCTGATGGGTGTGCTCAACTCGGATGATCTGCGAGAAGTGCACGAAGAAATGCAGCCCAAGGTGATCGAGTACTTCACCCGCATCGGCCAGAGCAAGCCGGTCTATGAGGCCCTCGAAGCCCTCAAGAACGGAGACGGATGGGCCCAACTCAATGGTCCCCAGCAACGCCTGCTCGACAAGGAACTAATCGACATGAAGCTCTCTGGGATCTCGCTGGAAGGCGAAGAGAAGGAGCGCTACAACGCCATTGCCAAAGACCTAGGCGAATTATCCACGGGCTTCTCCAACGCAGTACTCGACAGCCGCAAGGCCTTCGAATTGATGCTGACAGAGAAGGCTGACACGAAGGGGCTGCCCGCGACCCTCTTGCAAGCCGCCGCCGCATCAGCTGCAGCCAAGGGGTCTGAGGGCGCCAACGCCGAAGAAGGTCCATGGCGCATTACCCTTGATGCCCCCATCCTGGTGCCCTTCCTGCAGCACAGTCAGAACCGCGAGCAGCGTGAGACTGCCTACCGAGCCATGATCACCGTAGCCTCGTCGGGCAAGTTCGACAACCAGGAGCGCATCGAGGACATCCTGAGCCTGCGAAAGGAAAAAGCAGAGCTACTGGGCTTCAACTCCCATGCGGAGATCTCGGTCAGCACCAAGATGGCCGAAAAGGTCGAAGCGGTGGACGAACTAACCTCCGACCTTCGAGCAGTGGCCTTTCCCAAGGCCAAGGAAGAACTGGCCGAACTGATCGCCTACGCTCGCAAGAAGACCAACGACGAGAACTTGGAACTGGCCCATTGGGACATGGCTTTCTGGGCCGAGCGCATGCGCGAGGAGCAATACGACCTCTCGGATGAGGAACTGCGCCCCTACTTCCCATTTCCCAGAGTCCTCGAGGGTCTGTTTGCGGTCACCAAGCGACTCTTTGACGTGACAGTGGAGGCCGCCGACGGAGACGTGGATGTGTGGCACGAAGATGTGCGATTCTTCCGCATCAAGAACAATTCAGGCGAAGACATCGCCAGCTTCTATCTCGACCCCTACTCCCGCCCGGAGAACAAACGAGGTGGGGCCTGGATGAACGACGTCATCGGCCGAGAAAAACTTGAAGACGGGACCCAACAGCTGCCCACCGCTGTATTGGTTTGCAACCAGAGTCCGCCCACCGGGGACGCGCCCTCCCTGATGACTCACCGCGAGGTGGAGACCCTCTTTCATGAATTCGGTCACGGTCTGCAGCACATGCTGACGACTGTAGACCTACCCGACGCCGCTGGCATCAACTGTGTTGAATGGGATGCAGTGGAGCTGCCCAGCCAGTTCATGGAGAACTGGACCTACCACAAGGCGACAGTAATGAACTTCGCGCGCCACTGGAAAACCGACGATCCCCTGCCCACCGAGCTCTTCGATCGTTTAGTGGCGGCAAAGAACTATCGCGCCGCCACAGGCGTCATGCGCCAGCTGTACCTGGGTGGTTTCGACATGGAACTGCACCACCGTTACTCGCCGGGCAAGGACGAGAAAGTCAAGGAGGTCAAGGCGCGCGTCAATTCCAAGATGTCCGTCATGCCCCCGCTTGAAACTGATCGCTTCGAGTGCGGCTTCTCACATATCTTTGCCGGAGGCTATTCCGCAGGCTACTACAGCTACAAGTGGGCCGAAGTACTCTCCGCTGATGCCTTCGGAGCCTTCGAGGATGCTGGCTTGGACGACGAGGAGGCCCTGGCGGCCACGGGACGCAGGTTTCGGGATACGGTGCTTGCCCAGGGTGGCAGCCGCCACCCCATGGAAGTCTTCCAGGACTTTCGCGGCCGCGCCCCTTCCACAGAAGCCCTGCTGCGTCACACGGGGCTCACTTGAGCCCAAGCCCGGCGAGGCCATCCAAACTCCTGCACAGCGGCGCGGTTTTGCCCGCCGGATTTGAACTGCGTGAGGCCTACGTGGAGGCATCCCAGGCCAGCGACCTCATGGAAGACCTGCTCGCCACGGCAGATCTTGAAACTCACAGGATCCACGTCTTTGGCCGCAGCTGCCCCATGCCCAGACGCATCGCCTGGTTTGGTCAAGAGTCCTACTCCTATTCAGGTGTGCACCATCCGGCGCGGCCCCTGCCCGAGAACCTCAAGCGTATCGCCGAACAACTGAGACTGGATCTCGACCAGCCTTTCAATTGTGTGCTGCTCAACCACTACCTGGACGGGCGTGACAGCATGGGCTGGCACTCGGACGATGACTACGCAGCGGGGGACTATCCCAAGATCGCCAGCATCAGCCTGGGGGGAACCCGTCGCTTCCGCCTGCGCCCAAAAGGGGATCCCGCGCGCAGCATTGGAATGGACCTCACCCACGGCAGCCTGCTGACTATGGGCGCGGGCACACAACTGACGCACCAGCATGCGGTGCCCCGCACACGCCGAAAGGTGGACCAGCGCTTGAACTTGACCTTTCGCTGGATGGAGCCCAAGTAGGGGTCGCTACTTCTTGGTTGCGGGAATGTGCGCGATCGCCGGAGGCGAATAGTGCCGCAGAGTTCCGTGGATCACGGCCAGAGTCTCCATGTAGGTTCCGTTTTCCACGGTGTAGCCGTCCGGGACATGCTTGATCTCTTCCATGAAGGTCTCATCTTCGAAGTAATAGTCCCGGAAGGGTCCCCGCCGGCGCTCGACAACTTCTGCGTCAAAACCATTCTCGTTCAAACGACGCAGTGTCTTGTGTATGTCCGCCATGGAAGACTGGATGAAGACAAGTTCTCCCTCCGGCCGCAAGCGCTGGTGGGCGTCGAGGATCAAGCTATCGATGTAATAGCGCCGGTTCTGCTTGCCACTTACGCAGAAGGGTGGGTTGGTCACGATCAGATCGTAGGAGCCCTCAGTGGAGAGCCAGTCCGCAACCCGATACTCGATCACTGATTCCTTGGGTCGGTTGCGCTCCACATTGACGCGGGTCGAAGCCAGAAGAGCATCGTCAATCTCGGTGACCACCAAAGAACGCGGCCCCTGCCGCAGCAATATGATCGTGTGGTTGCCCACGCCGCCGCCCAGTTCCAGCACATCCTTGCCCTTGGCAAAAAAGTTCTTGGCAAGAACATCAGCCAGGAAGCGTCCGTGGGGTGTAGGTCGCCAATCGTCTCCGCCTGCACTGAGCTCCATGGTCAAGATGTCGTTGTATTGCTCAGAAGTCATTGGGTGCTGTGCGGGTGGGAATTCGCCAAGGAATGCGGACGGAAGAGCTCCGATCTGGCATGCCCCTCAGATAGATGGGCAGGCTCCCCTAATCCGCATGATTTTGGTACAGGAGACCTGGAATCGGGAGAAAACCCAGCCAAAAAGAGCCTCTCTGGGGGCTTCTGGTGCTCTGGCCTCCCCTTGAGCGCCCTCAGGCCCCACGGGACTCACGCACAATCTGGTTGCCCCCCTCAGGCACCAAATAGAAACGGTCAACCTGAACCTGGAAGTCCCCCCCATCGGCACTGGCAAAGGAGTAGGCCCCTTCCATCGTGCCCCAGGAGGTGCGCAGGGGGCAATAGCTGATGTACTCGAAGACTGCACCGGGTGCCAGAACCGGCTGCTTACCCACCACGCCTTCGCCTACCACCTCTTCCCGGCGGTTGTTGGCGTCCAAGATCATCCACCGCCGGGAGAGCAACTTGGCTGCCACGCTCCCGCTGTTCTCGATACGAATGCGATAGACGAAAAAGAAACGGTCCCGATTTGGGTCAGATTCTCCGGCCAGATACTGGGCCTCCGCACGCACGCGCAGGCCTAGAGTGGTGTGGTCTGAGTTGAGGTTAGGGGACACGGCTGTAAGCTTGGGGGGACAGAGCTTCGTACCCCTATGATACCAGGGCAAAGGAGGACCTGACCACCCCGTTGCACAACGATGCACTTCTGCCAGACAATTGTCCCAATCGTAGCCCTCTTGTCATTGTGCCCCGGCTGTTCCTGGCGCTCACAGACTGCAACGGTTCCTGCGCGCCTGCCTGGAATCAGAGCCGCAGATCCCAACGGCCTGGCTGAAGAACTCTTCGCCGAACGCATTGATAGAATCCCCCGACTGGCCGACAAGATCACCACCAGACCTGCGCGCTCAGACTGGGGCCAGGAGCAGGAGTGGAGTGACCGTCCCGCCTTTGAACAACTGGGTGGCATTCGCATCGGCAGTATCGATCAGGTCCTCTCCACGGCCGGCGATCAAGAACGAGAGACTCTTCAACGCATCCGAGCCGAACTGCGCTTCGAAGCTTTGGAGCCTGCGCTGGCCCTGGATCGCGCGCCACTGGGCCCCTATCGCGGCCTCTTGCGTACTGGCTTGCTGCACCTCTACTTGGATCATCCGCTTGAGACCGGAGCCGACCTGGAAGCCTTCCGTTTACGACTGGAAGCGCTGACCGTCTGGACCCTACAAGCTGCAGAACAGAGCAAACATGTCAAAGGGACCCAAGCGCCACTCCCCTCCACTCTGATGAGCTTGCGCACTATGGCGTCTCCTGGCTTGGCGGAAGTAATCCTTGAACGAGTCGCCCAAGAAGCGCGCATGGCGGTGGACTTGACCCCCAGCTCCCGATTGCAGTCCATGGGAGAGATCGAAATCCTTCTGCGATTCTCTCTGCCAGCGGCGGCGACTGATCTTCTCGCCGCGCTTGAAGCCCCCCATCGCAGCCAACCCAGGCGCGGACTCGTGCGCCAACCGGGCGGTCTGCGACTACATCGCGAGCGCGTCAACCAGTTGGTCAGCGCGAACCTTACTGTGACTGAAATCGAAGCTCGCCTGAGAACTCAAAGCCGTGAACTCGAAGAGGCCCTGCTCAAGATCACCGCTAGTATCAATTACGTAGGCGATGGCCTGGATCTCCTGTCGCGATTGCGCGATCAACACGATGATTCTGTGGGACACCCTGTGGCTGGCCTCGACCGTCTTGAACTCCTGACCCAACGCGCTGACAATGCGTTCAACATCCTCGGCCCTCTCCTTCCCGCCGATCTCGGAGAATTGCGAGGGGTAGACCTGCTGCCCCTCAGCCTGCGTCCCCTGACCGATGGCCTGCTGCGCCAGAACGCACACCACGGCCGTGTACGAGCACCCATGCTCATGCTCGACCCAGCCCGACTGCGTGCTGCAAGCATGGACTCCTTTGCCGTGAATTGGATCCTGGGGGCCAGGGCTCTCAACTACTGCGTCCAACCCACGAGTGACCTACCACGCTGGTTGAGGCATGCTCAATGGCCAGGATGGGAAGATGCCATGGGGCTCTACCTGGCCCGCTTGCATGACGAACTCAAACCCGGTCGCGATCCATGGCATAGGGCAGCGGGGCTGGGCTTGGAACTTGAGTGCGTAGCCCGCGGACTGACGGACCTTGGCTTGCATTTGCACGGATGGTCCCGTGCGGAAGCAATCAAGTTCCTTCAGGCTCGCTGTATGGCCGAACCCAGTCGAGTGGAGTTCTGGGTCGATGACTGCTTGGATCGACCGGGCCTGGCTCTCGCAGCCCCTCTGACCCTGCAAGAGATCCTCGCCGCTCGATCAGATGTGCGACGCTCTGGAGGAATTGCCTTTGACCTGCTCACCTTCCACCGAGCGCTTTTGGAAGTCGGCCCGCTCCCGGTGGATCTGACGCGCCAGGAAATTCTGCGACGTCTGCGCTAGGTCAATCCCCGTAACCGATGGCCTTGAGGTTCTCCAACTCCTCAGCGGTCAGAGTGCTCGTGTCCCGGGCAGTCCAAACCCGGCGCTGAACGAAACTACGGACGAGGGGCGGTAGGAACTCGCTGACTTGATCGGGGCGGATGGGCTTCAATTCACCGGGGTCTGTAGCGAGATCATAGAACAGGACTTCGTTGGGGGTGCGTGCAGGGGCATCGCCACTGAACCAACCGGCCACAGTCATGCGATCCAGATCCCGGTCTTGTGCCAGGATACGAGCTGCGGCTGCAGGCACGCGCAGGGTCTGCCCCCCCACAGCCCAAAGGCCTTGTCCCTCGGTGCCGCCAAAGGGGCCACGCAATTCGAGGGCTTGCTTTGCGCCAGGACCATAGAGCTTGAGCTTCTCGATCACCATGCCAGAACTGACCTTCGCATTGCTGAACCCGCACCGACTCCTGGTGCAATTCGAGGCAGAGAAACCAGTAGCAAGCCAACTCACGCTGTCAAGTCCCGAGACCGAGCATCAGCAAGACCAACAACCCACCCCACATATGGCTCATGCCTCCGTCCATAAGCAACCAACCAGGGTCAAGATGATACGGGCGGCTCTATCTTGGAAGACAGCACCTGCTCCACCTGTCAACCAAGCAAGCGGCGACTGCACCTACTGGGCCAGGGCCCGAGTCAACTCCCGCCTGGTCACGGGTCCGGAAGCAGACAGACAACAGTGATCTGGCTGCAGGTGCTTGCGCGCGACATCACGCACCATCTTCGCCGTCACTGAAGCAAATACCCTGGGCAACACAGCCAGATGATCGTCAGCGTGGCCGTGAACCTCAGCGGAAACCAAATAGGAAGCCCGCTGAGAAGCGCGCTCAAATCCCAAAGGGAACGAACCAACCAGGTAGTCGCGCGCAAGATCGAGCTCAGCCATGGAGACCGTTTCGTTCTGTATACGTCGCATCTCCTCCAAGAACCCCCCCACCGCCGTGTGCACATGCTGGGGGCTCGTGCCTATATAGGCACGAAAGCGACCGGGCAGGCGACCCGCCGAACTGTGAATATCCGCGTACACCGAGTAGGCCAATCCCTGCTCATCTCGTAGGCGCTTGGTGATACGCGCAGTAAATCCTGGACCGCTGCCCAGAATGTGATCCATCACCACCAAGGTCGCCCAATCGGGATTGCTGCGACGCACGCCGAGATGGCCGAGGAACACATGCACTTGATCACGGCTCTTCCTGAATGCATCGAGTCGATTGCCGCCCTTTGGAAAGCGTGCCTTTGTCTTGTTCACTGGCCCCACCTCCTCCCAACCCCTGGTCAGGCGTTGAACGAGGCGCTTGACAGCCGCCGGATCCACATCACCGCAAACCGAGAGAATCGCACGATCGGGACCCCAGTTGTTCCGGTGATGAGCTAGCAGATCCTTGGGATCAAGGGCACCGATGGTCTCGGCAGTCCCATGGGAAGGCCGTCCTAGCCAGTGCTTTCCATAGATCAGGCGCAGGAAACGCTGCGCTGCCTGTGTCTGTGGGTTCTCCTGTGCCACGCGCAACCGAGCTTGAAGACGCTGCTGCTGCCTGCGTACTGGATCGTTGGGGTAGGCCGAATGGCGTGCAACCTCCAGCAAGGTCTCAAGCAAGACCTTCCAGTGGTCCCCGGCCACTGAACCAGACAGCCCAGACTGATTGCCAGCAAGGCTGCCGCCACAGGGTTCAAGGCGCGTGGCCAATTGGGCTTCGTCGTGTTGATTTGTGCCCTGGTCTGCCAACTGCCCGACTAACCAGGCCAAGCCCTCTTTGCCTGCAGGGTCGAGACTGGAACCCCCGCGCATCATGAGTTGCGAGGCGGTGATCGGTGCGCCCTCACGCCGTGAAACAATCAGGGTCAGTCCATTGGACAGTACGCTACGCACCCTGGGAAGGTATAGCTCGGTAGGCGTGAATTGGGCCTTCATACTCCGCCTCCGGGCAGGCTCCAACCGATCACCCGCCGGTCCGAAGTCAAGAGTTTGCGCGCGGTGACGCGTATGCGTTTCGCGTTGACCTGAGCTCGGCGCTCCTCCAACTCAAGCAAGAGCCGCCAATCCGCATCCACCGCAAGACCACCGAACCACTCGGCCAGATCTGACACAGTCTCCACCTCAAAGGCGTCCCTAGAGCGCAAGGTCCGCTGCACCCGGCGCAATTCCTTGACGGGGACCAATTCTTCGGCAAGGCGCTGAATCTCCTCATCGACCACCTTCTCCAGAGCAGCAGGATCGACTCCAGGGACGGCCTCCGCATGCAGCCAAAATGCACCACCCTCTACCAAGGTGTCCGAAGAACTGCCCACCATCGTAGCCAGGCCTTCGGTCAATACCAACCGCTTGTGAAGCCTCGAAACACGACCACCGGTAAGCAGGGTATCGATCAGGTCCAAATCAAAGTCCTCGTCGGTCCCCACAGATGTGGTTCGCCAGGCCATCATCAGACGCGATGCGGCATCATCCCAGCGTTTCTCAATACGCCGCTCCCCCTCGGGGACCCGAAGGGGCGCACAAGGCACGAATGGGGCCGGTTCACCCCGTGGGACCTTGCCGAAGTGTTTCCGTACCAGACTCAGTGCGGAACTGGGATGTAGATCACCGGCCAGAACCAAGGTTCCCATGCAGGGTTGGTAGGTGCGCTCATACCAGCCCCTCATCAGATCCACGTGCATGGATTCCAAGGTCTCAGGGTGCCCGATGATCGGGGCCCCGTAGGGATGGCGGCCAAATAGCACATGGGAAACATCCTGTCTCAAACGGCTCCAAGGACTGTCCCGTCCCATGGAGAGTTCCTCCAGTACAACCGCCTTTTCGTTGCTGAACTCATCAGGGTCCAAAAGCAGACCACCCATACGATCGGCTTCCAATTCCAGAGCAGCCTCGAATCGATCAGATGCCAGTTCGAACCAATAAGCAGTGTGATCGTAACTGGTGAATGCGTTTATGCTGCCCCCCAGCGATGTGGCGGTCGCATCGACCACGCCCTTGCCAAAGCGCTTGGTGCCCTTGAACATCATGTGCTCAAGAAAATGTGCGACCCCTGCCTCATGAGGCGCTTCGTGCCGGGAACCGGCCCCATACCAAAGCAGACTGGTCACCACGGGAATATCAGGGCGCTCCAACAAAATGACCCTGAGGCCGTTGCGCAAGCGGTGCTCGTGTACCTTAGCGCCGGTTCCGGGTAGGGCCAGACCCCGAGCAGGAGCCTGTTTCTTGTGCCGTGTTCTCGGGCGACGGCGGATAGTCGTGGATCGAGTCACGAGGACCGCCTCCGACCAGCACGCCGAGTTGCAGATCTACGCCGACCAGATGCTCTACGCGTTCCCACTCGAGAACTGGAACCACCACGCCGCCGCGTCGATCGACGCCCACCCCTACGTCGAGGTGCGCCAGCGCCATCAGCACCGCCCAGAGGCAAGAGAGCCGCCTGCTCATCTGACATGTCCAGGAGAGATTCAACCTCTTGGCGAGACAGTCGCCGAAAGCGTCCTTCTTTCAAGCCGCGCAAGACCAGCGGGCCGATTTCTTCGCGGGTCAGCTCCAATACCTTGTGCCCCACCCGCGCAAAGACCCTTCGTATCTCACGATTCATACCCTCGCGCAAGGTCACCAGCGCGGTGGAACGCAATTTGGCCCGCTTTACAATGACAACGCGTGCACCCGAGGTCTTGCCCTCAGAAAGATGCACTCCCGCCCGGATTTTATCGAGACTATCGTCATCAAGAGACCCAGCAACCACAACGCGGTAGGTCTTCGACACCCCGTAGCGGGGATGAGAGACCCGATGGGAGAAATCGCCGTCGTTGGTCAAAAGAATCAGGCCGCGGCTCTCTTCATCCAGCCGCCCCACGGTGTAGATACGACCAGCAGCAGGGTCGCTGATGAGGTCAACCGCCTTGGGCCGCGTCTCGCGCCGGTCATTGGTGCATAGCACACCCTTCGGCTTGTGCAGCAGATAGTAACGACGAGGGTCCTCGCTGCCAGGAAGCACCACGCCATCAACTGTCACCTTCTGCTTGCTGGGGTCAACCTTGACACCCAGCTCGGTTACGACAAGATCATCCACCAGAATCTTGCCCTTGGCGATCAACTCGTCACACGCACGTCGCGAAGCTACTCCATGATCAGCAAGAAACTTATTCAGGCGCACCAAAGTTGTGCGCGCCTCGCGGCGGGCACTGGACCCGTCGGCAATGAAACCCCCTGCGGAAACCGGGCGCGGACGCCTCCCACCCCTGGAACCGCGAGGTGTACCCCGTGAACGTCGGATGGCCATGATCTAGCTCTGTCTCCCTCTGAACGATCGCAGGGCCAGCACCTGGAAGTCCCCGTCTTCAGGCAGCAGGTCGTGGGGCCCCAGATCCGCTGGCAAGAGCCAGGTCTGGCCGCTCCTGATACTCCAGCTCTGTTCTTCTTCTTCACCGCTCACACGAATACGACCATGACCGCTAATAACAAATAGTGCGCCTGCTCTCTTGTCCGTGTCACGTTCAAAGAGCTCATGGACTCGCAGCAACTCGCCCTGATAGGACTCATCCTCGAAGAGCGGAGCGCGCATGCTCGTACCCTGCTCATGCCACTCAGGAGGGCTCGGCTCAAGACCTTCTTGATCGTAGATGATCGAACTCAAGGCAGACTCCACATGTTGCTCGCGCAAGTCCCCGTTCTGGTCCTTGCGGTCCCAGTCGTAGATACGAAAGGTGGTGTCGGAGTTCTGTTGCACCTCGACGATTACCAGCCCCTTGCCAATCGAGTGCACCGTTCCGGCAGGCACACGCACGAAATCACCCCTGCGAACGGGATAGGACGTCAACAGAGCAACCACATCACTGGTCCCGGCGGCCTCGGCGAATTCACTGGCAGTAGTGCCATTGGACAGACCGAGAAAGACTTCCGCGTCCTCGTCCGCAGAGAGCACCAACCAGCACTCGTCCTTGCCCGCAAAAGAGGGGCCCATGCGTTCGGCTGTGGCCTGATCGGGATGCACTTGAATGGACAGGTTCTTGCGCGCATCCAAGAGCTTCAAGAGCAAAGGAAACGACCCATCCGGATCGGGTTGGGTACGTCCCAGCAGCGCGGTTTCCTCGGAGAGCATCAACCCGCCCAAGGTGCGCCCCTTGAATGGACCCTCTGCCACTATCGAAGTAGCTCCCTCGCGATCAGAAAGACACCAAGCCTCTCCGATGTTCTTGTCCACAGGTAGGCCTTCGGGCAATATGGGCTGCAGGGCGCGACCACCCCAGATCTTCTCCAGAAAGATCGGCTCAAGACGAAGGGGCTGACGAATGGACATGGATTAGGGAGAGGATTGGACCCGATCGACTCAGGTCAAGCCGCGAAGAATAACCGGGAGGGAGCGGCAGGCAGCGAAATTCGGGGGAGACTTCTTGGGCTCGGGACCCAAAAAGGGCCTGGAACGTCCCTCACCGCATTCCCGGCAGCCTGCGAGCCCCGACAGGGTCAGAGGTCCAGCAGGGTCTCAAGCACTTCGGCCACGACCCGGTTGCCTTCCACCGAATAGTGCCCGCCCGGAGCCCAGTGGCGCCCCTCGTCGGCTGCACCGCTCGCCACCAAAGCAGCGCTGCAGTCAATCACCTCGATCCCTGCCTGCTCCCAGGCGTCAGTGACCGTTTCCCAGTAGCCACGGCCCTCTTGGATCAGGTGTTCTAGACCACCGCGGTCCGGCAAAACCAGCAAGCGCAACCGAGCGCCATCATTTGAGGTCTCTTCCCGGAACGCGTCCACGATCGCCAACAGCAATCGAAACACCTCGCTCTCTTCGTCAAGCAGCCAGTCTGCCACTTCCCGGTCCCTACGCTCGTGAAGAGTCAGGACCATGCGCCCCAAGCCCGTGCGGTGCAACCAATGGGAACCCTCAGGGGCGTAGGCCAGCGGAGAGCGAGCAACCCACGCGTCGTTTCCATCCAGAGCCTCCAGGAATTTCTTCTGAGAACTCAATACATCGTGCATGTGCGCAATGGACTCCACGGGATTGGGGATCAAACGCAAATCCCCAGCCAGGGTAATTCGAAAGCGCGGCTTGAAGCGCACCATTCTTGCCCAGTGTCGCTGAGCTGGACGATACATGGTCACCAGCCTCAGAGAAGCCGCTGGCATCCAGCCCAGCCATACTTCATCCCCTCGCAAGGGTCGACCATCCCGTCGATAGCGCAGAAGGGCCTGGTCCAACCCATATGCGCCCATCCCCAAGTTTGCAAATTCGTGCTGTGCTGATGCGGTATCCAAGAGATACGGCCAGGTCTCTTCATCTTCCACTTCGTCTCCAAGTGTGAAGGAGCAGCCAACACAGACTATGCGTGACAGGTCCGTGTGCCGTTCCCGCGTCAGGGGAGAAACACTGCAACGGGCACCGGCCCAATCAAATTCCATGTCGCCCATGGAGGATCCGGGCGATGGCGCCCAGCCCAACTCCGAATCGAAAAGGAACGGCGTGCCGCCCGGACCTTGCTCACGAACATGCACAGCGATCTCCCGCAAGCTGAGTTGCTGACCGGGATAGAATATGGGTGGATCAAATGGGGCTATTCGGGAGCCACGCAGATAGCCACTGCCCAACGCGTAGTGCAGCAGTATCTGATCCATGAAGAGGCCGCTGCCCAACAGCAGCCCTAAAGCGAGGAAGCGTTTTCGCCTCAATCTGCTCCCCCGCCAGATGCTGCAACCAGGACCGTGGACATGAGTCACGAGAGAAGATGGAACAGAACGCCAACTGCGAGCAGTTCCTGTCCCAACCCTACCCCTTCCCAGAAGAGCCTGGGCAACCTGCCCGCCTGCGCGCCGCCGCCCTTCAAGAAACCAGACCCTCCATCATGTTGTCACCGGTGATAGCACTCAACCATGGACAGAGAACATCCCCGCCCTCTTCAACCGGCGCCATGTCAAGCAGACGAAACGGCACACAGTTGAAGAGCAACGAGGCCCCAACAGGATGGATCACTTACTTTCTATCGCAGTCTTGGTGTGACCAGCGCGATCGGAAGCGAATGACTTCTTGCAACGACCGCAACAGAGCGCAACCGTGTGGCCTTGCCAGGTCATTGAATCATCGGCGTTCACGTCCTTGCCTGAAATAGGGCAGGCCGTATTGCCAACTGCAGTTGGATTGGCGTAGGCCTTGGCCACCGCCGCAGCGGGATCTGCATTGGCAGACGCTACACATTTGCTGCAGCAGAAGTAAGCGCGCTGCCCTTCATGCTCCACAAAGTTCTCGGGCTTGGTTGCATGGCCAGAAGTGGCACAAGTCGTGTTGCCCAGGAAAAGAGTTGTGGTCCCCGCAGCAGGAGCCGCGTTGTCGGAAGATTCACTACCCTTGTTGCCGGCACAAGCGGCGAACGAACAGAAGGCAGCAATGATCAAGAAATTACGCATGGCGATTCTCATTGAAAGGTTCAAGAAAGCCCGTGATCGGGCCTCCCCGATGATAAGAAACTCAGGCCCGGACAACTAGATCGGACGGAAAACTAGTCGTGCCCCCTCGGCAAGTGCGCCTAGGCACCATTCAGAAGATCAAGCAGCTCTGCCCGATACTGGTCAAGCTCGTCTTCCTGGGGACGCCAGCCCTGAACCAAACGCTCTCGAACACGCCTGAGAGCGCGCAGTGTCCGTTCCAGCACCATTCGCTGACGAGAGGGTAAGGGTGCAGAAAGGGCTCGCTCCAATTCTCCCTGGGCCAACCGCAGAGCGTTGCGCTCCATGCACTTGGCCGCACGAATGGCGTGCAGGACCGAGCCCTTGGGAGTGTGCTCTTTCAAACGCAGGATACGAGTGACCTCAAGCCATGGCTGGCCAAGCAGATGCTCGCGAACCACGCAGTTCACCCGGATTCGTTGATAGCGCTTGAAGGATCCAAGGCGCCTGCTGCAAGAAGCCTGCTTTGAGATATAGAGATGCTGAAAGTCGTTCGCGTGCTCGCTTGGATTCCACAGGAGCTGATCTCCATCCCAGACCGCAAGGGCCAGATAAGTAGACGGTTGAAAGCGAGTGGTGTAGCCCTCCCAATTGAAGCGCTGCTCCTGCACCTGTAAGGTCAACTGGATTTCTTGGCCGAGATAGCGCTCGGGTCGTTCCCTGACCACTGACAGGTTCATACCCGGCGGACTTGCAATCCAAGCGGGCCCGTCAGTGGGCAGGACGTAAGCAAAAGTGCTCACAAACAAGAAGAGGAGAACATCCATTACAAGACAAAGCCAAAGGCTTTGATCGGACGCGAGGCCCCTTGACCTTGAGCCGGAATTTGCAAACCACTGCTCTATTTCCAGACATACAGCAGCGCCGTACGGCCCATCACACGATAGTCCAATTGCATGTCTGGCAGGCTGAGAGCATCTTGACCCAGATCCCGAGGATGACCGTGCAAGACCAACGCACCCCCAGAAAGCAGCACTTCCTGGACCAGAGTGGTTGCCGCCACCAAGACCTTCTCACGCTCTCCCCCACGCAACATGGGATAGGGCGGGTCCATCAGGATCACTCTGGCCCAGGGCTGGAGTTCCACAGAAGTTCCCGGAGCCCTCTCCATTGGCGCGCCCCAATATCGCTTGTCCAGGGCATCTCCGCCAATCACCTCCGCCCGATCATGAGCACCCACGATCTCAAGATTGGCCCGCAGGACATCCAGTGCCTTGCGGTCACGCTCAAGAAACCTCACACGACTTGCTCCCCGACTGAGAGCTTCAATGCCCATGCTGCCACTGCCGCTGAACAGATCGAGCACGGGCTGGTCTTCTTCGATGCCCCCAAGGGTAGAGAACAGGGATTCGCGCACCCGCGCCAGCATGGGCCGAGTGTCTTGACCAACGGGGGTGCGCAGAATGCGACCTTTGAATGCTCCGCTGTGAATCCGCACTCGTGCAATCTACCCCCACGCAGGGGTCGCACGGTGCTCCCATCCGAGGTATCCTCGTGCTTCTGCAGACGTTCTGAACTTCGGATCTGCGCACACGAACAATGGGAATCAGCGACCAACCAGTGAGCAGCCCCCGCTTGCACATCAATGTGGACCATGTGGCCACCTTGCGCCAGGCTCGACGCGAAGAGTTTCCGGACCCGGTCCAATGGGCCCTTGCAGCAGAAAAAGCCGGTGCCCACGGAATCACCTGCCACCTGCGCAAGGACCGACGACACATCCAAGATAAAGACGTGCGCCACTTGAGAACCGAGCTGAAATCGATTCTGAACCTGGAGCTGTCCCTCAACGGGGAGATGATCGAGCTCGGTCTGGTTTCTGGCGCCGATGCCTTCTGCCTGGTGCCGGAGTCGCGTGAGGAGCTAACCACTGAAGGAGGCCTCGATTGCAAGCACGAACAGCAACGCCTCGCAGATGTGATCCCGGCTCTGACCGAATCAGGGGGAATTGTCAGCCTCTTTGTGGATCCTGACTGCCACCAACTGGATGTCGCCCGGACAGTAGGGGCGCCCTTCGTGGAACTGCATACGGGGTCCTACGCCAACCAATCCGGAGCAGCCCGGGAGCGGGAACTCGAACGCCTGTTCACAGCCGCCGCCCATGCGCAGGACATCGGGCTCAAAGTCAATGCAGGCCACGGACTGGACTACGAGAACGTGGGTCCACTGGCGAGTATGCCGGGCGTGAAGGAACTCAACATAGGCTTCGCCATCATTGCCCGGGCGGTGTTGGTAGGGGTCGAACAGGCAGTGCAGGAGATGCTGCTGCTCTTGACCCCCGCCCCGACCACAAACGCTGTTGCTGAGTCCCTCCCCGGGGGCCAGAAACTAGGCTGAAGACCGCGTAGGAAGAGAGGAAACCGACACGAATTCCTGCTGGGGTGACCCTCCAGCCCACCTCCTGACCGGACCCGGACCTTCTCAGGCATGGGATTGAGGGTCAGTTTCTCTTGAATCGAGGAACAGCACCCTTGGATCCAGCATCCAGGAAAGGCAGATTTGACTGCACCCGACTGCTTGAGAAGGAAAGACAGTCGGAGACGAGTCAGGATTCAACCCGGATGCAAACAGACCAATTCATCCCCAGGGACAGCATCGTAGCCCTGCCCACCCCCTTCCGCGGGGGAGCCCTGGCCTATGACCTCCTCGCTGACGATGTGATGCGTCACCGACTCGCTGGAACAAATGCCTTGTTGATAGCCGGAACCACCGGGGAAGGAGCGGCCCTCTCGGAGGCCGAGCGAATAGTCGCTTTCCGCACAGCCTGCAATGCCGCGCGGGGCCAGATCAAGGTGATCTGTGCCGTAGGCACCAACGACACGCGCGCCAGTTTGCGTCTGGCCCGCGCTGCGCAGGAATGCGGCGCAGACGGCATCATGGCCATCGTGCCCTACTACAACCGCCCACAGGCGCGAGGCCTCGAAGCGCACTTCTCTGCAATCGCCCAAGTGGCGCCAAACCTGCCCCTGACCCTATACGATGTTCCCAAGCGCACCGCCTGCGAGTTGCCTTTGGATGTGATCCAGCGGCTGGCCGCCCAGCACAAGAACATCACCTCGATCAAGCTCGCCTGCACGGACTTGGATCGCGTGGAGCTACTGGTGCGCGAGAGCGGCTTGCAGGTCTTGTGCGGCGAGGACCGCTTGATCCTGGAGTTCATGCGGCGAGGAGCCGTGGGCGCAGTGTCCGTGCTCGGCAACGTGATGCCCCGAGAAACCAGGGCCCTGATTCAAGCAGGCCAACGGACACCAGATGCGCCCCGGGCGCGTTCCCTCGCAGCACGCTTGACGCCGTTGGCCCAGGCCCTCTTTGTGGAAACCAATCCCGTACCTGTCAAAGCAGCACTAGCGGTATTGGAGGGCTACCCCACCGAGGTGCGCCTGCCCCTGGTTGGACTCAAGGCACACAACCGGCGCATGATTGAAGATGTGCTGCAACGATTGGCCGCCACTGCTCAGATCTCTTCCAAGAGCCTGACTCACACGGTCTGACGGCAGTTCTAGGCGCCGTAGAGCAGCCTGCCAATCCTACAGGGGCCTGCGCCAAATCGGCAGGGTTTGGCTCAATCGACCCCATTCCAGGTCATCGCAGGGCACTTTTTGGCCCGGCATGGGTCTTGCACCTTGGGGTTCCATGCCCCGCGAACTGCGGGCCAACCAAGGAGCACCCACTATGCAGCCCAA
The DNA here is from genome assembly GCA_002686945.1 of Planctomycetota bacterium. Lineage (GTDB taxonomy): Bacteria > Planctomycetota > UBA1135 > UBA1135. The sequence continues at coordinate 60,884 of NYYZ01000039.1, forward strand.
GACCACCACCAAGAGTCAGGCCGCCTTCACGGCGGCCCAGACCCTGGCCCAGGAAGGAGGCCACCCGCAACTCACTCCCATGCACTTCGCCGCCGCTCTCTTGGCGGAACCGGAAGGGGTCATGGGTGGGGTGCTCGCAAAACTCGGCGTCGAAACCGAGGCTCTCGCAACGGAGGTCGCTCAAGAACTCGCCAAGCAACCGCGGTCCAGCGGTGGCGAACTGAGTATGAGCCGCTCCATGAGCGAAGTCATGACCGATGCTGCGAACACAGCACAGGCCATGGAAGATGAGTACATCTCCACCGAGCACCTGCTACTCGCATTGGCACGCAAGGGCGGGGCTGAAATTGTCGGCTTGCTCTCTGCCCACGGCCTTGCGCCACAGCAAATCGAAGCGGCCCTCTTGGAAGTGCGCAAGGGTCGGCATGTAACCAGCCCAGAACCCGAGAGTACGTTTGAGGCTCTTTCCAAGTACGCCCAGGATCTGACCCAAGCCGCACGGGATGGCAAGCTCGATCCGGTCATCGGGCGCAACGATGAAGTCCGCCGCGCAGTTCAGGTGCTCTCGCGAAGACGCAAGAACAACCCGGTACTGATCGGTGATCCGGGCGTAGGCAAGACAGCGATTGTAGAGGGCCTCGCTCAACGCATCGCAGCCGGGGATGTGCCCGAGAGTCTCAAGGGTCGCCGTGTCATGTCCCTGGACATGGGCACGCTGCTGGCTGGTGCCAAGTACCGAGGCGAATTTGAAGAACGGCTGAAATCCGTGCTGGAAGAGATCGCCGAATCCAACGGGGAAGTAGTTCTCTTCATCGATGAGTTGCACACCCTTGTGGGAGCTGGCGGAGCAGAAGGCGCGGTGGACGCCGCCAACATGCTCAAACCAGCCCTGGCCCGGGGTGAGTTGCACTGCATCGGTGCCACCACCCTTGACGAATACCGCAAGTACATCGAGAAGGACGCGGCCCTGGAGCGGCGCTTCCTGCCGGTACTGATCAATGAGCCCTCCATCGAGGACACGGTGGCGATTCTACGAGGACTCAAGGAACGCTACGAGATCCACCACGGCGTACGCATCGGCGACGCTGCCCTGGTAGCCGCCGCCCGTCTGGCGGATCGGCACATCACCGACCGATTCATGCCCGACAAGGCGATTGATTGTGTGGATGAGGCCGGGGCCCAGCTGCGCACAGCCATCGATTCCATGCCGCCGGAGCTCGACCAGCTCGAGCGACGCTTGCGCCAACTGGAAATCGAACGGACGGCCCTTCAAAAGGAAGAGAACAGCCAAGACCAGCCCCGTATCGAGGTCATCAACCGTGAACTTGCTGACTCGACCGAAGAGCAAACCGCCCTCCGCTCCCGGTGGCAAGCGGAGAAGGACCTGATCCAGGCGATTCGTGCGGGCAAGGCACTGATCGAGAGCCTGCGCGCTGAAGCGGAACAGACTGAACGCAGCGGCGACTTGGAACGGGTGGGTGCGATCCGCTACGGAGAGCTTCCCGAAGCCGAAGCCGACCTGGAGGCAAACTCCTTGGACCTGGAAGAGCTACAAGCAGGCGGAGCCATGCTCCCCGAAGCGGTTGACGAAGAAATGATCGCTAGCGTAATCAGCCGCTGGACCGGCATCCCTGCCACCCGCCTCCTGGAAACCGAGCGCGAGAAGCTCTTGCACATGGAAGACCGCCTGAGTGAGCGGGTGATCGGCCAGCCCGAGGCGCTGGAGGCAATCTCTCAGGCAGTGCGCCGCGCGCGCGCTGGCCTGCAGGAAACCACACGCCCGCTGGGCTCGTTCCTCTTGGCTGGCCCCACCGGTGTAGGCAAGACCGAGACCGCACGAGCCCTGGCAGATTTTCTCTTCGACGACGAGCACGCCATGGTTCGCCTGGACATGGGCGAGTATATGGAGAAGCACTCGGTCAGCCGCCTGATCGGAGCGCCTCCGGGCTATGTGGGGCACGAAGAGGGTGGCGCCCTTACTGAGGCCGTGCGCCGCAAGCCGCACACCGTGATTCTGCTGGACGAAGTGGAAAAGGCCCACCCCGATGTGTTCAACACCCTGCTGCAAGTGCTCGATGACGGCCGCCTTACGGACAGCCTAGGCCGCACCGTAGACTTCACCCAGACCCTGGTGCTGATGACCAGCAACCTGCGGGACAAGGACGAACTCAAGGCCTTCTTCCGCCCTGAGTTCCTCAACCGCCTGGACGAGATCCTCATCTTCAACAACCTCCTCCGTGAGCAGCTGCGAGCCATCGTGGACATCCAAGTCAAGAACCTGGACCAGCACCTGTGGGAGCAGGAGATCACACTCGAGTTGAGCGATGCCGCGCGCGATCGCCTGGCAGAAATGGGCTGGCACGACGAATACGGCGCCCGCCCGCTCAAACGCGCCCTGCAACGGGAAATCCAAAACCCTCTGGCAGAAGCGGTGCTATCAGGAGAACTCGGACGAGGAATGTGTGCCCAAGTCGACTGGCAGAAGGACACGGGGTTCAGCCTGCATTCGCAGCCGAGGCATGCGACGCCAGTGGCGGCGGCCTGACTCCGGGATCTCCTCCCATCAGGCCGGATAAGCGGGAGCCCCGGTAGACTCCACGCCATGAGCGAGTCCTTTCTTACCCTCGGCGCTGCTTTCGAGTACGAACTGGACCCAATCAAGGGGTCGCGCTTTCTGGCGGTTCTAGCCCCCACCGCGCACGAAGAAGCCGCTATGGAATTCGTGCAAGAGACCCGCAAGCGCTGGCCGGATGCTCGTCATCACTGCTTCGCCTGGCGGTTGGGACCCAACGGTGCACTGTTCCGGAGTTCCGATGACGGGGAGCCTTCCGGCAGCGCAGGCCAGCCGATCTTGAACCAACTAGAAGGGCACGGAGTCACCAACTTGACCTGCGTGGTGCTTCGTTGGTTCGGCGGAACCAAGCTCGGAATGGGAGGACTGATGCGAGCCTACGGCGGCGCAGCGGGCAAGGCTCTTGATAGGGCCACCATTCAGAAAGTGGTGATCACCGTTCCGATCCGCCTGCTGTTTCCCTGGGAATGTTCGGGTGCTGTAAGCGGAGTTCTCCATGCCCTGAGCCTCAAGGAACAAGCTGCCGACTATGGAGAGCAGGTCAGCCTGGATATCGATGTACCCAAGAAGATGCTAAAGGCCTTGGAGACGGAACTTGCGGAGCGCACCGGAGGCCGAGTACTGCTGCAAGACCGGTAAACCGCGGGCGAATCGAAGCGCTTGCCACCCCCGCGCCTCTGCAACAATTAGTCCATGACGTCGCCCACCCCCCGCGGCCTGCGCTGGACCATCTGGCTCCTCTCCACCCTGCTCTTCTTCCTGTTCATCTGGCTGCAGGGCTTCGTGCTGGAAGACATCAATGACCAGGAGGGCCCCGATCGCCAACGCATCCAGAACGAGCACATTGAGGCTGAACTGGTGGAGAGAGAATCGCAACTCAAGCGTCAGGCCCGGGAATTGGAGCGCGACATCGCCCGGCAGGAGGAAATCAAGACCAACCGACAGGAGTCCATGTCCGTGGCCCAGCGAACTTGGAACCAATTCGCCCAGGAACACCGGCGGGTTCTGGACTCCGGGCGGCAGCCCCCTGCAGAACTATCCACCACCCTGAAGGAGGCGCAAACCCTCTACATGAAGGCCACGGATGAGTTTGAAGAGGCCAACACGAAAATCAGCGACCTGCAACAGATTCAGCACACGATTGCGTTGGAACAAGAAACCTTGGACCGCGCCTTGAGCATCCAACGGGGCGACGGATACAGCGCGTACATGACGCTCTACCGCGCACACCGCTGGCGTGTGGCAGCGGGCAAGCTGAGTTTCGTAGTGCCCCTGTTTGTACTCGCTTCCTGGCTTGTGGCCCGTAAGCGCAAGTCAATCTACCGCCCTGTCATGATCGCATTGCTCGTGTCATCTTTCTTGCGGGTGGGACTGGTCATGCATGAGCACTTCCCCGCAGAATTCTTCAAGTATGTGGGCATTATCGCGTCGGTAATCATCGTCCTGGGTTTCCTTGTGCACGCCCTACGTTCTGCGGCCACGCCCAAGGAGGACGTCCTGCTACGGCGCCGTCGAGAGGCATACCAGAAGAACTGCTGCCCTGAATGTGCCTACACTGTCCCCGATGAAGAGGGCACGACCATGGCCTGCGCCGCCTGTGGAGTCGACCTATTCACGGTCTGCGATGCCTGCGACGGCATCAGACACGAGTTGCTGCCCCACTGCCGCCACTGCGGTGCGCAATCGGAACGGTGGCGAGGGGTGCCTGCCGTCGCTCACTGAACGCTGGCTCAGCGTCCCGGTGCAGAGTTTGCATTCGAACAGGATAATCGAGACCATGAGGTACTCCCGATCCAGATGATTGCCTCATGAACCAGACCCGTTTTCACCTCACTCGTCTTGCACTCCTCCTTGTCGCACTCCTGACCATCAATTCGGGGCCGGCAGGAGCCCAGCCCCCAACGACCTGGCAAGGTGCCCCCAATTCGGAGGCAGAGGCCAATGCGGGAAGCGATCTGGCAGAGGGAACAGATTCTGGCGCGGACCTAGAGGAAGGCCAAGCTTCCATTGCGGATGACCCCGGCGCGTTTCTGACCAACCTCAAGAATCAGGGCGTGTCCTGGTTCAGAAGAGATGGCCTGGCTGCCCTGGGTAAGCTCGCCCTCTTCCTGGGCCTTCTGCTGCTCACGCGTCTTGCCGCTGGCCTTGTTTCCAGACTGGTGGACCGCGCCCTGAGTGCCTCACGCCTCGGGGCCTCCAGCATGCTGCAGCGGTTTGCTGTCAACAGCAGCCGCCGAGTGATGCTCTTCCTGGGCTTCCTCCTCGCCCTTTCCACCGTGGGTATCTCCATTGCTCCCTTCCTGGCAGCCTTCGGGGTGATTGGATTCGTGGTGGGCTTCGCCCTGCAGGAGACCATGTCGAATTTTGCTGCAGGCGTCATGATCCTGCTCTACCAGCCCTTCGATATCGGTGATGTGGTTTCAGCGGGAGGAGTGACCGGCAAGATCAATGGACTTAGTCTGGTCAACACCACCTTCCTGACCGGCGACAACCAGACAATTTTGGTCCCCAACGGCAAGATCTGGGGAAACACCATCACCAATGTGACCGCCAACGACACCAGACGGGTTGACCTGACCGCCTCAATCTCATACGAAGACAGCATCGAACAAGCGGAGAAGGTTCTTCGAAAGCTGTGCGCTGACCACCCTCTGGTTCTCTCTGATCCCGAAACCGTGGTGCGGGTGGGCAGCCTTGGGGATTCCTCAGTGGACCTGCAGGTGAGGCCGTGGGCCAAGACCGAGGACTATTGGACCGTACACTTTGATCTGCTGCGCGGGATCAAGGACACCCTGGACCGGGAGGGGATCTCCATGCCCTATCCCCAGCGTGCACTTCATATCGTTGGATCAACAGAATCCAATCTCCCCCAAGAATAGGCTGCACCTGGACTCTCACGCTCGTTTGCAGAGCACAGGGACACCATCGCCGGCTCTGACCAGGTTATAGCTGGCCTCTACTTAGCACCCATTCCGGCACCAGATGCCCCTAGGGGGCCTATTTACGACATCTCGCGTATAATACTTGATCGTATACTAAGCCGCTGGCAGACTCTCCCCCATGTTCGTTGGACGTGATCGAGAGTTAGGAGTGCTGCGGGAGCTCGCCTCCTCTGGACGACCGGAGTTGTTTGTTCTCTACGGCCGACGACGCGTGGGCAAGACAGAGTTGTTGCAGCACCTCTGCGATGATCGCCGGGCGGTCTACTTCCTCGCGGCCCAGGTGCGCGAACGAGACAACCTGCGGGCCTTCCGAGACAGTCTGCGCGAGACCCTCGACGATCCCCTGCTGGAGAACATCGAATTTCCGGACTGGCCCACGGCCCTCGCGTACGCGGCGGACAAGGCAGGCGACGAACGCCTCCTGGTGGTGCTTGACGAATTCCCCTACCTCTGCGAGAACAGCAAGGGCCTGACCAGCCAGATCCAGCGTTTTTGGGATACCAGGGGCAAACAGAGCAGCCTGATGCTGGTGCTCTGCGGGAGCCAGGTCTCTTTCATGGAGAAAGAGGTGCTGGCGGAGCGCTCACCACTCTTTGGGCGCCGCACAGGCCAACGGCGTCTTGAGCCTCTAGAACCCGAACAAACCCTGCCATTCCACCCCGGCTGGTCCGTGCGCGACTGCGTTATCACCTACGGCATCCTGGGGGGCATGCCCGCATACCAGCAACGCTTCCGGGAAGAGCATGACCTTGAAACCAACATCCGGCGTGAGATTTTGCGGCCCGAGGGATACCTCTTTGACGAGGTGGACTTCCTCCTGCGTAGCGAACTCAGCAGTCCAGCGACCTATGGCTCGATTCTGAGCGCAGTGGCACGTGAACCTGGAAGGCTGGGGGACATCGCCCAGGCTGTGGGCATTGACTCCACCACTGCAAACAAGTACCTGACGGTTCTACGCGAGATGCGATTGGTGGAACGCGAGATCCCAATTACCGACCCCAACCCATTGCGCTCGCGTCGGGGTGTCTATCGTATCTCCGACCGGTTCATCGCATTCCACTTCTGCCATGTACGACCACACCTCTCCCTGATCCACGCGGGCCGCGGAGAAACAGTCCTGAAAGACAAGGTCGTGCCAAGCTTCGATCGATTGTATGACGAGGCGCGGGTGGAGTTCATCCTCTCTCACTTACGGCGCGAAGCAGCGGAATGTGTAGGGGAGGAGATCGTCGAAGTAGGGCGCTACCCCGGCCGTTGGGTACGCGCTCTTGGCCGCACCGCTGAAGGCAGCACAGTTGCCGCAGTCGTGGTTCCCGACAGCCCCACATCCAGCGCCTCCCTGGAGCAGGAACTGGGGGAACTGAGCGCCATCTTCGGTGACAATCCGATCAAGCTGGCCTATGGCCTGACCAATCACCCCGACCGCCCCCTTGAGGTGGAACGGGTTCCCCAAGGAGAACTCCTATGAGCGATATTACTACCGAATTCCGGCGCTGGTTCGAGGCCCTAGACCGAAGTGGCGGCAAGGACCGTTGCTACCTCTGTCGGCGTGCCCCGGCTGAGGTGAAGAACTTCTTCGGCTTCGACGAAGACGGTCAGGCCACCGAAGCCGCGACCTTTGGCCTGGAGGACGTGACCCTCGAGAAGTCCGACGTCCTCTCCTATCGCAGCCTGCGACCGATCTGTGCTGTATGCCAACTCAACCTGGAAGGCATCATGGCCCTCGGGGAAGGCGCTGTCCTGCTGGAGGTCCTGAGAGAAATGCGCGAGGAAAGGGACCGCCTCTGGCCCTAGTTGCCAGCGGCTGACCTGCCCTTGAGCCGCGGATAGAAAATGATGGGAAAGAGACCAGGTTCGCGCTCCCCAGACCTGCCGCCAACGCTAGACTATTCGGCGCTTGACGCCCCGCATTCACCCTGATCAACCCAAACAACCTCATGTACGACCCCCAAATGGTCCAGCCCATGCGTGATGAACTCACAACCCTGGGCGTGACCGAACTCCTGACTGCAACGGACGTGGACAGCGCCCTGCGCACCCCCGGCACAACACTGATATTTGTCAATTCGGTCTGCGGCTGCGCGGCGGGCAGCGCCCGCCCGGGCCTGCGCCTGTCCCTGATGGCCGAGAAGAAACCGGACCAGATCGTGACGGTCTTTGCCGGCATGGAGACCGAGGCCACAGCCCGGGCACGGGAGTACTTCAAGCCCTATCGGCCCAGTTCCCCTCAAATCGCTCTGATGAAGGACGGTCAACTGGTCCAGATGATCCAGCGCCAGGACATCGAGGGCAGCACGCCCGATGTGGTGGCCACCGAGTTACAAAGCGCTTATGACGCGCACTGTGGCTGATCTGTCATCCAGCACTCTCCCAAGGCGATATCTCTGCCTGCGGTGCGGACCGCAGGATCGTAAAACGGGTACACCAGCAGAATTCAAGGGGCTAATGGAGACGGTTGCGCTGCCGCGTTTCAGGGGCCACCATGCCCAACCCGCGAGACATGAATTCTCATGGTTGTTTGGTCCGATTGTGAACGCGATCACTTGCCTGCGACAATTGGTACCCGCCCGATATCTGAAGTCCTGAACAAGACAGAACTCCCACCAATCGGACAGCCTCCTAAATCTTCGAAAGAAAAACTCTCGACTCAGAAGGAGCCTCTCTGTAATGTCTTCGCCCCATGACTGACCGCGTATCAAGAATTGAAAAGGACTGGAAGAGATTGGCCCCCCGTGGTGACACGGAATCCGTGGGTGTTGCTACCCGCTGCCGCCTTCTTACCGAGCATTTTTATCAAGCCTCCCAGGGTGCCCTTGCCGACTTCGACCTCGTGACCTACGAGTGGGAAGTGCTTGCCATGCTTCTGCGCCGAGGCGCACCCCATCAGGCCAGCGCTGGCGTTATCGCCCGGGAAACCGGTCGTTCCAGCGCCTCGATCACCCATCGCTTGGACAAGCTGGGCGAGCGTGGCCTGATCAAGCGCATCACATCAAAGGATGACGGGCGACTGGTGATGGCCCGGCTGACTGCCAAGGGCAAGCGTCTGGCTCAAAAGGCCTTGCGCCCACGCCTGGCAGCCGCCGAGGGCATTGTCGGCAACCTCAAGAAGAACGAGCGCAAACAGCTCAACGCTCTGCTCGGCAAGATACTGGTCGGCGTCGACCCCGATGGGGTCAACGACATCTGAGCCTGCCCCTGATCCATCAAACCCACGCGGCCCCCTCCCTACGGACGGGGCCGTTTTTCTTGCCTATCTCTCTGCCAGCTTCAGGGTGATGGTGCGCCGCTCGACCTCGCTGGCCCTGGAAATCAGTCGCGCGCGGATCCCCGCGCCGGGCTCAGAATCAATAGCCAGAGTTGCCAGCACCTTCGCAATTTCCAGGGACAAGTCTGTCCCGGGTGGATGGGCCTCCAGGTGCCGCATGAACTCCTCGCGGCCGGTACAGGCCTGACCCTGCAAGCCAACGATTACATCGACAATAGCCAGAGCACCCTGAGTGGTGGCCACCGAATTGAGTCCCGCCCTTTGAGCTGGACTACCCGGCACTACCTCCAAGGGCAAGACGCCCTTGATTCCCAGGGGAGCCAACATGATCCGCGCTTGCCAGTCCGGAGCCAGATGAAATCCCAGTTCGAAGTTGGGGGCAATCCCAACTCGAATCAACTCGGGCACGGCGAGCGCAATCACATCCACCGGCACCGCGTAGCCCACGCCCACATTGAATGCCGGACCCTCAGCATCGGCGAGATGCACGGCAGTCGCCATGCCGATCAGCCTGCCCAGGGAATCAAGCACTGGCCCGCCAGAGTTGCCCGGATTGATGGCTGAATCAGTCTGAATGACCCCCTCGACCACATGACCACTTGCCAGACCCAGGCTACGATCAAGGCCGCTAATGATCCCACCGGTCAAGGCTGTCTTGAGGCCGAAGGGATTGCCAATCACCAGGGTCTCCTGCCCCACCACAAGACTGGCGGACTGGGCCAGGGGCAGAGGAAAGAGGACCTTGCGCGGGGCTGCAATCGCCAGCACAGCAACATCGACCTGGTCCAACTGACCCACATACTCAGCCTCCCAGACACTACCGTCGAAGAGCGTCACCTGAATCTGGTTGTGCCCCCGCACGAGGTGCGCTGAGGTCACGATCAGGCCATCAGCATCCCAGATCAGACCAGATCCCTGCCCCGGTGGAACCGCCTGGCTAGGCAGAGGCTCCGCCAAGGAGGCCGCCTCGTCATGCACCGCGCGAACATGAACCACGGACTTGACCGCCGAACGATAGGCGGCCGCTCGACGTTGCTCAGCAGACGTGAGAGCCAGATCAAGAGCCTCTCCAGAAGAGACCCGCTTCTGATCGCTCAAGCTGCGCACAAGCAAGGCAGCGCCCAGGGTCCCAGCGAACACGAGCGCAGCGAAACCCCAAAGGGGAATCTCAAGAGAACGACGAGTGGTCATGACCCTGGTGTACGGCAAGCAGGGAGGTGAAGCGAGTGTCCCCTTGGGAAATGTACTTGATGTTCGACCAACGATGTAAGCCCACCACCTTCATGTACGTCCATGAGAATCCTCCCTCCTTCCGCACAGACCAGCCTTGAAGGAGTTCCATCGACAGGCAATTCCATGTCAAGACGACTCTCGTAAAGCTGCACCTGAGGAGGACCGTGCCCCTTTTCGCGGGGGAAAAGGAAGGTTCTGACCAACAGGCAGCAAGCCAGCCACGGTCTGGGCTGGACCGGCGAAACAGAAATAACTCACCAGGTAGCCACCCGAAGTAGAATCGACTTCCGGTCCAGGACGCGGCCCCCCTCAGAAGCCAGCAAGAAACCCTGTCACCTGAGCACACATGCGTGCACCACAATCACAATGAAAGGGGACACAACCATGAACACCAAGAGTTTCATTTCAACCATCCTTGGAATAAGTCTTGCCCTTCTAGCGGGAAGCTGCAGCAAGTCAGAGACAGTCAAAGCCTCACCTGAACGCGAATCCACTGAGACCATGGCATGGTTCGAAACCGTGCCCCCCGGGAGGGTTGCCATTCGGGACATGGAAACGGATGATTCGGGAACCAGGGCCTGGGAATTCGGCATCGGATCCCCTTGCAACTTCCAGTGGACAATCACCGGTTCCAATGGCAACAAACAGGTCGGCTCGACCATTGCTGGCAATACCGCCAACGAGGCCAGTGCATCGATTCCATTCAAACGACCACGAGAGTTCCGGTTTGCGACCGAAGAGGTCAAGGGCGACCGGGTCCTCGGAGATCTGGCTGCACTTGTCGGGAGCAAGGCCGCAGCCAAACTGGAGCAGGCTCACCCGGAACTCGAAGACAGCACCATGCTTCGATTCAACATAAACTGGAACGGCTACGCCAGTTATGAAGGGATCGTCCCTTCATCGGTACGCAGGCCATCAGACGAAGTGGGAGTCCTGATGTCTGGCGGGAGAGTAGGCCCGGACACCGTGCAGATGGGAAAGACCATCTACCTGGCTTCCCACATCACATTCAGCGAGGGCGGAAGCGGTAGCATCAAGGAAATGGACGGCGAAATCCATATCTCAGAACTCAATGAGGAGGGCGTCCTGGTCGATGTGCCCCTCGCTGAACTCGAAACTCCCAGTTGGGTGTTGTCGGTGAAATTCGAAGCCATCGAGTAGAAATGCCTGCGCCTAGGGCAGTCGATCCCATGAAATCGACTTCGTTGTGAGACTCCAGGGCTTGGGTCCCTACTGTATCTCACTCGCGGAAGTCCCGCGCGTAGGTCCACCGTGCCTCTAGCCCCCATGACCTCCACCCGCCCCCGAAGGCGCTGGGCCGTACTGTTGCCTTTGCTGCTGCTTGGTTCATGCATGGACCAAGGTCCGAGCCAGCCCTCAAGAGTGCTGGTGGTCGGTTGGGACGGGGCGAGCTTCGATTTGATTGATCCACTCTTGGCAGCAGGGCTTTTGCCGAACCTCGCACAACTGCAGGCGAAAGGACGCACGGCCCAACTGGAAAGCACGCGCATTCCGATCAGCTCTGCAGCCTGGACCAGTGCCTTCAGCGGAATGGGGCCGGGACAAACAGGGGTCTTTGGTTTCTTCGAACCAGTGGCAGACAGCAACGATGTGAGGCTGATCTCCAGTCGCTCCAACCAGGCACCACCGCTCTGGCGCATCCTGAGTTCCCGCGGGGTGGGCGTGCATGTGGTCGGAGTGCCCGTCACCTGGCCACCTGAACCCATCAAGGGTGTCATGGTAGCGGGCATGTTGGCTCCCCACGAGGGCGGCTTCGCCCTGCCTGAGGCCTATGAGCGTCGGCTGTTGCAGCGGGGCTTTGTGCCCGATCTTGGAGTCTGGCGTGGGAGTTCTCTTCCGGACGCTCAACGAGTCCAACAACAATTGGAAATCAAGGAACAAGCTCTGGTGGAGCTCTTGTCCCAACACAACTGGCGTTGCGCGGTGACGGTCTTCAAGAGCCTAGATGTAATCTCGCACCAGCGTTATTCAACTGACATGGAAGGGCCCGTGGCCCAGTTGTTGGTGCAACTGGATCAGGTCCTGGGTTCCCTGATCGAAGCGGCGGGTCCCCAGACCGATGTGCTGGTCGTAAGCGATCATGGATTCCAGAGGTACCCACGGTCTCTTGACCTGGAAGCGTTCTTGATCCAGAACAAGTGGACCGAGCGCAAGTCGGCAGATGCCCCTGGGCGCGGCCAGATGGGACCCCTGGCGGATGCCCGACCCACGGCCCATCGGGCCCGCATGAAAAACATCGATCTGGCCCGATCCCGCGCACTGGCCATGGACTGTGAGGGCAACTTCGGCTCCCTGCGCCTGAATGTGGCCGGTCGCGATCACGGCGGCGTGGTGGATCCCCAACAAATCAACGAGTTGCTCGAGGCTTTGGAAGAGGACCTGCGATCCCTCAGTATCGACGGACAGCCAGTAGTCACCCAGGTCTGGCGCGCCAGCAAATTGATGCCCGGCCCTCACCGCCGGGCCTTGCCGGATCTGGTGTTCGAAACCGTAGCCGACCTGCGGGTTGTCCTGGGTTCAGGAGATATCTTGCACTCACGCCTGCCTGGCGGTTTTCCAGACCACGCCCTGGACGGAATTGCAGTCCTTGCAGGGCCATCCATCGCAATGGAAAGCCAACGAGCACGCTGGTCGATTACCGATCTTGGGCCGACGATTCTGCACCTCTTGGAGCAACCCCTCTACACGGAGTTCAGTGGCTCATTTCACGGGGAAATCCTGCGCACAACTCGCAAACCCCAGATGATTTCCAGGAAGCTCGATCCCACGCTGCGCAACCGTTCCCAAGCGGATCAGGGAACGATCCGTTCGAACAAGGAACTGGAAGATCTGATGCGCGCCCTTGAATCCATGGGCTACTCGGGAGGCGAGGGCGATCGATGAACAGCGCTGAACCCAAGCCAGGTGGAAAAAAGAGCGCATTCGTCGCTTGCGCCTTGATCGTAGTCACCGCCCTCGGGGGACTCTGCTGGATCAGCGCCCTGCCCCTCTTGGGTTTTGACGCCTACCCCCTGATCGCTTCATCGGGTGTGAAAGAACTTGGAGACCTATGGCGCCTGGTTTCCATCGAACTCATGGACGGCCGCTACCCCGATGGCCATTTTCACCGACCGCTGGTGCAGCTTTCTTTTGCCCTCGACCGCGCCCTGCATGGACTTGAGCCCCGGGGTTATCACCTGACAAACCTCTTGGTTTGCGCCATCAGTGGAACTTTGGTCTTTGGATTGGCCCGCCGGATCGGGGGTCTCAAGATTTGGAGCGCGTGTGTGGCAGGGCTCTTCTTTGTGGCCCATCCACTACAAGCAGAAGTCCTGCCCTTCCCTGCCCGACGCGCGGACAACCTGGCACTATGCCTGACCCTGGCTGTGCTGCTGATGCAGGTTCGTCCTGGCGCTGTGCTGGGGAGAGGCCGCGCTGTTGGACTCTGCTTGCTCTCCTGGTGCGCGTTTGCGGCCAAAGAAACGGGCGCGGTGGTTGCTCTCCTGGGGCCCTTGCTGTTGTTGATCGAAGGTGAGGGAACCCTAGCGCGGAGATTCAAGAGCGCCATGCGAAACGCATGGCCCACGATCCTCGGAGTGGCCCTTGGAGTAGGAACACGACATCTGGTACTCGGCGGTCTGGCGGGGCACACAGATTCCAGCTTGCTTGGCAGCCTCACCCTGCCCGCATCAGAATACCTCTGGCGTTTGCTCTACTCACAGCCCTGGGCGGGTTGGAACAGTGCCACCCTCCCGATCCTGTGGGGCCTTTTTGCGATGCTGATGATCTGCGGCTTGAAGTCAAGACCCCAGGGCACCGGCTTCCTGTTCGCCTGGCTCATAGCGCTCCTGATGGTCAGTGGGCTCGCAGGCCGAGTGCACGATTGGTATGCCCTGCTGTTTGTGCCTGCCATGGGAATTCTGGTGTGCGTCGTGATCGAAAAAGCATGGGTCCACCTGCATGCCGACAGAACTCCCACCAAAGCCGTTCCTGGAATATTGGCCCTTGGCCTCGCCCTCTCTCTGCTAGTCAATGGGCCGCTGCTCCAGCGCTATGGCAACTTGATCGACGGAGGCAAGATGCTTGAACAGAGCCTGGTTCAAGTGGATCGCCTGGTAGCAAATGCCCAGGTAGGTACCACCACTCGCTTGAACCCTTGGATTCCTCTTCTGCCTCCCCACTCCGATGGCTCCGAACTGCGCGGAGTGGCGCTGACATCAGATTACTCCCTACAGGCCTATGTGGAATTGCTACGGCCAGAATTGAACACCAGGGTGCGCCGCTATGAAGCTGCTGTCGGCCCGGGCGAGAGTGAGAGTTGGACCCTGGAATTGGTGCAGCAACCCTTGCCATCCTGGATACGGCGCCATTGATTGAACGCCAGAACTTCAACCACTGGACCTGCGCGCAAGGTCCATCAGCGTGCGCACCTCGGCGATGCGGACTTTGATTCCTTCCATTACCTCCGGGGCCTGAGCCTCGGCGCCGCTGCCCCTGTACTGACGCTGGGCACGACGCAGATTTCGTAGGGCCGAGGGCAAGTCCCCCCGCAGGATCGCTAGCTCTCCCTGCTCTTCAGCCAACCTCCCAGTCCACTCCGCGTCCCCCATGGTCTGGAGGACCCCCGAGAGGCGCTTGAAGTTGGCTTCCGCTTCCGAAATCACCCTCCACGCCTCATCGAGTTGACCCCCCAGCCGCAAGGCCCTGCCAAGGGCCCAGTCCAATCTGACCCGTTGCTGAAAAGGCTGATCTGTGGACAACTTTATTGCCGTACGGAAAGACTGGATTGACTCTTCGGACTGGTCGAGGGCCTGGTGAATCCAACCCAGACCCTCGTGACTCGCAGCGATCCAGGTGGGATCTCCGGAGAGCAGGGCGGCGTCGAGAACCTTGCGCCCAAAGTCCAACTTCATGGCCCCCTCGGACCTGGCTGCGGCAAGTTGGGCGGCTTGCATGGCAATGTCAGGCCGTTCGCCTGCCAGGGCTGCGGCCCAGGCGCGATTCAGATAGTCAATCCCTTGGACAGGCAGACCTTCGGCCAAGAGGAGGGCACCGCTGGACAAGAGAAAGCGGATCCAGGCCTCGCCGTCCTCAGGTTGAGCGAACTGCTCAGCTTGACCGTGCCAGGTCCCTGCCTCAATTGGTTCTCCCCCCAAGGCCAAGACCAGAGTCACTCCCGATGCTGCCACCACAAAAGCAGGCTTGTCCTGCTCCTCGGTGGCGATCATGGCAGCCAGGCGATAGGACTCCAGGGCTGCTTGAGGATCGCGTGCCCGAAAACGCGAATCTGCCCGATCGATCAGATCACGAAGACCGAGCTCGGCGTCCACATTCCTGGTGACACAGGCCGGAGCACAGAGGGCGAGACAGACAAGAAAAGCAGGGGTACGCATGGGAGTCGGCTGCTGGATTCCTCACCGGACGGACGAGGTCTACCCTCCATCATCCCTATCCCAGCCGCTTCCCGCAAGGAAAGTGGAGATTCAGCAGCAGGCAATCGGGCACAGACCCCCGCCGACAGGTCCAGACCCTGGAGAGTCCTCTTCGTATCCCACGTCCAGATCGCTACCCTCGCCCCTGATATGGGGGCCTCCGGACGAAGAATACTCAGCGCAGCGCTTGTCCTGACTGCTGTAGTGTTGTCGATCGCCCATTTCAGCACATCTGCGCCCACGACCTACGCAGCCCTGGCGCTCACCCATGAACCCCGCTGGGGAGTGGAGCTGGAAGGTCCGACCATGGACCTCAAGAGCAAGCCAGAGAAATCGATGGCACCTACCGATGCTCACCTGATCGAGCCTCTGACCGTCAATTCAACAACCGAGAAAGTCGCTCCCTTTGTACCCGACGCCACCCAAGCAGCACTTGAGGTTCAAGTCCTTGACGAACAGGGCGTACCGCTCGTGGGCGCTCATGTGGCTTGCTTCCCTTTTGAGAGCGATGCTCCAAGACGCACGCATCGATTGATAAAAGCCAGCAAGGGCGACCTCGCACTGGCTCCCCGCACCGACCAGGAAGGCCGGTGCCTGCTGGTCCTGCCTCCCATGGATCGGGCGCGTGTCACCGTGATTTCAGCCAACTCGGGACGGGTGCTGCACTCCCAAGAGGTTCGCAGCTTGCTCGCCGGATCCAAACGCCAGGTACAACTATCGGGTCGCCACAACCTGCCCCAGCCCTGGTACCTGAAGCTCACCACCGATCCAGGCCAGCTACCGCCCAGAGAGCCGTGGATTCAGTGCTTTGAGTTGGAGACCATGGGCCAGCAACTGCTGCTTGGGGACGCAAGCCCCATGAGTTCCATGGGAGGAGGAGTCTGGGCCACGCTTCTCGACCTGACTCAATCTCAAGTAGTGATCGTTGGAGCCGAGGGCCTCGCTCCACAGGCAGTCATGATGCGCCCCGGCCACAGCCGTTGGAACCACCCCATGCAAATCAATCTGCAGAGGGGAGGACGCTTGCGAATTCAGGCAACAGCCAAGAGCGAATTGACCCTGAGGATGCCCCTATGCGCTCTGGGGGACAACGTTCCCCAGGTTCCGATTGAGTGGCATTTGAAGTCCGACGAAAACGGTTGGATCCAAGCCGATCAGCTGCCAACAGGGGTCACCATGGATGTGGTCTGGAGCCCAGTTGTAGCGGGTGCTCCCCAACAGATCGAAGTCAGCGAAATCTCCCCCCTCGTTCTGGATCTGGCGCCGCTGCCGGGCATAACACGACTGAGAGGTAGCCTGAGAGACCCTGAAGGCAGGCCGCTGGCCCACATACCTCTGGTGCTAATGTCTGCCACGCGCAAGGGAAGCGTGCACCTGCATCCCGAGACCCGCCCCCTGAGGCGTCTGATCAGCAATCAGGACGGACATTTCGCCCTGGACAACCTGCCCGCAGCCGCCTGGTGGATCTGCCCGGAACCCGGACACGGTTGGGCCCCCGTGACTCGCTGGTTCGAAGTGCCAAGCAATGCGCAGGAGATTCGACTGGAACTGGAAGCCCTGCCCGCCCGTACGATTGCAGGCCAGGTTGTCGACGACGCAGGCACGGTTGTCGCAGGGGCCAATGTGCGGCTGACTGGCGAAGGCGGGAATGTGCTGGCGGAACGGACTAGCGGGCTCAACGGGGGCTTTGCTTTTGAAGCGCCCACGGGAAAGAAACTCTATGTTCAATCCCTGGCTTGTGGTGCCCACGGCTCCTCGGCCTTGACGCTCTGTCCCCTCTCGGCCCAGCCCATGAAGTTGAGAGTCCACCTGGGAGGGCAGATTCACGGCATCTTCCTGACGGCGGAGAACGACTTGTCCCAGGGACCCCATCAGGTCCTGCTCCACAGCCCTGATCAGACTCCGAGACGATTCACCATCGAAAGCGCATTCTTCCGTCTAGAAGGCCTCTCGAAAGGCTGTCATGCACTCGCGGTCTTGGACACTGCCGGCCGAGTTGGGACCCTGGTGGTGAACATAGATGGAGAATCTACACCTCCTGCAACGATTCATATGGGTCTGGGCCAGACTACCGAAATCTACAATCCGACCTCACAACCCTTGGCCTACAAGCTGACCGCTGAAGGTGCAGTCTGGATGAAGGGCACCCTGGCACCCGAAGCCAGCCGCACGGTCGCGATTCCTGCAAGTCCAGTGAAACTGTATTTCGGTCCGCCCAAGAGTGAACTGCCCCAATTGCAGTCCTTCCCAGACCATGCGCCCGATCGCATTCTGCTGGAGACCAGCGTATAGATCCAGAATCTGAAGAGCGCAGCATCATGGACAGTCTCAGCGCCTTCCGCAATTTGCTCCACAGCCATGGGGAGTTGATGATTGCAGCACTGACGGAATTGGACGACCATCAAGCGCTTTCTGCTCCAAATCCCTCGGCTGCTTGGATAGCCGGGCACCTGCACGAGTGCCTGAGCGAAGTACAGGCCCTGGTCTGTGGCAGTCGACCAACAGAAGACACACCGCCAATGGAAAGTCTGGTCTGGCTTCAGCAGGTACAGGCCCTGGAACAACGCTGCCTCGACCTGGATGAAGCCCTGAGCAGGTTGTGCGAGAAGGACCTGGACCAGGATCCGGCCGGGGGCATGGAACCGGATCTGGGCAAGGGATGCCCTAGCCGCCGCGAAGTATTGGCCGGACACGTGGGACACATGGGCTGGCACCTTGGTCAATTGGCGAGAATTCGTAGCCAACTTGGTCTGACCGCGATGCCCGGTTGGAGTTGAGTTTGGGCCCTGTTTTCGGCCTCGGAGACACCAACGACCCATCTGCTTCCCCTCTTCGGCCCTTGACAGAAGGTCCCTGACCTGGTCCAAGTCGGGCTCGAATCTCCTTCTCAGCAAACCACTAGATGTAGTGGCTTGACCAGCGCAATCTACTCCATATGGTATGCCTCCCGATGCGATCCTCTCAGCGCCCCTGACCCGACCCTCTTCTCCTTCGTCTCTCTGCAATCTCCTGACCCCGATGCCAATTCCAAAGACAGCCCCGTCGTCCACCGGCACTGTTTCCCAGGACCCCCAGGAAGCCCCCGGAATGCAGGTACGTAAGCGCAACGGAGGTCTTGAACCGGTGGACCTCAACAAGATCGTTCGCGCCGTCAGTCGCTGCGCAGACGGGCTGAGTGCAGTGGACCCAATGCGCATTGCAACACGCACCATCAGTGGGCTCTATGACGGTGCCTCCACTGAAGAACTCGATCGCCTCTCCATCCATACCTCTGCCGCCCTGATTGCTGAAGAGCCCCAGTATCGATTCCTGGCTGCGCGCCTGCTTGGGACCTATGTCGAGAAAGAAGTCCAGAACCAGAACCTCTTCTCCTTCAGCCAGTCGATCCAACTGGGCCATGACGCCGGCCTGATCGAAGACAAGACTTATGAATTCGTAATGGCCAACGCGCGCAAGCTAAACGACACGATTCAACCCGAGCGCGATCGTCTGTTCGGCTACTTTGGTCTGCGCACCGTGTACGACCGTTACCTGCTCAAGCATCCTGAAACACGCAAGGTGCTGGAGACTCCCCAGTACTTCTTCATGCGAGTAGCCTGCGGTCTGGCAGAGACCCCAGGCGATGCGCGAGACTTCTACGCCCTGATCTCCTCCCTGAGGTATCTGCCCTCGTCTCCGACCCTCTTCAACTCAGGAACGCGCCACACCCAGTTGAGTTCTTGCTACCTGCTCGACTCACCAGCAGATGACTTGAAGTCAATCTATGATCGCTACCAGGACATCGCTCAGTTGTCCAAATTCGCGGGTGGCATCGGCGTCTCCTGGTCACGGGTGCGCAGCCGAGGCTCTTTGATCCGCGGTACCAACGGCGAGTCCAATGGCATCGTGCCCTGGCTGAAAACCCTGGATTCCTCGGTGGCAGCAGTCAACCAGGGCGGACGACGCAAAGGTGCCGCCTGTGTCTATCTGGAGACCTGGCACGCGGACATCGAAGAGTTCCTCGAATTACGAGACAACACAGGGGACGAGGCGCGCCGTACCCACAACTTGAACCTCGCCAACTGGATACCGGACCTGTTCATGGAGCGTGTTGAAGCTGACGAGGACTGGTCGCTCTTCGATCCCAAGACCCTGCCCCAGCTGACGGACACCTTCGGAGATGCCTTTCGCGAAACGTACCTGCAGGCAGAAAAGGACGGCCTGGCCGCGCGATCGATCAAGGCCCGCAACCTATACGGGCGCATGATGCGCACCTTGGCCCAGACCGGCAACGGCTGGATGACTTTTAAGGATGCAAGCAATCTGAAATGCAACCAGACCGCTAATGATGGCAACCTAGTACACCTATCAAATCTGTGCACTGAGATTCTTGAGGTCACACAAGCAGACGAGACGGCGGTCTGCAACCTGGGCTCGGTGAATCTGGGCAAGCTGGTACTCAACCGTGATGGAGTGACGAGCTTTGACTTCGATGCCCTTGGCAAGATCGTTCGCACGGCCGTACGCTACCTAGACCGGGTGATAGACGTCAATTTCTACCCCACCCCCGAATCCGCTGGATCCAACAGCCGTTGGAGACCGGTTGGGCTCGGTTGCATGGGCCTGCAGGATGTCTTCTTTCAGATGCGCCTTCCCTTCGATTCAGAAGAGGCTCTGACACTCTCTACCCTCATCCAAGAACACATCTATCTGAATGCCATGCGCACATCCTGCGAGTTGGCCAAGGAAAATGGTCCGCACAGGGCATTCAATGAGACCCGCGCCGCACGGGGTGACCTGCAGTTCGATCTGTGGGACATCAAGCCGACCCTCGAAGACGAATGGGAGATCCTCAAGAAAGAGATTGCTGAATTTGGCCTGCGGAACTCCCTCACAGTCGCAATCGCCCCAACAGCGACAATAGCCACCATCGCGGGTTGCTATGAGTGCATCGAGCCGCAGGTTTCCAACCTCTTCAAGCGCGAAACCCTCTCGGGAGATTTTGTGCAGGTAAACAACTACCTTGTGGATGACCTCAAGCAGCGCGGGTTGTGGAACGAGGAAATGCGTTCGCGGATCAAGCAGGCCGAGGGCTCGATTTCTGAAATCGACAAATTGCCTGAGGAATTGCGCACCCTCTACCGCACAGCGTGGGAGCTGCCCCAGAAATCCCTGATCAACCTCGCGGCTGCACGGGGCCCCTACATCGATCAGAGCCAGTCCCTCAATCTATTCATGGCATCTCCAACCATCGGCAAGCTCTCGTCCATGTACGCCTACGCCTGGCGCACGGGACTCAAAACTACCTACTACCTGCGCTCACGCCCGGCTACCCGCATCCGTCAAACCACCGCTGCGTCCAGTCCTGGAGCTGAAGTCAATGACAGCGATGCGGTGACCTGCTCACTTGAAAACCCCGAAAGCTGCGAAGCCTGTCAGTAACGTTCCTGTTAGACCCCCTACCTCGCCTTTTGGCCACATGACCAGCAAAATTCTCGATCCCGGCTTCAATCTTACTTTGCGTCCGATGAAGTACCCGATCTTCTATGACATGTACCGGGACGCGATCAAGAACACCTGGACTGTGGAGGAGGTGGATTTTTCCACGGATGTAGTGGATCTGGACCAGCGGCTCCTGCCCGCAGAGCGGCACCTTATTCACCGACTGGTTGCCTTCTTTGCTACGGGAGATTCAATCGTCTCCAACAACTTGGTGCTATCCCTCTACAAGCACATCAACTCTCCCGAAGCGCGCATGTACCTGTCCCGGCAACTCTATGAAGAAGCCCTGCACGTACAGTTCTACCTGACCCTGTTGGACACCTACATCCCAGATCACAAGGAACGGGAAGAGGCGTTTGACGCGATCAACAGAATCCCCTCAATCAAGGCCAAGGCAGACTTCTGCTTCAAATGGATCGATTCGGTGGCTGATCTGGATGCCACAGATTCACCACAGAAGCGCCAACAGTTCATGCTGAATTTGGTGTGCTTCGCCTGCTGCATCGAGGGCCTGTTTTTCTTCGCAGCCTTTGCCTATGTCTACTTCTTGCGCTCCAAGGGACTATTGAACGGTCTGGCCGCGGGCACCAACTGGGTCTTCCGAGACGAAAGCTGTCACATGAATTTTGCCCTTGAAGTGGTGCAACTGACACGCGAGGAGTACCCCGATCTCTGGAACGAAGACATCGAAACCAAGATCATTGGCATGCTTGAAGAAGCGGTGGAATGCGAAATGCAGTTCGCCGAAGACTTGTTGGAGAACGGCGTCCCGGGCCTCTCATTGAAGGACATGCGCATGTACCTGGAGTTCGTGGCTGACCAGCGCCTCAATAACCTGGGTATGGAAGTGCGCTACGGTTCCAAGAACCCTTTCGATTTCATGGACCTGCAGGATGTGCAAGAGTTGTCGAATTTCTTCGAGCGAAAGGTCTCGGCTTATCAAGTGGCCGTAGCTGGTGAAGTAGCCTTCGGCGAGGAATTCTAGAGTCGCTGGTGAGCTCGACCCAAAGAGGTAAGGCGCCTGCATCTTCGCTGCGCCCTACCGATCCCCGAGCTAACAGAGCGCCTCGTTGACTCTAGTGTCCATGGTTATGCATTCGTCCCATTCTCCGGGTCCCCAGGATTTGTGATAGAACACAGGATCATGAGAACTGACGCGCCGCCCCTAGCTTCTGAACCCCGCTGCATCGGTCGGGGCAGGTCCGGAGTTGTCTTTCTGCTGGAATCCGAAAAGGGGCCCAAGATCGCCCGCAAGGTCTTTGACTCGGGCCCGCTTACACGAGTGGTCCAGTACCTTTTCCTGGGAGCAGGAAACCCCTACGCCTGGAGCGAGCATGCGATGCGCGGCGCTCTCCTGCGTCGCAGAATTCTGGCTGAACTCGTACCCATGGCGCTCAACGGCCGCATGCATGTGGCCCGGGCCCTGGGCCATGGTTGGGACGAGGACCGCGCCACCATGACCCTGGATACTGAGTACATCGATGGCGCGCACCCGGCCCTGCACCACCCCCTCAGCCAAAGCGGCAAACAGGACACAGACGAGCTACGCCACGAATTACTGCCACAACTACAAGGACTTTTGCGTGAGACTGGTTTCGATGGGATGCTATGGCAAGCAGGGCTCGGCAATCCAGTGGCTTTTGCGAACTTCGTGCTGCGCAAGGACGCAAACGGAACAACCCATTGGTTTTGGGTAGACCTCGAGTCCGGAGTACCAGCCCTCTTTCCAGCCCGGCCTGGAATCTTTATGGGCACCTACCTGCCCCTGTGCTTCAAGTACCGTGCGCCGCTCTTTGACCACACGGACACAACGCGTCTGACGGCCTGGCTGGCCCGCAACAGTGCGCGGCTCGATACAGCCCGGGGGGCAGGGACAGCTGAGCGACTCCTGTCCGATTGCGCAGCCCTTGAGGTTTCAAGCAATGGCTTCTGGCAGCAGACCCGCCTGCAAAAATCAATTGCCAGCCAAGAAGCAAGAGGGCGCATCAGTCGTACGGAAGCCGAGCTCTACGCCCGAAAACCCTTACGCTGGTGGTACCGGGAAGCTCTGCGCGGAATGCGCGGCATCATCACCCAAACATGGCGCCTCTGGCGGAAAGCTGCAGCCCAATTGCGGCAGGTGCCATGGTTCGTACTCCCCACGCAGGCCTCGTCGTTCATGTTCTCCCAACAGCGCCGAGAACAGGTCGCCCGCGCCGCGACCCTGCTGCGCGTCGACCAATGGACCTCCCGCGGCAGTCTCTCTAAAACACATGCACGCGAAATCAGAGCAGCAGTCTACGAAGAAGACTCGTCCGCCTGGCTCTCCGACTTCGCGATGCATCTGGGCATCAAGCCTCTGGTCAAGACCACCAAGTGGATCGTCTTTCCCGTACTCCTATTGAACGGAACGGTAAGCGAAACCACCGTAGCCCTGGTAATCCTTGCCGGTGGCGGTCTCGCCCGCAGCCTCTACACCAGCCTTCGCACGCTCCAGGAGATCTCCCGAGGCGGCCAACCTCCCTGGATTGCGTTGGGAGTCGGCGTATTACCAGTCCTCGGCACTCTGGCCTATCCCGCCCAGATCGCCTGGGCAGGACACGGGGGCAAGAACCTTCCAGCCCAATTCCTGCTCTACGATGGACTGACCCTCATAGGTCGCCGGCTCCCCGTCTGGGGTGGACGCAACTCCCTGACCGAACAACTCAGCAACCACGCGGTCGACCGCATCGTACGCAGAAGTACACGGACCAAGGCATGAGAACGACCCTCCTCGGAATTGCGCTTTGCGTCAACGCTGGAACCGGATGTGCATTGGGTCCCCAAGGCAATTCCATAGTTCCATCAAGAGTGATCGCCCAGGTGGAGGAGTTTGCCGAGGTACTCTTGGAAGAAGAGACCACGCCTGGTTTCGTGCTCGGAGTTGCCACCCGAGAAGGACGCTGGATTCAGGGGTTTGGCCGGCGTTCCTTCGATGATCCACGACCACCGGAAAGCACAACCCTCTTTGAAATAGGTTCGATCAGCAAGGTGTTCACAGCACTGTTGTTGTTGGAAGCCGAAGCCCAGGGCGAAGTGCAACTCGATGATCCTCTGAACAAACATGTGCCAGAAGGGATCAGCGTCCCCGAGGAAGGCCAGCCAATTCGTCTGGTACACCTCGCCCTGCATGCCTCGGGCCTTCCTCGTATGCCCTTGAGTTTCAAGCCAGCGGACCCCAACAATCCATTCGCTGGGTTTTCCCCCGAACAGCCGTTTGGGTGGCTGCAGGCCACAAGGGTCCAAGACCCTCCCTTGACGAAGTATGTCTACAGCAACTTTGCCGTAGGTCTCTTGGGTGAAGTGCTGGTGCGAGCTGCGGGGGTCGAAGA
Organism: Planctomycetota bacterium; assembly: GCA_002686945.1. GTDB lineage: Bacteria > Planctomycetota > UBA1135 > UBA1135. The sequence goes on from NYYZ01000039.1 coordinate 85,159, forward strand.
CTACGATCAACTACTGCAACTACGCCTGGCGGAACCCTTGGGTTTGAATGACACCACAGCCTCGCCCAGCCCAGAGCAACAGACCCGGGTCGCGCAGGGCCATGACGCAGCCATGGTCCCGGTCCAAAGCTGGACCTTTGATGTCTTCGCAGGTGCTGGCGCCATTCGCTCCAACATGGAGGACATGCTGGACTTCGGCATCAGTCAGATAGACCCAACCCCCCTTCATGCCAAAGCCCAGGAAGTGCGTTTCAAGCCAGAGAAGCCGCCCGTGCACATGGCCCTGGGCTGGCATGTGAATGCCAAAACTGGAACTCTCTGGCACAATGGCCAAACCGGTGGTTATCACTCCCTGCTGGCCCTCTCACCTGAGAACGGCCTGGTGGTCTGCATCCTCTCAAATTCGTCAGATGGATCCTGCGAACGGCTCGCCAACGGTTGCTACCAGCTCATGTGCGGGAACGATCCCTCTCCGCCACTCAAGATCCGGCGCAGCGGACATCCCAAGCAGGAGCAGCTCGAACAACTCGTGGGAGTCTTCAAGATTGCGCCCATGGCCAGATTGACAATCACCAAAGAAGATCACCGGGTCTACGCCAAGATGACATTCCAGCAACGCTTGCGTATCTATCCCACTGACGATGAGGGGCTGCGATACTTCTACCGCGGCATTGATGCGGAGATCAGCTTCGAACAGGATGAATCCGGAGAGATCTCCAGTCTGACCCTTCACCAGCATGGCCGGGACATGAGAGGGCCGCGGATCGAATGAGCACACAAATCCCGAACGATGAGCAGATCACCAATCGGGATGATCTCGATGGTCTCACGGATGACGAGACGATTTTGCGCACGCCAGAGGAGCGAGCACAACTGGCCCTGAAGGTCGCCCTTGTCTCAGCCGCGCTGATCCTGTTCATGATCTTCGCCACCTGGCTCTTACGCCCGGAGGGTCAGATCATGGTTGAGCGCTGGCCCAACGGCTACACGAAGACCGAGACCACCTACCGCTCCCAGGGAGGCGAGCGCCAGGCCCACGGCGCCTATCGCGCCTGGCACGAGAACGGCCAGCTCAAGGCTGAAGGCCAACATGCCGCGGGCCTGAAGGAGGGGTCCTGGGTCTACTACGAGCCCAATGGTGACCCCGACAAGAACCTGTCGGGGACCTACCGCGGAGATCAGCGAATTGAGCTCTGAATCCAGGGAAACGCCGAACGGCGACCGTCAGTCATTCCACTGATCGGTCCTGAAGCTCGAGGCACATAGGCCTGCGGCGTTGAAGAGGCTAGAGGCATCCGCCGCACCCCAGGCAAAACGCACGGCCTTCGGGCTAGCAACGCTGGCGGAAGAGACAATCACCTTGCCACCCTCAACCCGCGCCTCAGCCGGATGGAATACACGGTCCTCCCCAGCGATGACGAACTTGTGTCCAGTTGATCCACGCAGTTCCAGACCAACGGCATGATCAAAGGTGAGTTGCGCCTGTGAGTCCTCGAATACGGAAGTACTCAGGGTCGGCCCAGACCAAACCAGGTCCTGACCATAGTCCTTGGCCAAAGCCAGGAGCGCAAGGCGACGGCCGACCTTGTCCTTGTTTCCTGGGTGTATGTCCGTGGGGTTGCCAATATCCATGATCACTGCCTGTCCTGTGTGCGGTAGCGAGAGCGTCATGCTCTGAGCTTCGCGCAATCGTGCAGCCTGCCCCGTGTCCTCGGCGTAGCCAAAAGGCGCAATCTGCACCCAGTAGAATGGAAAATCCGCCTGGCCCCACCGGTGACGCCAATCCTGGATCATGCCAGGGAAGAGTCGCTGGTATTGGGCACCGCGACCCACGTTGGATTCGCCCTGATACCAGATCACGCCACGCATGGCGAAGGGGATCAATGGCTCGATCATTCCGTTGGAAAGAGCCGAGGGCGTGTTCTGGGTAAACCAGTCGTTACGGGGGAAGGGCTCCAGGTCCGTGGCCTCAGCACCACGTCGAGCAGCCCAAGTGCCGTTGAGAATGACACGCTGGTCCAGTTCAGGGCAGCGGAGTTCCATGGTTCCAGGTCCGCTAGCAGTCCAACCAATTGTCCCCGCGCCACCCGTATCCACAACCATCACAGCCAGCACATTTGTGCCGGGTACCATTGTTGCTGCGGGAACTGCGTACTCCCGCGCAGTGAGGTACTTGCCCATCTCGCGCACAGAGCCCACCTCAATTCCATTGATCCAGGTCACGTCCATATCATCCATGGCACCAGGAGCCAGCACGAGATCTTTGCCAGCCCAGTTGGGTGGCACCTCGAAGCCACGCCGAAACCAGACGCAACCATCGAAGCTACCAAGGCCCATGTTCACGAACTGCGTGGGCACATCCACATTGTCCCAACCATCCGGACCCCCGCCAGCGCGGTTCCAGCCAGCAGCCAGACCTGGATCCTGCTTGAAGAGTTCATTCCACCAGCTGGACTCCAGACTCTTGGCGTTATCCACTAGTGAATGACCAGCCCGGCGGGCCGCCACAAGATCAAGAGCTGAATCGAATTCACCACCCAGACGCAAGGCGGCTTCGCTCGTCCAGGCTTCAACGACCGTACCACCCCAAGCGGTCATCACCAAACCAATGGGCATGTCCGGCAGGGCCTGGGCCAGTTCACGACCAAAGTGAAAACCAACGGCACTGAAATCCGCCGCGGCGGCAGGAGTACAAAGGCCCCAGGAAATACTGGCATCACCCTTGGCAGTATCAGAAAAGGCCTTCCCGACTGTGCACAGGCGAAGTTGAGGTTCATCAATAGAATTGATAGTGGCTGTGGCATCAGCAAACCAAGAAAGGTGCCACTCCATGTTCGACTGCCCAGAGCAGATCCAGACCTCGCCTACCATCACATCCTCAAGGGTGATGGTCTTGCCCGCAGTGACACTCAGGGTGTAAGGGCCACCCGCCTTGGGGGTGCTCAGGTCCGCACGCCAGGCGCCCTCACCATCCGCCTTGGCCAACACGGCTTCCGCACTCCAAGAGGGTTTCACGCTCACCTCAGCCCCCGCTGCAGCCCAACCCCAAACCGGGGCCGTGGTTTCACGTTGGAGCACCATGTGATCGGCAAACATCCCGGACAGACGCAGGTCCTGGGAAGGACTTGCGCAGAGCGGGGAGACAAGCAGGATTGGAAGAAGGAGGCGTACCATGACCACCAGTCTAACCACTCTGCTGAGTCTTAGGAGTTCTCCTTGGACCAGGAGCTAACGCAGGGTCTGGAGGAGGGTCTGCTTTGGATTGACTTCCAATCTCAGCTTGCGAAACTGAACCGTCATGGCCTGTCCCTGGTGCAGCTGAAAGCCCACGCGCCCATGAGCGGCTCCCTTGGGATCATCGAGATCCACGGTCTTGAGGCCATTGAGCGCAATCTGCACATGGGTGCCCACGCACAGAATCTCATAGGTGTTCCAGCCCCCAGTGTTCTGGGGCTGGGGAACATCTCCCACCATGAGTCCGCGACCATTCACCTCATAGAGTGTGCCCCAGATGCCCCTGCTCGCATCCGCCTGATAGCCCTGCACCGAGTGCTCCTCAAAGGGCTGCGAGCGAATCTGAATACCGCTGTTTGCGGAGTCTGGGGTCAAGCGCATCTCCAACACCAAGCGAAAATCATTGAGATCGTACTCGCTGAGCAGGTACTCGTTGTGTTCAAGGTCTTCTGCGCGGCCGACGATCACGCCATCCTTCACACTCCAAAGGCCTTGGGTTCCGCTCCAACCGGCAAGGTTCACTCCGTTGAACCACTCGGCTTCTTCGCCGGGAAGCAATCGTTGAGAAACTTGGCCCTTGGATCCGAGATAGGCAATCAGATCAACTGCTTCGGATTCATCCAAGGCCCCAAGCTGCCCCTCGGGCATCAGGGAATTGGGGTCCGTACGCCGGGCTTCTACTTCACCCTGATCCAGTTCCAGAGTCCCGGTTTCCGTGGCGAGCACCAAGATCTCTTCAGTCTCCCGCAGTAGGACTCCGTTGATGATACGGCCTTCATGGGTGGCCACAATAGTCGCTCGATAAGCAGCGGGAATCTCCGCGCTGGGATCAATCAAGTTGCGCAGGATGTAGTCCAAATCTTTGCGATTGGAGCCGGTAAGCTCGGGACCAACAGTCTCGCCGATTCCATACAACTCATGACAACGCTGGCAGGTCTTGGCGAAGACAGCACGGCCCCGCTGCAAGTCCGCCCCGGCCAGGCGCTCATCGGTCAGGATTTCCTTCCACTCCGCGATCTGCTGCACCCGGTCCTGACCCAAGGGCCGCAGGGTGCCCCATACCTGGCCCAACAGATCGGTCAACTCAGACCCCATCTCCAAGATGCGGCGCGCATCCGTTGGCGCCAGGACCTCGCGGCCTCCAAGCGCGCCACTCTGGATACCCTCAAGCACGGCCCGTGCCCCGCCCGAATTGCTGGTCAGGGTGGCAACCGCCTCCCTTTGTGCTGTGGGAGAGAACTCCGACCAATTGGCCAGCACCGCCCCCGTGGTGCGCGGACCGGGCCAACTGCCAAGAGCGCGCAACACATCCTTTTGCCAGGCGGAGTTCTGGATCAGGCTCAGCAAAATTTCCTGGGTCGCACCATCTCGCGCTTCTACCAGCACCTCAAAAGCCAACCGGGTACGCTCGTTGTCCTCACCTGTCGCGAGCCATTCACGCAGGGTCTCAAAGGCTCGAACATCCCCGAAGCGCGCCGCTACAAGCACCGCGCGCTCGACGATAATGCTGTCCTTCGAAGCGACAAGCTGTTCATAAGCCTCGTTCCAACCACCCGGCGCTTTCACTCCACGCCGTTCCCCGAGGGCTTGCAGCAGAGCATCCAAAGCCTGCAAGCATTGGGGTTCACCGGACACTTCCGACAGATGACTCACCAAGGCTGGCATGGCCTCGTCAAGCACCGCACAGCGCCGAACCACGAAGCTCGCCAGGCGCTGGGAAGAAGTGCTGCGCGCCAGGGCCAGGGCCCGCTCGGGATCCTTTGGGACCAGTGGTTCCAAGCCGTACCAGATCAGAAGCTCCACCGAGTTCTGCTCGAGCGCCTTCCCGTTGAGAGCCAGAGCGCCGACCATGTCCCAACGAAGATGATCCGGCAGGCGCTGGATCGCGCTGGCCAACTCACGCAAGACAACCGGGTCGGACTCACCGCTTGCACGCAAGACCAGCAACTCCCCCATGCGCTCAGTCAGATCCAGGCGTTCCCCAAGGGCTCGCACGGCCCAGGCCCGAACAGTTGGACTCTCATCGCGGGTCATGACATGGCCCGCTGCGGGCTCGCCCAATTTGCCGCAGCTCTGCAACAACCAGAGCGCTCGCAAGCGCACGCTTGAATCCACATCGCCAATCATCCGCTGCACTACGGACTCCACCTCGGCCTGGGCCAGGCCACGCTCCTGACAAAGCCGACGCGCACGCCGGGACGCATAGGTGCTGCCTGTCAAAGCCAGCTCAACCAACTCCTGCGGAGAAGACTGGCGCAGGTCCAAAAAGCTCGTCCCCTGATCCCCATAGCGCAGCCGATAGAGCCGGCCATTGGTTCGGTTCCAGATCTCCGTATCGTTGTGGTGACAGGCTTGGGGATCGTACCAGTCAATGAAGAAGACCTCGCCCTCAGGGCCCGTACGCGCCGCAATGCCTCGGAACCAGGTGTCGTTGGCGTGCATGAGATCATCCCTATGGCTCGCAATCCACGTGGCTCCGTCTGGAGTCAGATGGTCATGGTTCATGCGGTTCCCGTGCACATTGAAGAACAGGGCGCCCCCCTGATATTGCTCGGGAAACTGCTGACCCTGATAGATCAAGAGACCGCAGTGGGCGTGACCACCACCCGCCAGATCCGAACGACCGGTGCCCCCGTGGGGATTGTCTCCAATAAAATGCCGGTGATCGGCAATGGTGGGCAGGTCCTCAAAGATGTATGGACTGAAGTGTGCCCCCGCTTGACGATGGTAACGGGCTCCAGGCACCAGATGATAGAAGTGCGGAATCACGCAGGCGCTGACAAAGACCTCTCCCTGTGCATTGAAGTCCACGCCCCAGGGATTGCTGGTTCCTTCAGCGAAGACCTCGAACTGATGGGAAGTGGGGTGAAAACGCCAGACCCCCGCGTTGATCGGTACCCGCTGCTCATCTGGCGTACCAGGCGCACCCACCCGCGAATGGGTGAAGACTCCGTGACAGCCATATAGCCAGCCATCGGGGCCAAAGGTAAAAGCGTTGAGGGTCTCGTGAGTGTCTTCGTAGCCCCAACCATCCAATAGAACCACTGGCGGGCCATCGGGCACGTCGTCGGCGTTTCGATCTGGGATGAAGAGCAGCTCTGGCGCCTGGCCCACGAACACACCACCAAAGCCGACTGCTAGACCAGAGACCAGGTTCAGACCCTCATAGAAGACCTTCTTGGTCTCGAAGGACCCGTCCTGGTCAGCGTCTTCGAAAATCAAGATGCGGTCGTATCCCTCACCAGCAGGACGCTTCTTGGGGTAGCTGTGAGCCTCCGCCACCCACAAGCGTCCTCCATCATCGATCCAAAGAGCAATCGGCTGGTGCAGGTCAGGCTCGCCTGCGATCAAGTCCACATGGAATCCCTCGGGCACCTTCATTGCTGCAGCGCCCTCGATGGGACTCAAGCCCTGATTCACTATCCTGTCTCGCGTAGCCTGAACCTCTTGGCCTTCGGGAAACACCGGACGGTGGTCATAGAACCGGAAGTGATCCACGTTCAAGTGACCCCAACCCCCTACCTCTTCATCAACCAGAACAATCTGTATCGGAGCAGCGAAGCCTTCACCTAGGTCGATCACGGTAGGTCGCAATTCCTCAGCGTTGCGCCCCATGGCCTCGAAGAGGACCTCACCATTCGAAGCGAGCACTTCCAAGCGCGTTCCATGAGACGCACCGCCCGCAATCAAGAATGCCATCCAACGGGCAGGTGGTGCGAATGCAACCGAGATCATTCGCCCGATGGCCTGATCCTGGTGCAACTCGTACCCCCCAATCCAATAGGACCCCGCGTGGGCACTGATACTGTCGCTGCGGCGTGCGGCCACGGTGTCGCCTCGGATCGGTTGACCCCCAAAGGCCTCCCCCTCCACTGTCCAATCGCTCAAGTCGCCAGTCTCAAAGTCCAGATTGACGAACCCTCCGCCTACTCTTTGAACCCTTTGACCGCCCTCGGGGAAGGACTCAGGCTCAAGAACGGGCTCTTGGCCTTCTAGCTCAACATCCAACCCAGCGGGCCTGCGCTGATGAATGAAGATCCCCCTCTTGGAAGCCGTCACGAAATCCGCATGCCCGTCCCCATTGAGGTCAGTGGCACAGACCTGAGTTCCCACTCCTGAATCCGGGTGGATCGGCCAAACCGAGAATCGCCTTGGCTGCTCGGGATCCTGGCGCAAGCCAATGATCCATGCTGGCTCCCTGGAACCTGCTTCGCTGAAGCTATGGCTCATGAATCGCTTGCCCGTGACCACATCAAGCAGGCCGTCCCCATCGAGATCCGCAGTCGTCAAGGCGTGCAATTCGCTGATTGCCAGTCCACCCGCCAGGTCGCTACCGGCACCACCCATGACTGGATGCTCCTTCAATATCAAAGAACCGTCTTTCTCGCGCCCCAAGTTTTCAAACCACGAGAGTCCATAGCCGTGGGCATCGAGGGAGGTGAAGATGTCCGCATCCCCGTCTCCGTCCCAATCGTGAATCAGAATCTGCGCTCCACCCCGAGTTTTGGACAAGACCTGGGCATGAAATTTCCAAGCACCCCCGGGCTTTGCAGGCTGCTCCCACCAACCGTGATTGAGCATCAGATCGGCACGCCCGTCTGCGGTCAGATCCCCCACCCCAAGGCCATGGGTGTAACGGTGCAGACCCGTATCCTCGGCAATCACATGAAAGTCCCAGGGCTCCGTCACATCGCCCGATGGAATCGAGCACCACCCCACCGTGCCTTCGGAATGAAACACAAGATCCCGACGACCGTCTCCGTCCAAGTCCACGAATGCAGGAGACTCATTGTCCACCAGAGCATGAATCATGTGCCGCCGCCAAGAGCTGATCTCGCGCACATCACCTGGATTCTGATACCAAAAGGCTGCCGCCCCCGGGAAACCCACCAGCACTATGTCCAGATCCCCATCGGAATCCACATCCTCCCCCCAGGTAAAGAAGTGATCGGAGTACCCTCCCACATCAAAGGAATCGCCCCGCCGGTACCGAAAGCGCTGCTCAAAAGTCGGCCCCGCCCACCAGAACGGGCCGGCCACCACATCTTGGGCTCCGTCCCCATCCACATCCATGCCTGTGGCCCCCTCGGCGAAGAAGCCCGCATCCAAACACTGACTGGAATAGGCCTCCCCCTGGGAGGCCACAAGCGGCGCCCCCAGGGCAGCCATGAGCAACAAGATCATGGCAAGAGCATCCTCAAAATCCATGGGTCCGTGGGGTTCAATCCCCCGGAATCATCGCCCGATTCACCCTGGACTCGGACCAGCCAACCTCAACGCGCCAGCAAGCGCCCAAGACTGCGTCCAAAGCCCACCAGCACGGCCCAGTCTTCGGCGTCACCGCCAAACCCAAACCGTAGCCCCAGATCTACCAGGGTCCAGGAATCCAGCGTATAGGTCGCGGCCAGAAGAACATGCATGGCGCTGTAGTCCCGCTCGGGCACCCAGCCCCCCGAGAGTTCGCCAACAAAACCAATCGCACCAGGCAGGGGTCGGGTTATGGCAATCGCGGCCAGATGCCCCGTGTCGAGGCCCCGCCCATCGGTCTCTCCGAGCAAATCCAACTGGTAGAACTCGGTGATGGTCGAACGACCGCGCATGTGATCGCGCGCGAGGGAGAAGCCGATGTCCAACTCGCCTGAACCAAGGTTGTTGCTCTTCGAGGCAATGGGAAGACTGGAAAACCAACCAAGGGTCATCGCCGCCGAATCATCACTCATTTCGCGCAAACGATGGCGCACGCCAAGTTGCACATCCCCTATCCCCGACGCGCCCCCAACGTTGCGCCTGTAGACATCTCCACCCACGGCAAATTCCGTGAGTTCCCCGGCTCCCCAACGAAGGGTCATGGGCACAGCTGAGCGGCTGCTTGGACCTATTTCAGTCCCCACTTCCAATGAAAGGTTCCCCTTCAGCTCTGTAGCGGTGTTGCTCGAAAAGGTCGGCCTCTGCACAGCCGGGGCCTGAACCTCCTCAAGGGTCAGCCTGCAGCTTGAAGGCAAGAGGGCGAGCCCGCAGATCAGGACTCGTCGGAAGCAGAGAGATTGTCCCACAACCACACCCTAGCGCACTGACCTGAGGAAGTGCATCCCCAAGCCAGGGCGCTGGTCTCGCGACCCTGGGATCGCTACCGTGCAATGGATGGGAGTTCCCGCTGAAGTCTGGATCGTGGTTGGCATCTATGTTGCCTTGGCCCTGGGCGTGGGGATCGTGATGGCCAAGCGCGCTGGGTCCAGCGTGGATGAGTATTTTCTCTCTGGACGCAACCTTCCCTGGTGGGCGGTGGGCACATCGATGGTAGCCACTACCTTCGCCAGCGACACGCCTTTGGTGATCACCGGCTGGGTGCGCGAGGACGGCATCTGGCAGAACTGGCAGTGGTGGTGCCTGGCGGCAGGAGGCATGCTGACCACCTTCCTGTTCGCGCGCTATTGGCGACGCGCCAAAGTGATGACAACGGCAGAACTGGCCGAATTGCGTTACGGCGGACGCGAGGCAAGCCTGCTGCGGCTTGTGCAGGGCGTTTTTCAAGCAGGCCTAACCAATACGATCATTCTCTGCTGGGTACTGTTGGCAGCCGCGAAGATCTTGGGAGTGCTCTTCGAAGTAGACAAGATACTGGCTGTCACCGTGGCCTGTGCGCTGGCTTTGGGCTACTCCATCCTGGCTGGATTCTGGGCAGTAGTGGTCACTGATTTGGTGCAGTTTGTAATGGCTATGGTCGGGTCGGTGGCTTTGGCTATCGCAGTCTGGAGCGGAATCGGCGGCACGGAGGCAGTACACCAGGCAGTAGCAAACGGTGTCATTCGGCCCGAGCAGCTGGCCTTCTTTCCCACACCGGGCTCCGGCACATGGAGCGATCCCTCCTTCTGGACGATTCCCCTGGTAACCGCCTGCGTCTTCCTCGGCGTGCAGTGGTGGGCAACCGATCAGGTGGACGGGGGAGGCCATGTGGTGCAACGCATCAGCGCGGCGCGCACGGAGAGGGACGGCCTGTTGGGCAGCCTGTGGTACAACATCGCGCACTACGCTCTACGGCCCTGGCCCTGGATTCTTGTGGCAGTGGGCTCCTTGGTGGTGCTGCCTACCCTCTACTCAGTGGCCCCGGTCACGGGCAGGGTAGTGGCCATCAACATGGATACGGGTCGGGCCCAGGTGCAGCCGGGGCCCGAGTATCAACCCATAGAAGTGGATCTCGTCAATGTGCCAGGAGCGATGGACGACTGGAAACCTGGTCAGGCCCTGGTGAAGAAGGGCGAGCAGGTCGTTCAAGGACAGCCCCTCTCGCGCACGGATCCAGAGGCGGCCTATGTGGTCATGGCGCGCCGCTACCTGACCAATCCCTGGTTGCTCGGATTGTTGGTGGCCTCGTTGCTGGCGGCCTTCATGAGTACTGTTGACACCCACACCAACCTGGCGTCATCGTTCTTTGTCAACGACATCTACCGACGCTTCATCACTCGTGGTGCCACGGATCGTCACTATGTATTGGTGGCCCGGTTGGCATCTGTTGCGGCGCTGATATTGGGAGCCGTCCTGGCCTGGGCAAACGACCGCATTTCAGACCTCTACACCTTCTTTCTGGCCTTCCTTTCAGGAGTTGGACCGGTCTATGTAATGCGCTGGCTCTGGTGGCGTGTACGCGCTACCACCGAGATCGTGGCCATGATCACCTCTGCCCTGACGGCCTCGGCCTTGACCTTTGGACCTCGCATCGCAGGCTACCTCTCGGGTGAGTTCAGCTCACTTGCCTGGCTGGCGCCCTGGTCCAAGGTTAGCTGGGAACGACTCGGTCCCCTGGCCGATCAAGGCGACCTGACCGTGGCCGGACGCCTGTTGATCGTGGTTTCAGTCTCGACGACCTGCTCGATTCTGGCCACAGTGCTCATGCCTAAGCCGCATCCGGAGAGCCTGATCGGCTTCTACCGCCGGGTACGCCCAATTGGCGTCTGGAAACCGGTGCGTACCCTGTGTCTGGACCTGTTACCCGCCCAGGACGCCAAGCCCATTCTGCGAGGTATCGGCGGTGGGCTGGCAACGATCTATGGGATCCTGTTTGCGATCGGGTCCTATGTGCTTGAAAAGAGCCCCGGAGAGATCGCCCTTTGGACCGCCATGGCTGGAATCGGGGGCGTCCTTGTCACAACCAGTCTGTTCCAACTCGAAGATCCTCCCGCAGGAGAGCCAACTGTGCCGTCCGGCGTTCCAGCGAAGGGCACCGACGATGGGGGCACGGACCCGGAACCAACAGGGACCTAGGAGCCCGGTTTGGTCCCGATGACCGCGTGACAGACCGCTGTCGGCCGCTTGCCCATGGGAATGCGCCGCTCGATCGACAAGGGAGTTAGACCCAGAATGAGCAGCTCATCGCTGCCCTCACAGGTAACGTGGGCTACTTGCCCGTTGGAAGCCATGGCTAGAGCCGAGGGCAGAACTCCGACTCCCGCCTGCATGTCCTGCAGGCGCTTGGCCACTCCAAGTTCTACCGGGACCATCGGCCCCAAGCTGAGCTCTGCGAGCACTGCGCGCCGCTTGGAATCAAACAGGGCCGCTGACCCACCGTGACGATGAATGACCAGTACCCTGCTCCCATCTGGTGTGAAGTCAATGTCCCAAGGCTGAGAACCGACGGGAAACTCCAGCACTTCGCGGTTCCCGACGAGATCCACCACGCTGATCGAGTTGGTCAAGGAGTTCGTCACCCAGATCTCATGCCCGTCAGGATGCAAAGCGAGACTGGAAGGACCACCCCCCAGGGGAATCCGACGCAAGACCCGACCGCGCATCAAATCGCAGACTACCAGGGTCCCGGATTCAGAAAAACACACCCAGGCATGGCGCCCATCCCGGGCCACGACCATGTCAGAGGCCCCCTTCTCGCCCAAATCAAGCAAGGGCTGCAACGAGCCGGTGTCAGTGGAAATGCGATAGAGATGGGAGCTGTTCTCCACACACACCAAGAGCCGCGCCCCAGATGGTTCAAACGCGGCAGCACAGGGCCCAAAAAGCGATTCCTCTGGCTGCTCCTTGTCAATCAGATCGACCACGCGCAGCACACGCCCCAGGCGCAAACTGAAGAGGGTCACCGTATGCCCGGACTTGGAGTCCCCCTCATGAAGGATGGCAACGGTTTCTCCACTGGGGGCCAGGGCAAGTCCAGATGGACCGCCCTCAACCCGCACGATCTGTCGCGGCGTAGCGGTGCCAGGCTCAATCAAGACAACCCGATTGGCGCCCTGGGCAGCAACCAGGATCAACTCGGGCGCCCCGCCAGGGCTTTCTGCGGCGACAGATCCCACCAAGGGCAAACCCATGGCCAAGAGCGCAACCAAGCAAATCCAATTCTGTAGACGGTCCATCCTCTCCATCATCGACCACTTTCAGCAGGGGCAGGAGAAAAGCACCTAGGACCGAGATTGACTGTACCAGATCTGTACGATCGCCCTGGCCGACACCTCTTCAGGACCTGCCCTGGCATCCTCCCTGCACCCTGTCCAATACAACCCCACGGCAGGCTTGCAATTGCGCCACATCTGTGGACAATTTCTCCCCTCAAATCGACGTATTCAGGTTTCCCCGACACCCAAACAAATGGCACAAAAAGGCTCAACGCGCAGAAAACGCCGCTCAACCGACGAACTTATTGCGGACTACGAAAAGAAAATTCGGGAAGTGAAGGCCCGTGCCAAGGAGAAAGAACTCAAGTCCAGCCCCGCCATGAAGAGAGCAGTTTCGTTGGTCAAGGCCATGGATCGATGCCTGAGCGAAGCAGCAGAAGAGGGCAATAACCACCTGCGTCATGCGGTAGCAGATGGGCGCAAGGCCCTCAGCAAGTACCTCCAAACCCAAGGAGTGACGCTGCCCAAGGCAAACCTCCCCAGGGGCCGTAAGCCCAGTTGAGGACTCACGCCTAACTAGAACGGCGCGCCGTCCCCCTTGGGAACAGCGCGCCGTTGCGTTTGGTATCTGGTGCTCTCTAGGGAACCAGGTTCTTCAATTCATTGCGCAGAGCCAGATAAGCGGCCCGTGCGGGCACGGTCCAGAGCCTGCGAGAAACCAGATCAAACTTTTCAAAAGGATCCGACTGCAAGTCATAAAACTCATAACGATGACCGCCCAAATCAAGGAACTCAATCAGCTTATATCGATCATTTCGCACTGTTCGAGCGGTGAAACTTGAACCAAAGCCTGAGGGGCTATTAGGCCCAAAGTACTCGGCAAACACCGTTTCTCGAATGGGTTCCTGCTGGGGATCCAGCAGATAGGGCAGCATACTGACCGAATCTGTCGGGATGGCAAGTGCTGGTTGCGCGATGCTGGCGCCCATCAAGTCAAGCACAGTCTGGAATAGGTCGGTCCCACCGCTCACCAGGGCAGACACTTCCCTGCCTGGCGACTCGATGATGGGCCCGGTGATGATCAGGGGCACATTGACTCCGCCCTCATAGGGAGTCAGCTTTGCATGCTCCGCTTCAAAGGGTGACATGCTGACCTCGCCAGGAGTCCCGTTGTCACCCATGAAAATCACATTGGTGCGACGCAAGGCAAGAAACCCCATAGAACTGAACAGGCGACCCATCTCGGTGTCCATCGACTCCAGCATTGCCTTGTAGAAGGGTCGGGGCACAAGCCTCGGGTCCACATTTGGCACATCCGTGGTGAAGAGATGCGACGGAGGCTTGTGATAGGCCGCATGGGGAGTGTTGAACGCGAGGTAGCAGACCCAGGGCTCGGGAGCATTCTGCATGAAGTCCAAGGCATCATCGACCTGCTCGGTTGTGGCATAAGTTGTGCTAATAGCAGCAACGCCATTCTCCACGCGCTCGTAGTTGAAGAATGTCTGCCAGTTGGGGATGTTCCCCATGGTTCCCATGAACACATCATAGCCCTGCAGATTCGGGGCCATATAGGAACCAGTTTGGAGGTTTGAGAGATGCCACTTTCCGATAAACCCGGTGGTGATCCCCAGGCTGGGCTGGGAATTGAAAATGTCAGCAACTGTGCTCTCTTGCTGCTGAAGCGCCCAACCGTTAGGGGAAACCACCATTCCCAGCCCGGTACGGAACCCATAACGGCCGGTCTGAATATGAGAGCGCGTCGGAGAGCAAGCAGGATTGGCCCAGGCGTTGCGGAAAAGCACTCCTCGTTGGGCCAGAGCATCGATTACTGGAGTCGGAGCAGGATCGGGGCCCTCCTGATAGCAGCCCACCATGTCTACACCAACATCGTCAGCGATGATGATGAGCACATTGTCCTGAGCAACCGCAATGGAAGCAGCAAGGAGAAGTGCGGAGGTCGTTATGCGCCCAATGAGTGCGGAGATCTGCATGATGAATAAGGAAGCGGTTGAAAAGCGGGAGGGGCCATGGGCCTGCCCCAATGATGCCCGAGTTTGACAGGGGTGCAAGGTGTGAAGAGCTAGAACTCTGTGACGCAAGGGGCTAGTGAAACTATCTCACCTTGGCGCATGTGCCCTGACAGCCCCCTGGGGGGGTGTCTCAGGTTGGGGCACCTATGAAACCGCAATCTCAAAAAGCGGCATCCTTCAGCAAAAAAAACAGAAAACAGAGCTTTCCAAAACGCCATCCCAACCACCGGCGGAGCCAATGAACCAACTACCACTCCCGCGCCCCCTTGCGATGGCCCTGCTCTTGCTGGCACCCACCCTTGCAACGGTTGTCATCGAGTGCGGTGGCACCTCGCGCCCCGGTTACAGCGGTGGAACACTAGCACCACCGCCCGCTCAGCCATCAGATCCGGAACCCGGAGGGCTCGCAACGCCAGGCGGGCCACCTGCGCCAAGACCACCTGCCAGGCCGACAACACCTGGAGTAGTACCAGCCGCCGATCCTAATCCCTCAGCTACACCAAACGCACCCTTGACCCCAGGTGCCAGCGGTCCTGATCCCGATGATTGGATGGGCTTCTGGTCACTGCACAAGGACCTCTTCGCGAGGCCCGATTTCAAGACCCAACTCGACCTCACTCCCCGTACCGGTCAGGGTCGGGAGCAGGCCATCGACCGTAGGAGAGAGGTGGCAGAGGAACTGATTGAACTGCTGAGAAAACCCAACATGGGGCCGGAGGTTACCCACGAGGCACTGATCGCCTTGGGACGCTGCGGTAAGCCTGGTGAAGAGGCAGGAGGGGTGGCCGTTGCATCGAACTTCCTTTCGAACTCCAATATCAAGGTGACCGAGGCGGCGGTCACCTCCATCGCTGGTCAGGGCTCTGGCGAGGCCCTGGTCCTCCTGCGGGATCTGTTGTTCGACACCCGTGAGGGAAAGGCTCTGGTGGGAAGCACCAGTGTGCCTCTCCGCCTGCGGACCTTTGCCGCCTACGGAATCGGCATCGCCTGCATGAACGAGCCGCGGCCCGCCATGCGAACCTTTGGTGTTCAGGCCCTCTCGGAGGTCCTCTTGACCAAGGCCAAACGCTCAAGAGATCTGGCCAGCGCCCTGGTGCTTGGCATGTCTCTGATCCCCCTGCCCCTAGTGGGCTCTGAACAGGACCCCTACGAACAGCTCGCCCAGAACGAACTATCTCCCAGTTCCAGCGGCGAGGCGCTCTTTGTCTTCTTGGAATCACACCTGCAAGATCAGAATCTGCACCGGGCAGCCCGAGGCTACTGCGCGACAGCCCTGGCACGCACCGCCAATCGACATCCGCAACTGCGCAGACGTGGCCTGCAGACCCTCATGGATGTGACAGATGTCCATGCCAAGGTGCCGAACGAGGTGGAACGCTGCGCTGTTCTTGCCCTGGGAGAGCTGAGCACCGCCGGGAAAGGGCGCCTGGACTCCCAGGCCCGGGACCGTCTTCTGCTTCTCACCCAGCGGGGAGATCTGGTGGCGCGTCACTACGCGTGTCTGGCTCTTGGCCGGTCGATTGGCCGACCCGATACAAGCGACGACGGATTCCATGGAATGCACCCCACGGTTTCTGATCTGTTGCGCGGCTTCAACAAGGCCCAGGGGCGGGATCAGCCGTTCTATGCGTTCGCTCTGGGCATGGCTGGACATGGCATGATCGAACACTCTCAGGCGGTCCCCCAACGTATGCGCACAGCCCTCGAAAAACGCCTCCGGCGGTTCCGCCAACCCATGCGTGCCGCGACCATCGCCCTGGGCCTCGGGCTGCTGCATGACCCGCGCTCGGGGCCTCGCATCGAGGATGGTCTGAAATCGATCAAGGATCCCCACAGTCAGGCGCACTTTGTGCTGGCCTTGGGCATGACCGGAGACTCCTCACGATTGCCCAGCATCACCAAACTGGGTGCTGGCGCTGCCCACCTACCGGATCTGCTAGAAGCATCCGGCCGGGCAAGGGCAATTCTGGGGGATCCCCATGTTTCGATGGATGTGGGTCTGGTGCATGCCAGCTGCAACTGCCCCATGACAACCGCCGGTTCCTGTGCCGCACTGGCGAGCACACGCAACCCGAAGAACCTGGACACCATGCTGGCTGCGGCCAAGGATGAGGGACGCAGCAAGTCAGCCCGAGCCACTGCGCTTCGCCAGATAGGGCGCCTGATTGACCAACGGCCACAATCCTGGGAATTGGAGCTGGGACAATTCACCAGCCTCTACGACGCACCTCCCACGTTGACTTCACCAAGCACCTGGACCGGGATCTTGGACACTCGCACGCCCTGAAGGCCCCTATCTAGCAGAAGTGGGAAGCGAGGAAGCCAACCGGCTCCCTCGCTACGCCGACTTTTCAGAGACCAAGCCTTCCGGACCGAGGGGTATACCACTCAGGAGTTCGTCCATCCCGGCTGCGTACTCGTCACGAGCAGAGGCGCGGAAGGACTGCCATCCCTCGCGACTCCACAGACGAACGTCATCGAAGTTGCCCACAACGACCACGTCACGCTGCCCGTCCAACTTACGATCCACTCCGATCAGCTCAAGCAGAGCATCAGGGACGCGAATCCGCCAGGTCTTGTCGCACCTGACGGGGCTGGAATGAGCTGCGTATAGCAGCAGGGTCTGACGAGCCCGAGGGGTAAGCCCCGGACTCCTTCGCAGATCCTCGGTGAAGCTGTCCCAATCCTCCCGTTGACGCAGACAGAGACTTCCATCTGGTTCGAGGTTCGCCATCAGCGCAAAATCAGACTTGCGCAGGTTCCACTCGTCGCGCAGGGCGAGGGGGAGTTGGATCCTGCCCTCAGCGTCCAGCGTGGCCGGGTGCTCACCTAGCAATCTGATCGAGGAGGACATTTGTGTGCGGTAGGAAACCGGTACGGGACAGCATGGCCGACTTTGGCCTGACCCGAATGTAGTCAATCGACCCCCATTGCAAGCCCACTGAAGGAATATATTCTCTACATAAATCCAAAGATGCCCCAAATTCCCGCCGAATACTCCCCTCTGAGCCCGGTTATCGACAGATTACCCCCAATTTGACCCCTACTCGTTGAGTGCACCGCGGCCAGCCTGAGAGGCCCCAGGCTAGGGTTCTGCATGCCTGAAGAGAGTAGCTGCCGGGCTTCTCCACATTCCCAGTCGGCCCAAACCGGTTCTGACCGCAAAGGGTCCTGGACAAGAACAACCCGGGCATACGCGGGCCCCGTTAGATCTGTGCAAGGCACACCAATGGGCTGCCCTATTCGTAGGGTCCGCTATAGCATGTTCTCACAAGCCGGGTCCTGAGCCCCTTCTCCTCAACCTCCCCCACACAATGTCCAGCGCTCCCATTGCAGCACCCCCTGAAGTGGTCCCTGAGAGCCCCTGGAATCTCTCACTCTCAACGCAATCCAGCCCCTTCAAGTCTGGACAAGGGCCCGACCTGTCCCTGATCGCAGTACGCAAGGGCCGCGGCTGGCTGACCCTGGCAGGCAGCCATACCCCTGTCACCCCGGGCCAGTTCCTAGTCTTGACCCCAAACAGCGAGGGACAACTCAGCGACGAACCCGACGACCCGTTGCTGATAGAAGAACTGCGAGTGGGCGCGCGCGTACTTGAGATAGCCTCCCTCAATCCGGAAAGACTCCCCACGGGAGTCATCGTACTGGACCCCGACCGCACCTCCCGTCTGGCCAGCCTGCTGCGCAGGGTCAAAGTTGAACGCCAACGGAACTTGCCCCACTCCTGCGCCCTGGCCACCAGCCTGACCCTGCGCCTGCTGGCGGATCTCACAGCAGACAACGATCGAAACCAGGAAGGCCTGACTGGAACCGGTCTGCCCTGGTACCGGGGGAATTCCATGGCCCGCATGAGGTCCTATGTACAGGACCTGGAGCACCACTATTTCGAAGCCACGGACCTCAACGCTGCAGCTTCGAGTCTTGGCCTTTCGCGCCGCCGCTTCACTCAGTTGTTTCGACAGGTAACGGATTCATCCTGGCTGGCCCATGTTCGCAAGCTGCGGATTCAGCATGCCCAGAGACTCTTGACTGAACCACAGAAGACCGTGCTCTCCGTAGCATTTGAATGCGGCTTCGAAGACCTCTCGACTTTCTATCGCGCCTTCAAACGCGAGGTGGGGGTCAGCCCGAATCTCTGGCGCAGGGGCTAGGGACCAAAGAAGTTCAAGAACCTCATAGGCTGTCTCTATGATCAGCCCATGCCCCACGCCATCCTGATCGCCAATCCAGCTGCAGGGCAGGGACGAGCCCTGGCCGTGGCCCGAGGGGCCGAAGCCCAGCTGCAGGCGGGGGGCTGGACCTCGGAAGTCCTTGCGAGCCGCGCTCCTCGAGATGCTGGGGCTCTCGCTGAGTCCTGTGGCCCGGCCCAAGTGGTCCTAGCAGTGGGTGGCGACGGTACGATTTTCGAAGTCCTGAACGGTCTGATACGTGCAGGACGAGAATTGAACATCGGTACCCTGCCTGCGGGCTCGGGCAACTCCCTGGCCTTGGATGTGGGCTTGACCAATGGCAAGCAAGCGATCGAGCGTGTACTTGCCAAGCAAACACGCCCCATCGATGTAATCAAGGCCACCCTCGACGGGGTCGTGCACCATGCGATCAATGTGATCGGTTGGGGCGCAGCGGCGCGCATCACGACCCGATCGGAGGGCCTGCGTTGGACACGCGGATTGCGCTATGACCTGGCGACCCTGTGCGAGATTCTACGTCCCCGGCTCATTCCGGGAGCCACACGCATCGATGGTGAATGCGATGAGAATGAACTACTGGGTGTCGCCGCTCTGACCCAGCACTCGGGGCGGGGTATGCGCGTGGCCCCCTCAGCCCTGCTCGACGATGGCCTACTGGATGTGGTTACGATCCGGCGTGGGTTTCGACCGAAGCTTATCGCTCTCCTGGTGCGAGTGCATTCGGGCAAGCACCTGACCTCACCCCTGGTGCAGCATCGGCAAGCCGCACGAATGGAAATGCGACTGGAAGATGAGTCAGGGATCGTGATCGACGGCGAGTGGCTGCCAGGACGCGAGTTGACCTTGGAAGTACTGCCACAGAGAGCCCGCCTCTGGGCCTGAGCGCATCCCGGACGCCTTGAGAAGCAAGGTTGTCTCCCGCCCCACCCTCCTGACGCTAGGCTGCTCCTTGTCGCTGGCGTTCTGCCCTTGCCATCAACCACCCCCTATTCAGGAGTCCCCCGTGAAATCACTGCTCTTCCTACTACCTCTCGTCTTAGTTCCCAGCCTGCACTCCCTTCAGGATGCAAAGAAAGTCGAGGTAATCGACTATGACGATGGAGGCTACCTTTTTCCAGTCACACGTGACGCAGAAGGTACCCCGAAGGACGGCAAGCCCACGAGCACTTCGTTGGCCGGTATCGGGCTGCGGGAAAAGACCATCTTCAAAGTTGATGTCTACACTTATGGCTTGTACTTGGACACAGAAGCCGCCAAGAAGAAACTCAGCCAATGGAAGGGCAAGAACAAGAAGGCCTTGATCGAGGACAAGAAGCTCTACGAAGCTCTCTTGAAAGACGACATGATCAAGTCGATTCGCCTGGTCTTCTGCCGCGATGTAGATGGGGAGGACGTAGAAGAGGCATTTAGTGACTCTCTAGAGCCGCGTATCAAGACCGCTGCCAAACGCAAGGACTGGGACAACGGCACCGCAGCCCTCAAGAAATTCCGCTCCTACTTCGGGAACCTCGATGAATTGGAAGAGTACTGCGAAGTGGTCTTCACCTGGCGCCCCGGAGGCGAGCTCTACACCTCGGTCAATGGCAAAGCCAAACCCATGCTCAAGTCCAAGTCCCTCTGCTGGGCTCTGTTTGATGTCTACCTAGGTAAAGACCCTATCGAAGACGATGGCAAAGAGGACATGATCAGCCGGCTCCCGAAAATTCTCTGAGTCGGAAATCAACAAGACAGCACTGCCTTGAGTGCTCCTCTCTCAGCTTCCTGAGAGAGGCGTTGCGTGATCAATCTCTCTTGAGTTCCAAGAAGCGACGACAATGCAACCCGGAGAAGGATAACGCAAGTAGATAACCCTTAGGCCGAACGTGGAACTGTGTAATTTGTCCAGGAAGTGCCCAAGAGAAAATCTCGCACGAGGTAGTCGCAGACCTGTGGAACCTTCACTGACGCTGACTCGTCACAACAGTGGAGGATCCCCTATGAAAACCGCAGCAACTCTGCTTCTTGCGACTCTGATTTCATCAGCAGCTATCGCCCAAACCCCCCTTCTGCCCGGGCGCTCCTGACCGACGCCAAGTCTATCAAGACCAAGACGGACTCATCATTGCCATGGACAAGTCCGGCACCAAGGTGTTCGCGACTTGGGCTGAGTTTCACCAGTCGCAATTCTTCCTGGACCATGGAATGCGTTGCGGTTCCCATGACCGCTCCGTAAGCCCGGGTGGCTGGAACAACCCGCCCCCGAGCGATTGCAGCAACACCCAAACAAACGCGCTCAGTGGATACGACCCGGGTGGTGGGGATACATTCAATATCCCCGTCGTCGTGCACATTCTGCACCGGAACAACGGTGTAGGCAACATCAGCGACGCACGTGTGTATAGCCAAATCGAAGTTCTCAACGAAGATTTCAACGCAATCGGGGGATCTCCGGGAGCGCCTGGAACCAATGGAAAAATCGAATTCCATCTGGCAACCACCGATCCAAACGGAAATGCGACCAAAGGCATCAATCGCTATGCAAGCAATGCATGGCACAACGACAAAGGTAGCTACTACAACCAAATTGGCTGGGACACGACCCGCTATCTGAACATCTATGTCAACAGCGCAGGCGGCAACCTGGGCTATGCCTATCTGCCCAGCGGCGGCGGCGTTGTCGGAACAAACTATGATGGGGTCCGCATCTTCTACCAGGCCTTTGGCCGAAACTCTGGCTATGCGCCCTACGACCAAGGTCGCACGGCAACCCATGAAGTTGGCCACTACTTGGGGCTCTACCACACATTCCAGGGAGGCTGTCATAGCGGTAGCTGCTCAAGCAATGGTGATCTGATTTGTGATACCAACAGCGAGTCCAGCCCGTTCTATGGCTGCGGTACTCGGACTACTTGCGGCAGCCAGGACCCGACTACGAACTACATGGACTACAGCGAAGACTTGTGCATGTACCAATTCACTCCGATTCAGGTAAACCGAATGAGGTGCACGATCCTGAATTTTCGCCCCGACCTGGTAGCTGGAGGCGGCGGCGGAACCAATCCCCCCGATGCAGCAACTGGACCCTCCCCCGCGCACGGAGCGACTGGGATCTCTACCACGCCCAGCTTGAGCTGGCAGGCCGCGGGAGGTGCTGACACCTATGACGTGTACTTCGGCACCAGTAGCAGCCTGAGCGCCTCTGATCTGGTGGGGAGCCAATCTCAGACCAGCTACAGCCCAGGGTTGCTTTCCAAAGCCTCCACCTATTTCTGGCGTGTGGATTCAGTTGGCCCAGGGGGCACGACCAACGGTTCTACCTGGTCCTTCACGACTGATGCTGGCAGCGGAGGTTCAAATGACCTCCTTAGTGACGGCTTCGAATCAGGGACCTTGAGCACGGGTTGGAACACGACGGGCAATATTCAAGTCCACGGAAATGCGGCCAATACGGGATCCTATGGCGTTCGCATGCGACGCACGTCGAGCCTTGAACACGCCATCGACGCATCGGGGAGGACCAACATTGTCCTCTCATATGCCCGTGGTACGAGCGGCTACGACGGAGGAGAGTTCCTCACAGTTGATTGGTTCGACGGATCGAGTTGGACTGTCCTTGAGGCCACCAACGCCACGGGATACGCGACTCGCTCATTCAGCCTGGGTGCTGTAGCTGACGGCAATCCCAACCTACGCATTCGCTTCAGCGGCAACGCCAACCGGAACAACGAACTTAGCCTGCTGGACGATGTTGTTGTGAGCGGAGATTAGGTGCTGGTAAGCCTGGCTTACTCAGTCATGCGCGCGGCCACAGGGGCCGGATCAAAACGATCAGCCCCTCCGCCGCGCGCATGCACATCTTCGCGAGAGTGAAGTTCGGCCATGCGGGCACAGACCGCCTCTAGCCCTATTCGCTGTGCATGACTCCAAAGGCCCCCACGGAAAGGGGCAAAGCCAGTGCCGAAGACCGAAGCCAGATCCAGAGTGGATTCGTCCTTGACCACTTTCTCTTCCAGGCAACGGGCCGCCTCGCCGACCATGGCATAGACCAGGCGATCGGTAATCTCCGCATCGGGGAGACTGCTGGCCCACGATTCGGTCTGAAAGTTGGCCAGATCCTGCGCCACCGTACGCTTGCCCTTACGGTCTCCCGGCTTTGGATGATCGTAGAAGCCCTTGCCAGTCTTGCGACCAAGGCGCCGATCATCGCCCATCCCTGACAAACCGGGGCATGGTTCCATGCGATCGCCGTAGCCCGCATGCAGGCTCGCAGCCGCGTGCTGGGCAATGTCAAAGCCCACCTCATCGAGCAACACAAAGGGCCCCATGGGCATGCCGAAGTTCAGCATCAAGCTGTCTACGCGCTCCACATCCGCACCACCAACGAAAAGTCGCACGGCTTCGTCCAAGTAAGGCCCAAGGATGCGATTGACCAGGAAGCCCGGCACATCACGGGTCACAACGGGCGTCTTGCCAAGAGCAATCGCCAAGGCGCAAGTACGGGTGATTGTTTCATCACTTGTCTCTTCTCCACGCACAACCTCCACCAGAGGCATGGCTTTGACAGGGTTGAAGAAATGCATGCCCACCACACGCTCAGGGTGAGGCAAGTCCTTGGCTATGGCTGTTACACTCAGACTAGAAGTGTTAGTTGCCAGGATCGCATCATCAGCCAGTTGCTCGGCGAGTTCACCAAAGACGCTGGCCTTTACATGCAATACCTCGGCCACCGCCTCGATAGCGATTTCCGATCGTGCCATTCCCAGCAGTCCTTCAACCCCCACCAGATGATCGATGGCTGCGTTGGCCGCGTGGGGTTGCAGACGCTTGCGCCGGCGGCGTTTCTCAACCTCCTTGCGGTGACTTGAGATGGCCGTAGCCAGGGCCTTGCTGGAGAGATCCCCCAAGCGCACGTTGACCCGGGCCAGAGCCAGGCTGGACGCGATGCCCGCGCCCATGACACCAGCGCCCACCACGGTCGCATGTTCCGGGCGCGCGGGCTCACTGCCGTCGGCGCGCTTACCGAGCTTCTTCGCCGCCTCAGAAGCGAAGAAGATGCCCACCAGGCTCTTGCAGACGCGTCCCGTGGCCAATGTCCCGATCGCCTTGGCCTCACGCGCGGCCCAGGTGGAGCGTACCGCACCAGGAGCCGAGAGAACCAGGTCCAGAGCCGCATAGGGTGCCGGATACTTGCCGTTGGCCTTGGAATCAACTCCCGCCAGAGCCTTGCTGCGAATAACACTCGTGGCCAGAGGATTGCGATCGATCAGCCACTTCCAGATCCCACGGGAGAAACGGCGGCAGTTCTTGCGCCCCATGGCGATGTCACTGGCCACACGCGCAAGGTCCTCCGCATGTACCAGGCGATCCACCAGACCTCTCTTCTTGGCGGGTTTCGCGGGCAACATTCGACCAGTCAAGATGCAATCAAGGGCTCCAGGAATTCCAATGCGCCGAGGAAGGCGATGGGAGCCGCCCCACCCGGGCAGGATCCCCAACATGGTCTCGGGCAAGCCGATGCGGGAAGACTTGTCGTCTACCAACAAGATGCGGTCGCAGGCCATGGAAAACTCGAAAGCCCCTCCAGGAACCGGGCCCCCAACTGCCGCAACGGTGCGCGGCTTGAGCCGCTCCACTCGATCAAACAGGGCGTGTACAGCGATCACCGCCTGCTCCACCAGGAGAGGGTCGGTGATTTCTTGAATCGCTTCTACATCCGCGCCCGCCAAGAACTGTCCAGGGTGACGGCCGGTAAACACGATTCCTTTGAGAGTCACATCGTTTTCGAGCTCAGTCAGAACCGTGTCCAAGTCTCGCAGCAAGGGCGCGTCGAAAATCGGAAAGGAGCGATGGGGTGAATCGAATGTCACCACCGCCAGGCCCGATTCAGGTCGCTCGACCCGAATGCAGGTCCCGGGGTCGGGAGCGTCGTCTGGCATGGGAAAGCCAATGGCTGAAGGTGTTGCTTCGAACTCACTCAGCTCTTGCTCGGTGATCAACACGGTTTCCTCGGATTGCGGGGCCTCTTGCATGTTTGACTCTTCCATCAGGCGGCGCTCCCATTGATGCGTTCCAGTACCACGGCGCCACCCTGGCCACCGCCGATGCAGAGAGTTGCCAGGGCGAGGTTGTGATCGCCCGCCGCCAATTCGTGGGCTGCGGTCAGTAGCAAGCGCCCCCCGGTAGCCCCCACCGGGTGCCCCAAAGCAACCGCGCCACCGTTGGGATTCAGCTTGACCGAGTCGATTTCGCCCATGGCCTCGTCCTGCCCAAGATGCTCCCGGGCAAATTTGTCGCTGGCGAAGGCCTGCTTGCAGGCCAGAACCTGAGCAGCAAAGGCTTCATTGATCTCGATCACGTCCATGTCCTCAAGGGTGCAGCCGGCCTGTTCCAGGGCCAGCTTGCTGGAGAACACAGGACCCAGCCCCATGCGCGAAGGATCGAGTCCCGCCCAGGCGTAGGACCTTATGCGAGCCAAGGGCTGAAGGCCCAACTCACTCGCCTTTTCTTCTGTGGTGATCAAGAGAGCACAAGCGCCATCAGTGATACCGCAGGAGTTGCCAATCGTCACAACCCCATCGGGCTTTTCAAAATAAGGCCGCATGCGCATGAGAGCTTCCACGGTTTGATCATCACGGATACCATCATCGTGACGCACAAGGTCCATGATGGGTTTGCGGCTCAAGGGAGCCATGGGCAGAATCTCCCTTTCAAATCGCCCCCTGTCCCGTGAGAGGCGAGCGCGATGATGGCTCTCCGTGGCGTAGGTGTCGCAATCCTCCCGAGTCAAGCCAAAGTCACGCACCAGCACTTCGGCGGTCTGGCCCATCAGTAGGTTTGAGATTGGATCGCGTAGACCCTCCAGCAGAGCAACCCGGGGCGCCAGCATGGACGGCCTGAAGGATGCAAGCGTTGACAAGCGCGCGAGCAAGGAACGCGCCTTCATCATGCGTTCAAAAAACCCAGTCAACTTGCGACCCATGATCAATGGATAAGCGCTCATAACTTCCACGCCGAGGCACATGTAGAGCGAACCATTACCAGCACGGATTTCGGTCACTGCCTGGGTGACCGCCTCAATACCGCTTGCGCAGTTCCGGGCCACGGTGCGAGCAGGCACTTCCTGCGGAATCCCCGCGCGCAGAGCAACCACCCGAGAGAGGTTGGCCTGATCGTGGGGCGGCCCAACCGAACCAGTTATGACCTCATCGAGCTGCTCCCCCCGCACTCCTGTGCGGGCCAGGAGTTCCCGGGTGACAGCGGCGCCCAGGTGCCCCGCGTCTTCCCCACGGAACTGGCCTCCAGCTTTGATCCAGGGGCTGCGCAGGCCAGCGGCGATAACAATGGAAGGAGCGCTTGGTGCAATCATCAGTGGAGGATCTTGTTGGGTGATGGAAGCCCGGGTGGACTCCTGACCGGATCGGGATTATTCCTCAATCGGAGCCCCGAAACACCGATTCAGCTCAAGAGACCCACCAGAGGCCCTAAACAGTGATAACTTAACACTGATAACCTCTTCGGTCCAGCCTGCCGAAAGCCGAAGAGAACATTCGAGATTCACGCCCCATGCCCCGTAACGGAACCGACCTCAAGCCCCGCATCCTGCGTGAGGCGCGCAATGTACTGCTGGAAGAGGGATACACGGCCCTCTCCACCCGCCGTATCGCCCGACGGGTGGGCTGCACCGCCGCATCGATCTATCTCTACTTCAAGAACAAGGATGCCCTCTTGCATGCCCTGATCGACGAGGGTTTTGAGATCCTGCACGCACAGCTTGAGGCCGCGTCCCAGGGTGAATCACCACAGGACCACCTAAAAAATCTCTGCGCCGAATATGTGAGCTTCGCCAACTCCAATAGCGAGTACTACGAGGTGATGTTCCATCTCCCTCCTAGCCAGATGGAGAGGTATCCCATCGACCGCTATCGAGTGCAAAGAAACTATCTGGCTTTGCTCGGTGAGGCAGTAATGAAGGGTCGTCAGGACTCTTCTCCTTCACCCGAAGCAACACTGCGCGCAGCAACCCTGGTCTGGTCAACATTACACGGTGCAATCTCCCTCCCCCTCGCCCGCCGCATCGACAAGTCCCTGCGCGGCCCCAACCACCTCGATGATGCGATTCGCCTGGCGATGCGCGCTGTCGAGGTCTGTTCCCTTCCCTCTCAGCCTAGGGTCTCCTCATGAATGGATTTTTCTGGTCCAATTGGCCACTTCTACTCCTCGTACCCATCGCCTTTGTCACCCTTGGCTGGTTCGCCGCTCCGGCACCGGCATGGGCGATCTTTGGTTTGCTCGTGGCCGCTGGCATTCACACCGGCGTGTGGTGGCTAGGCATAGTCACCGCCGGCGCGGCTATATTGCTCTTGCCAACCCTGCGCACAATCCTGATCAGCGGCCCCCTGATGCGGATGATGAGCAAGCTCGGCTTCCTGCCCAAAGTATCGGCGACCGAGAAAGAAGCCCTTGAAGCGGGCACGACCTGGGCCGACGCAGAGCTCTTCAGCGGCAAGCCTGACTTCAAGCGCCTCTCCGAAGAGGACTATCCCGACCTGACGGAAACCGAGCAGGCATTCATCGACGGCCCAGTAGAAACCGTCTGCCGTATGACTGATGACTGGCAAGTGTGGCAGGACCGCGATCTCCCAGAGACGGTCTGGGACTATCTGGCCAAGCAGGGATTCTTCGGCCTGATCATTCCCAGCGAGTACGGCGGTCACGGTTTTAGCGCCTCGGCCAACAGCGCCATTGTGTCCAAACTCTCGTCCCGTTCCGGCACCCTAGGCATCACGGTCATGGTTCCCAACTCCCTGGGCCCCGCCGAGTTGCTGCACCACTACGGCACCAAAGAACAAAAAGACGAGCTCTTGCCACGTCTGGCCGATGGCCGAGAAATCCCGGCTTTTGCCCTGACCGAGCCCGGGGCGGGCTCCGACGCGGGCTCGATCACCGCCTCAGGCGAAGTCTTCCGAGGCGAAGACGACGAACTCTACCTGCGCTTCAATTGGCGCAAGCGCTACATCACCCTGGCAGCGGTCTCGACCCTTCTGGGCCTGGCCTTCAAGATGCGCGACCCGGGAAACCTCCTGGGCAAGGGTGAGGACCTGGGCATCACCTGCGCTTTGATTCCCACCGATACCCCCGGCGTGGAGAAAGGCGAACGTCATGACCCAATGGGCGTGCCCTTCTACAACTGCCCCACCGAGGGCCACGACGTGGTCCTGCCTCTGAGTTGCGTGATCGGCGGTCACAATGGGATCGGCCGCGGTTGGATCATGTTGATGGAATGCCTTGCCGCAGGACGCGGAATATCCCTGCCCGCTTCGGCGGTGGCCACCTGCAAGGCCGCTGCCCGCCTGGCAGGTGGCTACTCAGCCATACGCAAGCAGTTCGGCGTTTCAATCGGACGCTTTGGAGGTGTACAGGAACCCCTGGCCCGCATCGGTGGCTTTGCCTATTTGACCGAAGCCGCACGACGCTACACATGCGGCGCCCTGGACAAGGGAGCCAAGCCAGCAGTGGTGACTGCAATCATGAAGTACAACACCACCGAGCTTGCGCGCCAATCAATCAACGACGCTATGGATGTACTCGGAGGAGCCGCCATCAGCCGCGGACCGCGCAACCTCCTGGCCCATGCCTACATGGCAACTCCCATCAGCATCACGGTGGAAGGCGCCAATATCTTGACCCGCACTCTGGTGGTCTTCGGCCAGGGAGCGATCCGCTGTCACCCCCATGCCTGGTCGGAAGTAGAAGCCGCCGAGGCCGGTAACAGCCGGGCCTTCGACAAGGCCTTCTTCGGGCACATAGGGCATGTAGCGCGCAACTTCTGCCGTACTGTTGTCCTGGACTTGACGGGTGGCCGCTTAGGACGCTCTCCCGTCGACGGACCATGTGCTAGCTACTACAAGAAACTGGATTGGGCCTCGGCTCGCTTCGCCATCCTTTCAGACCTGTCCATGGCCATGATCGGGGGCGATCTCAAGCGCCGGGAAGAGATAACCGGTCGCTTCGCGGACATTGTCTCCTGGATGTACCTGTTGCAAGCCACCCTCAGGCGTTTTGAAGCCGAGGGACGCCCCGCAGAGGACTTGCCCTTCCTACGGTGGTCCGCTGAGTACGGCCTGGCCAGAATCCATAATGCCTTCGATGGGCTCTACGCCAACCTCAACCTGCCTCTGATCGGCTGGGCCCTGCGGGGCCCCTTACGAATCTGGTCGCATTTGGTGCCCATGGGATCAGCCCCTTCAGACCACCTGGGCAGCAAAGTCGCCATGGCCCTGCAAGCCCCTGGGCAGCAGCGGGACCGGATCACCTATGGCCTCTACATCCCTCAGGACACCACGGAAGCCGCCGGGCGCATGGAGCACACCCTGGACCTGATTACCCGCGCTGACGAGGTGGCCCGCAAGATCAAGGATGCCATCAAAAAGCGCCGTCTACCGCGCCAGAAGCCCATTTCCCTGCTGGAAGAGGCCCAGGCAGCGGGAATAATTTCTTCCGAAGAAGTGCAACTGGCCATTGAGGCCGAGGCTGCGAGGGACGATACGATAGAAGTCGATTCGTTCACCTTGGAGGAGTACCTGCGCACCTCAGCACGGGCACACTCCGAACCGGATCGACAACAGGTGCCTCTGGCCTCCTAGGCCCCCTACCAACCAGAGCCACTCACCACGTGCACCCAGGAATCCCTTCACGTGATCCCTGGGATGTCCTCTCTCTCTCGTGGGGCGGTTGTCCGAATGGACTGCCGCCCTGCACTCGTATGTGAGAATTGTGCCCCGCCGAGAAACCGAGGCACGAACCAGCCGCACACCATGACCTGCGGGCCAGCACCCGCAGAGATGCCAGCCCGCTGATCAGGTCAGGAATGCCCTGGGCGCTAGAGGTACCAGGTCAGGCCTCCGAAGATCACCAGACCCTCGGGCCAGACCACGCCTGTGGGGGTTGACAGAGGACGCGCGACAGGAAGGATTGTGAGGACTGGAGACATACTCCGCAAGCTCACCCCGCTCGTAGGCATCTGAAAGGAAGAAACCCGCCCTTCCCAGGATGAGCCCGGGAGTGATGCTGGTCACAGGGATCGCGGTGGGTTCAACCCTTGGCCTTTGCCATCTCCATGTCGCGCAACTCACGCCTCAGAACTTTCAGCACGCTGCTCTTGGGCAGTTCGTCAAGGAATTCAACTAGCCGAGGGACCTTGTACTTGGCCAAGTTTTCCCGACAGTACTCCTGAGCTGCTTCAGCGCTCAAACTCATGCCCGGGTTCAATACGATGAAAGACTTGACGGTCTCGCCATACTCATCATCGGGGACGCCTATGGTCGCCGCCTCAAGGATCGCCTCGTGGGCCACCAAGACTCCATCTACTTCGTCGGGGAACACCTTGAAGCCAGAGCAGTTGATCATGTCCTTCTTGCGGCCAACGATCTGGAAGTAGCCTTCCTCGTCCATGGTGGCCAGGTCGCCCGTATGCATCCACCCATCACGAATCGAATTGGCGGTCTCGTCCGGGCGGCCCCAATAACCCTTCATCACCTGAGGCCCTTTGACGATCAGCTCGCCCTCTTCCCCCTGGGGCACATCTTGGACCCCAGTCTCGATATCCACAATCCGCGCGTCCGTGTCCGCCACGGGAATCCCCACAGAGCCCGGCTTGCGAACCCCGTTGAGCGGGTTGCAGTGGGTCACGGGCGAGGTCTCGCTCATGCCGAAGCCCTCGACAATCTTGGACCCCGTCATGCTCTCGAACTTCTGCATCACATCCGGCGGCAGAGGCGCAGAGCCACTGAAGCAGTACTTGATACTCGAGACGTCCGTCTGCTCGATTCCGGGGTAGTTGTTCAGCCCGTTGAACAGAGCCGGCACACCGGGGAACAGGGTGATCTTGTGCTTGACGATCGCCTTCACCACAGAAGGAAGGTCCCGCGGATTGGGCAGTAGCACCATGCAGGCGCCAGAAGCCATGCCCCAGCCCATGCAAACACTCATGCCAAACACATGGAACAGCGGAAGCGCAGTCATCAACACCTCATGCCCGTACTCAACGCCTGTGAACCAGCCATCGATCTGCTGAATGTTGCTGCTCAGGTTCTTGTGGGTAAGCATGGCGCCCTTGGAAGGGCCGGTTGTTCCTCCCGTGTACTGCAGCGCAGCCACTTGATCCCAACCAAAGTCTGGGCGTGGAACAGGACCACTGGCATCCTTGATCATGTCTTTGAAGCGAATCATATCCGCCTCAGGAGCAACCTTGGCCCAGCGAGGCGGGTCCTGCTTCTTGAGCTTCAATGGCGCAAGAAAGTTCAACGGAAAACGCAGATAACCTGGAATGGAAGCCACCACCCACCTGGTCGGTGCAAGCTCCGCGCGCCGGTCCCTGATCATGTCGTCCCAAATAAAATCGGCGGTCACTGCCACTTCACAGCCAGAATCCTTCCACTGGTGCTCGACCTCACGAAAGGTGTAGAGCGGATTGGTCATCACAACCTCTGCCCCCAACTGCAGGGCAGCCAGATAGGAGATTGCCGCCTGGGGAATGTTCGGCAGCTGAATCGCAATCCGAGTCCCCATCTTGACTCCGAGCTTGGTAAACCCGATCGCGCACTTGTCCACTTCAGCACCAAGTTCCGCATAGGTCAGCGTGCAATTCAGGAACACCAGCGCGGGCCTGTCCCCAAAACTCTCTACTGTCCGCCGAAAAATCTGAGGGATGTTGAGCTTCGAATACTCGATCGCCGTCGAAACACCTTCGTCATAGTTCACATGCCAGCTTCGCTGTTCCATAGTTCTCTGGTCGCCTCCGTAGTGGTAGCTGTCAAGCATAGGGTCAGGAACCCCCTGGGGAAAGAGCCACCCCCCCCGGGGCATGCTCACAATCCTCCCATGTACGCGCTGATCAAGTTCTACGGTCAGGCCCTGATCCGGTCCTTCTACCAGGTCCACTCCACGGGACCTGCGATCAAGGACCAGGGGGCAATGATACTTGTGAGCAATCACTCAGGAGGCCTGGTTGACGGCGGCTTGATCTGGTTTGTCTGCCAGCGCAACCCCCGGTTCATCGGCAAGTACACCCTCTTCAAGATGCCCATCCTGGGGCACATTGTGAAAGCCACCGGCGCGATCCCGATCTACCGGAAAAAGGACAAGGTGGACACCAGCAAGAACAGGGGCTCCTTCGACGCGATTCATGCGGAACTGGGGCAGGGAGGTACCATCGGCATGTTCCCTGAAGGCGAGGGTGGCAGTTCCTCGTTTCTGCGTCCATTCAAGACCGGAGCCGCGCGCATGGGTCTCGGCGCCATGGCGGTGAAGGACTGGAGCCTGGACCTGCTCATCCAACCGGTGGGCATCTACTATGCCGACAGGGATCGCTACCGCAGCAATCTATTTGCCTGGAGAGGAGATCCCATAGGCTTCGACCACCTGCGCGATCTCTACGAGCAGAGCCCCATCGAGGCGGCGAAGAGGGCTACCGAAGAAATCCGCGCGGCGCTGACCAAGTGCGTGGTGCAGTACGAATCCCCTGAAGAGGCTCCAGCCATGGTCATGGCTGCGGAACTCATTCCGCACAAGGGTCGCCTCCTGCCCGAACGCGTCCATTCCTGCGTTGCCGGCATGCGACGCCTGAACAAGGTTGCACCAAGTCGGGCAAGAACACTCAGGGATGGCCTCGACAAGCTGTCGACTGAACTCCAACAAGTCGGTATTCACGCCCGGGATCTGGACAACCGCCCGGGGCTGGGCGCAACCGCCCGTGCAGGCGTGTTGCTGGCATCGTCCTTCTTGCTGCGTTGGCTGATCTGGGCTGCCTGGTTACCAGTGATCGTGCCTGCACAAGTCATATCCCGCCGTAACGCTCCAGCAGACAAGGTGGTCACCTTCACGATTATGGGAGCATCTTTCGTCTCACCGCTGTGGCTGCTCGGCAGTGCCCTCTGGATGGGTTCGAAATATGGGGCAGCAACCAGCCTGATCACGGTGCTGGTCCTGCTCTTGGCCGCATTCTCCGCAGGCCCGATACACGATGTCTTTCAGCGCAATCTGGACACCCTGAACGCACGCTTCGAAGGCGGGGCTCGAGGAGAGCGCAACCTGCGATTGCTGGCCCTGCGTGACCACCTCAAGAGGATCCTGACCCGCCGCTCCGGTGCTTTCGACCGGCTCAACCTCCAGCAAGACCCTCCAGCCTGATGGAGTTCCCAGGCCCTGGCCAGCACAAGTCCCTCGGGGCCTTCGAAACCCACCTGCAGGGCTGCGCACGGGAACTGCAAGAGGAAATTGCCCTGGACAGAACCCTGGCTGGACAGGCAGGCCCCTTCGGCTGGCCCCTGACCCTGCAGGGGCATGAATTGGACAACCGTTTCGCAATGCATCCCATGGAGGGCTGGGATGGAACCACATCGGGTCGACCCAGCGAATTGACCCTGCGTCGCTGGCGAGCCTTTGGGAGGAGCGGCGCCGCCATGATCTGGGGAGGCGAGGCTTTTGCTGTGACCCCCGATGGTCGGGCCAATCCCAGGCAACTCGCCTTGCTCAATGAAGCCCACACGGCTCAAGATCTGAGCCTCTTGATCGAGGCGATTCACCAAGGCCGAGCCGACTCAGGACTCGATCCTGAAGGTGCATTCATCGGTCTGCAAATGACCCACTCCGGCCGCCATGCGCAACCCACCAAGGAGCCTCGGCCGATCATCGCCGCCCACGCCACCTGGCTGGATGCATACACCGACGTCCCACTGTCCACAGCACTGATCAGAGACGATGAACTTGAGGCCTTGATCCAATCCTATGTCCGCCTCGCGACCCTCGCGCAAGCAGCTGGCTTTGACTTCGTCGACATCAAGGCCTGCCACGGTTATCTGGTACATGAGTTGCTCGGAGCTCGCTCGCGCCCGGGACCGTTCGGGGGTGATTACGCCGGACGCACGCGATTCCTGATGGAGACCGTCGCAGCCATCCAACGCGCATGCCCTGATCTGGGTATCGGTGTACGGCTCTGCGCAGGAGACGTCTTTCCCCACAAGAACAATGCCGATGGCAGCCCCGGCCAGCCACTCGATCCAACGCCCTACTTGCCCCTCAACCACGGCTGGGGCATGGACCTTGAAAATCCCACCGAACCAGATTCCAGCGAAGCGCAACAACTGACTCGAGACCTCTACGCCTGCGGTGTGAAGCTGATCAATGTGACTCTGGGATCGCCGTATTCATGCCCGCACTTGCAGCGCCCATCCAGCTATCCGCCCGTGGATGGCTACCCACCCCCTGAAGATCCCCTGCTCTCGGTATTGCGCCAGGTGCAGATCACGCGCCAGATCAAGGCCGCCTGCCCCCAGGCGGTCGTGGTGGGGACCGGCTACACCTACCTGCAGGAATGGTTTCCGTACCTGGCCCAGGCTGAATTGCGGCGGGGATCCATCGACCTGGTAGGCCTAGGCAGAATGGTCCTTTCATACCCCGAATTCCCTCTGGATCTTCTTGCAGGGAAGGATATTCAACGAACTCGCATTTGCAGAACTTTCAGCGACTGCACCAATGGGCCACGCCTGGACCTCGTCTCCGGTTGCTACCCGCTAGACAGAGAATACCGACAAAGCGAGGATGGGCGGCGTCTGAGAGAGCTCAAAGCTCAACAAGCTGCCAGTCAGCCCCGCAAGCCCTGACCCCAAACCACCCCCTGATCCTATGCACCGAATTGCCGCCGCCCTTATTTCCTGTTCACTTCTGGCCTGTGCTTCCCCCACTCTCGATGTGGGTGTGAACTATGGCCAGTACTCCCTCGACGGCAACCTGGGATTCGGGTCGGGTGGTGTAAGCGGCGTGACCCCCTTGGACGGAATAGGGCTAGGAGAAGACTCCAACCCGACAGGGGTCACGGCAACAATCGGACTTGGAAGTCCCACGCTGGTGTTTTCCGCCACGACGCCATCATTTGAAGGGGATGGGACCCTGGATGCCGACATCGACATTGCCGGAACTACTATCAGCGCAGGGGCCAATGTGCACTCCCAACTGGAAGTAGGCATGCTCCAAGGACTCCTGCTCTTTGAGATGGTTCCTGGTTCGACGGTCGATTTTGCCCTTGGCCTGGGCGTCAACATGCTCGATCTGTCCGGGAACTTTACCGAGGACGGGACAGGTGAAGAGGTACTGCTGGACCAGGCACTGCCAATTCCTGTTCTGGCCGGGCGCGCTGGAGTCGAGGTGGGACCGGTTGGGGTCTCGGCCCTGGTTACCTGGATCGGCGTCTCCTACGAAGACAACGACCTGGATGCCATGGACTTGGATCTGCGGGCAGAAATGGGGCTCTTTGGGCCCATGGTCGGCTACGCCGGGTACCGCAACACCTCCCTGGACATCTTCTATCAAGACGATGCTGATTTCGGCAAATTTGACGTGACCATCAGCGGCATGTATTTCGGTATTGGAGCGTCCTTCTAGAAACCGAGACCAAGCCCTTTCAAGAGCTAGACAGAGATAGAGGCAATGATGCAGCCTCAGGGATGCGCCCAATACACGCGGAAGGACTCTGTGAACGCTTCCATCACTGAACTACTGGGGCAGCCTGGCCTCAGGACCGGCGCAGAGTCGCCAAGACCGCAATTGCCATGGCCGCCAGCCCGGCCAATCCCCAAGGGCCTAACTTCATGTGCACGGTCCAGGCACTTGCGTAACTAGCCACCAGAGCGGTGGGCACCAGCAAACTGTTCCAGATCAATCGCGTGCGGCCTTTGGGGACATCATCGCCCAGGACTCGTCGACTGTTCATCAAGAGCACAAAACTCCAATAGGCCAGAGGCAGCAAGATCATGCCGAAATTGGAGGTTGGCACAGCCAACCAGGCACGCGCCTTGCCAGTCCAAACAAAAGGACCCAGTGCTCCCAGGCCAGCCACAATAGTGCCCCAGCGGAATGCAACTCCTCCAGGCTGCTGACGGAAGGCCACAGCGAAGGCCAGCCCGCTGATCAACATCAATACGATGACCGTGGAAACGGCCATTGCCAACACGCCAAGACCAAAAATCATGTGTGCAGTGGCGTGGCCGGTCAGGGGTTCAAGAGCTCGGGCCAGGGCAAAGGTGTCACGCTTCTCCAACATGGAAGCCAGTCGCCGATCGGGCTCGGGCACCAAGTTCATGGCCAACCCAACGCGGGTGAGAAGTTCCGCTTCGCTCAGGCCAGCACGCGCTCTGCCATTGATGCTGTGTTCTTCATACTGGACGGTGCCTGCTCCAAACCCTTCCTTGATCGCGTTGTCCAAGCGATCGAGATACGCGCCTCGCCCCACGGCAACGCTCACGTCCGAAACCAGCTCCTGATCCACGCGAGCGTGAAAGCGATCCGCCGAGGCCACCACGATACAGCCAGTGGCGAACACAAAGGGGATCAGCAGGCCGGTGGCAAGATCAAAGACCGCCAGGTTGCGAAAAGAACGATTCCATCCACGCCTCAACAAAGAACAGGGCATCAGAAAGGTCATGTTGATGCCCACAGCGGTTGCGGCGGCAGCGATCAAGACCTCTTGCTGCTGACGCACGATAATTCCGCTCCATAGATCAGGAAATCGGGCCGCCGCCAATTCGGCAGCGTAGGCGGGAGCCGGCTGGCTAAGAAGGTCCAAGTTGGGAATAAACCCGGCAAGAACTTGGCTCAAAGACATTCCGTCACTACGCGAGAGCAAGACCCAAGCGACTCCAAAGAAGGCCAGCACGATCAAGCCCACCAATGCCCGCAGGCCTAACTCAACAATTCGCACACCACGGCCTCCGCGGCCATAAGCCCAGACCACGGTCAGTGCGAGACTCAAGACAGCCAGGCAAGTGATCACAGTCAGGGCATCGCCCTTCAGACTGGGCAGCAGGTTCTGCTCTACTGCCGCTGTGGCAAGAGAGAACTGGGGCAGGGCCCAAACCACATTAGCCAGCATGACCGCGCCGAGCCAGCCCCAAGCCAGGACCGGGCTGACCCGGTCCTTGAGCAAAGTGAACGGGTTCTCGCCCGTAGTCAGCGTGATCCAAGAAATCGCGCCCAGGGCGATGACGCCGAGGGCCATGGCGAATACCTGCACCCAAAGGAAGTTGGTGCCGGTCAGCACGCCCAAGTAAAGGGCCGCAGCCAGTGATCCTCCCCCCAGGGTGATGGCGCTCTGCAGCCAACCTGGACCCGAGAGGCGGATGAAAGCGCCCAGCAGGGGCAGGCTGCCGCGATCGCGTGCGTCATCGAGCAACGCCTCTTCACGGGCAACATTGGGGGATCGATTCGTCATTGGAGGAGCTCTCATCCTATCCTTAGCAGCACGCGATGAACTCCAATCCCTCCGATCCTTCCTCGCCCGCCGTAAATCCTCTGACCGCATTCGGCGACCCGAAGGGCTCTGCTGCCCCTGCGCGCATCGCCCTGGCCGCGGCTCACGTGGCCATGAGCGAAGGCTACAGCAAGGTTGACGGCGACCCAACTCCACACATCGATTGGGCCCAGACCATGACCCTGCGACGGCAACTGGATGCTCTGGGGTTTGGTATCGCGGAGGCCATGGACACAGCTCAACGCTATGAATTGGGCTGGGATGTGGCGCAACGATTGATCGAAGAGACCGGGCAACTGGAGTTGAGCAACGGTTTCGTAGCAGGCGCAGGCGTTGATCATCTTGTGAATCCCAAGAGCCCAGATGAGATCGCCGAAGGTTGGACCTTTCAATGCGGGCGTATCCAAGAAGCCGGGGGCATGCCAGTGCTTCTCTGTATCCCCGAACTCTCCTCCCTGGCGCGCAACGAAGCCGAATTTGTGAACGCCTACGCCAAGGTCATCGAAGCCCACCCAGGTCCGCTCCTGATCCACTGGCTGGGCCCGGCCTTTCATCCGGGGCTCGCCGATTACTTTCCGGGAGACACCTTCCTGCGCATCATGGCCCTCGATCCCAAGAAAGCGCTCGGTTGCAAGCTCTCCCTGCTCGACGCAGACTTCGAACGCCAAGTCCGTCAGACCCTGCTCGCCTCGGGTCAGATCGTCCTCACCGGTGACGACCTCAACTACCCCGAACTGATCCTCGGAGAATCCCAGGAGCCTTTGGGCGAGATCGATTTTCTCCATCGCAGTTATCCCATTGGCGACTTTTCCCACGCCCTTCTCGGCGTCTTCAATGCAATCGCCCGGCCGGCATCACGTGCCCTCGCCTTCCTCGCCGAAGGAGACACCACTCGCGCTTATCAAATCCTCAAGGCAACCGAACCCCTCGCACACATGCTGTTCGAACCCCCCACCTCCAACTACAAGACCGGCCTGGCCCACCTTGCGTGGCTCGACGGCCGCCAATCCAACTCCATGCTCCCTTTCCATGTGGAACGGCTGCGACCCAGGGAACACTTGAAACGCATCGCCAGGGCAGCTGCAGGGTGCGGGGCCCTTGTGGACAGCTAACAACCGGATTCGCATTTGCCAAATCCGGAAAAACACTGCATAAGGTAGTCCATGAAGACCCAAATGCCCCTCCTCTTCATGGCCGTCCTGATGGGCATGGCCTCCGTTCCCAGCAATGACGATCCCATGTCCCTGGCGGCGATGCAATTCAAGCAGAGCCTGACCGCAGAACAACAAGGCAAACTCTGCTTCCCCTATCTCGACGAGGAGCGGGCCAATTGGCAGGTACTTCCCAATGGGGTAGCAGGGGTGCGCATGGAAACCCTAGGAAAAGAATCTCGCGAGGCTCTGAATGGGCTGCTCGCAACTGTGCTTTCCACCAAAGGACTCGAGACCATCGCCAAGGTGCGCCTGCTGGAGAGCATCCTGGCTGAACAAGAAACTGCAGCGGGCAGGCCCAACTCATTCCATGGTGCCGAGCGCTATTTCGTCACGTTCTTTGGTGACCCCGAGGGGAGGAAGGCCTGGGGCTGGCGCTTCGAGGGACATCACCTATCCCTGAATGTGACCCACAAGAACGATTCCTGGACAAGCGTTGCACCCTTCTATGTAGGAAGCCAACCAGCACATGTGCGAGAGGGAGAACATGCGGGTCTACGCTTGATGGGAACTGAAGACGATCTGGCCCGCATCCTGTACACCAGCCTGAATACTGAACAGCAAGAACAGGCAACGCTCTCAGGATCCCAACCAACCAATGTAGTCATGGTTCCCAGGCGCAAGACCATCGATGATCGTGGCGGCATCCCCTGGTCAAGACTCAACAAGAAGCAGCGACAGATCCTGACTTCCATCCTCGACCTCTGGCTCACCCGGCGTACTGATGACCTCGCCACGGTTCGCAACAAGCGCCTGCGCGCAAGCCAACTCGACCAACTCTCCTTCGGCTGGATCGGTTCTCCCGAACCCGATGCTGGTCACTACTGGCGCATTTTTGGCGCAGGCCTGACGATTGAACACAGTGCACCCGTCTCCGACCCAGATCACGTGCACACACTCTGGCGGGACGAGCGAGGCGATCTGGGTCAGGGTCAAGAGTGAATCACAGAGTGATCACCTTCTCCGCCCGTTCCAGTTCGCGCACGATCGTGTCCATGTCCGAGAGCCGGCCTACCGCGAGATCCACGCCAAGAGCATCTACGCAGGTTCCACAGGGAAGCAACTCCACGCCCCGCTCCTCCAATGCGCTCAGTTCTCCGAGCAAGGCACTCGACCGGTCCAATAGTCGAGTCCCCGTGTTGTAGAACAGAATCGCGTCAAGGTCTTGGATCACGATGATCTTGCGCAGGAAGGTGCCAAGGATTTTGCGGCCCAGGGTTTGATCCCCGTGGCCCATCTGGTCTTGATTGAGCAGGATGATGGTCTTCATGGTCGCTGTCTGGCTGGAGGAGGTCCCTGGCCGACGAAATCATAGCCCGAGGGCTCCCCATGCAGCCGCTACTGTCTTCACATGCGGATAGATGCCCACCAGCACTTTTGGTCCTATGACCCGGTCGCTTACGACTGGATCGGTCCGGGGATGGAGGTATTGGCCAGGGACTACCTTCCAGAGCAGCTCGTGCCTGAGCTGAAGGCCTGTGCCATTGACGGTGCAATCAGCGTGCAAGCGCGGCAAGACGAGACTGAAACGAGTTGGTTGCTGGAGTTGGCAAGATCCTCACCTCAGTTACTGGGCGTGGTTGGCTGGACCGACCTCTGCGCGCCAGACATTGAAGAACGCCTCAGCGACCTGGCCAGGAATCCTCTGCTCGTAGGGTTGCGCCATGTACTGCAAGACGAACCAGATGATCGCTTCATGTTGCTGCCCGAGTTCCAGGCGGGAATAGCTTGCCTCGCGCAGCACAACCTCGTGTACGACCTGCTCTTGTATCCGCGTCACCTGGCTCCTGCAATTGAACTGGTAGATCTCGCCCCGCATCAATCGTTCGTGCTGGACCACCTGGGCAAGCCCTGCATAAAAGTGGGAACGGTCGAGCCCTGGTCCAACGACCTTGAACAACTCGCCCGGCGCCCCAATGTGACCTGCAAACTTTCTGGTCTTGTGACGGAAGCAGACTGGGCGGCCTGGACCCTGAGCGACCTCACCCCCTACCTCGACAAAGCCCTCGCAGCCTTCGGCCCAGAACGCCTGATGTTCGGCTCTGACTGGCCCGTATGTACCCTCGCGGGCACCTATCAAAGGGTCTGGGACGCCGTGACCACCTGGGCTGAAACCCTTTCCCCCTCCGAACAAGCCGCAATTTTTGGCGGAACCGCCGAACGCGTATATTTAAGCCAAGCCCAATGCTGAATCTCTCCTGCAGTTCTCTCATTTTCTTGGGCGCGCTCTCCACGGCCCAAGACTCCACGCCCCAAGACCGAGAGCAGCGCACTCCTCGCGCGTTGATGGTCTTCATCGACGGCTTCGTTCCCGCGGCCATCGCCAGCACGGACACTCCAACCCTGGACCGCCTGATGCAGAAAGGCGCCTGGAGCCTGCGGGCCAGAGCCGAAAGCACGACCATCAGCGGATCCGGTTGGAGCACCTTTCACACGGGCGTGCATTGGGACAAGCACGGCATCCCTGACAACAACTTTGCCACACCCAAGACGGACAAATACCCTTCGATCCTCAAGCTGCTGAAGCAAAAACAACCCGATGCGGTCACCGCCTGTGCCCAGTCCTGGAAGCCCATCCAGAAATTTCTTGTCGCACCCGCCGAACCAAGTCACAGCGGCTTCTACGACTATTATCAATTCAACAAGGACTACTTCGACGAACGTAGTTGCGATGAACTCTGCGTCACCTACTTGCAACCCCTACTGGCCCGCGAACCCATTGACCTGACCATCATGATGTTTGGCGAACTTGACGGTGTGGGACATCTTGACGGGAACCGCCACTACCACGCAGGAGATCCGGACTACCAACGCATGCTGCACATGGTCGACACGCGTCTTGGCCGCTTGATCGCCAGTATCGAGAGCCGCCCCAGTTATGCCTCTGAGGACTGGCTGATCGCAATCACCTCGGATCATGCCGGGTCCCAGAGAGGGGGCCACGGACGCAACATCCCCGAACACCGGGAAATGCCGATTATCATCAGCGGGGGAACCATCGTCCCCGGCGAAATCTGGCCGCCCCCCAGCGCTGTGGATCTGGTTCCCACGGTCCTTTCCCATCTCGGCATCAAACAGGATCCTGCCTGGGACCTCGACGGCCGCACGCTCGCCACATCAGCAACCAAGAAGCCGAGCGCCGCAATTGGAGTCAACCTGATCTACAACGGCGGCGGCGAAGAAGACCGCCCCTTCAATGGTTTCGTCGGACAACCAGACGCATCCATCGCTGGTTGGGAAGATCCGGGCTGGATGTCCCTGATTGCGTACGGTTCCGAAGGATTCCTGCCCGTATTCAATCATCCATATGCATCCATAGGCCGCGGATTCTTCGCCGCGAACGACACCAAGAACGGGGCACGCATGGAACAGACCATCGATTTGACTCCAATCAAGGATTCATTCATTCAAGGCTGCAACTTCAAGCTCTCGGCCTTACTTGGAAACCGCGGCCCGGATGGCGACAGCCTGCGCGTACATCTGACCTTTCTCAACGACAAGGAGGAACGCCTTGAGACCGCCGAATTGCAAACCCTCACAAAGGGGCAGCGCAGAGGAGCCACGTGCATGCGCTACGCTCAAGCCCTGGGGCTCGTCCCTCCTGATGCTGTCAGCGTAAGGGTAACCGTCGAAACCCCACGCCGCGGCGGAAACCACGGGGGCTTTGCCGACAACATCGAACTGATTCTGCAGGACTGAGAGGTCGTTCGCAGGGTGAAGAGAGCAGGCCAGGTGCCCTCTAGAGAGCCTCGTGATCTCTCTTACGCCCCGCCACCTTTGAACATCTCGCGCAGGCTGCCAAGGCTGCCCAAAGCGGCGCTGGATTCGAAGGGTAGGAAGACTGTCTTGTCGCCACCACTACCAACACCAATCTCGGAGAGAGTAGAAAGATACTTCATGGCAATCAGATAGTCTGCGGGATTCATCTGCTCCCGTTCGAGGGCACCCGACACAACAGCGAGCGACTCTGCTTCCCCCTCTGCTCGCAGAATGCGGCCCTGACGAGCCCCCTCAGCCTCTGCAATCAGCGCGCCCCGTTCACCCTCAGCCCGCAAGATCTTTGACTGCTTGACGCCTTCAGCTTCGAGGATCGCAGCGCGGCGCTCGCGCTCGGCCCGCATCTGCATTTCCATGGCTTCACGCACTGTGACCGGGGGATCAATATCCTGCACCTCGACGCGATTCACCTTGACACCCCACTTGTCGGTTGCATCATCCAATACCGTGCGCATCTTGCCGTTGATTTCATCCCGTGATGTCAAAGTCGCATCGAGGGCCAACTCACCAATGATGTTCCGGAGAGTGGTCTGCGCCAGCTTTTCAATGGCATTGGGCAGGTTGTTGACCTCGTAGACAGCGCGCCGGGGGTCGGTGACCTGATAGTACAAGAGCCCGTTGATCTCGATTACCACATTGTCCGCGGTGATCACCGACTGCTTGGGAAAATCAAAAACCTGCTCGCGCATATCCACGGTGCGTGAGTGCTGCTCGCGCACGATGTCAATACCCTTCAAATTGGTGACCCGGGTGCGCCACAGAATGGAGCGGGGTTTGTCGATCAAAGGAAAGATCAGGTTCAAGCCGGGATCCAGAATCCGTAGGTACTTACCCAAGCGCTCGACAACCATGGCCTGGGACTGATTGATGATCTTGAGGCCAAGAGCGGCTCCAACAAGGACGACAGTGACAAAGGCAATGACAACATAAAGCATGGGATTCTCCGGTTAGCTCGTTGAGGTGAAGACTGTAGCCGCGCCGGCTGGGCCGGCCGCTGAGTGCGTTGATCTGGATCAGTTCTGGGCTTGTACATGAATCGTGCTGCCTTCAATGGCCACGATTCTGACCTCTGCGCCTGATTCAAGGCCCTCTTCTGCGGAAGCCCGCCACTCCTCCCCGCGGACCTTGATCCTGCCGAAGGATGTCGCGCTGATCGCCTCGGTCACTATCGCTGGCTGGCCTATGAGAGCCTCCACATTGGACGGCACGCCTCCCAATCTGGCACGACGAACGACGATTGGGCGCAAGACGATCAAGCCAACCATTGTGCCTAGAATGAAACCCCACAATTGCCCACTCATCCCCACCCCAAATGCGGCCAGAAGGGCAGACAGCAGAGTACCAGGAATAAACGCACCCAGCAGGAAGCCTGCGGTGAGGAACTCTGCCACAACCAGGATCGCACTGGCCACGATCCAGAATTCCCAAGACATGAGGGTCTCCGGCTGAAGGAGTTCGATTAGTTGCTCAAAGAATCCCGGGGATTCCGAGGCTTGAAAGTCGATGGCCATGGTTGTTGTTGCTGAATCAGGAATCGGGGCCGAATCATGCCGACCCGGCGACGGCGTATCATAAGCTGCAAGGAGGGCATCCCCCCTGGATACAGCCCGATGCCACCCAAGGTACACCTGCAAGCCCCTGGTACGCATGCAGATTGCCCTTATTGCAGTTCCCTCTGCGAAAATCCCACCTGTAGCGCGGCAGGCCTGGGACCCCCGGCCGCCACGCCCCAAGGCGCCATCTGTTAGGGTGCACAAGCCACCCCCCGAATCTCCTTTGAAGCACTCGCAAACCGATTTGCCCCTGCCCCTCGCGGATTGCGCTATCCAAGTCCATGGAAAAGACCATGTGGCGGTGGCGCGGCGTGGCCTCGAGGCAGGCCAGCAGATCAACCTCCCAGACAATCGCACGATTCAGCTGACGATCGACGTTCCACCAGGTCATCGCTTTGCCCTGCTTGAACTACCCACCGACACCAGCGTCCTGCAATACGGATCGCCCATTGGAATCAGCACCGGAATCGCCGAAGGGGAATGCTTGACCCGAGAAAGCCTGCGCCATGAGGTCCCGCTCGTGCGCGCAATTCCCAGCGACCTCTCGAACCCCGCTCCCACTCCTCTTTCACCCCAAGAGGCTGGCACATTCCAGGGTTTCAGACGGCCCAACAGTACCGTTGGCCTACGCAACTTCGTTCTCGTTGTACCAACCAGCATGTGCGCCAGTCACGAAGCACGCGAGATAGCAACCCGCGCGGAATACACCCTGCTGGATCGCGAGCGCCACCCGGGCATAGATGGAGTGATCTCCCTGCCCCATGGACGAGGTTGCGGCAACAACGATGGAGATCCCACGGAGTACCTGCTCCGTGTATTGCGCAACTACGCCGCACATCCCAATGTGGGCGCGGTCCTGTTCATTGGCCTTGGCTGTGAAAAAACGGGCCTTGGCGCATTTGAGACCTATCTCAAGCGTCACGGTGGCCTTGGTTGGGACAAGCCCAGCGCGAGTTTCTCGATTCAAGAGGTAGGTGGCACAAGGCCTGCGATTGAGCGAGGCCTGAGAGAAGTCGAGATCCTGCTCGAATCAATCAAGGGCGCAACTCGAGAGGCAGTGCCTCTGGGCGAACTCACTCTCGGGGTCAAGTGCGGGGGATCTGACGGATTCAGCGGGCT
This sequence comes from Planctomycetota bacterium, assembly GCA_002686945.1. GTDB lineage: Bacteria > Planctomycetota > UBA1135 > UBA1135. Next base: position 129,891 of record NYYZ01000039.1, read on the forward strand.
CTCCGCCAATCCAGCCCTGGGCGAGGCCGTGGACCTCTTGATCCGGGCCGGTGGCACAGTACTGATAACGGAAGTACCCGAATTTTGCGGCGCCGAGCACCTCTTTGCCTCCCGCGCCAAGAACGCAAGCGTGGCTAATGATATTCACAACGCAGTAGATTGGTATCGCGAACATGCCGCCAGCGTGGGCGCGCGTCTGGACGAAAATCCAAGCCCCGGGAACATTGCAGGCGGGCTGCTCAATATCACGATCAAGGCTCTTGGTGCAATGGCCAAGAGCGGCAGTACCCGCGTGGAAGGAGTCACGGACTATGCGATCCCACCCACAGGCAAGGGCCTTTGGTTGATGCAGGGGCCAGGCTATGACCAAGAGAGCACCCCGGGTCTGGTGGCCGCTGGTGCGCAGGCCGTCATTTTTACTACCGGCCGCGGTACCACCATCGGAAACGCGATTGCCCCGGTGCTCAAGCTGGCATCCAACACGCCTGTGTTCGAAAAAATGGGCGAGGACCTGGACCTCTCTGCCGGAGGCATCATCGATGGCACCGAAACCGCGCCCGAAGTGGGGCTGCGAATTTTGGAACACCTGCGCCAGACCGCATCAGGCGAGGTCCTCGCCCGAGCTGAAGAAAGCGGGCACCGCGAGTTTGGTTTTTGGGGCGGCGCAGCGGTCAGCCTCTAACAGAACAAATTCGATGAGCAATTCGACCCGCGCCTGCGCCTTGGTGGCCCCTCACTCGTTCAAGGTGATCGAGATCCCCTTGCCCCCCATGGGGCCCAAAGATGTACGCGTGACTCCCCAGGCGGTCGGCGTCTGCGGCACAGACTTTCACATCGCGGACGGCGCAGGAAACTACAACCTGACCCCGAGCGGCGAACCAATTCCCTTGGCCCAAGAGGCTCAGATCCTGGGCCATGAAATCGTGGGCAAGGTTGTCGAAATCGGCTCTGCAGTCCACGACATCCAGGTAGGTCAATCGGTGGTTCTGGACCAGGGCCTATCCTGTATCAGCCACTACCGCACGGACCTCTGCGAATACTGCTCAAGCGGAGCCAGCCACCAGTGCGAGACTTACACCGAATACGGTATCACCGGTTTGGCAGGAGGTTTTTCCGAAGAGTTGATAGTGCCCGCCATCAATGTCCTGGAGACCAGCGGCGCACGCAGCCCGTCAGAATGCGCCCTGACCGAACCCTTGGCCTGCATGCTGCACACGACTGGCATGCTGAACGATGCCCGCCAGCGCTACACCCTCAAGAGCAAGGACGCGGCCAGCCGTGTGCACACAATCCTGATTATGGGCGCGGGTCCCGCCGGCTTGCTCATGACCCAGGTACTGCGCGGAGCCCTCGGCTTCGAGGGTACGCTGCTGGTCAGCGAGCCAAACCCTTACAAGCGGACTCTGGTCGCATCCTTTGGCGCCGAGGTCTGGGACGCAAATGAGCCTGGTATCGAGGACTGGATCCAGGAAAAGTCAGACGGCCGAATGTTGGAGTGGGCTTTTGAGGCTTCTGGCGCTGGCCCGGCATTCGCCAGCATGCCACGGCTCCTGCGCAAGCAAGCTACTGTGATCAAGTACGGCATCGGCCACCAGGGCCAGGGCCTCGAGTTGCTCAACGATTTCCATTGGAAGGAGCCCACTTTTCTCATGCCCGTAGGTGCCTCCAGTCCATTTGACCAAGATGGCCGCGCCACCTACTACCGCCAGGCACTTGAGTGGATCGAGTCCGGAAAGGTGCAAGTAGAGCCCCTGATAACCCATCGCTACGCTGGACTCGAACAAGTCCCGCAAGCTCTAGGGGATGATCACAAGGATGCAAATTACGTCAAGGGCATCGTCGAGTTCCAGGTCTGATTCATGCACCTCTCACTCTTCGTCACCTGCGTAATCGATCAACTGTGTCCGAAGGTGGGCGAAGCAACACTGACCCTGCTCGAACAAACGGGTTGCACTGTGGATTTCAACCCGCGCCAGACCTGCTGTGGCCAACCTGCCTGCAATGCTGGATATGAAAACGAAGCGCAGCAGGTTGCGCGACACACTCTCGATGTACTTGAAGGTGACAATCCTATCGTGGTTCCATCCGGCTCCTGCGCGGCCCAATTGAAACACTATGACCAATTGTTTCCCGCTGATGATCCCGATCACGAACGAGCCTTGGCCCTTGCGCCCCGGATACATGAACTCTCGGAGTTCCTGGTAGATCACCTGCAATACGACGCGAGCCGTTCAGGTTTCAAGGGAATCCTCACCTGGCACGATGCCTGCCACTCCCTGCGCGAGCTTGGCATCAAGAACCAACCACGACAATTACTGGCCCAAGTCCCGGGCGTGGAGCTGATTGAAGCTTCTGAGTGCGAAACCTGCTGCGGATTTGGAGGCACATTCGCAATCAAGCTGCCAGACCTTTCTGTAGCCATGACCGATCGTAAGCTGGACGAGATCGAAACCCTCGGTGTTGATGGCATCGTGTCCACCGATGCATCGTGCCTCATGCAACTGGGCAGCCGACTTGCCAACCGCGGCTCCAAGATCCGCGCCCTGCATCTGGCGGAGATTCTGACCCAATGAGTTCGCCCAATCGCAGAACAAGTCAGCACAACGCTCCCATCGCCCACCTCAAGGCTAACGACTTCAAGAACGCCTCCCAAGCTGCCCTACAAGACGCGCCCCTGCGACGAGCCCTTTCCAGGGCCACCGACACCTTCAAGCAGCGGCGGCTGGGAGCTCTGGAAGAAGTCGATGACTGGGAAGCCTTGCGTACCCACGGGCGCGCCATCAAGGACGAAACACTCAGCCGCCTTGACCATCATCTCTTACGGTTTGTTGATCAGGCAACAGCCCGTGGCACGCAGGTTCACTTTGCGGCAACGCGCGAAGAAGCCTGCACCTGGATCGCTGATCTGGCAGAGCGACTGGATGTCAAGACCGTGGTCAAGAGCAAGAGCATGACGACCGAGGAAATCGGTTTGAACGCGGCCCTGGAAGAGCGGGACCTGCATCCAGTAGAAACCGATCTGGGGGAATGGATCATCCAACTCGCCGATGAGACCCCATCCCACATTATCGTGCCAGCAATCCACAAGTCCCGGGAAAGCGTGGCCAAGCTCTTCGAAGAACGCCTGGGCGCAGAGCCCGATCTGGATGCAATCCGGCTGACCCAACTAGCCCGGGAAATCCTACGGGGCAGCTATCTGGAGGCAGAACTCGGGGTAAGTGGCATCAACTTCGCCATTGCCGAGACAGGCTCATTCCTGGTGCTCGAAAACGAAGGCAATGCGCGCCTGACCACTAGCTTGCCCCGAGTTCATGTGGCGATCATGGGCATTGAGAAACTCCTGCCTCGCTGGGCGGATCTGGAAACTTTTCTACGCCTTCTGCCTCGCTCCGGTACGGGGCAGCACCTGACCAGTTACCAATCGATCTTCACCGGACCAAAACGCAACCCTGAGGATGAGGGGCCCGAAGAGGTTCATGTGCTGATCCTCGACAACGGCCGCAGCAAAATCCTGGATGACGATGTTACGCGTGAGACTCTAGCCTGCATCCGCTGCGGTGCATGCCTCAATGCGTGCCCCGTTTATGCCCAAGTAGGCGGCCACGCCTACGGTTCAGTCTACCCGGGCCCCATCGGTGCGATCCTCACGCCACAACTCGCAGGAAGCAAGGAGGCAGTGCCCCTTCCTGGGGCCTCAAGCCTTTGCGGTGCCTGCAGGGATGTGTGCCCGGTCAAGATCGATATCCCCCGTATCCTTCTGCACCAACGCAACGAGGTCACGCGCAAACTACCCATGCACGCCCCCTTCGAACGTCTGGCCATGAAGGCCTTCGCCCGCATGGCCTGCGCTCCCGGACTCTGGCATCGATCTCTCGCCCTGGCACGCCCCTTCCTACGCTTCGCCGCAGGGTCGTCTCTACCCAGCCGCGCCCTGCGCTGCATGATCCCGCCACTCGCCGCATGGTCCAAGAAGCGAAGCCTGCCAGGCCCCGCGAGACATTCCTTCAGACAGCGATATCAAAGGAAGAACTCATGAATCACGAGGCTGCAAACAAGGCACGGGCCACAGTGATGGACTCCATCAAGCAGGCCCTGCGCAACGTCCGCGCCACCCAATCGGCACCGCCCCAGATTCCCGGGCGACCGAAACCCATGGATTCGGTCAAAGATCTCACCCACGCCTTCCGCACGCGCCTGGAATCCGTAGGTGGTCAAGTACATCTGGTTCCCGATGCATGCGGCGCCAGGAACCTCTTGCGCACTCTTGTGGAAGAAAATGATTGGCAAGAGATTGCCGTGACGGATGGCCCTTTGGTCGCCCAAGCAACAGACGAGCTCGACGCCACGACCTTTGAAGGGTCCAAGGACCTCGATCGCTTGGCGTGCTGCAGCATGGGCATCACGGGAGTCCAACATGCAATTGCCGAGACTGGAACCCTCGTGCTCTTCTCCCATGCTGAGGCTCACCGCCTTACAAGCCTGCTGCCGCCGGTGCACATCGCTCTTGTGGATCAATCACAGATCGTGCTGGACTTAGGTGAAGCACTCTCAATCGCGCACAAGGTCGACGGTGGGGAGCCACCGCCCCTGGTCACATTCATCACCGGCCCCTCGCGCACTGCAGACATCGAGCTGACCATGGTCACTGGAGTCCACGGTCCGCGCGAATTGATCGTGATCCTGATCGCCCCCGACAGCCTCTGATGACCAGACAACCCAGAACTCTGGCGCTCTTGATCGGAGCGCTGCTGGCCATCGGAGGCGCAGAGTTCATTGCTCGCCGAAGCACATCCACCACGCGTCACCTGCCCCGCACGCCGAACCTCACGGTGACCCTGCACCCTGAACAGGGTGATCTGTTCGGCATCAGCGGACCGTCCAGGCACACCACATCATCCCTCGGCTTGCGCGGACCTGAACCTGCTCCCACAGATGAACTACACATTCTCTGCGTGGGCGGCAGCACCACCGCTTGCGAATACCTGGACGATGACGAGACATGGCCGCAACTCTTGAGCGCCACTTTCAAAGACACGCCGACTTGGGTGGGCAATGCAGGCCTATCGGGGCACCGAGCCCTCGACCATGTGACCCTACTTGGCAAATTGCTCAACGAACTTGAAGACCTGGATGTGGTTGTTGTTCTGGCAGGAGTCAACGACCTTGCGATAGCCGCCGAGGGCCGAGACCTTCAAGACCCAATGCCCTTGTCCACCGCCCAGCTCCAGCGGGTCTTTCACGCCCAACCGAGGGATTTCTCCCTCTGGCCTCCGCAAGAAACTGCCATCAGCGGTTGGCTCCAATCAATGCGCGCCGAACGCTGGGAAGTTGCGGCCCTGGAGGACCCCGCCGCAGGTTCCTATCAAACAAGACGGATGGTCCGCGCGGATCATCTACCCGCCAGTGCATCCATGCCGTCCCTTGACTCAGCATTGCGATCCTATGAAAAACACCTGACCTGGATCTGCCGGGCAGTAACGCGCCGGGGGATTCAGCCGTTGCTGCTCACCCACCCGGTGCTTTGGGGGGCACAGCAAGAAGTCCTCGACGAACGTTGTTGGTTCGGCTGGTCTGGCGCGCCTCCCTGGAAGAGCCCGACCGCCTACATTCCCCTCGCCAGAATGGCCGAGGGCATGCACGCGTTCAATCGCAGCACTCGAGCTGTGGCCGCGCAGGAGAATGTTATCTTGGTTGACCTGGACCACCTCAACTCCGACCCCGCCCTCTTCTACGATGACTGCCACTTCAACGAAGCAGGGGCGAGGGCTGTGGCCGAGGCCTTGGCCGAAACCATGCTCAACAGCGCACCGGCTCTCTTTGAACATTGATGGCGTCCTAAGGAGCCACCCATTCCGCGGCTGCGTCCACGGCCAACTCCAATGCTTGAGCCATGGCTAATGCAGTGGCCTCGATCATGGGACTGGTAATTGCAACGGTCTTTGTGATGGTCTTGGACCGGATCAGACGGAACTGGGAAGAAAGCTCAAGGTGCAGGACCACGCGAGCTACAGGGGCACTGCGACGGTCCTCTTCCAATGAAACCAATTCACAGGTGAGGACCAGATCATCTCCGAGAAAGTCAGAAACTAATCCACGCTCTTCAAACAAAGCCCGGCGCAGACTCCGCTCCAAGACACGCACCGGAGCCTCAACCCAATGGGTGTCTTCGTGCACAGTGAACTCTACGTCAGAGATGCGACGCACCAACCGATCAGACAAGTGCCTGGCGGCCTCCACCGACTCCAAGTGTACGCTGACTGTGCTTGGCCTTGCGCTTACGCTCTGAACCACACGGGTACGATCCAAACTGAACCAATGGACCGCTGGCGCAGGCGGAGGAACCAGATCACTCACACAGCCAACCAACAGGAAACCCAAGATCACAGAACTTCGCATCAGTCATCACTCCCTTCAAATGGGTTGGTTTGGGTCCGGCCGCGGACAAGAGCAGCGGGATCATGTTCTAGTTGCCGCAACAAGCTGGTCCAAGCAGCGAGAGAATGCTGTAAGCCGCGCAGAGCGCCCCGAGTATCTCCAAGCAGGACACGCGCCTCTGGGCCCAGACCATCAAGACCATCTGCCACTTTCGTCAGAGCGGCCACCAATCGAGGCAGATCGGCATCCGTCAGGGCAATTCTGGCAGACTCCGCCAGTTGATCGACCGAAACCATGGCGCCACCAATCGCACCCTCCCCCCGTTGGGCCTCATTGGCAGCGGCCTCAATCGCCTCAGCAGTGCGACTCAGATCAGCCAGGGTTTCACTGAACCCACGTTGCGCTGCGCCAAGATCCAACGCCTCAGCCGCGACCCGCCAGGCATTCAAGAGTCCGCGTGTATCCGCAGCAGTCTGAGGCAAGTCCATCTCGTCCAGATTCGTTTCGATATTGATCAAGAGGCTCTCCAGACGCTCCATCACTACTGGAATCGAACTCGCGAGAGCCACGACACTCTGCTCCAGGCCTCGAAGTGTCGAAGGGCGGGCGGGCAGGTGATTGGCGGGCAGATCGAACAGCAACACCGGATCCAATCCGTCGGAGGGGTCCACCGAATCCACCTCAAGGTACCGCACCCCTGTGATGCCGGTCACCGCGAGTTGCACGCGCAGGTCATCGGGCAGCATCTGGAAAAGATCTGCGTCTGTAGCAAAATCCGTCAAGCCAATACCCTTGAGCACATCCAAGTAGATCTGTGAAGTAACCTTGACTACCCGGCGGTCTGGTGCAAATGCGATGTCGGTCACCTTGCCGATCGCCACGCCCCGCATCTTGAGGGAAGCCCCCGTGTCCAAACCCTGCACCGACTCATCAAAAAACGAAATCACCTCCACCGAGGGCCGGATCAAGCGCCTCGCCCCAAGGTAGAACGCAGCCCCCACCAAGAGGATCATACCTGCCAGGACAAAGAGGCCCAGCTTCCAGGATTCGTGACGTTTCATGTCTTGGCTCTCATTTCACGCCGAAAAAAGGCGTTTACAGCGGGATGGGTTGAGTCGCCCTGCAGTTCACCGGGGAATCCATCTGCAATCAGAGTGCCTGCCTCAGCATCCAACATCAAGCAACGAGCATTGAGATGTAGGATGCTATCCAATTCGTGGGTTACCAGCACAATCGTGGTCCCCAGGCCTTCACGCAGGGAGATGATCAACTCATCGAGCCCGGCGGAGGTACTGGGGTCCAAGCCTGCAGAAGGCTCGTCCAGGAACAGGAGGGGAGGATCCAAGGCCATGGCTCTTGCGATAGCGGCCCGCTTGTTCATACCCCCAGAGATTTCGGCCGGAGACAAGCCGCCCTGCCCATCGAGTCCCACCAAGGCCAATTTGGCCCGAGCAATCTCTAGAATCGTATCCTTGTCCAGGTCAGTCCATGCCTCCAGGGGCAGACTCACGTTTTGTTCCAGAGTCATGGAGCTGAACAGCGCACCCATCTGGAACATGACACCGAACGGGGGCTGCCCCATATCGTTAGCAGGGTTGTTCGACCCTGCCACCCGCATAGATCCCGAAATCACGGGGAGCAGGCCCACCAGGGTGCGCAGCAAGGTGGTCTTGCCACAACCCGAACCCCCAAGAATCGCTACCAGCTCGCCCTGGGGAATCTCAAAAGTCAACTTGCTCTGCACCGCGTGGCCGTCATAGCCGATCGCAAGTTCGTGTACTTCAATCATGATCAAATGCCCCACATGTTGAATAGGATCGCGAAGAGGGCATCGGCCACGATCAATGCGAACAGAGTGGTCACAACCGCTGCGGTAGTGGAGCGCCCCACTCCCTCTGCTCCTCCACGGGTGGCCAATCCTCGCTGGGACGCAATCATGGCCACGATGATGCCGAAGACCAGGCTCTTGCCGATGCCCGTGAACACATCGGCGAAGCCCAGGGCTTCTTCAAGGGAGTTGATAAAGGCGCTGAAGGGAATCCCCAACAGGCCGTCAGCGATCAGCATGCCCCCTGAGATTCCAGCCAGCGTGCTCATGATGCTCAAGATTGGCGCCACAAAGGTAACTGCAATCATTCGCGGCAAAACCAGAAACCGCACGGGGTCCAGGCCCATCACTCGCAAAGCATCCACCTCTTCGCCTACCTTCATTGTGCCCAACTCTGCACTGATGGCCGCACCTGAGCGGCCAGCCAACACAATCGCCATCATCAGAGGTCCGAGTTCCCGCGTCAGCGAAAGCCCCACCAAATCCGCCACAAACACGTCCGCGCCGAACTTGCGCAATTGCACCGCCGCTTGAAAGGCCGTGATCAAACCCATCAGGAAACCAATCAGAGCATTGATCGGCAGTCCATCACTTCCGTGCCGCGCAAGGAGGCTGGTTACATCCTGCCAGCGAACGGTGCTCGGCCGACGAATCGCCTGAACTGTAGACCGCCCAAGTTCTCCCAAGAATGCAAGCATGCCCATGCTGCGCTCGCGATACTCATTGGCAGCCTCCCCCAGCCAGGGAATCAGGTCCATGGGAGGTATGGCCTGACGTTCTGGCTCCGCCGCACGTTCCAGATACAAGTCCAACACCGAAGAGACTCCTTCGGGCACATTCAAGACCCGGACCGCGCCCGCCTTGACCCTCGGCGCTACCACCGCCGCCGCACCGCCAACAAACCCTCCCACTCCTGCGAGGTCCAATTCCACAGCCCCATGCACAGAAGCTTCGTCCAACCGCTCCCGCAGGTCCGACAGGGATTCGAGCCCTACGGAACCCCCGAGAACCAGACGCCTCGCGGTTCCGGGTGCTCCTTCCACAGTCTTGATTTCCATTGGGGGTGGCGACACGAGTCGCAGAGTGGCAGATTGGCGGGCCCGGTTCAATCTGCAGCGTCATGAATCAATTCCCCAAGGAACTCATGGAGGGCCTGCCCTCCCCGGCTCTGGTCATCTTGATGAAGCATGTGCGCAGTAATATCGCGCGGATAATTGAACTCTGCGGCGCTGCCGATTGTTGGCGACCCCATGTGAAAACCACAAAGATCCCCGAGGTCTGGGAGTTGTTGTTGGATGCGGGAGTACGACGGTTCAAGTGTGCCACGCCGCGGGAGTTGGAGCACCTGGGACGACTGGTGCGAGAGCGGGAAATCAGCGGGGTCAGCATATTGGTGGCCTTTCCCCATGTGGGGCCGACGCTTGAATTGCTCGATAGAGTTGCTGGTTCCTTTCGGGAACTACGAGTGGGAATGTTGGTGGAGGATCCTGAAAGTGCGGCGAACTTGCCAGAGACACTTGAGCCTTGGATCGACTTGAATCCAGGCATGGATCGCACTGGGATTCCGTTGGATGACAGAGACCGCGTTCTGGCTACTGCGCTGGCGGCAGGAAGACGGCTAGTGGGCATCTCGGTCTATGACGGACACCTGCACATGGCCGATCAGGAACAGCGCCGATCTGCGGTGCACGACTGCTATCAACGCACGGTGAATCTGTTGAAAGAAATTCGCGAACGGGCACCCAATATGAAGGAAGTGGTCAGCGCGGGAACGCCGACCTTTCAAGCGGCCTTGAGTTTTGAGGGGTTCATGAAGGAAGGTCTCCTCCACACGGTCTCCCCGGGCACGGTGGTCTTTCACGACCTTCGGTCGAAGGAGGAGAATCCGGGACTGGAATTATTGCCCGCAGCCCTGGTTTTGACACGCGTAATCAGCCACCCGCGCGAGAATCACTTCACTTGCGACGCTGGTTCCAAGGCTCTGGCCGCAGAAGCCGGAGATCCCTGCGCAACGGTCCAGGGGCAAGCTCAATATCAGGCCATGAGCCCCAGCGAAGAGCACCTCCCCTTTGTGGTCAACGAAGGCGCGACACCCGAACGAGGTCAAGCTCTACTGCTCGTGCCCCGCCATGTGTGCCCAACGGTCAACCTGCACGAAGAAGCGGTCTTGGTGGAGGCCGATGGGAGCATGCGCACGGTTCCAGTAGCAGCCCGGGCACATGCCCCCTGGAGCTAGCACTTCGCGCTAATCCTCAGGCTCCAGCCCACGCACCAACAGGGATTCAATGTCAGTGTTTTCAGGACTGTTGACCTGGGCCAGGCGCAACTCCTGCAGGACTGCGGCAACGGGACCCAGTTCGTGATCTTCCGATTCCGGCGGAAGGCCATCCACAGCCTCCACCACATCAAGCAAGTGCACAGCAGCAGGATCCCGGGCCAGCACCAACGCGCCTCCGTTGTCCTGACCGTCTTCGACCACGCTCAAGATTCCGGCGCTCTCAAGCCCAGAAGTCACCTCATTCACCAGGCGCTCGGGCATCTTGATCTGTTCAGCGATAAGGCCTGGAGCAAGGGGTGCATCCCCACCACGAAAAGCACCTGCCACCTGCAAGACTACCTTGAGAGCCACAATTCGCCGGGCTGCGGGTCCCAGAGCCAGAGCCTTGAAGCTGCGCCGAAACACCGGTTCCGTCGCATGGGCAGATGCAAGTTCCGCACCTATCAACAGAATGGTCCAGGACACAAACAACCAGACCAGGAACACGGGCAAGGCCGCAAAAGTAGAATAGACCGCGTTGTAACGAGCGACTCCCACTTGAAACGCCACGTGGGCGAGTTGGGCCAGGTGCCAGAGACCGCCGGCCAGTAAGCCGCCAAGCAATGCGGACGAAAAACGAACCTTGACGTTGGGAGTGAATCGATAAATGAAGGTGAAACCTATCACCGTGGCTGCAATGGCCACGAACTTGGGCCAGAGTTCGCTCAGGCCCTCGGGCAGATAATCTGCATGCAATGCCGTGGTCACCGTGGTGGCCGCCATCAACAACACCGGAACCACCACCACCAAGGAAAGATAGTCCGCAAACTTGCGCGCAAGAGTGCGCGAACGTCGCACGCCCCAGATATCGTTCAACGTGTGCTCCACCGCGCTCAGAAGTTTGACGCCAGTCCACAGCAGCACCAATAGGCCAATCGCTCCCAAACTTCCAAAATCCGTACGCTCCACAAAGTGAAAGATCTTGTCGATGGCTGAACGCAAGTCGGATGCTGCTCCATCGACACCATTGGCGCCAAAGGTTCGATCCAGAAATGGATTCACGACCTCAGCGCGCAGGCGTTCATAAGCTCCGAGCCCCTTGGCAACGGAAAACGCCATAGCAAGCAGCGGCACGATCGACAGCACTGTCACATAGGTCAGACCCGAGGCATGAGTCGAACAGCGGTGATCACGAAAGCCCCGCATGGCGAGATACCCGATGCGCGCCACTCGATACGCCGTGCGACGCAGAAACGAGAAACCGTCCAGGTCCGCATCCCACACGCGCTCCACCAAGAATGCCTCCACACGCTGACGCAAACGTCCTATGACCCCCCTTCGTTGCTCTGGTCGCCCGCCCATGGAGCGCATCCTACGACAGGTCACCCTGGGCGCGGGTCGGGACACCATGCAAGCCGCCCAGGGGCATCTGGAGGCCCCGCATCCGACTGCCATGCTATAGCATGGGGCCATGACCTGTCCCCAGGCCAGCCTCCTCTGGACACTTGCGCTTCTGATCCCTCCAACAGCAGCCCAAGAAAGCCCATCCTTCCGCGACCAGATCCAGCCAATTCTGAGCAAGAACTGCTTCACCTGCCATGGGCCAGATCAAGCAACACGCAAGGCGGGTCTACGCCTGGACACCGAGGAGGGTGCCCTGGCGGCCTTGAAAGAGGGAGGACACGCGCTGGTCCCTGGCAACCTCGAAGACAGTCAGCTCTGGCAGCGAATCAGTTCCAGTGATCCGGATGTGCGCATGCCTCCGGCAGATAGCAAGCAACAGCTCTCCAGTGAAGAGATCAATCTGCTGCGCACATGGATCACCGACGGTGCGAAATGGCAAGATCACTGGGCCTGGGTCGCGCCGATCAAGGCCGACCTACCAGAGGTGCAAGACACAAACTGGACACGCAATCCTATCGACCACTTCATTTTGGCAAGGCTCGAACAAGAAGGCCTTGCCCCAGCTAAGGAAGCTGATCGCGCAGCGCTTCTACGCCGCCTGTCCCTGGATCTGACCGGCATGCCTCCCAGTCTTGAAGAACTTCAGAACTTCTTGGACGACGAAGACCCTGGAGCCTACGAACGAGTTGTCGATCGCCTCTTGTCCTCGTCCCGTTACGGAGAACACCTGGCGCGAACCTGGCTCGACGCCGCACGCTATGGGGACACCCACGGCCTGCACCTTGATAATCTCCGCAGTATGTGGCCCTGGCGCGATTGGGTAATTGGTGCCTACAACGAGAACATGTCCTTTGATCGGTTCGCCACCGAGCAACTGGCAGGAGACCTCTTGCCCGAAGCAACCCAAGCACAGAAAGTCGCATCGGGCTTCAACCGCTGCAATCCAACCAGCGCCGAAGGAGGCATGATCGCCGAAGAATACCTCTCAATCTACGCCAAGGACCGCACGGATACCACGGCGGTGGTCATGTTGGGGGTATCCATGGGCTGCGCTCAGTGCCATGACCACAAGTACGATCCCTTCTCCATGAAGGACTACTACTCCATGCTGGGGTTCTTCAACTCCATCTCGGATACAGCTAGCGACCAGAATATTCCTAACCCCGCGCCGTTTATTCGAGTAGGAAATGAGGAACAGACCAAAGAACTCGCTCGGCTCGAAGCTTTGGAACTCAGCCTGGGAGAACAACTCAATGCCCCCATGCCCGAGACCGATGCCCAACAGGCCAAATGGGAACAGGGATGGAATGATGAGCTGGCAACTCGCTGGCTGATCTTGAGCCCTACTGCCGCCAGCGCACAGAACGGCGCGGTACTACAAATCGAAGACGATCAAGCAATTCTCGCAAGCGGACCGAACCCAGCAACGGATGTCTACCTTGTGGAGAGCATTTGTAGAGAAGATCAAATCACTGGCCTGCGGCTCGAAGCCCTGACCCATGAGACTCAAGTGGGTGATCTTCCCGGTCGCGCGAAGAACGGGAACTACGTCCTCACGGATTTGAGTTTGGAGATCGCCGAATGCGGCGTCAATGATCCCGACTGGCGAGAAGTGGAACTCATCAACCCAAACGCTCAGTTCTCACAGGTCAACTACCCCATCGCCCACGTCCTCGACGCTGACCCCAAGACAGGCTGGGCTAGCCTAGGTCGAACGGGCCCTCGCGATGCGAGCTTCAACGCCAAGCAGCCTTTTGGCTTCGAAGGAGGGACACGGCTGCGGGTTCGGCTGGCTTTTGAGTCCCAGTTTCCCCAACATGCCATAGGGCATTTACGTCTCGCGATTTCAGAGGACCCCGACCTTCTGGCCCCGGTGAGCGGAACCTGGTTCGTGAGTTCGCGCCAGACACTCTCCGCCGCCATCACCGAGCCAGACGCGCCCCATCCCTTCTCAAAGGAATTGGATCTCGCTGCCCTCGATGAGGAAGGCAGACCTATCTGGACTGAGCGCCCTGAACTCCTGGACGGTAAGCCCCACGGCCTGCCCTCTGGATTGGGCTCGTTCTATCTGGCCCGCACCCTGTCTCTGCCCAGTACCCGCAGACTGCGTTTCGGTTTGGGGAGCGATGACGGCGTGCGAGTCTTCCTGGACAACACAAGAGTCTTTGCCAGGCATGTGATGCGCGGGCACGCGGTCGACCAAGACTTCTTGGAGTTGGAAGTCGAGGCTGGCGAACACCAGTTGCTCCTGGAGATCAACAACCATGGAGGAGCATCCGGCTTCGCCTGGCGTCAGGTGGAACAGTCCCCATCAGAACTTTCCCCTGCCACGGCCTTGACCCTGGCTTCCCCCGCATCGGAACGGAGGCCCGAGGAACAGGCCGAGTTGCGCGAGTTGTTTCGCCGTAAGCACGCCCCGGAATGGATCGCCCTGAGGGACAAACGAGACGCCGCCCGCGCCGATGGAGAAAAACTACGTACAGCCCTGCCCACTTCCCTGGTCAGCGTAGAGCTTGCCAAGGCCCGCCCGGCCCGTATCCTCATGCGTGGTGCATATGATCGGCCGGGTGACACCGTGCAACCGAACACGCCGACATCCTTGCCGCCACTGCCAACGGGCGCGCCCCAGAACCGCCTGGGTCTGGCCCAGTGGCTTGTAGCTGACAACAATCCCCTGGCTGCTCGCGTGGTGGTCAACCGTCACTGGCAGAGAATCTTTGGAATCGGCATCGTCAAGACTTCTGAAGACTTTGGCACCCAGGGAGAGCGGCCTGTTCACCCAGAATTACTCGACTGGCTGGCAGTTGAATTACGCGAACACGACTGGAACCTGCAACACTTGCAGCGCCTGATCGTAACCTCAGCGACCTACCGCCAGTCCTCCAAGTCCGGGCGAGAGAAACTGGCTCAAGACCCGAACAACCGGCTGATCTCCCGCGGAGCGCGCTTCCGCTTGGACGGGGAGATATTGCGAGATCAAGCCTTGATGGTTAGCGGCCTCCTGGTGGAAGAAATCGGCGGACCACCGGTCAAACCCTACCAGCCGAAGGGACTTTGGAAAGCCGTCGGCTACAGCCGTAGCAATACGGTGAACTTCACCCAGGACAAGGGCGAGGCCAACTATCGCCGCAGCCTGTACACCTTCTGGAAGCGCACATCGGCCCCGCCCAATTTGACGAT
Organism: Planctomycetota bacterium; assembly: GCA_002686945.1. GTDB lineage: Bacteria > Planctomycetota > UBA1135 > UBA1135. The sequence goes on from NYYZ01000039.1 coordinate 144,935, forward strand.
CTTCGACGCGCCCAGTCGCGAGTCCACCTGCGTCCGACGAGAACGAACTAACACGCCAATGCAGGCACTGGCACTGCTCAACGACCCTCAGTACGTGGAGTTCTCACGAGAATTCGCCAACCGTATTCTCGCCCAGGGAGGCGATGATGATCTGGAAAGGCTGCACTTCGCCTTCAAGTGCCTGACCTCGCGTCTGCCCAATCAATCTGAAAGTACCTTGCTACTGCAGTTGCTCGTTGAGGCGCGGGAACACTTCCTTACCGACGCCGAGGGCGCAGCCGCCCTGCTGGCCGTGGGCGCGACACCCCTGGCCAACTCAGACCAAGCCCCAGAAATCGCAGCCTGGACAGTTCTTGCCAGTACCCTCTTCAGCCTAGACGAAGTCATCACCCGCGGCTAAACCCCATGCAGCCTCACGATCCAGAGCCCATTCGACAACTGCGCCAGGACCTGACTCGGCGCTTGTTCTTGCGCTCCACCAGCGCCGGTCTTGGAACCGCTGCCCTGACATCAGTTCTTGGCTCCGATGCCAGAGCCGCAGACGGTCTGCGCACGACCCACCATACCCCCCAGGCCCGCTCGATCATCTATCTGTTCATGTCCGGCGCGCCGAGCCAGTTCGAGACTCTTGACTGGAAGCCCAAGCTGCGCGAGATGTACGACCAGGACCTGCCCGAATCGGTGATTCAAGGTCAACGCTTCACCACCATGACCTCAGGTCAGACGCGCTTCCCCATCGCTCCTTCGATCTACGACTTCAAACGCTGCGGAGAGAACGGCACAGAGATCAGCAGCCTCTTGCCCTATCACCAAAAAATGGCGGACGACATAGCGGTAATCCGCTCCATGCACACGGACGCCATCAACCATGATCCGGCGATCACCTTCTTGCAGACCGGCTCGGAACAACCTGGCCGCCCGTCGCTGGGTTCATGGCTCTCCTATGGGCTCGGGTCCCCGAACCGGGACCTGCCGGGGTTTGTGGTCATGACCCCGCGCTGGTCAGGGCGCGCGGAGGCTCAGGCACTCTACAACCGTCTTTGGAGTTCGGGCTTCATGCCCTCGGAGCACTCAGGCATCGCCCTGCGGAGCGCCGGAGACCCCGTGCTCTATCTCTCGAACCCACCCGGCGTCGACGGCAAGCTGCGGCGTTCAATGCTCGATTCCCTGGCGGAACTCAACCAAGCGACCCACGACCGTCATGGAGATCCCGAAATTCTTTCGCGAATCGAGCAATACGAGATGGCCTTCCGCATGCAGACTTCCGTGCCTGATCTGGTTGACTTGAAGAAAGAGTCCCGAGCGGTCCTCGACATGTATGGCCCGGATGTAGAGGACCCCGGAACCTACGCTCACTCCTGCATCATGGCCCGCCGGTTGGTGGAGCGAGGCGTACCGTGCATACAAATCTTCATTCGCGGCTGGGATCAGCACGGTAATCTGACCGGTGATCTGCCCAATGCATGCAGGGACATTGATCAGCCAAGTCACGGCCTGATCCAAGACCTCAAACAGCGCGGGTTGCTGGACCAGACCCTGGTGGTCTGGGGCGGTGAATTTGGGCGCACAACCTACTGCCAGGGCCCTCTCAGCAAGACCAACTATGGCCGGGACCATCACCCACGCTGTTTCTCGATCTGGATGGCCGGCGGCGGGATACAAGGAGGTATCACCCACGGGGAAACCGACGATTTTTCCTACAACATCGTAAAGGATGGAGTAAGCGTGCACGATCTGAACGCTACCATCTTGCACCAGCTGGGATTCGACCATGAGCGCCTGACCCTCAGCTTCCAGGGCCGCGATTTCCGCTTGACTGATGTACACGGTCGAGTGGTCGACCAAGTCCTTGCCTGAATGCAATGCTGGTAACTGTCCTCACCATTCTCCTGCTACATGGGCTCGGCCGAGATGAGCTGGCATGGGAGTTCAATGCCGAGTCATTGAACCAGAACACGTTCGCTCCGAGCATGGGCGCGATCTCCCTCAAGGCCGACGGAGCGCTGGAGTTCCTCGCCGGGGGCGAGGGGCTTCTTCGAAATGGCAAGCAACCCGCCCTCACTCAACTCATCAATACACCCAATGGCACCTTTCCCAAGCGCAAGGTTTCCCTCGAAGCCTGGGTCGTGGTGGACAGACCCCAGGCATGGGGTGGGATAGTTGGTGCATTTGAAGACAACGGCGACTTCGAACGGGGCTGGTTGCTGGGCATCCACAACAAGCGCTTCTGTTTTGCGATTGCCACCGAAGAGCAGGGCCGACTGGAGTACCTGACCGCTCCCCAGCCTTTGCGTAAAGGAGAGTGGGCTCACGTCGTAGGCACCTATGACGGAAAGACAAGCCGCCTCTATGTCAACGGAGAAGAGGCGGCCTTCAGCGATGCTCCCGGCGGCGATGTGATCTACGCACCTGATCACATCCTGACGGTGGGCGCCTACAAGGATACGAACGAAGACCATCCCCTGACCGGCACCCTGCTGCGCGCCAGGATGCACGACAATCAGATCAAGCCTGGGGAGATCAAGCGTCGCTACAACAAGGAGAGCCGCGAGTTGCCAGCGCTGCCAGCTCCAGCTCTGCGGGGAATCCCCTCCCGCTGGCCCACGGACTACCAGAGCAGGATAAACGCCGCCATCGACCGAGGTGTCACGCGCCTGATGGAAGAACAGGCGCGAGACGGTTCCTGGAGCCAGCACCATCAAAAGTACCGCGCGGGCATGACGACCTTGGCGGTCTATGCGCTCTTGAAGAGCGGGATCTCGGTAACCCACCCCTCGGTGCAGGCAGCCCTGCGCTTCATCTACCGAGAAGAACCACATCACACCTATACAGCAGGCGTGGCCATGATGCTCATGCGCCATCTGATCGAGCATGGGGATCCAGACAACAAACCCATCTACATGGAACGGGCGGAGCGCATCATCGACCGGGTCCTGGAGTGGGAGCGGCGAGACCCTGACACCGGTTGGGCCTACCCGGAAGGCAACCATGACCTCTCCTGCACCCAATACGCAGCCCTGGCTCTTTGGTCGGCACATGAGTTGGAGATCAAGACGCCCCGCAATGTGTACATCCGCATGGTCAATGCTCTTCACCATCACTACGGAGGCCTCGAGGGCGAATTTCCCGCCGCTCCCGGCAGCGGACTCAAGCCTCACCTCACAAAGGGCTACCGCTATCGTGGAGACCGCAACGACTCACGCTCCATGAGCACCGCCGCCATCACGATTTGTCGTGTAGCGGAAATCTGCGCAGGCAAGCACTTGGGTTCGACGACCCGCAAGTTTGCGCAACAACAACTCACCCAAGCGATCAACTGGCTTGACCACAATTGGTCGATGACCTCGGATCCCAACGGGTACGACTTCTACTACTACCTCTACGGAGTCGAGCGCGCGGCTGGACTGCCTGGCATGGAGGATTCCATTCGCCCCGACTGGTACTTTGAAGGAGCAGAATTCCTCCTAGGCCAACAGACTGACAGCGGGGGCTGGCACAACCAGTCAAACACGGCATTTGCGCTGCTGTTCCTGGTCAAGGCCACAGCGGCCATGACTGGCAAAAAGGCTACGGTCCTGGGACACACTGCGGGAAAAACCAGTGGGCCCCTTCACTATAGAGTGCACGGGAACATGGAGTTGACACTCTTCCTGACTGGAATCGATCAAGGCGTGCTCGCCAGCTATGCCGCCCAACCCGCTCCCAAGACTGGACTGCGCGTGGTGAAGGTCGAGTACCTGATCAATGGCAAGCGCCGCGCGCGAGTCAATGCGGATCCCCTCAAGCCCTGGGACCATCAACGCTTCCCCAGCAAGATTCGCTTCAAGCATCCACAAACGGTGCAAATCGAAGTGCTGGCCACGGTGGTGGCCCTTGATGAATACCCCGACAACTACAACAAGACGACCGAGTTGCGCTCGCAACCCATGAGCTACAAGATCGAGCGCAATCAAGAGGAGCTGCTACGGGATGCAAAGCCCTACTTGGGGAAGAACATCCTTCGCCAGCAGCCCACCACCCTGCACGCATCCAGCGAAGACTCCGGTCGCGGCATAGGCTTCCTGCTGGACAACATCCACTCCACATATTGGAAACCCAGTCCCAATGACGCCCGCCCGTGGGTGCGTATCGACCTGCAGAAGCCAACTCGCTGCACAAACCTGGTTCTTAGCCAGGCAGTTGCTTCACGCTCCCAGATCAACCACTGGAACCCGATCAAGGACATCAAAGTGACAATCAACGGCCGCTACGAAGTTCTGGCCACCTTGCACTCGGACGCAATTATCCCCACGCGTCTGGAGCTGAATGTCAAGAAACCGATCCAGTCACTCACGATTCAGATTCTCTCCCGTTGGAATGGCCAGGCTGGCAATGTGGGTTGGGCGGAAATCGCTCTTGAACGCTAAGGACAGCGGCGCCCGCTTCAAAAGAAAGAGCCCACGCCCCATGGGGGAAATGGGCGCGGGCTCACAGGAAAAGACAGGTAATCTAGAAAAGCGTCAAGTGCACAACGGGCGAACGGGCCACGCCATTCTGCGCGCCGGTGTCCCTCACACGAAACTGCAACCAAAGCTCCAAGCCAATCAGGCCCGAGTCATCAGGCATGCTTCGGTGCCAGGTTGTGTAGCCCTGACCAGGCCCCGATCCATTCAAGGTCATTGCGGAGCCAACCACGCTGAAACCTGGAATTGGTGCACCGAGTGGGTTGTGAGATACGGTGGCCACCGCCTTGGCTCCGCCCAGCCCATCATAGAGACCCAGCTTCCAATCGAAGTTGCCCACATGGGGAGGACTAAGAGCGACAACCTGCGGGACAAAGCCACCAGTGCCTGCCCGCGCGCCTTGCTGGATGATCTCAATCGGCTCCGGCGTACGTTCGCTGGAGAGGCTGGGCCGGTCAAAGGGAGGCAGTTCAGCTGCAACCCTTGGATCGGTAAGACCATTGACCATGAAATCCGTCAGAGCAGGGCGCACCTGCGGCGGGACATTGAGGTTGTTCAGAATCGGGTCCTTGTTGTCACCGAAGGGCCCCCCATCCGCGTCATACAAAGCCAAGAGGGCATTCAGGTTTGTTGTGTTTGGGGAACCGTTGTGAAAGAGAGCTCCGCCCCGCAAGCCAATGTTGCGCAGACTTGGCGTCTTGAAGCGCCCACGATCTGCAAAATTCCCGGTGATTGCCTGTCGGCCTGAATCCTCAGCGATCGGGCGCAACCCAAGGTTGTGGTACTGATTGTCCGCAAAAAGGTTGCCTCCATGACATGCGTTGCAACGTGAACCTTGGCTCGTGAAAGCGCCCAAGCCCGCCTGTTGCCCCTGGGTCAAAGCGCCCTGATTTCCAGCGGTAAAAGCATCCCACGGGGTCTGGTTTGGAACCAACGTCCGCTGGTATGAGGCCAGCGCAAACCCAATTCGCACCGGTGTGATCTCATCTGTTCCAAATGCCGCCTGAAACAGATCTGGATAGGTCGCCCCACCAGCCAAGGCAGCATTGAGGTCACCAGGGAGGTTGAAAGCGACTGCAAGAGGCTCGACCTGCTCCAACTTGGAGGTTACATCGACCCATGTACGGCCTTCAGAGGCCATCTCTGCACTAGACATGATCGGACCCAGGGACTGACTCTCGAGGGAACCTCCAAAGGGAATCACTACGTTGCCCGTAAGCGGGTCCAGAAACTGCGGAGTGGCACGACCATCCCAGAAGTTTTCAATGAAGTAAGCCCCCATCAGATTGCTCGGTGCAGAGCGGCCAGTCACCTGCATGCCATGCCCAAAAACAGGATCCGGAACATAATCGCCATTCGAATCAGTGCGAGCCACGCCCAGTGATCCAAGCACGTCATCAGGAGTGCCCAGGATTCCGTCTGCTCCAGGGTTGCGCATATCAGCCTGATTGCGCGGGTCCCCACCACCGGCAGCGGGTTGATGACAGGTACCGCACGCAACGGTGCTGTCAGAGCTCAGCTGCTCATCCCAAAACAGTGCCTTGCCCAGGATTACCTTGGCGGGAGTAAGTTGATTTTGGGGCGGCACAGGCGGCGGGCCCAAAGGTGGAGGTGGGCCTTGAGCCCACACGCTTGCAGTCAAGACTGCCAGGCACCCAAGGGAGGGAAACGAGGAACCGAAGAACGGTCTATTTGTCAGCAGTTTCTTCATCTGTGGTCGACAGGGATTGGTTGGGTCAAGTCCTGGGAGGGTCCCAAGGTGTCGGTGGATGCCCCGTCCCAGACAGGGACAGCCACAAGAGTCTGAAACCCATTTCAAGCGAAGTGGTTTCGCGCCAACCTAGAATAGCCGCAAGGATTGCAGAGCATCCTGGTAAGAGCCGAAAGACACACCAAAAGGAGCGAATGACACACGAAAAGGAGCGGGGACCAGGATCTGTACAGAGAAAACCAACATGCTTGACAAAAGTCGAACATCCTCGCTCATCGAAGCACCTCCTCTGTACGCTGGTTGAGCACTCACCATGCATCTGCTCCTGATCAGAGATGACCAGGCGCTGGGCAGGAAGTGGATCTGAGCATCACTGTGGATAATCGGTTGACATCCCTGCATTGAGAGATTTCTTGTAACCTTGAGGCCTCTTGATCGTCCTTGTCATTGCAGACACCAGACCATAGCCTCTGCAGAGAAACTCCCATGCTCCCCGTCCGTCCAGCCAGATCCAGGTTCTCCAGTACGCACACCGCCGAGACTGCCTTGGCGCAGCACAATGCCCAGCGCAGCGCCTCGTTCCTGCTACTACTCAATGGTGAGGACCGCTTGGACTGGATCGAGGGGCATCTGGTACCGATTGCACTTGTTCCATTGGTACGTAACGTCCTCAAGCGCCGCTACCTGCTGTACGAGATAGCGGACCTGCTCAGCGTGTTGCCCCAGCACATCAGCGAAGCCTTCGCCCCCATCGAGGCTGGCTCGGACCCAGACACCTGTTCCAGTAAAGCTCTCAAGCGTGCGATCAATTGTGCCATCAAGGATCTCAGTGAGCGCGATCAGAAGGCCTTGCTGCTAAGCAAGCCACCCCTGATCACTCCTCGTGTGCTGGCCGTGATGCAAGATCTCAAGCTCGACGAACGCGCCGCCCTTATGTTCTGCACCCAGCACAACGCCTCAGCCCTGCCCTACCGCAAGGCCTACATGGCGCGCATCAACAACTGGGAACCTCGCTTCGGATAGGGACCCAAGAAAGACGATCGCCCTCCGAGCTCAATCCTGCCAGGCCTTCGTCACGACTCCATCCACGAGAGTCACATAGGTTCTGTGCTCAACGGTGGTCTTGGTACTGGATGAGATCAACAAGAAGACTCCACCCCTGCTCTTGGTGGCCATCGAGTAGTCCCAACGCCAGATCAGGGAACCGTCGGCCCGCTGGAGCCGTACGGTAGGCTCTCCAAGAATCTCCAAGACAAATGTTTCGGTCTCGCCAGGTCCAACAAGGGCCAGCGTCTCGGCAGTGACTCGGGATCCCGTGTAGGAAATGTCACTGTTCCCGGAAACAAGGCATGCAGGCAGGAAGAGCAGAGAGGAAAGTGCCAGGGCGGTGGCCAATCGAGGCCTGACGAGAAAGGGGTTGGCTTGGGTGGAACTCATTGTATTGGTCATTGCTGGTACAGAACAGAAACTCGGCCCCCTCGCTGAACAGGTACGTTCAGGAGAGCCACCTACGAGACAGGGGCTCGGTTATTTGGGCCATCTTCAACGAATTCCTAGGCCCTCGCCACCTTTCGCTCCCGCGCACAAGGTGACGGCATAAGTAAAGCGCCCCGGCGATGAAACCGGGGCGCTGAAGACAAGTCCTCTTTCGACGCGAATCAGAAATCAACCGAGATCGCGTCCGAGAAGTTGGACGCACCCCCCAGGTCCCTGTACCACAACTGGAAGTCCCAGGTGGACCCGGGCAGAATGGTGCCGCCCGGAGGTGCGGGCAAGGTCGCAGGCACATCAAAGCCAGCCCCGGTACTTGAAGTCCCTACCAGGTTCTGCATGACCCCATTTGCGTCAAAGCGTCCCAAGGAGTTGAGCCCGGGACCGGCAGTCGAGGTATACCGGCCAAAGGGAGGAGAAAGGCAGAGCATGCCCTGGCTCACGGAAATCCCGGGTTCAGCACCGGTCGCCGCCACCAGGAAATAGCCAAACTGATCAATGGGTCCCTGGGTCGCATCCAGGTGGAAGACCCCGGGGCCGCTCATACTGGAAGTCCCAAGCGTTGCTGACAGACCCGACGAATTCGGGTTCGCTGGGCTGCAGTACAGGTTCGGACCAACCGCACCGGTTCCGCTCAAAGTCAGGTCGTAACTTGAACAACCAGAAGCAACGTTATCCGGCCAGATGGAGATTCGCAGGAGACAGGTCATCCCAGAACCGGTGGCATTCGTCCAAGTCAGGATCTCGTTATCGGCACAGGTCCAGGCAGAGGCCAGTTCGCCCGAATTGATCGGATCAATGGTCGGATCATCATTACAACTGCCGGCAGAGGCATCATAAAGAAACATGTCAATGTCCTCTCCAGTACAGTTGTTCGACGTGGTGTGCATCAAGTCAGCAACAAAAACAGCCCCATCAGGGATGGTGACTCGGAACATGTCCAAGTCAGTATGCGCGAAGAGGGCCAGACCCAGATAGGTACCATCGCCTATGTCCGCGGCGGTTGCGCAGGTGTCGTTGTCCTCAAAAGCATCATCCTGCAGATTGAAGCAGGGATCCGGACCGATCACGATCGTCATGTCGTACTGACCACAAGCGAAACCATTGCCGGGATCCTCGTAGACCTCGAAGACCACGGTCTCCACGCCGTTGCTCAAGTTGATGTACTCAGGATCGGGGCCTTCCACATCTGCCAACAGCGTGCCGGAAGAATCATAGATCCGGAAATCGATGTCGCCCATACTCGAAGCCAGCGTCGTAATCATGTCAACGCGTTCGCCCGATTGCAGGGTGAAGCTGTAGAAGTCCGGGTCCCCGGAGGTGGTCAGGAGGTTTGTCCAGGTTCCGGGAGCAAGGGGCAGGGCTGTGGCAAAGGTATCGTTGTCCTCGAGACCATCATCGATCAAGGTGTCGCAGGGATCCAAGAGAATCTCAAAGGCGCCAAACCCAGCGGTGAAGGGCTGGCGCGCGCCGAGGCGCAGCAGATACTGCTGCCCAGCGACCGCACTCCAGGTCACCCTGGCTCCGGAAATACCGCTAACCTCACAAGATTCCTGTGCACAGTCCAACTGCACAAAGCTGGAGCAGCTGAGGCCGTCATAGATCACAATCTTCGTATCAAAGGTCGCCCCTGCTCCAGTGAGGTTGTTACTACAAGAAGACATGATGTACAGGCCAGTGGTGGTAGCAGTCCAGGCATACCACATGTCCTTGCGAACAGGTGAACCATTGCAATCTGCAGGGCCGTCGATGGTGTAGCCCGTGTTGTCAAAAGAGTAGACGCCAACGCCTGTGATGGCTGTCGCAGAGGCGCAGTCATCCGCGCCGTTCTGGGAGCTAGCAAAGGAAACGAGAAGTAGGGCCACAGACAGCCCGATGCCAGATAGTTTTAGCATGAGAACAAGAGGGGTAGAAAGGAGTCAGAGAGGAAGCTCGAAGCCGAGGGGTCCAGCTTGAACGAGTGTATCTCATGAGAGAAGATTCGGGGCTGAAAGCGCTCTCAGGACTATTGAACGGCACCTGATCCCGTGTGGCAGCTCTCTGGGCCCCTGACCACTCATACCCGGGGCCAATACGAAACCGGTGGTCCGGGGCGCGAGGCGCCCCGGACCACCGGTTTGTCTAGGTCCGCATGCAACACCCGAAGGTGTCGCCTCCAACTTCAGCCAAGCTCCTTGCACTTGCCGAGCAGATCGCCCGGGTTGCGCTCGCCACCGACGCCAGCGGACTCGGCCCACTTGACCGTACCATCCTTGCCAATCAGCACCGTGGCGCGATCGGTGATGCCCATATCATCGAGCATCAAGCCATAGGCATTCGCCACGGCGCCTTTGGGATGGAAGTCCGCCAAAAGGGGATAGGTGATGCCGTCAAACGACCCCGCCCATGCCTTGTGACAATACTTGCTATCAACGCTGATACCCAAGACCTGGGTATCACAGGCCTCGAATTGCTCCTTGAGCGCTTCGAGTCCCGGGATTTCAATGCTTCATGTAGGGGTGAAATCCAATGGATAAAACACAAGCAGAACATTCTTGGAACCATTGAAGCTCGAGAGCTTCACCGTGGTGTCCAGATGGCTGTCCAGCTCGAAATCGGGGGCCGGGGCTCCTGTATCGATCATGACTCTTGGGGGGTGAAGGTTGTTGAATGAAGTGCCGTCCCTCGTGGGGCGGCCGCACAGTTTAGGACAAGGAGGCGGCCTGAAAAGGCCCTGCGCCTGGAATTCTCTCACGGACGCGTATGACTGCCTCCTCGCCGGTGTGGTCATTACTGGAAATCGCCTCCCTCCTCAGTACCCCTGCGACTCCTCGCACGGAACGGCAGGGGGCAAGTGAACCCCTGGGATGTTTCCAATAAGCTGAGGGTCCGTGATCCACGCCCGATCCAGTCCCCCCACCCAGCCCCGGACCCTTGGTCGCCTTGCCCCACTGGCAGCGATGTTCATGCTGCCTGTCGGGGAAATCACTCTTGTCGCCTCATATACCCGTGGCGAACCGCTCAGCCTATGCGTTGCCTCTGACGAGAAGTCCCTGTTCGTGGCCGAGGGTTCGCAGTTGGTGGAACTTGCCCTCAAGCCGGACGCCTCCCTCGTGGAACGCCGCAGTTGTCGGCTTGACGCCAGCCCTCTTGACCTTGAGTGGACTGATGAATGCATCTGGATGGCTGGAGGCGCCGGGGGTCTTTGGCGCATCCCCTCTGGGGCAGCTCAACTGAGACCCGAGCCGATAGCCATGGTTGCGGGTCAACTGTGCGTGGGAGTCGCAAGTCATGGACAGCTCTTGGTGGCAGCCTTTGCCTGCCAGGACGCCAGCACAATTCGAAGCTACCGTGCGGACACGGGCAAAGAACTCGCCTCACTGGAACTCAAGGGGGTCCGGGCGGAGGGCATCGACTTGCACAAGGGGCAGGTGATGCTGGCCCTCGGTACCCACGGCGCTCGTAGCTTGGACATCAGGCCTGACGGTCAATTCAGCCTCCATGGAAATTCGCAGCCCCTGAGCCTGGATCCGAAGAATGACCTCGCCCATGTGGCCTCGGTAGCGCTCACCTCCGACCTCGCCTGCGCCGCCACAGGCTCTTGGCTAGCGGCAGGCGCCGCCGTGTTTCCTCGCGAGAATTCTCAGGCCCTCGCCAGCATGGGCGTCCACCACGGCGTCGCGGTTGATGCCCGAGGAGATCGCTGGGTCATGGCGACCATGCGGGCTCCGGCCTGGGTCCTGGATTGGGCACCCTTTGGTCAATTGGGTTGCATGGGCGTTGATCTCACCCCAGGGGGCGGCGCAGACCAGAAGTTCATCCAGGGTGCTACGGGAAAGCGCCCCGATCGGCTGATTCTGGGAAAACTGGGGTCAGACGAGCCCATCGCCAGCGCCATCCTGCAACCCACAGGCTGGCGCGACCTGGTCCTTGGTCGTCAAAAGATCTACACCCTGCGTCTTCTGCACGGCCTTGAGATCTGGCAGACAAGCGACGACAAGATCAAGCGCATCGCCCAGCGCAAACCCCGAGGTGCTTTTGCCACGGATGCGCTGGTAAGCCCCATCGATCCAAGCGTGATCTTCAGCGGGCGAGATGCGGGAGCGGTTCTACCCACGGGACCTCTGCATCTTGCCGGCAAGCAACTGCAACCCGTCGCCGATTCCTGGGATTGCCCGCCCCTGGGCATTTGCATGGGCACGGCATTTTTTGACGATCAGGGCACAGCTTGGCTCCTCGCGGGACAGGAGTTTCAGCCGCGCCTCATGCGTTTGGATTTCGAGCAAGGGACCAGCTGCCTTCATTGGTGGAATTTGCAGTTGCCCCCATCAGGCCAGGGCAACGGACACACCTACTTCCACAGCACACCCATTGGCGAACGCCTAGCGTTGTTACGTGCCGGAACCGACCAGGGCCTGCTCTGGTTCGACCCCGCCGCGCTCACGCAAGCCGCCCGGAGCGCCGAGCCCAGGAGTACCCTCAAAGTCGCGCCCATCGCTACGAACAGAACACATCTTGAGGGAAGCGCCGAACTTCCGGTCAGCTTGCGAGGTGCGGAGCTGAAGCGGGCAGACGCTCCCCCCCTATTCGTTATCGCGGCTGGAGCCGCCAGCAACAATCTGGAATCCCCCGCCCGCGCTCAGTTGGTAGTAGTGGATCCAGGCTGCGAACCGCCCCGGGTGCTTGCCCGCCAACTCCTGGGAGATCAAGCGGGCCTGGCCTTCGCCATCGATACGGCGCTTATCGGGGACCTGCCCCTGGCACTGGTCGGCGACCTCAACGGCCGCATCACAGCCCTCGACCTGAGCGATCCATTGAAACCCAGAGACATGGCCCACTGGACCGCCCCCCCAAACGATTGGGATGGCACCCACCACTCGATCATCGACCTCGCTGTGCTGCGCCAGGACGAAAGTGGTGTCGACCTGGTAGCCGCCGCCGGGCGTATGGGGATGGTCTGGCTGCGCTTTGATCGCACAGGGAGCACCCTGCAACTGGTTCAGACCCTCGACACCCCCGGCTGGGCCACGGGCGTCTTCGTGGACCGTGAGGGCTGCATGGAAAACCAGCGGCGAGTCCTGCTCAGCGACCAGCGCTGCGGGCTGCGAGTCTTGCGACTGGAACTTTGAGCGGCCTCGGGACCGGTCCACCGGCGCCCCCTCCGGATCAGCCCAGTATCCGTCGCCGCACTTCGTCCAGGTGCGCGGGCCCAGTGTGGCAGCAGCCACCAACGAGGGTCGCGCCGGCTGCAACCCAGACCTCGACCCGATCCGCATAGGCCACGGGATCGAGCGGCACAGAGTCGAATCCTTCGGGATCAAGAGGATCAAAGTCGCCGGGCAGGGCATCGGCTGCGTTGGCATACCCTCCCACCGGCCGATCGGTCAACTGGGTCAGACGCGGGATGGCATCGCTGATGAGATTCGCTGCACAGCAGTTCACCAGATAGGCATGCACGGGCAGATGGGCAACGAGGGCAAAGACCTCGGCAAGAGTCTCGCCGCTTGGAAGGATCCCGGCTCGGTTACCTTGCAGGGTCCAACTGAGCCAGACCTCGCGGCCGGTCTCCAGGGCCACCTCGGCCGTCACCAACGCCTCACGGCCCAAGGACATGGTCTCGCACAAGATCAAGTCCACTCGAGGAGCGATGAGTTGAGCGAGTTGCGTGCACTCGGCCCTCAGGCATCGTTCCTCGGGCACAAGATCCGCCCGATAGCTCGTGTCCAGAGGCGGCAAGGAGGCAGCGATGCGCACCTCCTGGCCTGACTCTTCCCGAGCACGCTCCGCCAGGTCGAGCGCCAGCAGGGTCAATTCCTCCACTCGCTGACGCATGCCTTCGCGCTCAAGCAGGGTCGGTGTCACAGCGTAGTTGCAGGCGGTGATCACCTCGGCCCCCGCCTCGATGAACGCACGGTGCACGGCGACCACTTCATCGGGCGCTGCCACCAGAGCCTGCGCAGACCAGATCGAAGTACGATGGCAGGGAATCTCCACGCCCCGCTCACGCAGTTCAGTGCCAGTGCCTCCGTCCAAGAGGATCAGATCATGGGGCTTCATGGAAGCCTGAGGGTACCCCAGGAGGTGCATGCCCAGCAGACTGCGGCGGTCCCCGCGGAGGGCGCGAGATGAGTTGTCCACACTGCACCAAGGCCCCCGGAGCCAACATGAAGGTTCTCAGCACCCTCAAGAAGTGCGATTCCTGGGGATCCAGGGAGAGTGAGCTTCGTGCCCCAGAAAACTTGTGTCTTCCATAAGCCACTTGCCAACAAGGGGTTACAGCACCCGGATGCGCACTCAAAGGCCACGGCAGCAGGAGGACACCCATATCGGACAGCATCAGGCATAGAGTCAGGGTGTGCCCAGCGGGGCGCTTGTGAGATGACCTGCTCCCTCTTGACCCGATCCCAGATACACACCCCCGGCCTCGGCCACGGTGTGTCCCTGCTATTGAGCCGGACAATGGCCACCTCAATGCTCATCTGCAGCGCCCAAGCCACCTTCCAGGAAACTGGATCTGGATTGGCCGGCGACCAGCAAGCGCAAGTCTCCGTTCGAGCTCACTTACCCATGCCGACAACCCCCGGCAGGACGGACCTCCATGAACCTAGGAATCAGATGAAGCATCCAGATCCGGGAGTTGCTCGACTTGTCGAGCGGTTCCCAAACTCGCGATTTGTGCTCAATACGCTGCCAACGCTGCCTGACATTCAAGACGCAGGCCCGGCAACTATTGTGAAGTTACTCACCGAGGGTGAGGAGTGGCATGAGGCCGTTGGCCATCATTGTCGCGACCTCGCCCTGCTACTCAACCACCACGAGGTGGCGGATGAGGGGGCAATTGCATTGGCGTTGGGCATGGCAGAACTTGAGGAGGCCAAGAGCCTGCTTGAGTGGAGCCGGGCCCATCTCACCTGTGCAACCAGCCTGATCATCTGGCGTGACGAGGAACGCTTGGGACAAGGGAGCAATATCATTGTCCACGACAAGCAGCACTTGCGCATGACAGCTGTCCTAGGTGTTCCAACGGCCTCCGGCCCCGACCTGTGCTGCGCCTTCAACGGCCTGCCCATGCCCCTCAGACAGCCCCTCTACCGGGTTGCCTTCGACGGACAGTCGGTGACCGAACTGGCTGAGGAATCCGGTTGGGATCCAGCTCACATCCGGTCTGCGATCAGCAGCGCGCTGCGCAGCCTCCAAAAACAGTGCCTGGTGCACGAGGAGGTAGCATCATGAATGTGCAACCGAATTGGACGAAAGATCCGGAACTGAAGGATCTGGTTGAAGGAATCTCAGGAGAAGGAACAACCATGTTCACCCAGGATATTGCCGATGGCGAGAACTGGGTTTCCTCGGACGATGGGTTGAAAGCGTCGACGGATACGGAGATGGAGCAGCGTGTGCTGGAATTCCAGGGCGATGAATTGGCCCGGGCAATTCGTGTGGCCGTCGCTTATCGACTACTGGATCGAGAAAGTCAGAACCGTATCGTAGATCGGGGTGAAAACGACCCGCGCAACGCCCCCAAAGGGCGTCATGTGGCACGAATCGTGGATGCGATAATTGAGACCTACTCTTCAAACGGTGCCGATGAAACTCAAGGACTGCTTTCCGCACTGGAAATCAGTCGCCGTCTCGCGCCGTGTTCGAAAGTCGAAGCTCTACTCGCAACAGTCTATTGCAACACGAACCGTCCCCTACAAGGGATGATCCATGCAAAGAATGCGATCGAGACCGCAAATGAACCATTCCGCAAAGCAATGGCTTGGACCTGGCTGGCCGTGGCCCAGCGAATGGCAGGTGTAGAATGTCCGGTCACTTCAGCACGGAAAGCTGCAGCCCTATCACCTGAGTTCTTGTTCCCATGGACTGAACTCCTGCGATCTGGCTGCTATGCAGAAGATCTCGAATCGGTCAAGGATGCGGTGGCGGCCATGCGCAACCACCCGCAACTGTGCTCAAGAGAGGCGTTCGACAAGCCGGCCACCCCGCCTGACCTGAGCTACCTACCGGCTGACATTTTGGAGGCCATCCCTGAGGGCCTGCATCGATTTGTCGAATCCGAAGGCAACGAAGGAGGTCAATCATGAACTTCTCCAAGCTAATGATTCTTCTTGGTGCGCTGCTCCTCCTGGCGGTCTTGTCCGTTCCCCAAGCAACTGCAGACAACTCGACATACATGGGTAACTCCTACAACGGAGGCGGCCCAGTTGAGCCAGATGCTGTTCACGTACCAAACGCCCAACCCCCTCCGCCCCTGCCCCCTCCCCCCACCACAGACAACGGTGGAACGAGGACCCGCACCAAGCGGAGCATTCGATCCCGATCCGTCAGGACAACCCCACCCCCCCCGGGCGGTTGATCCGAACTGATCAATAAGTATCGAAACCTATCCCCGCCAGGCCTCAAGAGCCTGGCGGGTCGCTAATGAGAAAAGATGTCACTGCCCTCCTAGCCCTCGCGCTGATCTTGGTCGGTAGCGTTTGGCTTTGGACCTGGTCAACGGACCGGGGCCCCATCGATCAGGAAGGCTCACGAACGACTCCGGTGACTCCAAGGCACACGGGCACAGAACAGACAAGCTCAACAAAGCCCCAAGGCAAGGAGAACAGCACCCAGGGACCAACGACCAGTGCCCCGCGCACCGGTCTTGAGTCCGCCCCCAGCGCTCCCGGCCAACTCACACTCATGGCCCTCTGGGCATGCGCGGTGCCCCAACCCCACGCCACTTGCCTTGGCACTGCCTGGGAGCAGGTCGAAAACCAACAAGGGGCACCCCTTCAAGTCCTCACGGATCGCCCCACCCAAGCGCCGGGCCTCGCCTGCCAGACCATCAGGGGCCCCTTCCTGGTCCCAATCACCCCCGGCTTTGCCGCGACGCCCCAGTCCCTCGCGCCGGGAAGCACGAGCTTGGTCCCCAAGCCGAACGCAGCCGATCCACTGCGTGTGCAAGTCATCCCCGCCAAGGGCACGGCACTCGCAGCCTGTGACCTGGAAATGCGTTGCTTGAGCGACACCGACCAAGCTGGCCAACGGGTTGGTTTTGTCATGCGCCGTACTGTCAACGCCAATCAGCCTCTTGAGCTACCGGCCTTCCAAGGCATCGCCCAAATCATCGCCCGCTCGGGGGACTTGGCTGGCAGCTGGGCCGGGTCAGTGCGCCTGACCCACAACAAGGAAATAGAGATCCACCTGGGTCCCTCTTTTCACCTCGCCGGCTACATCAATCAAGTTCCGCAAGAGGAGGACCTGTCCAGCTATCGTGTCAGTGTGCGCCCCAAGGGCTCCCTGCCGAACGCAGCCATCGCCGAGTGCCATGTGGACAAGAACGGCTTTTGGGACCTGAAAGAAATCCACGCTGCCGCGGGAGCAGAGTTGTTGGTGGCAGTCAGCGGCGGGATCATGCTGCCCCAAACCAAACAGATCATGGCGCCCCCCGGGGGCACATTGATGACAGTCAACTTCAATTGGAAAGCTGGCTTGCCCGGGAGCGTGATTGTGACAGACACGCAAGGCTCGCTCTTGGGCGGAGTAGAAGTACAGGGCTTTTGGTACGACAACGAAGAATCTGCCTACACCATGGTCAGCGCTCGCACCAGCTCCCAGGGCCTCGCGAAGTTCGCGGCTTTGGCGGTTGGCGAGATATCCTTTGCCCTGCGCGAACCGGGCTGGTCCGGCACCCAGTACGACTACATCCATCCCAAGCAGAACCGCGAACCCTATGTGCTGAAGGTCTCTCCTTCGACGATTCTGCAAGGAACAGTTCGCCGCAAAGGCCTACCAGTCCCCAATTTTCAACTGGCCTTCAATGACGAGCGAGGGCATGTAGCCTGGAAGTGGTTTCGGGACCGTACAGACGGGAGCTACCTCATCAACGATGCACCCTCGGGTCCAGTGAGCGTGATCGTCTACTCGCTTGACTGGGAAGAGACTGGAAACACCCACGACCTGAATATTCCGCCCGGCACGACCAAGACCTTGGACCTGGAACTGGAATCCAACACCCTGGCCCGGGGTCAAGTGGTCAGCGCCAGCACGGGCCAGCCCATCGAAGGTGCCTGGCTGACCAGCAAGGAACCCCTGGGCACGACCCTGATCGATGTGGAGCGCGAGTACACCATCAGTGATGCAGAGGGACGGTTTGAGGGTCTGGCCCTCGCGCCCTCTTCGTCCTGGGTTTATGTGGCAGCCCACGGCTACCAACCAACGACCTTGGCAGCGGGGGGCGACAAGCTCGATCCCGATCTGGGCAGGATCGTGCTCAACGCGGCGGGGACCTTGACCCTGCGATTGGAACCACCTCCGGGGAACGAGATCTGGACTCTGGTGGAAAGGGGTCGACCCCAATTCAGCCCCGACGGAGTGTTGGTCTTGCAGGACCGTGGCGCCGGATCTCAACGCTTGACCTTTGAACCACCCTGGGGGGCTTTTGTCGAATTCTATGTCACGCCTCGAGGCTCGCCACCCTGGGAAGTGGTGCTGCAGAGGCCCGTAGGACGCAAGATCATCTTTGTCTTGGAAGCGGAGGACGGGGGACCCTATGTACCCGGCAGCGCGCAGGGCCTGAGGTTGAGTTGGTCGGAGTCCGCCGGCGAAGCAGCGACTCTTCTGACCACCTATCTCAACCAAGAAACAGGCGAAGCAACCATTGAAGGAATCCCTCAGACCTGGATCTCGGCGGCGGTGATCTTGAACTCCAGAGACGCCTGTCATCTAGAACTGGACGCCAGAGCAGCTGGAGATCTGCGCCTCAAGGTCAGGCTCAAACCGGACTCCGGCCATGTGCGCTTCATCGACAGTAACTCACGTCCCATGTCCAACCTCGCCGCCTACTTCCAGATGACCCCCGGCGTACGCGCTCGCTTCGAGGCCACAAGCCGCAGTGGCATTGTCAACCTGGCGGGAGCCAGCGGCAAGGTGCGTTACCTGCTCAGCGGAAAGACCCAAGAGACTGTTTTCACAGGCACCATCCAGGTCACCAAAGGGAACACCGAAACCCTGACCGAGACAATCGATTCCAGCCACAACATGGGCATACACTTCACGGAACGAGGGAAGCCCGCCAGCTACCTGACCGCCATGATCACCCCTGTGGGCTGGGCGGGTTCCTACCAGGTCAAGATCACCAGCGATCACGGGGGCAACACCCCCGCTCACGCTTGTTCCCCAGGAGAATACAGGGTCACCCCGATCGACGGTGCCTACTGGCATGAGCCCTTGACCTTCCACTCCTCTGCTTCGGGGCCAGCAGTTCTCGAAGTGCGCCAGGTAGGAGACCTGGGAGTCCACGCTCTGTTCGGCGAAGATCCGCTGGTCGGCATAACCATCAGCTTGCACAACCAAGAACGTGGCACAGACGTTAGCACCTGGGTCACCGCCGGCCGCGTGGACCCCTTTGAGGTCACGGATCAAGACGGGCGCACATTGATCCGCGGCATCCCCAGCGGCCTCTACACAGTCCAGGCCCAGCTTCCGAGCGGCCTTGCGAGTGTGCAGGTCCAGGTGATCGGCGGAAGCGAAACCTGGGTCAGTCTGGGGAGCGAATAGGCTTCTGCCTGGCACCGCCAGTGGAACCGCTCAAGAACTCTGAACTGCACTGCCTCCATCCACAAGAACGGGCGTAGAATCAGATCATGTCCTTCCCTGAAATACGCGCATATCGTCTCCTCACGGAGCGCCTTGAGCTGACTTGTTATCAACCTGAACATGCAGAAGAACTACAAGCACTTGCAGCAGACAACAAGGCGCATATTTCGCGATTCCTCAGTTGGGGATTGGACGAGCCACAGACACTCGATCAGAAACTGGAGTGGATTCGTCAGCAGCGCATCAAATTTGATCGCGGAGAAGACTTTGCCTATCGAGTCCAGAACCGCACAGACTCGCGGATGATCGGAGGAGCTGGATTACGACCCAAGGAGTCCAATCGACAAATGGAGATCGGCTACTGGGTAGCAGAGAGTGAATGCGGCCGCGGAATAGCAACTGAACTCACGGCTGCCCTCACTCGTTTCTCTCTGGAAACACAACAAGCTTCCCGTATCCTGATTCAGTGTCAGGTCGAGAACGAAGCCTCCAATAGAATTCCTGCAAAGCTCGGATTCTGCAAGGAGGGAATCGCCCGCAGAATCAGAAGCTGGCCAGGTGAAGGGAATCGAGACCTGGTTGTCTGGACACTCCTACCTGAGGAACTAACGGGAAGCCCCTCGTCCGCCAGCATCTACGAAGCTTTTGATGAACTCGGACAACCGCTCAACAAGGACACGGCAACAAGACCCGGAGTGCTCTGAACCCCTTAGTTCAATTGCCACGAAAGACGGTCCTCACTCCATAGCTCTGCGCTTCGTGCAGAGATCCAGCGCTTCTTACGCAGCAACGCATGCAGCAACGGATACTGATCCTGATTCAGAGTAACCGTACGCTGCTCGAACATCCCGTTTCCACACTCCGCCCAACGCACCGAACTGGTGGGGCCGACAAAAGGGCCTCAGCCAAACCCTGATCTGGCACGAAGCACCGACCGGTACATTCCGCTTTGAAAGCAGGCCTCCGATAAGCGTGCCTTCTCAATGACAAAGGCATGCTCTACTTCTCTCTTGACGACCTCCAGGGTCGCCAGGTCTAGCGAGAGGAGTTGTCGCTCAAAGTCTGATTGATCATCTCCAGCCTCAACGGGCAGAGGCCCCAAGAATGGCGTCTGATTGAGGTCACGAAGGTGGGCCGCTAGCCAAGCGCTTTCAGATGACAAGGCAGGAAGATCAGCCAACATCCGCCGCACCTGTGGGGCAATGTTGAACAACGTCAGATCTTGGTCCTTGTGGGCATTCCCAAACTGCAAGAGCCTCCGCAAGCGAACTTGGTTGACTACAAGGTAGGAACGGGAACAGGCTCCATACCAGACCATGTACTGCTCCTCAGTCGCATCGGCGTCCAGCAAGGGATTCACCGGCAGGGGCAAATCAATCAGGGGCAGAACCGGGTCCGGAAGTTCTTTCGGCGAGAGCAGTGTCTCCGGAGGAGCAACTACTGGTTCCAGGGGCGAAGGCCTAGGCTGCTGGACACTCTTCCGAACGACCTCTATGGGCTGCAATCCGACAAAGAGCTGTCCTTGGCCAGCGGTCTCTTGGCCAACATTCATTGTGGGACTCCTCATTGCCGAGACGGCCCTTGTTTCCGGAAGCAAGCTCAGCACGCCATACCCCACGGGACAAAGAACCAGGAGCAAGGTCGGGTTGAGCATTCTCATGAGTGAATCTGAACAGGCGCCAGTATGGGTATTCGGTCTTGATTGTCTGGAGTCAAACCAAACCGGAACACACCTCTACGGACCAATCGGGAAGATGTGAGAAAAAAAGGGAAAGCCCTCCCCACAACAGAGCCGAGAGCTGACCCAGGGTCAATCAGCAGCAGCCAGGGACGCCAACCATGCCTGACCAAATCGCTCGACAATATCCCCCGCAGGCAGAATCTCCTGCACCCCAGCAACGCTCTTGCCTGCCTGATAAGAATCTCGATAGGTCAGGCCTTGGATGCTTGAGCGCTTCAGCTGCCGTAGAGATCGCAGGGTGTAATAGGTCCTTACCCAGTGCTTGGTCTTACGGCCCCGCAACAGCCAACGGGCGATTGGACCGGCCCGATAGCCCACCTTGTCCAAGGCCGGGTTGCGCAGAATCGAGACATCGATACCTGAGAGCTTGTCGGTCAGGACCACGTCCTCCTCGCCTGCTGCAACAATCGCCTCACGGTAGGACTCATGCACGGCACACTCTGGCGTGGCGATGAAACGCGTACCCAACTGACACCCGTCAAAGCCCATTCCAAGGGCCTGCACAAACCCCGCTTCATCGCCGATTCCGCCAGCACAGATCACTGGCTTGTTCAACGGACCAATATCCGCCAGCACGGCTGCAGGGTCCAGTTTGCCTGCGTGTCCGCCAGCCCGATTATTGACTGCTATGAACCCATCAACCCCGGCCTCAAGCGCTTTCTCCGCCCAACGGCGCTCGGTCACATCGTGATAGACCTTTCCCCCAACCGAATGCACCAGATCGCAAACCCACTCAGGATTGCCCAAAGCAGTGATGAAGAAACGTACATCCCGGTCCAATGCCTCGGTGACCCAAGAGCGCATGCGCTTCTCATAGGCCTTGACGCTCTTCTCAACGATTGCATTGAAACCGACGGGCTTATCGGTCAACTCACGCACCCGATCAAGCCCAGCACTGAAAGAGCCGTTATGCACATAGGCAAAAGACAGGGGCTGAATGACACCCAAGGCCCCAGCCCGGCTGACCGCAGCCACCAGCTCTGGGTTCGAACATGGATACATTGCGCCACAGATCAGGGGATAGCGTACCCCCGCATCCCGGGTCAACGCCGTTGAAGGCTCACTCACGCTTGGACCTCAGGCTTGGGCCCCAACTGCCAGAGGATGCGTCCCACAGCGACTCGATCCCCACCAGCATCAAAAATCTCGGCCTCCACAGTGTGCTGCATGTCGCGATTGATCAATCCGGGAGCACGAGCTGTGCTGCGTGCGGTCAACATGCCACGAGCCTTCTTCTCGTATTCCATTTCAATATGTGTCACGATCCCCCTGGCAGTGGGCGGCAGTCCCGATAGCATCGCGAGACCGCTGGCAAGCTCCGCCAAATTGACCAAGGCTATCGCGTGAATAGAGTTCAGGTGATTGTGCACCCGACGCCGATCTGGCAGCACGAGTTCACAGGTTCCCGGTGCAAGCTGCGTGACCCTTGCGCCAATCGAACCGGAATAGGGCACGCCCCAACCCAGCATCATGGAAAACAGCCGACGCCCCAACGCTGACCCCCCCAGACGACTCCAAACGGCCATGACTCGAGTCGGGTCCATGGGTTCAGCCTAGCGAACAACGCCAGGGGACGCTACTCAGCAAATGACCCCACGAAGGGATAGCGACAGAACTCTCCACTCATCGCTTTGACCAGTCCATAGATCGGCAGACCGAGAGCGAGCAGGCCCAATATGATGCCACAGCCGATAGCGACTGGGATCAGGACGATAGTGAAGGAACTTATGACCAGCAGCAGCCCCATGATGAAAACAAAGACGTTGAGGGCCAGCGCCTGTTTTGCGGCACGCTCGGCCTGAGAACCATCATCTGCAGCGATCATCATCAGGATCGGCGCCACCACGCCTCCGAAGGGAACCACATAGCCGCCCAGACCAGAGATATGGGCCAGGGCAACGGTGCCACGATCTGATGCGTCGATTCTCTCCATGGTCATTCTATTGGCTGGCTTTGGGTATGTGGGATTCTGGAGTGTTCGCAGGTGCGCTGAACGCACCCGCTGGAGCCTTATTGGGAGAGCCAACCTGTCACTTGCAGCCTCATCGTGATTTGTCTGGGCGCAGCAATGGCTCCAGCGCAGTTCCCAAGACTTCCGCCTGATGAGCGAAGCCCAGGTCAGAGGGGTGGGAACCGTCCACCGTGTCCCCATTCACCAACAAGTTCGTACCCTCCACCAGGGTCAGGCCTTTGACACCCTGCCCGCGCAAACGCTTCAGCCCCTCGCGCAGTGCCTTGCGGCTGGCTTCATGATGCCGCCGACGTTCGGAACGCAGAAAGGCATTGCCGAAGGTCCGATCTTCCACCAACACAATCGGTGTCAAGGGGTGCGCCTTACGCAGTTGGTGCACCAGGACCTCAAGCCGCTCAGTGACCATTTCCCCGTTCATATTGGGCAGACAGTCAACCACAAAAACCGCTGGATCGAGTTCGCACAGAAACTGGCCTACGCTCGCTTCCATGCGTCCATTCCCTGACAGTCCCAAGTTGATCACCGGACGATCAAAGCGACGCCCAAGCAGAGCGGTGTGACAAGCGCCTGGTCGCGAGGCGCAAGCTCCATGGGTGATCGAAGTCCCGTAGAAGAGAATGGGCTTGCGCTGACCCTCAGGCCTCTCGGGTCCAGGTGTCAATTTTCTGCCACTCGGAACACCTATCTCACAATGACTGACCCCGTTGTACAGGGGCAGATACAACATGTACTCGCGCAAACCGGGATCAATGTCCGTTATCAACATCGCTTCCATCTCCTGCTTGTCCGGACGCGGGCAAGCGAGCCAAAGCCAGCGGCCCCCGCTGTCACGCACGAACAGATCGACTCCACTGACTCCAGTGGCAGGCATATGAGGCATGGCAAGTTCCGAAGAACGCAACCCCCAACGACAGTGGATCTCTGTGGCATCAGTTGTAAAGCGAGCACAGATGCCTGCCGAATCCTGGGACAGTTCCCAGACCACTCCGCGCACAACACCCTTGGCCCTGGCTGGCAGACGGTCAAAGGGTGACTCCACATCACTCCATCCCTGGCCCTCCACCGTCAGATCATGCAGAGCAACCCATTGAATGCCATCGTCATCGTCTTGGGAAGACAGCGGAGACACGACCATGAGCAGCCACAAGAGGCGCAGCAGAAGTTGGTAGTTCATTGACCCAGGATGCCTTGTTGTGGAACCCGGGGTGGGACTATTCTTCCTGCGCCATTCTCCATGTGAGGGATTCGCCTAGCGGGGACCCCGGAAGAACCGCCCACGGCCCTTCAATAAGAGCCAGCCGTTACTGCTGGGCGCCCGCTTGGATCCAGTCGAAGACCAGGGCCAAGTCGCCTGAATAGGAAGCACCGAACGGCATCGATTGTCCACAGGTTTGAGTACCTGCTAGCTTCTGATACAGCAAGCTGTTCGTCGCATCTCCCGCGATCACACGAGTGTTGCCACTTCCGCAGTCGGCAGCTGCACCAACCAGATTGGCGTAGGCGACGGCTTCGGTTGACATGTCTAGGTCTCCAAACCCACCGACTCCGTGACAATCAACGCAAGACAAACCAACTGCAGGGTCAACCACGATGAAATCCGCCCACACCGAACCAAAGGTCGGGGGAGCCGCGGTCACCTCAATAACCATCAGATCGGCAGCCGAGCCAGCGGAGCCGGTTGTCATCAACTCGACAAGATAAGTACCCGCCGCCGCAAAGGTATGGCTCGGATTACTTGCAGTACTTGTCCCGCTGTCGCCAAAGTCCCAGGCAAACGAACTAGCCCCAACGGCCGCATTGGTGAACTGCACCGAAAGTGGCGCAGGACCACTGCTCACATCTGCACTAAAGTCGGCAGTGATACCAACATCACGGAAACCGATCGCGATCGCATCTGTGAAGTTGGAAACCTGACTTGGATTCAGGTCCCGGTACCAGGCCTGAAAGTGCCAGGTCTCACCACCGGCAATCGCAGCCACGGGATTGACCGGAAGGGCAAGCGTGTCAACGGTGGCCGAAATCGTACCCATGCCGCCGCTGTTCATGACCTGACCGTTGAAACGGCCCAAGCCGCCTCCGATGCAGATGGTCCCCTGAGAGCCTCCGGGGTTGGCCACGAGCCCTGTTGATGGACCTACGAGGAAGAACCCAAACTGATTGCTAGGCAGGCCATTCGCAACCAGAGTCAGGGCGTTCCCGCCCACGATGTCACTTCCGAGAGCAGAAATCACCGCGGGGCTTCCCGTGGAATTCGCTGCTGCTGGACAGTAATACTTCTCACCTATGCTTTGGGCCGATACAGAAGCTGAAAGAAGTGAAATCAGAAGAGTGCTCTGGAGAATGCGCATGAGGCTGTCTGGGATGAAGTAGGTCCTTAGTGTCTGACATGTTGGCAATCTTGCCTAGCCCCCAAAATGCCACACACCCATTTGAGGAGCCAGCCAGTCGAGGAAGGCTCAAATTGGGGCCCAGCAGAAGGCCAAAATTACCGCAGCCCCAGCTGTTAGAGACAGCTGAGACTGCGGAGGGTCTGAGAAAAGAAGGGTCTAGAAGTCGACCTCTAGGCCGTTCGAGAAGTTCGAGTTGGTTCCATCGCGGTACCAGAGCTGGAACATCCAGGTGGAGCCCCCGACAATGGTCCCTCCTGGGGGACTCGGCAGAGCCGCCGGCACATCATAACCAGTACCCACGGAAGAGGTTC
>NYYZ01000040.1 GCA_002686945.1 Planctomycetota bacterium
AGTGGGCAGAGACTGGGCGCATTGAAAATGCTCCTCCCGGTCTCTTCCTGGTTGCGGGCCTCGGGGACAAGGACGATGGGAAATGGGTCACCCAGGCGGAAACCGGCTTGCCCGTACGCATCCCAGCCCGTAGCACGAACACCGAACTAGATACCTGCGCCAAATGCCACAGCCGCAGACGAGCCATGACAGACGGACATGCTCCTGGAGAGCCATTTCTCGATGGCTACGAACCAAGTCTGCTGTTGGCCGGCCTCTATCACAATGACGGCCAGATTCTCGATGAAGTCTATGTGTGGGGATCATTTGTCCAAAGTCGCATGCATGCGGCTGGAGTCTCCTGCCGCGACTGCCACGATCCTCACTCGAATCAGTTGGTAGCTCAGGGCAACGCTCTTTGCACCCAGTGTCACGACAGTGGCACTCTTGACAGGGAAACCCACTACCACCACGCGGCGGGAACACCAGGCTCCTCCTGCGTAGACTGTCACATGGCCTCTCGTGACTACATGGTGATAGATGGCCGAAGAGATCACTCCTTTCGTGTGCCGAGACCGGACCTCGCTAGTGTCCTCAAGACACCTGATGCTTGCAGCACGTGCCACGCAGAAGGCAGCAGCTGGGCTGCAGACAAGATCGCTGAGTGGACTGGAGAAAAGACACTTCCCCCCCACCCGGGCGAGATCCTGGCCCGGGTGCGCGCTGGTGAATTGGAAGCTCTGGACGAGCTCGAGAGCTTGATCCAAGACGAAGACACGAGCGACATCATGCGCGCTACCGCGGTTTTTGAGCTGGGCCTACGCTTGGAGCCCCCCCATATGGGCACCCTGATCGAAGCGGCCCATGACTCATCTGCCCTGGTGCGTGCCGCCGCCGCTCGGGCAACCGAAGTCATGCCACCTGAGTCCCGCGCGCCCCTGATCGGGCATCTATTGGACGATGATGTTCGCGCAGTGCGGGTTTCCGCCGGACGCTCCATGGCTGCTGCGCCCTTGACCAGCTTGGACCCCAGCTTGCATGCAGCCCTCGGGCGCGCTGTTCAGGAAGCCCGGAACGCGGAGCTGGCCAACGGAGAACGCCCCGGATCCTGGCTGAACCTCGGGGTACTTGAGGCGGACCAGGGGCACTTCGACCAAGCCGAACACGCCACCCGTCGGGCCTGGAAGATGGACCCGGATCTGGTCGCTGCTGGAGTCAACCTTGCCGACATCCTGCGCATGCAAGGGCGCGAAGAAGAGTCCCGAGAGATACTGATCAAGGCCCTCGAACGACATCCGAACAACCCAAGCCTGCACCATGCCCTGGGGCTGGCCTGGGTGCGTGCTGACAACCCAGAGCACGCGGTGGAACATCTTGCCAAGGCAGCGGCCTGGGATCCCTCTGACCCACGACTGGCCCTTGTACACGGACTCTGCCTGAGTCAGCTCGAACGCCATGGGGAAGCAATCTTCGCGCTTGAGAATGCCCTGCAAATGGCTCCAACCAACGGGGACTTGCGCTTGGCATTGATCGACTCGCTGCGTGCTCAAGAACGATGGAACGAGGCATTGACCCATGGGCAGGAACTCCTCCGCCAGCGCCCGAAGGACGCAATGGTGGTGCAGTTGCTTAGAGAGATCCAGCAGGACGCGGACCGCTAGGACGAAAAAACAGCCCCGCCTCTGGTGGCTTCGAATGGCCATCGGAGAGTGAACTCGATGCAAGAGCCACTATGCACCTTGCGGTCCGGCTAGGAGTTTCTTACATGTAAAGGTGTGCTGGCGGTCTCCGTGTCGGCAGCATGTTCAAAACGAAAGCCCAATGGAAACCCACATCAGTATCTTGAATGACCAGACCCTGGTCCTGAACAAGTCCTGGTCCGCCATCGCCACTACCTCGGTGCGCGAGGCATTGGGAATGATATTCACTGGCTCGGCTCGCGCTGTAGAGCCAGAGACATATCAGATGCACGCCTTTGAGTCCTGGTCGAATCTGGCGGTGGAACCCAATGAGCCATGCGTGCGAACGGTGACCCTCAAAGTCCGTGTGCCCGAGATCATTGTGCTGACCCACTTCAATGGCATGCCGCGCCCCAAGGCGACGTTCTCCCGCCGAAACCTCTTTCGAAGGGACCAGAACCGCTGCCAGTACTGCGGAAAACGCCCGGGCACCAGTGAACTCACCATCGACCACCTGCTACCTCGCTCTCGGGGAGGCCGCTCCTCTTGGACCAACTGCGTCCTGGCCTGCGTACCCTGCAATCGACGTAAAGCCAACAAGCTGCCCCAAGAAGCTCACATGGATCTGCTGCGTCAGGCGGTTGAACCGACCTGGACGCCGGTAATGGAAGTCCCCCTGGGAAGGATGCGCCAAACCTGGCGGCATTTCATCTCGGATCGCTATTGGAATGCTGAACTAGAGCCCTAGCGACAAGGAGATCATTCCGGCCCCCGGCCCTGCTCGTTACCCTATGACTCACGATGGGCCCTCCTCAGATCCAACACCAGTTCAACCTCATCCTGGGTGTGATCGCCGCAGTCATGGTGGGTTGGGTATTCCATGTGGGCGCAGGCATCATCCAGCCCCTAGTAATCGCGCTGCTGCTGGCCAGCATGCTGCAACCCGTGGTGTCATGGATGTCGCGACGGCACATCCCGCCGCCGGTGACGGTGCTGATGATCATTTCTGCCCTGTTCTTCATCCTCTTGCAGTTGGGACTGCTCTTCCAGAGCAACGTACGTGAGTTCCTGGGCGAAGCAGCCGCCAAGGCTCCAATAGAGCGCCCGGCAATGCCAGATCAAGCGCCAATTGTCGAGTCGGTTCCCCAGAAGGATCCCGCTGCCAAAGAGCTAGAACCCAAGGACCAAGAGAGCGAGAACGAGGATGAGCAAGGAGTAGACGACACTCAAGAAGAGGGTGTTGTGCACGACATCTTGCAGCGGCAACGAGAAGCTATGTCCGAGTCCGGTGGTTGGGCAGGTATCAAGATTGGCATCCGCACTCGAATCGAAGCTGCGGAGCAGCTGCCGGACGAGATGCGCAGCTATGCCCTCAAAGTCTGGGATGACTTTGATCCCAATGCTCTTGTGGAGAACGTCGCCATCACGGGATATGGCTTCGTCAAGAGTCTGGTCCTCGTGCTGATCTACATGGTCTTCATCTTCGCCGAGGCCGCTATCTTCCGACGCAAGATCCTGCACATCGCCAAGGACCGCCGAGGGGATGCCGAAGAGATCCTCGACCGCATTGGACGCGGCATCCAGCGCTATCTAGGGGTCAAGACCGTGGTCAGTTTCCTGACTGGATCCCTGTGCTACGTTGTGCTGGTCACCCTGGATATCCCCTATGCGCTTTTGTTCGGGATCATCACCTTTGCCCTGAACTACATCCCAACCTTTGGCAGTATCGCCGCAGGAATCCTGCCCTTCATCACCGCCCTGGCGGTAGAAGAGTCGGTAATCAAGGCCGCAGCGGTAGTGATCACCTATCTCTCGGTGAACCTGACCCTGGGCTCCTTCATCGAACCACGCATCCTGGGCCGTGAATTGAACCTCTCGCCCTTAGTGGTGGTGATCTCGGTTGTGGTCTGGGCGGGTCTCTGGGGGGTCGTGGGAGGATTCCTCGCGGTACCCCTGACTGCGGCGATGCAGATCATCCTGGCCTCCAACGACACCACACTGCCAATCGCGGTCATGCTGGGTTCAGGGCCGGGTCGTCGCAAGCGCGAAAAATCTGAAACGGCCCCCGCGCCCTAGTCGGGAAATTCGCCGAAGTCGACGAAACGCTGGAGCGCAGTCACCAAGCTCGGATCTGCTGTGTTCGTCGTGCCTGGCCCGCGCTCCATGGCGAGCAGCTGGTCCATGCATTCGTCAAAGTTCGCCAGGTCGTCACAAACCACGATGCCGGGGCGTCCGCGCAGGACGTTGGCGGTGGCGACCTGATGGTCGCTGCGGTGCTCCTTGAAAGAAACCAGGCGCGGTACGATCATGATGGGAGTCCCAAAACGGCGCGCCGTCAAGACGGAGCCCATTCCCGCATGGGCAATGATGTGGCTGGCAGACCTGAAAACCCTGTCAAACTCAAGTGGAGGGTAGCTTTCAACGGCTATGAAATGTTGCGGGCCAAAGGTGTCCTTCCCCATCTGCCCGATAACCTCCTGCTCGGGGTGTCGGCGACACCATTCATCCAGACTCCTCGCCAGTCGCTCAAAAGGGAACTGCGTGCCTGTTATTGTGAATATCACCTGACCCTCCCCCGATACTGAGTCCTACGCCCATCCGCAAGATCAGACCACTGTACGAGGAACTGGTGAGCAAACACTCGCGCAAGACGGCCACCAAGAGAAACGCGATCCACATTTGCGAGCGAGTCGACCCAGATCACGCGCGAACCGGTCAGGCGACCCATCATCACCGCCAAGAAGCCAGGAGCCGCACCCGTGCTCAAGACCACGTCAGCCCTCAGTCTTGGGATCAGGAACATCAATTGCAAGAAAGTCGAGAAGCCCTTGGATTTCGACCAGCGGCTCGCTTCTCGAATCGCAAAGTGCCGACCGGCGGGTACCGAGGAAGCGTCCTTCGAATCGGAAGTCATGACGATCAACTCATGCCCTTCAAGTGCCGACAGCATGCGCTGCATCTCCACGAAATGCCCACCAGTGGAGCAGGCGCAGACCACGCGATGACAGGGAGCGTCTTTGACCCTCAAGGGTGCCTGCTCGACAAATTCGGCAATTGCGTTGTTCAGCCCCTGGGCTTCAGCCCCCTCCGCCTCTCCCAGGTCCCCATCAAGGGCCATGGTCAAGAGTGCGTCGAGTTGCGTTGCAAGGTCCTCGGTTTCCCAAGCGATCAGAATCCCGGCCCGTCGCGCGTACTTCCCCGCCGTCGAGTGCTGATGGTCGCTCCGAACCTCCCTGAGTTTGGGATCCCGAGGCATGATCAGCAGAGGCTTGCCCAATTCCTGCGCACTCAGGATCGAACCGGTACCCGCGTGGGCCACCACCTGGGAGCAGCGAGCCAGTACCTCGGCATAACGATCCGGCGCCATGTAGGGCTCGCAGTGCATGTGCTGGGGCTGATAGTCACCCTCTGCGGACTGCACAATGACCTTCTGATCTGGATGATCAGCAGCCCATCGATCCATGGCCTTCACCAGTCGGTCGAAAGGCAGCTGAGTGCCGACTGTGACGAAAATCACAGCACACCTCCGGCGCAGTGGATTCCATCTTCAACCGCCAACGCGGGCCACTGTGTGAGGAAGAGATCGCAGTGAGGTTGTGCCAACTGTCCGGCGAGCGAGATGACCTCAACGTTGGCCACACTGTCAAGCCAAACCGTGCGCGCTCCAAAGAAGCGCCCAATTCGGACTGCAAGAAAACCGGGGGCAGCCCCAGTGCTGACGATAACACTGGGACGCAATCGCCAGATCAACCACAGCAGCTTCCAGGCACAGAGCATTGTCTGGATACGACTCCAGCGGCTTGCTTCAGGGATCTGGTACAGCGTCGCTCCGGCCGCCCCTTCGATGTCCTCCTCGCCGGTGCTGACCAGGACTAGGTCATGTTCAGCAAAAGCCGGCAGCACGAGCTTGAGTTGGACGAGATGCCCCCCTGAGGAACTGACACACATGACACGCAGGCGGTGGTTCTTCATGGGTTGAATCATGCGCAGGGGACTGGCGGGGGCACTGCTTGATGAACGCGAAGGTTGGGTGGACCGGACTCCATCTCCGGGGCCACTTCTCAGCATAGCACGCTTGGATCGTAATCCACGCCTCGCCTCATTCCTCGGTGGTGGACCCTGAATTGCCCGCCGGAACCAACAGGGAAACGCACACCAGGATCAGGACATTTGCCACCAACCCAAGCAGACCCGCATGAACAGGCAGTACTGGAAAGCGCGAGAACCAGATCGTGACCACAGATCCCACCACCAAGGCGGGCAAGTCCATGTGCAACAGAGAGGTGGGGCAAGATCAGGCCCAGAATCAAGGGCAGGGGCTAGGCAAAGCACACCGAAAGGGCCCAGGTCAAACTCAACAGGGCAACCAGGATGAAGAGGCCAATACCCGAAAAATCACTCCAGAGTGACGCCCAGAGGGTCCGATCAAGGTATCCTGATGTAACGATGCGACTTGAAGAGACCACCCGCACTCTGCGCGCCCTGGGAGACGAGACCCGATTGCGCATGC
>NYYZ01000041.1 GCA_002686945.1 Planctomycetota bacterium
GATTCTCGACTGCAGCCTCCCGTAGGAGTCTGGGCAGTGTCTCAGTCCCAGTGTGACGGATCATCCTCTCAGACCCGCTACCCGTCATAGCCTTGGTGAGCCGTTACCTCACCAACAAGCTGATAGGCCGCAACCCGCTCCCTCAACAGCAGCCGAAGCCGCCGTTTACCTTCGGAAGGATGTCCTTCCTAGGACCATTCAGTATTATCCACCGTTTCCAGTGGTTATCCCGATCTGAGGGGTACGTTGGTTACGTGTTACTCACCCTTTCGCCGCTTTACTCGTCCGAAGACTTTCGCGCACGACTTGCATGCCTAATCCACGCTGCTAGCGTTCGTTCTGAGCCAGGATCAAACCCTTCAATTGAGTTTGTCTAGCTTTCTTTCTTTTTTTCTTGGAGTACAGGCAGCCACCGGCATCAGTCACAAGGTGAAGTCGCTGCGGCTAGACACCGCAACAGGCTCACCAGGTGACCCACTGGCCACTGCCCCATCCCAAGGGCTTTCAGAGATCACCCTTATTTTCAAAGAACGATGGGCAGGCCCACCTTTTCCCCAGGGCGCTCAATCCCGAAGGACATCCAGCACCCCGCAAAGACGCCTTGGGCGCTTGATTGACCGCGGTCTCAGGGTTCTGAGCCGCGTTGGGAGGGGGAATGATAGGGATCGCGCCGCCCGGGTCAACAACCGCCTTTGAAAAACGCAGAGTATTATCACGGGCCAGGCACAACCAGGGTCCTGGCAAGAGCTTAGGCCAAGTGCTAATTGCGCCGGGAAGGCGACCCGCGAGCCTCAGACAGAGCCGGGCCAGGGATTCAATGGGCGGCCCTGGACCCCGCCTCCAGGATCCGGCCCACCTGTGCATCGAGGTGCGTGATGATGCCGTAGTACTCGGCCAGTTGCTGGCGAACGGTCTCTGAAGTACGGGGCCAGGCCGCAAGAACCTCATCCCTCAGGGTCAGGGTCGGCAGGTCATAACACCAGGGGTACTGGGGCAGGAAGTTGTCGGGCAGGGGAGGTGGATCGAGCTGATAGGGCTCCAGGAACTGCGGTGGTGCATCCCTGGGGTCATGCGGTGCTGTGAACGAGACGTAGCAGAAGAACGGCTGCTTGCGATCGGACTTGCTGTGGTCCTCAAGAAATGAGACTGCGGCGTCCGCAATCAACTCGCTTGAATGGCCCTCACCAATTCGCCTGGCACCAAAGCCCGGCGAATCGCCTTCGGCAACCATGTCGACCAACGGGATGCGGAAGTGGTCGGACATCCCCCCGAACATGATGTTGCGCCCCTGCTTGAAGGAACGTCTGAAGGCCTCCTTCCCGTTGTGCCACTTACCCGTGCCAAAGGTGGAGTAGCCTGCAGCTCCGAGGACCTGGCCCAGCGTCTCCACTCCTTCCAGGTTGTCCTTGACCCGGTGCAGGGTCCGGCCACTGTTCAGCATGGCCCGGGACGGCGCGCAGACCGCGCCGTGGCGGGAGCCCATGCAGTAATTGGCCTCAAAGACGAAGCCACCCTGAACCAGCGCATCAAGGCTGGGCGTCTCTATGTGCTCATTCCCCAGAGCACCTATGCTGTCGGGCCGCTGGTCGTCGGCCAGGAGGAAGAGGATGTTGGGGCGATCCTCCTGCGCGTGACCCAGTCCGCAGCAGAGCAGGAACAGAAGCGGATGGATGCAGCGCATGCGTACATCCTAACCAAGTGCCCGGCAGCGCGCCTCAGTGGAGACGCGAGCCTTCTTGGTTACGGTTTCTCGATGTGCAGAGAGGAGGCGATCACGGAGAGATTGCCGACGCTGTCTTCCGTCAGCTCGCCCGTGACGACGACGCGAGAGAGATTGTCCAGGCCGTGGAAGCCGCGCACCTTCTCCTTGCGAACACGCTCACCCTCTCGGAATTCGACGACTACAGTCCCCGCAACTAGCGCGTCCGGATCCTCGCAGCAATAGTCCCAAGGGGTCTTGCAGTGATCGTCGTCTCCCATGTCAGCGCAACTGACCAGGGAGTGGTCGGCAAGGGTGAAGGCTGCACTCTCGAAGAGGTCGCGCACCTTACCCTGGACCGTGACTTCGGAACCCACACTTGAGGCTTCCCTGAGATCGACAACGTCGAGGGGGTCCCCGCTGACGGTCGCGCTGAAGTAGGACTCGGGAAGCGAAACTGAAGCGGTCGGGGCCTCGGCTCCATCGCCTCCACAGGCGGGAAGAGTTAGGAGCAGAACCCCGAGAGTAATCTGACTGAGCTGCATAATTGAATCCAGAAGAGGTACTAGAAGTTTGAGGTTTGGTTCAGTTTTCGGCAAGTGCTTCGATGATTGGGAGGCGTGAGACCCTCAGCGCTGCGGGACCCGAGCCAAGCAGTCCCAGGAGTACGGAGGCAGCGAACCCGGCCAGGATGCTGACCGCATCAAGATCCAGCGAGAAGGCGCTCATGGCCAAGGTGACGGAGTTGCCCACCAGGAAGAGCCTGGCGAGAGCCACGCCAACCAGGCCCCCAAGACAGGCGATCAGCACGGACTCCTGGGCGATGGCACGCGCCAGCGCCATGCCCGAGTAGCCCATGGCACGCAGGGTTGCGAGCTCCCGAACCCGGTCCTGGACAGATGCCCCCATGGTGTTGGCTCCGCCGAAGAGGGCTGCAGCCGCAATCATGGCCGCCAGGAACCAGGCCATGCGCCGGATGGGCCCAAAGTACTCGGTTAGCTCCCGGTAGTAGGTGGAGGTGGGAATCATGACCAGCTCAAGATCGAGCCTGCGGGCGGTGAACAACTCGAGGTCAGCAAAATCGCTGCTGTCCATTCGGACAAACAGAACCGAGTCGTCTCCACGCTGGACGAGCCCCCGCAGAGGTGCAAGGGGAGTCCAGACTTCAGCTTCGATCGTGGTTCCGGGCGCAGCAAAGCGACCCACGATGGTGAATTGCGCGCCCTCCAACCAGAGTTCCCGCCCCAGTGCGAGGTCTTCGGGGGCTGCACCCATCTGGCTGGCTGCAAGTCGGCCAACGATGGCCTCACCAGCCATGGGAAGACGGCCTTCGACCAGGGTCAGGGCATCGTGCATGACGTAGGCGTCGTCCGTAACTCCCCTCATGAAGGCCGGGTGGACAGGCCCGTCGCTAGCACCCAGGCGCACACTGATCCCCATGTGGACCTCACCCGATGTGGTCACAACGCCGGGGACAGAGGCCCGAACGATCTCACCCAGGCCAGCGTTCACCCTGGAGCGGACCACATCCCGCTGGGCCACATTGGACAGCAGCATGGCCGTGTTCTCCTGGGCCGCACCGGCGAAGGTCTTGTCCAACCCCCGGACGAACGCGGTGGTGGCCACCAGCAGGGCAGCCACCAGGCCGCTCGCTGCTGCCGTCAGCAGGGTCCGAAGCGGACGACGGCCCAGGTTGCGGACGGCGTAGTCGAAGGGCAGGTGTCGCCTCATGTCACACTCCTCAGGGAGTTGACGATTGGTCGTCGTGCAGAGCGCACCGCGGGTAGCAGTCCGGCCAGGCAACCGACGCCGAACGCGATTCCCAGGCCCCGCAAGAACAACTCAGGTGGAGTTGCGAAGGCCACCACAACCCCCTCGGTTCCGATCGAGAGGTTCGTCGTTCCCAGAATCACCAGTGCAAGTGCAAGGCCCAGCACAGCTCCGGTCATGGCGAGGAAGAGACTCTCTCCCATCACAACGGTGGCTAGTTGACGCTCCTTGAACCCGATCGTCCGAAACACTCCAAACTCCCGGATCCTCTCCTGGACCGACATGAAGACCGTATTGGCGACGAGTGAGAGGACAACAAGCACGCAGGCGAGGCCGAGGATGCGGCCGAAGCGCAGGATCTCACGGAGATCCCGGGTAGCCCGCTCCAGGAAGGCTATCTGTGCCCGTGTGTCCGTCGGCTCTTCGGCAGAGGCAAAGAGACCGTCGATCTCCTTCGCGATCGACTCGGCCCGCTCAGCATCGGCGACTTTGACCTCAAATTGGGTGACCGTACCCAGGCGATCCACGGGTCCTGCACGCTGCAAGAACTCCAGGTGTGTGAGGATCAGGCTCTCCTCGATCTTCTCACCTGAGCCAAAGATGCCACGCACCTTCACATCTATGTCCCCAAAGCGGAACGTATCTCCCACACCGAGGCCCTTTCGAGCCGCAAAGTCCGCCCCGACAAGGGCTGCATCATGCTCGGACCGGAACTGTTCGAGGCTGCCCTCTCTCACCTCGATGGCCCTGGATTCCAGCAGTTTGTCGACCGGAGCCCCCTGAAAGGCCACAAGGTCCAGGCTGGCCCTGCAGTTGTTAAGATAGACCTTGATCGGAAGGACCGACTGCACCCCATCGAGCTTCTGGATGCGCTCCGCGTACCACTCTGGAAGGAACGAGGTCTGTGGACAGAAGCGGTGCTTGCGGTAGACCACCAGGGTGCGAGCTGCGTCCGCGCCGGACAGTGCCTGGTCCATGCCACCACTCAGGCTCTCCACCAGGATCAGGAGCGTCATGGCGCTCGCCACACCGCCGATCGAGAGCAGGGTCCTGGCCGGCCGACGGAACAGGTTGCGCCAGATGAGCTTGGTGAGCTTCATGCCTGCTGCCCCTCCACGGCAAACAGACGCCCCTTGTCCAGCCGCATGATCCGCGTTCCCCGGTCGGCGGCCTTGGGGTCGTGGGTGACCATGACGATAGTCTTGCCGCGCTCCGAGTTGAGGCGCGAGAGCAGCTCCAGGATCCCCTCTGCAGACTCAGCATCCAAGTTCCCAGTGGGCTCGTCCGCCAGGAGCAGGGGCGGGTCGGCGACGATGGCGCGCGCAATCGCAACCCTCTGCTCCTGCCCACCGGACATCTGGCTCGGCAGGTGGCTGGCTCGATCCACGAGACCCACAGCCTCCAATGCCAGGGAGACCCGAGCGTGCCTCTCGGCCTTGCTCAGAGGCAGAAGCCAGAGCGGCAGCTCGACGTTCTCGTAGGCCGTCAGGACGGGCACCAGGTTGGCCTGCTGAAAAACATAGCCCACATACTCCGCTCGCCAGTCCGCCAGCGAACGACTCTTGGCCTTGGTCAGATCGGTGCCCCCGACCACGACACTTCCGGCATCAGCGGAGTCAATCCCTGCCAGGAGATTCAACAGGGTGGTCTTACCGCTTCCCGAGGGTCCCAGTAGTACGAAGAACTCTCCGGCCTCGATCTTGAGGCTGACGCTCTCAAGGGGCATGACCCGGTGCTCACCCTTGGTGTACTCCCGAGTCACTTCATTCAATGCGATGAAACTCATGCTTCTCCCTCTAGTTGATCACCCTGACCCGAGCACCCTCGGCGAGGCCCGTACGTCCCTCGTCGATGATCTTGTCCGTGAGATTGAGGCCTGAGAGCACCTCAACCAGATCGCCGCGATCCGCGCCGGTCTGGACCGATCTCTGCCGTGCGACTCCGCTCTCGCCATCGACCACCCAGACCGATCCGTCTTGGATCAACCTCTTGGAAATGAGGACTAGCTCTGATGCAGAATCGCTCTCAACAGCCTCTCCACTCCCGAAGAAGCGGACCTGCGTCAGCATCTCCGGCCGCAGCAGGGCGTCGCCATCCAAGATGCGCACATGCACCTGCAGGGTCACCTTCTGGATGTCCGCCTGTTGCACGACACGGATCACTTCACCCTGATAGGGCTTGCCTTCCCGCGACTCGGCGAGCACGTGAGCTCGCTGCCCTGTGAACACTTCACCCACATCGCCCTGTGGTACATCAACACGTACGCGCAGGGCCGTGGGATCGTAGATCGAGCACACCGCATGCCCCATAGTCGCAACCGAGAGGACCATGCCTGGCACCGTAAGCCTCTCCAGCACGACCCCGGACACTGGTGAGCGAATGGTCATACGCTCCAGACGCAGCGCCGCTTCCTCCAGCTTGGTATCGGCGCCCCGCACCTCTGCCCGTGCGTGATCCACCCGCGCGGAGGCCATCTCGACCTCCAAGCGATCCACAAATCTGAGCTTCACGTCGGACTCAGCTCGGACCTTCCGGGCCTCGGCAGCCTCCACATCTGCGAGCGCTCTCGCCGCAAGTGCGTCGAGTTCTGCACGTCGCGCAACCGCTTCGGCCACGCCGTTCGCTGCGATCTCCACCTGACGGGCACCTGAAGCGCCTGCGGCCTCAAGCTCACGCTGGACGACAAGCTCATCCTCGGCCAGTGCAACCCGTGATTCACCCTGTAGCGCTGCAGCCTTGCGTTCTTCGGCAGCCGCGATCTTCCCCGCCAGGTCTGCGCGGGCCAGGGCAACCGCCTCGGTAACCTCCAGTGCGGCCTCCAACCTCTCGTTGGCAATGCCATGACGGGCCTCGGCTTCTGCCAGTTCTGCGCGCCTCAGAGCGAGGGTGGCCACGGCTGCTGAATGCGCGATGCGGGCATCATCTTCGATCATTCGTGCAACAGGTGCGCCCGCCTCGACCACATCCGACTCCTCTACCAGCAGCTCACGGACAACACCCTCCGCCAGGGCAGGAACGTGGACCAGAAACGGGTCGGGTTCGACCCAGCCGGCAGCCTGGAGCACGACGGTGCCCGCAGAGGCCTGCGCCCGTTCGCCCGCACGCGGAGCCCTCGGGCGCTCCACAGAGACATCGGTGACGGGCTTGAGGAGATCGCTCAGGGTGGTGGCCAGGACGGCAGCAAAACCCACGAGAACGAGGACGGGAATGAGGTACCTGCGCCAGCGTGACGGCGGAGGTTCCAGGCTGGCTCCGGGTCTCGCGAGAGCCGACAGGTCGATATCAGATCGGACTTCACTCATGACTGGTCTCCTGTATCCACCGCCGGACCCGCCAGCTCCAGGACATCAAGGGTTGCAATGTGTTCGGTAGCTGTACTGTTGACCCCCAGCACGACTGCCAGCATCTGGGCGTCCAGTGCGCGCAGCCAGTCCCTGGATGTCGCCTGGCCCACTCGGAACCTCAAGCGCGTCGCACGCCAGGACTCGGAAGCTGCATTCTGGACTGCCACCGCGTGTTCCTCCTGTCTCACCCGAGCCTCCTCGCAACGTAGCTGTGCCGTCCGCGCCAGTGAGCCGTGGGAGAGCAGTTCATCTTCAAGCTGCTGGATCCGCGCGGTGCGTTCGATCAAGGCGGCTTCGATTTCACCACGCCACTGCGAAGGCAAGGGCAGGGTGAGTTGAAGTGCGCCGCCCAGCTGGGTGCCACTCCCTGGCCAGGAGAGGTGCGGGCCCATCCGGATCCCTGGGATAGCACTGGCAGCAATGGTGCGTAGCTGGGCCTCGGCCTCGGCCACGTCGAGCCTCAGATAGCGCAGACGAGGGTGTGTCTCCAACAACCGGGCTGAACTCGGGAGCTCCACTGTGGGGCCGAGGTCAGTGAGGGCGTCTATGGCCGGTCGGTCGAGCGCTGGATGATCGATTGGAAGCCCCGCAGCTACGGCCAATTCGTGCCGGAGGGCGGCCTCCTCGGAAGCCAGCAGGGAGAGCTTCTGTAGCAGGAGGTCTTCACGCGCGCTGATAAGCCCCCACTCCGCATCGGAGAGACGCCGGTTGAGCTGCAGGATGCGGAAGCGCTCCATGTCCTCTCTCAACTCTGTGCCTAGCACTCGCAGCAGTTCCTGGCGGGCTCGTACCGCTGCCAGACGGACCCTGGCCCTCTCGACCACAAACCTCGCCGACCAGAGTTCTTGTTCGAGGCGACACCGGGCCCGCAGTACACGAACATCAGCCTGAGCCTGCTCGGCTGCCGACTCCCCTACACCCAGAATGCCAAGCAGGTCAAAGGTCGCGACACTCTCGACAAGTGCTGAGTCCCCACCAAATTCATGGTCGACTACACGCACACCCACAGGGTCCGGCGCACCCGCCGACTGCTGTCGAGCCAGAGCCATGAGAACCTCTTGCCGCGCCTGGCGCACGGCTGGGTTCCAGGCATAAGCACAGACTCGCCAGAACTGGCTGGATGTGGGATCCAACTCCACGTCTACATCCGGCAGGTTCAGTTCCAGGGGCGGAATCGCTGCAAGCTCCGCAGCACTCCTGGCAAGGGACGCGTCTGCAGCGCGCGCTGCTACGTGATCGATGAGCTCCTCGGGCTGCACCGGAGAGGTCTCCGGGGCCGCGCAACTGAAGAACAGAATCGGAAATAGAAGTTGTCGTGGCTGGCGTAGAACGCCACTCAGGTATGGGTTGGTCATGATCTCTCCCAAAGGGAAACTCAAAGAAAGGACAACGGACCGGAGTCCGTGGGCAGTCTTCGAGAGAGATCAGTTCCTCATCGGACGGACACTGCTCAGGAGAGCAAAGGGCGTCACGCAGGGCGGAGCCCTGGCCGGCTGGCGCAGCACACATCCCGGAGCCGGGACACGCGTAGCAGATTCACCTGCCGTGTAGAAAGAACCCAGGACTGGGGTCGTCGGGATATCAGCCGGTAGATCGCTGTGCGGGATCTCCCAGTCCACCAGGCAGCAATCACCACAGCCCTCCAGGTCCTCGACTGCCACATCCGACCCACTGTCCCGACCCTCGGGATCGGGGCAGCAGGGCACGCAGCAACTGGGGTCAACTGCCTGACAGATACACAGAGTCAGACTGAACCCGCTCGGCAGCAGCAGGGCTGGCAAGCAGAGCAGCAGCAGGATTCTGGTTCTGTGGTAGAGGTTCATGGCCACTTACAGTTCTAGACCAAATACGGAGAATCGTCCAATTAGGCAGCCAGAAATAACGAGAAATTGGTCTCCAGTGGGCGTTAGGCCCCCTGAAGACGCCTCACGCGGCATGGCACTCAACAGGATTCCCGTTACGGGAACCCCACAGGCGGTCCAGGACATGACCAATCCCAGCCACATCTCCTGGGGCAGACTGCTCCTCGCTGATGGAGCCCAGTGGCTTCAGCCCAGCTGTAAACTACTCGGCGTTAGCCTGCCCGAGCGCAACCTCTGTGTACTTGCCAGGATCCTTGGCAAAGGCAGTGTCGCAGTTGGAGCAACAGAGCGCGACGGCATGTCCCTGCCACTGGGCAGCCGAATCGCTCACCTCGTTACCGGACACGGGGCAGGTCGTGTTGCCGACGGGTGTGGGCTCAGAGTAGGCAGCAGCGATGTACTTGGCAGTTTCTGCCTGTCCCTTGGTGAGGCAGTTGGAGCAGCAGAAGTAGACGCGCTGGCCTGCCTCCTCAGCGTACTTCGCAGGGTCGGAATCGAAGCCTGAGATCGGGCACGAGGTGTTGCCCATAAAGACCGGCTCGGCTGGCTCATGTGAGGCAAGGATGTAGGTGGTCTCGCAGGCGGTCGCCACGAATAGAAGGACGAGAGAGACGAGCGCGTATTGAAGGTGCTTCATGGTTCTGATTCTCCGGTTTGAGCGAGGATTGAATTAGAGCCGATCTCGAAGTAGCCCGCAACCAGCCGCGGCCCGCAACCCGATTCCTGCTAGACTCAGCCGTCCGGAGCCAGAATGGAGGGCCACCTGTGAAGAGAAGAACGCTGGGAAACACCGGTCTGGAAGTCTCGATCCTGGGTTTTGGGGGCGCACCTCTCGGGGATGAGTACGGTGGAATCCAAGCCACTGATGCCACACGCGCTGTGCACCATGCGGTGGATGCGGGCATCAACTTCATCGATGTCGCGCCGTACTATGGCCGAACCCTCGCTGAGGAGCGGCTGGGAGAAGCCCTCGTGGGTTACCGTGACAAGGTTGTCCTTGCGACCAAGTGCTGCCGCTACGACTACCGCGGGTTTGACTTCAGCGCAGAGCGTGTGCACTCGGATATCGATGCCTGCCTGAAGAGGCTCAAGACCGACTACATCGACGTCTTTCAGGTCCATGATGTCGAGTTCGGGGAGCGTGAGCAGATCCTGCACGAGACCCTGCCCGCGATGCGCGAGGTCCAGGCTTCGGGCAAGGCGCGCTTCATCGGCATCACCGGCCTGGCCGTGGGCATGCTGCATGACCTGGCTGCGGAGTTTCCCGTGGACACGATTCTCTCGTACTGCCACTACAACCTGCTGATCGATGATCTCGACACGGTCCTCCGACCGCTGGCCGAAGAGCGCGGCATGGGCCTGATCAATGCCTCTCCCCTGCACATGGGAATCCTCTCGTCGGGGCGGGAACAGGACTGGCACCCCGCACCCGACGAGGTCAAGGAGACCGGGCACAAGATTGCGGACCTGTGCGGCTCGGGAGCCCGGTCGAGGCTCGAACGGTCCCCAGGGCCCTCTCTTCAGGGCTGGATCACGACCTCCGCCCCCATGGGAAGCAACTCGAAAAGCTCCTTCACATCCTCGTTTCGCAGACGAATGCAGCCCCGACTGACCCGGCTGCCGACCCCATTGGGGTCGTTGGTGCCGTGGAAGCCGTAGCTGGTCTTGACGCCGTCCTGGCGCCATTCGATCCAGCGCTCTCCCAGGGCGTTCTCAGGGGAGCCAAAGGGGATCGGCGGCCCATCCGGCTGATACCAGATCGGCTCCTCCACCTTGTCCCCCACCTGGAAGACGCCCAGGGGGGTGTCCTTGCCCTCACGGCCGATGCCGCAGGGAAAACAGAGAACAGCCTCTTCCCCGTGGCGATAGACCACGAGACGGGCGCTCAGGTCCACCAGCACATTGGGACGGGTTGTGGGCACCCGCAGGCGGTCGCTTGGATGGATATAGCGCTTGACTTGATTGACGCGCTCGATCAGGCCCGTGCAGACAAGCATTCCATCCTGTCCCTCCAAGGCTCGCTTGCGAATGTGCGTCAGGGTTTCGCCCCCACGCACCACCACCTCGATGCCAGGCCAGTCCCCGCTCTTGGACAGACGATGAGACTCCTGGGCCCGGCGCAGATTGCCGGACCAGCCTGCCAGGGCCTCCACATGAGCGTCCCAGGGCGCCTCAAGCTCGGCGTGGATCAGATTGGAGAAACCCACGGCAGCATAGGGCAGGCGCCCTTCTTCGAGGGCTTTCGAAGAATCCTCCTCCAGCAATATCATCTCCATCGCCCGTTCCAGGGCTCCGCGACGCGCACGGGTAACGACCAGGCTCCTGTCACCGGGCTCCTCTGCCGCCTGGGCCAATAGGGACAATTCGCTGGAGGTAACGCCCTGCTGCCCCTCCAAGTCCGTCAGGGTTCTTGCTGCAGATTCTCGCTTGCCTACCATGGCCTGCCAGAAAGCGGCCACCATTTCCCTACGAGCTGGGGTCAGAGCGCCGCCCGCTTGGCCGTTGACGTAGGCACCTAGGGCGGTGGGGTCGCCCATGATCCAGGCATCAAGCAGGATCGAGGCGAGTTGCACTGGATCGGCGCTGGCTCCGACCAACTCGAAGCGCGGAGCGGTGCTTGGATCCTGGGCGGGTAGCGGCTCTTCCGGGGACTCGGGCGAATCCGACGAATCGGGCTCTAGGGCGGGATTGGAAGGGGTTTGTGCAGGATCCACAGAAGTGGCGGCCTCACCGGGCATGGCCTGCATCCCAACCTCCTCAGGCTCACCAGGCAAGTCCTGCAGGCTCGCATCCTGCCAGATCTCCGTGGGCGGCTCGCCGCTGACGGGGGTGGATTCTTCGACATCTGAACCACTGAAGCCCAGATAGATCATTGCGGCACCAGCCAGCAAAAGGAGCATTCCCCTCATCATCGTATTTCCTTATGACGGTCGCACAGGGACCATCCCCGTGCGCCATGCAGGCGATGCTAGCAAGCGAGACCTACAGAATGAAAAGGTGCGCTGGGAGAACCTCGCAGAGTTTCCAGCGACGGGCCCGGGGAAGCGGACCTTCTTGACTGGCAGGGGAGCGAAGAGAGCCCCCCCGACCCCGCCGTGTCATCCTGGTCCCGGAACCTCTAAGTTCCAGGGGGGCTGCAAGCGCCTCGATGCTGTCGAGGCTGACTCGGTTGCCC
This sequence comes from Planctomycetota bacterium, assembly GCA_002686945.1. Lineage (GTDB taxonomy): Bacteria > Planctomycetota > UBA1135 > UBA1135. Next base: position 11,851 of record NYYZ01000041.1, read on the forward strand.
ACTATGTGATCATTCGGCTCCGGGGAACATAGGATGGTTCACCTGCGGGGTCAGAGGGTTGACCCAAGGGTAGCGGACTTCCTGAAAGGAGGACCAAGAAAAAGGGAGGGGTCCCAATAAGAGGGCCGACCCCTGCTTGGGGTGAAGGCCCGGGGCCCCTCGCAGGACCCGGATTCCTCCTCCTGATAGCCAGGGAGTCCCCTCCCGCTATCCAGAACGGCGGTCCGACCCGGCCAGCCTCTCATGCGGTCGCCATCATGTACCTGCCCATGCTCCATGGGCAGGACGGAAGCTGGCTCTAGACCCGCGCAAGAGCAACCCGTAGCGGATGCCCCTCCACTTCGAAGTCGGCCAGATCTCCCCCACCGGCCAGGGGATCGGGCGCCCGCTCCGTGGCCAGGACCTCGGCAGCCAGGAGATCCCAGTGCTCGGCAATCGCCTGCTCCAGTTCCCCTTCAGCTGCCAGATGCAGCCGAATGCGGTCGTCCAGTTCCAGGCCGGAGTCCTTGCGCAGGCCCTGAACCCGGTTGATCACCTCTCGCGCCAGGCCCTCCCGACGCAAGAGGTCGCTGACCTCCAGATCTAGCGCAACGGTCACGCCGCCCTCAGTTGCAACTGCCAGACCCTCTCGGCTGGTGCGGTCCACCAGCAGCGTCTCCTGGTCATAGACCAGATCCGGCAGCTCGGCGCTCGGGCATTGACCACCGGCCACGATCGTAGCCAGCGCCTTGCCGTCGAGAGCCGCAACCTCGTCCCGCACAGCCCCAAGCTTGGGACCAAGACGCGGCCCAAGCAACTTGAGATTTGGTCTGGCAGAGAAGGTAACTAGGGCGCTCTCGTCCTGGGAAACGATCACCTGCTTGACATTCAGTTCCTCGGCAATCAATGGCATCATGCTCTCAAGGCCTTCCAAACCAGTCGCATCGGCGCAGACCAAGGTCAAGCTCGCCAGGGGCTGGCGCACGCGCAGACGGTGCTGCTCGCGCAGTGATCGGCCCAGGGTCACGGCCACACGCGCGAGGCCCATGCTCTGTTCCAGAGGAGCGTTGACGAACTTGGGATCAACCGTAGGGAAGCTCTCAAGGTGCACGCTGCCCGTGCCACGATCAACTGAAAGGGACTCGTGGATCTCTTCGGAGATGAACGGCAAGAAAGGCGCCAGCACCCGAGAGAAGTCCAGCAGCACCGTGTGCAGGGTGCGGTAGGCGTTCTGCTTGTCCGCATCAGCACCACTGGCCCCGCGCCAGAAGCGACGGCGGCTGCGACGGATGTACCAGTTGGTCAAGTCGTCGATGAACTCCAGGATTGCAGGTGCTACTCGAAACAATTCGTAGTTCTGCATGCGCTCGTCCACAGTTCCGATCAAGCCCTGCATGCGCGAGAGAACCCAACCGTCCAACTCGTTCAGGCTGGGATCTGGATCTTTGAAGTCGGGTTCCCAGCCATCCAGATCCGCGTAACGGGTCAAGAACGAAGTGGCGTTCCAGAGGGGCAAGAGTACTGAACGCACCTTCTCCTTCACCCCCGCCTCGTCAAAGCGCAGGTTTCCAGCCTGCATTACGGGTGAGTCCAGGAGGTACATGCGCAGGGCGTCCGCGCCCTGATCTTCCAGCACCAGATTGGGATCGGGGAAGTTGCGCTTGCTCTTGGACATCTTTTCCCCGTCCGCGGCCAGGACGATGCCATTGACAACCACGTTCTTGAAGGCAGGGCGATCGAAGAGCGAAGTGGAAAGCACCATCAGGGTATAGAACCAGCCCCGAGTTTGATCGAGGCCCTCGGCGATGAAGTCCGCGGGCAGGGAGGTTTCAACAAACTCCTCATTCTCGAATGGGTAATGGTTTTGAGCGTAGGGCATCGAGCCCGATTCGAACCAACAGTCGAAGACCTCGGACACCCGCCTCATGACGGCTCCAGGGTTTTTCTTCGAGGGAAAAGTGATCTGGTCCACATGATCCCTGTGCAGGTCCGTCACCGTGCCGGACTTGAAACCCGCAAGCTCTTCCAGCTCCTGCACGGAACCGATGCAGACCATATCCGTGGGATCGGTCTCGCAGCGCCAGATCGGCAGGGGTGTGCCCCAAAAACGGCGACGGGACACATTCCAATCCCGTGCTCCAGCCAACCAGTTGCCAAAACGACCACTGCCCACGGATTCTGGCACCCAGCGAATGGCCTGGTTGTGTTCCACAAGTCGTTCGCGCATGTCTTCCACGCGCACGAACCAGTTGGAGACAGCCATGTACAGGAGCGGCTGATCTGTACGGTAGCAGTGGGGATAGGCGTGTACGATCACGTCTTGATCCACTACCCGGTCCTCTTGCTTGAGGCGCTTCATGATCCCAGCGTCAGCGTCTTTGGCGAACTGGCCCGCAAAGTCCGGCACGCTGTCGTCAAAAATGCCATTCACATCAAGAGGATTGACCAGGGGCAGGCGCTCGCGCTTGCCGGTCTGGAAGTCCTCCTCGCCAAAGGCCGGGGCCTGATGCACGAGACCAGTGCCCGCATCAGTGCCCACATAATCGGCTGCCACGATGCGGAAGGCGGGGCTGTGATCGTCAGAACCATTCGCCAGGTCTGCGAAGTACGGGAACAGTGGCTGATAGGTACGGCCCACGAGTTCCTTGCCCTGCACTCGGCCGAGTTCCCTGGTCTCCCCCAAGCGACCGCGTTCCTGGTAATCAGCCAGGCGCCCGGGCTCCAAGTAGGCAACCTCCCCGGTCTCGATCACCTGCACCTTGACGTATTCGATATCCGGATGCACCGCCACGGCCAGGTTGCTGGGCAGAGTCCAAGGGGTCGTGGTCCAGACCCAAATGGACGCATCCTCGTCGTTCAGCTTGAGGCGCACAGTCAGGCTCGGATCCTGGCGCCGCTTGTGGCCGTCCTTCTTGGTCTTGGGATCACGCTCCTGGGGCCCCTGCGCCACTTCAAAGTTCGAGAGGGGCGTACCCAAAGTCGGGGAAACCGGCTGCACACGATAGCCCTCGTAAACACGCTCTTCATCCCACAGACGCTTGAAGACCCACCAAACCGACTCCATGAACGAAGCGTCCATGGTGCGGTAACCCCGGTCATGATCGACCCAACGGCCAAAGCGCCGAACCGTACCGCGCCACTCACCGGTGTATCGCAATACGATGTCACGGCAGGCCTGATTGAATGCCACGATGCCGATCTCCTCGATCTCGCGGGCATCGTTCAAACCCAGTTCCTTCTGGGCCTCGTTCTCCACAGGCAGACCGTGGCAATCCCACCCCCAGCGACGCTCAACAGAAAAGCCCTTCATGGACCAAAAACGCGGCACCACATCCTTGAGCACACTGGCAACCAGGTGTCCGTAGTGGGGCAGGCCCGTGGCAAAGGGCGGACCGTCATAAAATGAGTAGGGAGGTCTATCCGACTGCTTCTGTACCGACTGCTCGAAGGTCTGATCCCGGTCCCAACGATCTAGGCGCTGCCTCTCTTGGTCACCGAATGAAACGGTGGGTGCGACGGGTTTCATGCGCATGAGATCACCTCACTCAAACGGTCTGCTCACGCCCAGCGGCGACCCGACGGGCGCCCTCGGCTGCGAAGTCGGCGCGCATGGTTTCGCGGAAACGGCCCTTGAGCCCCTGCTCGGTACGTTGCAGAGACTTGACCAATTGGGCCACGAAGGAGCTCTCACAGGGGTCCTGAGCGATTTCTCCCAAGGCCACGGCAAGGGGCCGGGACGAGCGCCAGAGACGCCGGTAGGCATCACGCAGGGCAAGAATGTCCTGCTCGGAAACTCCAGCCCTTTGCAAGCCGATGACATTGACTCCACGCACACGAGCATCATGGCCTTCTACGATCATGAAGGGAGGCACATCACGCGAAATGCGCGTTTTTGCTCCCACATAGGCGTGCGCACCGATTGTGGAAAAGGCCACAGCGCCCGACATGCCTGAGAGGTTGGCGTGATCTTCGATGCGCGTGTGACCAGCGAGTTGCACGCCGCCGGAAATGATCAAGTTGCTGCCCAGGTCACAGTCGTGAGCGATGTGGCAGCAAGCCATGAGGAGGCTGCCGTCAGCGATACGAGTCACGCCACCGCCCTTGACGGTGCCACGATTGATGGTCACGAACTCGCGCACGGTATTGCCGTCTCCCAAAATGACCTCCGTGGCCTCGCCCCGGTAGGTCAGATCCTGAGGCGGGCCACCGATGCTGGCCTGCCCCACGATGCTGTTCTCGCAACCAATGCTGGTAACTCCGTCCAGGACGACCTGAGCACCGATACGAGTGCGGTCCCCCACGCGCACGCGGGGACCAATCACCGTATAGGGACCGACACAAACGTCGACGCCCAACTCAGCGCCCGGTTCTATCACAGCTGTGGGATGAATCTTGACAGTCATAAATTACTCATAGATTTTGGGCCTAGGCCTCGATCATGGTGAACATCAGCATCGCCTCGCAGACAACCTTGTTGGCCACCAAACCGCGCGCGCGGCATTGCACCGTTTCGCCCTTGATACGGGTCGTTTCTACTTCAAGTCGCAGTTGATCACCGGGAGTCACGCCACCGCGCAACTTGACCTTGTCCAGTGACCAAAGAACCGCCAGCTTGCCAGAGTACTCCAGCCTACGTAGAAGCAACATGCCCGCCAGTTGGGCCATGGCCTCCAGCTGCAGGACCCCAGGCATCAGCGGTCGCTCAGGAAAGTGTCCCTGGAAGAAAGGCTCGTTGATGGTCACGTTCTTGATCGCCACCGCGCGCTTGTAGCCCTCAACTTCGATCACCCGATCGATCAACAGGAAGGGATAGCGATGAGGCAGCATCTTGATGATTTCACGAATGTCCATTCCGGACTCGCGTTCCACCAAGCCGCCGGTTTCCTGTTCCTGCAGCAAGTCCAGGAGGCGTTCCACTAGCAGAGCATTGGTGCTATGCCCCGATTTTGTCGCAATGATCTGGGCCTGGAGCTCAGCTCCCAGCAGGGACAAGTCCCCCACCAGGTCGAGCAGCTTGTGGCGTACGGCCTCGTCGGGAAGACGCTGCACCGTTTCAGGATCCCCAAGCACCACGGTGTTCTCACGCGTAGCGCCCTTGCCAAGACCCGCCGCCTGCAATGCCTCAACCTCAGACGCCAGGCAGAAGGTACGCGCAGAAGCCAGTTGCTCCACGAAGGACTCCGGCGTGAGCTGCATGCTGAATACACCGCCCTGTACCTCGGGATCATCGAAGCTGGCCACATACTGAAGGGACAGGTTTGCTCCATCGCTTGGCAGGGCCACCAGGGTCGCGTCACCCTCGCGCACAAAAACCGGCTCCTCCAGGATCAGCACTTTGACCTGCTGCTTTTGCTCGATGGCCACGCCCTTTTGCAGCAACTCCACAAAGGGCTGTGCACTGCCATCGGCGCCGGGAAACTCAGGCCCGTCCATCTCCACCACAAGGTTGTCCACCTCGAGTCCGCTGCAGGCCGCCAGAAAATGCTCGATGGTCTCAACCCCGACTCCCTCGCGCATCAACTTCGTGCGACGCTCGTGTAGGGAGTGAAAACGAATGTGGGCAGGAATCCTGGGCGCGTCTTCCAGGTCCGTGCGCACGAATTCTATGCCGTGGTCCACGGGAGCGGGCAACAGGCGCACATGAACCTCGTTGCCGGAATGCAACCCGATGCCGCTGATTTCCACGGGAGTCTTCAAGGTCTGCTGGCTGCGGCTCATCTGGAGTACTCCTCCAGAGCCTTCAAGCGGGCCTGCAAGTCTCTTATCTGCTGTCGCATCTCGTGCAGACGCGGGGCGGCTCGCAAGTTGCGGATAGCGGCCTTCTTATCGTGTGCCGGCACCCCGAGGACCTCGGCACCAGAAGGAATATCATCGAAGACCAGAGAGCCTCCACCTACCTTGACCCCGTCTCCAAGCGTGCGATGGCCGTTGATACCCACCTGCCCCGCGATGATCACCCACTCGCCCAGATGGGCCGAACCGGCCAGGCCAACCTGGCCGAGGACCATGCTGTTTTCGCCGATCTGGACATTGTGCGCCACATGAACCAAGTTGTCGAGTTTGACCCCATTGCGCAGGCGAGTGGCTCCCAGACGGGCGCAATCCACCGCGCAGTTGGCTCCCAGGTCGACACGATCCCCCAGTTCCACCCGGCCACTTTGAGGCACGGGCTGCCAACCCTCAGGCGTGGGCTCGTAACCAAATCCCCGGCTGCCCAGGACAACTCCCGCCTCCAGGACACAATCAACACCAATCCTGACAAAAGGATAGAGCACAACACGGGGATGCAACTCGCTGCCAGCCCCCACTTGCACACCCTCTCCAAGGACGACTGCCGCGTGCAAAATCACTCCAGCGCCCACAATCACATCCGGTCCCACCACACAGAGAGGTCCCACGCTCACGCCTGCGCCTAGTTGGGCACTGGGATCGACAACCGCGCTTGGGTGCACTCCAGGCTCCGGTGTACGGGCCTCTGGGGACAGACTCTTGGCCACCACAGTCATCGCGGCAGAAGGATCAGCAACGAGAAGGAATGCGGGGCCAGAAATGATCTCTGGCAGGGGTTGATCGTCCCCGACCAAGACAGCCGCAGCTCGCGTCTGGTCCAACTGGGACTTGTACCTGGGATCGGCCAGGAAGCTGATGTCATTGCAATCAGCATCGAGCAAGGCCTCGGCCCCAGTCACGGAACGGCTAGGATCTCCGATCAGGGTGGCCCCCACAAGGGAAGCGAGCTCGGCAAGGGTCTTTGAAGTCATGGTGGGCCCGGAAAACAAGAATGGGGACCCAGCGTCGCCTACGGTGCGGCAACGGGGATTAGAACCGCCATGGTGTAGCCATAGCACGACCCTCTTGTCAACGGACCTCTTCTCAACGCAGGGACAAGCTGAAGGAGAACACCCTCAGGTCATCCCCCTCCCCATCACGCAGAGGCCATCCCAAGTTGAAGGAAATCGGAATCGGGCGCACGAGCGCAAAGGTCAGACCATAGGAGACCCTTAGTTCGTCCATGTCCAGATCCCAGGCATCGCGGTCCAAGACGCCAAGATCCACAAAGGGGCCTCCACGGAACATCTCTGCCCTCTGGGTGGTACCAGGGATGGGAGTCGAGAAGAGCGGCCAGCGCAGTTCCAAGGAGCCGTAGACCATGGTCTCACCTCCAACGGGGTGATCTCCCTCGTTGGGACCCACGCCCCTGAACTCAAATCCCCGCAGGTGGCGGGATCCACCCAGGAACCAGCGCTCGGAGAAGTGGGCTTGATCCGAGTCCCCGAAAGGAACTGCGACGCCTGCTCCCGCTTCCAAGAGCAGCACAGGATCAACTTCACCCGCGAGCCCAGCCAGCTTGAAGTACTGCTCGAAGTGCCCCTCGAACTTGACCAGATCCTCATCGCCCCCGAAGGGGCCACCGAAATAGGAGAGTTCGCCGTAACCGTAGGTTCCTTCCCTGGGGACTCTGCGATTGTCCAGGTTGCTCCAGGAAAGACGTGAACCAAGGCCCATAAAAGTCGTATCCGCCGAACTGTTCAGCAGGGTGTCTGGCAGGGTACCTGACTCCAGGTCTTCAAGTTTGATGCGCTGCCAAATGGGGCCAAAGCGCAGGCTGAGATCGCCCTGCCCAAAGCGCCGTATGGTGTCAAGTTTCAGGTGCGTGCGATCTTCGTCGTTGGTGCGGTAGATACGGTCCCGGTTGAGGGCTTCCACCGCAGCCCCCCAACGATCGAAGTGATCCCCGAAGAGGTCCGGGTGGCGATAGGAAAAACGCCAGAAGCTGACCCTGGAGCCGGGTGAGAGATCAATCGCCAAGGACTCGCCGTTGCCATGAAATGCCTCGCGACGGTAGATCTCGCCAGGAGTGGCGAACAGGCCACTGGGCAGCTCAGTGTAATCAAAGTTGCTGTGGCTCAAGGAGATCAGGCCAACCAGGCCGCTGTCAGATGCCACCCCCCCCTGCAACTGGAAGTCCACAACGCGCCCTTCCTCCACAAGGAACTCGATGTCGATTGCTTCGGGCTCGTTCGGGACCTCGCGAAAGCGGAAGGTGGGCGGTCGGTGATTAGGGTCTTGTTGATCGAGAAAGTAACCCAGTCCCATGATGCGCTGCAGGGAACGTTTGATTTCCTCAAGGTCAGCGGGCTCCCCGGGCAGGATGCTGATTTCCCTGCGCAACACATCATCGTGGGTATGTGTGTTGCCCGAAATCTCTATGGAGCGCACCCGCCGAGGCTGCCCCTGCACGATCTTGAGCAAGACATGCACCTCTGCCTTGACAGGGTCCAGCAAGACCTCCGGTTCGAGGACACGAAAGCCGTTGGCCTGGCCGGGATTGACGAACCGAGCCGCCGCTAGATGGCCCCGCTCGCCGTAGTAGGTCTGAAGGACCAAGCTGTCATGATTGCGTCGGGCAGCATCATAGGGTCCGCCGGACTTGAGCTCGATTTCTGCCAGCAGATCTTCCTTGGGAAACACAAAAGGCACCTCACGCTCGACCCTTTGTCCATCAGCATCAACTTCTATCTCAAGCGCAACAAGCTCTACGCTGGCAACCGTGTACTTACGGCCCTCGTCCACATGCACCACAACACTGACCTTGTCCCGACGATCATTGAACTCAAGGGGTTCCAGTTGGACCTCGGCGTCGAGCCAACCTCCATCGCGATAGACCTGCCGCATGGCCACCAGATCAGCGCGCAGTTCTTCTTCAACGAAGACCGAGCCAAACCAGGAGAAAATCCCGCGACCGGTGATCTTCGGGGAGGCCATTTGGCGCAGCCCTCCCTTCCAAAAGAGGAAACCCGAATCGGGCAAGCTGTCATTGCCCGTGACCTGCACATTGATGCAGCGCACCTTGGGACCCTCCCGCACTACAAAGACCAGATCACGCACACGCTGGCCCGGCAAGGGGTCCGAGGCAACCCAGATAACCTCGACAAAGTGATAACCCGCTCGACGATAACCTTCCATCAAGCGCTGAACTACGCCGTCGGCCTCGTGCAGGTAGAGCTCACTGCGATCCAGCAGACCAGCCCACTCGCGCAGCTTCTCCTCATCGAAGCTGTCATTACCTATGAAGCCAGGTTCAAGATCCACCTCGAATTCAAGGATGGCAATGATCAGGCTCACGCCGCCCGGCACCTCCGTGGGCGCGATCCGTTGGACGAAGAGACCATAGTCCCTGAACAGGGAGGCCACCCTTTGCTCCCGTTGCATGAACTGCAAAGGTCTGCCGATCTCCAGACCCAAAGCCTCAAGCACCACATCCTCGGGAAAGGTGCTGAGCCCCTCAAATTCCACCGCCTGTAGGATCGGTCCGTCGTCGAGGTTTGGTGCAACTACGCCCTGCTGAGCAGGAACAGCACACTCTGCAGGCGACAGGGCAAACAAACAAGGCACTGCAAGCAACAAGGCGCGCGAGCAGGTGGCCAGCCAAAGTCGGCCATTTGAGGTGAGTCCCATGGGGAACAGTCGTTGCGAGCGGATGGTCAAATCTGGAGGGCCTCGACCGTGGACGGTGCAAGGTTCTCAAAGCGCAAGATCGTGCCCTTGAACTGCAACCGCACATTCCCGGTTGGCCCATTTCTCTGCTTTGCAACGATCACCTCGGCCTTGCCCTTGTTCTCCGGAGTGTCGTGATAGTACTCCGCTCGATAGAGCATCATGACCACATCAGCATCCTGTTCAATCGAGCCCGACTCACGCAGGTCGGAAAGCAACGGGCGCTTTTCCTCACGGGATTCGACCCCGCGCGAAAGCTGCGAGAGGGCCAGCACCGGGACTTCCAGCTCCCGGGCAAGCTCCTTGAGAGAACGCGAGATCAGACTGATCTCCTGCTGACGGTTCTCCGCCCTGGCGCCCATCAACTGCAGGTAGTCAACAACAATCATGTCGAGACCCTGCTTGTGCTTGACACGCCTTGCACGACTGCGCAGGGCCATGATCGAAAGACCGGGAGTGTCGTCGATCAAGAGCTTCGAAGCCTCCAGCTCTCCGGCAGCTTGTGTCAGATCCTGATAGGAGGAAGTGTCGAGCCTGCCGGAGCGCAGACGGTGAGAGTCCACCCGCGCCCTGGAACAAAGCATGCGCTGGACAATGGACAGACTGCCCATTTCAAGACTGAAAAACAGAACCACCGGCTGGCGCCCAAGGTGCTCAGGCGGATTGAGTGTGGCGTGCTCCATCAGATTCAGCGCGAAAGCCGTCTTGCCCATTGAAGGCCGCGCGGCGATCACAGTCAGCTCGCCAGCATTGAATCCACCGAGCATTTCGTCGAGATCATAGAAGCCGCTGGGAAGCCCGGTCAATTCGCCACGACCAGACTGCTGCTCGATGCGCTGAAAGACCGGCTTCATGAAGTCCGAGAGGAACTTGGCGCCCGATGGATCGCGGTCTTCCGAAACCCCAAAGACGTTGCTCTCGCAATCATCGCAAACAGCACGCACGCTCTCCCCGTCCGGAGGTGTTCGTCGGGCGGCTTCAATGCCCGCACCCTGAACCTCAATCAGCCGACGCAGGGTGGCGAGGTTGGCCACAAGTTCTCCGTGCCTGGTGACATTCTCCCAACTGAAAGCCACGGGCAGCAAGCCTGTCAGGTAGGCCGCGCCGCCCACATCTCCGAGTTTGCCCATGGCCCGCAGAGTGGTCTGCAAGGTGACCAGATCAAGGGCCATGTTCTTGTCCGACAGATCCATCAGGGTCCGATAGATCAACCCATTACGGGGCACAAAGAAATCTTCGGCCTTGAGTACAACGGCCAGATCGTGCAAGCGATCGGGTCGCTGCAAGAGGGCGCTGAGGACCTGCTTCTCGGCCTGCTCGTCATGAGGCGTGGCCTGCTCGTTCATGGTCTGCTCGGAGGATTGCATGGGAGAGCAAGCAGGATACGGCATGGCACGCGAGGCGCAAAAGCAAAGCCGTGCAAACCACTTGTACACAGTTGTACACAAGCCCGCCTGTCAACAGGGATGGCAGGGCTCACAGGGGGCAGAACTCTCCTAGGGGCATCGCCAAAGAGCCTGGGCGGGAAGCGGCCTCACGCCAGACTCAGCCTGTCGCTTGGCCGTCGTCGGCGGCATCCCCTGAGGGCTCTTGCGACCCCTCAGCTGATGCCTTGTCCCCGTCTTCGGAGTCGGCGGCCTCGTCAGGCTTGGGCTTGGGCTTGGGCTTGGGCGGGGGCGGGTTCTCAGACTCCACCACGACCGTCACCGTAGCTATCAGACCAGCAAAAAGGTGGATCGGAACCTCGTGGCTGCCCACTTCCTTGATCGGCTGGGGCAAACGCACCTTGCCTTCTTCAACGCCCACTCCCGCGGCAGAACAGAGTTCAACAATCTGGGCCGCATTAACCGAACCATAGAGGTGTCCTCCATAGTCCGCCTTCTGGAGCGTGGTCACCGTCAAGTTATTGATTGCCTCTGCGGTGCCCGCAAGCGCCTGGCGCTGGACCTCTTCCTCGGCATCAATTCGAGCGGCGCGACGTGCAATAACCCGCCTGTTCTCGATCGTTGCAAAAACGGCGAGCTTCTTGGGCAAGAGGAAGTTGCTCGCATAGCCAGCGCGTACAGAGACGATCTCTCCGCAGCGGCCGAGGTTCTCTACATGCTCGCGCAGGAGAAGTTCAATCTGTTTTCCCATAGTAAGATCCTCCTAGACAATGAACGGCAGCAGGGACAGGTGACGGGCACGCTTGATCGCCTGCTTGAGTTCCTTCTGGCACTGGGCACAGAAACCGGAACGGCGGCGGGAGACGATTTGCCCCTGCGGGGTAAGAAACTTCCCGAGATACTCGAGGTCCTTGTAGTCAAGTTTCGGATCGTCGCAATTCTTGGCTCCGATTCCGGGTGTGGGTTTGAGTGCCATGATCAGGACTCCTGGGGGCTATCCGTTGAGGTTGTCGCGGTGGCGGCCTCTTCGGCCTTGGGGGATTCTTCTGAAGGAGTGTCGCCTTCAGGGGACTTCTCTTCCTGGGACTCAGCAGGCTTGCTGGCGGTCTCTTCTCGCTTGGGAGACCCATCCTCGTCGGAACGGAGGCGCTCGCGCTCACTCTCTCGCGCCGCATCGAGTTCATCGAAGACGCTCGGCCGGGGGCCATCCTCCGGGGGTGGCTCCAATTCGAAGTCGTTCGCCTCCTCGGCGCTGGCCAACTCTGCTTCCTCAGCGGGAATTTCGTCCACCGCCAAGAACAGATAGCGAAGCACATTGACGTTCAAATCCAGGCTGCGGCGCAATTCACTGGATCGCCCGTCTGGCAATTCAAAGTACAGCAAGAAGTAAGTTGCTCGTTGGTTGCCCTTGATCGGATATGCCAACGCACGCTCATCCCATCGGCGAGCAGTATGAATGACGGCCCCGTACTTGACGAGGGTGTCGGTAAGAGTGGCTTTCGCCTTGCGCCAATCAGCCCGGACAAGGTCGTTGTCCAGAATGATCATGCCTTCGTAAATCTGTCCCAAGTGGGTCTCCTTTGCTTTTCGATAAATTGAGCGGCCCATGAACGGATGCCCATGAGTCAGCAGTTCCAGCGGCTGTGGAACCGCGTCATGCACCCGCTCAGATCCCCGGTCGTGAGCCAATCGAGAAGAGCCTCGGCTGCCTCACGCACGCTGATCTTCGCATCCTCCATTTCCTTGTCAGAGAAGGGAGAGAGCACATGACGCGCCGCGTCGGTTCCCGAACGTCCGATCCCCACTCTCAGGCGGGGAAAACTGTCGGTGTCCAGGTGTTCTAAAATAGATCGCATCCCGTTCTGGCCTCCGTGACCCCCATGGGGGCGGATTCGCAGTTGACCCAATTCCAAGTCCAGATCGTCGTAAACAACGAAGATGTCATCGAAATCGGGGGCCACGTCTCCCAGGAAGTGAAGCACGGACGCCAAAGCCCTCCCGGAGCGGTTCATGAAGGTTGTGGGCTTGAGCAACAGCGCATTGTGTTTCACGCTGTGAGCCCACTCAAAACCTCGGGCGGAGCGCCCGGGGTCCCCATCGGGAAGCAGTCCGCTCGTGGGACTGAGACAGGATGCAGATTGAAAGAGCAGTCCGAGTTCCCCTGCCAGTTCCTCGACCACATGGAAGCCCATGTTGTGTCGAGTCCAGTGGTACTCGGACCCGGGGTTCCCCAGGCCAACGATCAGGCGGGTCATGGGGTGAACTCCGGATGCCTTCGGATGGCCGAAGGGCGGAACAGTCTAGCGACAGTTCCGGGGAGGGCAAGCCCTGACCCGGAAACCCCCAAGAGGGCTCCGGGCTGAGGGCGCCGCAGATCAGGCCTCGCTGCCGCTTTCGCCACCGCTGCTGCCTTCTCCGCCACTGTCGCCGCCCTTGTCTTCGGGGACCCCCTCACTCAGGTCGAGGGTGTCGTCGTCGTCCTCCGCAACTTCCTCAATCATCGCCTTCTCTTCGACGATCACCAACAGGATGTCGTCCTTCTTGGCCTCGGCCTCGCTCAAGTCGATGCCCTTGGGCAGGTCCAACTCTGAAGGGCGTAACTGGGCACCAAGGGCAAGAGTCTCAAGGTCGACCTCGATCACATCCGGGATGTTCTTGGGCAGGCAATTGACCACGATCATATCGCGTATCTGGTTGACTGTACCAACAGCCCCACCGATCAATGACAGGGGCACACGCACATCGGCGCGTTGACCGCGCACCACACCCTTGAATTCGATGTGCTGAATATCGGAACCCATCAGGTCCCACTGGATCTCACGGATCACTGCAGAACGCATCCCTTCAGAAAACTCAAAGTCGAACAGGTGGGCCTCATGGCGGTGCGCCGCGTGGAAAGCAGTTGCGTCCACACTGAAGTGGCGCAGGGGTTCCTCGGAGCTACCGAAGAACTGCAAGCTGGCCGGCAAGCGGCCGCGGTTGCGCAGGGCCCGGGCGGGGCGTGAGCCGAGTTTCTCGCGCATCTCGATGTCGAGCTTTGCTTCGTGATGGGTACTGGCCATGTTGTGTTTCCTGGATGGTTCGTCGCCCAAAGGGCGCACAGGGTCTTGATGAAGCCAGCCAAACAGTTCGGCTGGTGAATAATGTGGGCTGAATTCGTCTACATGAACAATCCGCTGATGGAATTGTTCTCATGAATGTTACGGATCGCATGGGCGATCAGGGGGGCCGTACTCACAACTTGCAGATTGGATGGCTTGTTCTTCAGAGGAATCGTGTCGGTGACCAACACCGTTTCCACCGGAGCATTCTCTATGCGCTCCACTGCTGGACCACACAGAACGGCGTGGGAAACCGCAATTACAACCCGCGCGGCACCATTGCGCTTGAGAGTCTCGGCAGCCTGGGTGATCGATCCACCAGTTGAGATCATGTCGTCCACAATCACACAATTGCGACCCTCCACGTCACCGATCACATTCTCTATCACGGTTTCAGAGCCGGAAACGCGGCGCTTGTCCACGATAGCCAGATCGGCGGAGAGGCGCTTGGCGTAGGCCCTCGCCATCTTTGTGCCCCCTACATCCGGGGTCACGACCACCGGGCTCTCGATTCCCAGACGCACGACCGCGTCCAGCAGCACCGGCCGAGCATAAAGGTGATCCACCGGAATATCGAAGAAGCCCTGAATCTGCGCCGCGTGCATGTCCAATGTCACTATGCGTTGCGCGCCAGAAGCCACCAAGGTGTTGGCCACTACCTTGGCACTGATCGGGACACGACCCTCGTCCTTGCGATCCTTGCGAGCATAGCCGTAGTAGGGCACCACCGCCGTGATACGCCCGGCACTTGCCCGACGCAGAGTGTCGAGCAACAACAACAGCTCGGCCCAGTTGTCATTGACCGGGGGGCACGTTGGCTGCAACACAAACACATCCCGGCCGCGAATGTCTTCGCTGAGCTTGATGTCGATCTCCTCGTCCGGGAAGCGGCCCACGTACGCGTCCGCCAGGGAGATGTCGAGTTCCTCTGCAATGGACGCAGCAAGCTCCGGATGGGCAGTGCCCGAGATCAAGGTGATGTCGCCGTAAAAACTCAAAGCTAGCCTTCCTCTTTCTGGGATGTATGGGAAACGGAGGATGTGTCCTCGTTGGATTTCTTGGAGGTGCCAAGGCGCCTGGCGGGCACGCCGGCCCAAACCTCTCCGGGTGCCATGCCTGCACTCTTGGTCAGGACCGCCCCCGCAGCGGTGGTGGCGCCAGCAGGCACTTCATTAGGGGCAACGATCAAGGTGCCGCTGCCCACAAATGCCCCGTCCCCGACTCTGGATGGGTGCTTGGCCTGGCCATCGTAATTGGCGAAGACTGTACCCGCGCCTACGTTGGCCTTGGTGCCGATGGTCACATCTCCCAGATAGGATAGGTGCTTGACCTTTGATCCCAGCCCAATTGTGGAGTTCTTGATCTCGCAGAAATTGCCGAACACCGCCCCGTCCTTGAGCACGGCCCCGGTGCGCATGTGGGCAAAAGGCCCCACCTCGCAACCAGCACCAATCTTTACCCCCCGCCGCAGGACACAAAAGGGCTGTATCACCGTGTCCTGGCCGATTTCTACCTGACAGTCGATCATGGTTGTACTGGGATCTTCGATGCGCACACCGTTGGCCAGATGCTGTTCCAAAATGCGCGCCTGCAGGGCCCAGCGCGCCTCCGCCATCTGCTCCAAGGAGTTCACTCCGGTAGCTTCCTCCGCATCTTCAAGCATCAAGTCCGCCACCCTGCGGTTCGCCTTGGCGAATAGCTCAACAGCATCAGTCAGATAGTACTCGCCCTGAGAATTATCGCTGGAGAGTTGCGGCAGGACCTCAACTAGGGCCTGACTGTCAAATGCATAGAGGCCAGGATTGGTCTCATAGCCCAGGCGTTGTTCTTCGCTGCAGTCGCGCTCTTCCACGATACCGATTACGCCACCTTCTTCATCACGCTGGATACGCCCATAGCCCCTGGGGTCCGCGAGTTCGGCGGTCAACAAAGCCATTGAACCCGCACCGGCACCTGCCTGGATCTGGAGCAAGCCGCTCAGACTCGATGCACGCACCAGGGGCATATCCCCGTACAGCACCAACACCACGCCCTGCTCTGCGTCGTGGTCCATGGACACGGCATCGAGGCCAGCGCGCACAGCGTCGCCTGTTCCCCGCGGGGAGTCCTGGACTGCTCGCACGAGTTCACAACGCTCCCCCACCATTTCGCGAGCGGCCTCTTCTATGGCATCCCCTTGGGGGCCGGTGACCAGCACGATGCGCTCGGGATCGAGTTCCAGAGCTGTCTCAAGGACCCATCCAAGAAGGGGTCGACCCAGCAGGCTGTGCAGAACCTTGGGCAGCGCACTGTGCATGCGCTTGCTCTGGCCGGCTGCCAGGACGAGGACGGTGAGGGAAGACACGTGCTGACTCTCGAAAGAGGCTCTAGGGAGTTTTCAACCTGAACGGGAAGCCGACGGCAAAAACGGGCCAGCAGCATAGCGAGGGCTGCCCTTGGCCGCTAGTCGCATCAGGCAGATCCATCATCACGGGAAGCGTTGAGCGGGGCTTCGCGGATTCCCATGTCGGCCAGGATACGCAGGGCCTCGGAACCCAGGCCCTGGGGCACAAACAAATGATCCCGGGAGAAGCCACAGACCGCCCCGATAGAAATCCCAGCTGCCGCCAAAGCCCCAGTGATGTGGGCCAAGAAGCCCACTAGTTCCCAGTCCATGGGGGTTTCGAAGCGGATCCAGGTCAGGGGGCCCGTGATCTGGGCAGAGGGGCGGGCCTGAAAGAGGGCCTGGGCCTGCTGCCAAGGGGAAAGGATCGTGATTTCGCCACCCTCTCGGACGATCTGCACGGGACCCTCCTGGGCCAAGAGGGCCCGGAACTCGTCCGCATCCAGATCCTCACCTGGCCAGCCCACCAGCCCCATGGACTCGGGTTCAGGGCAGCAGGTCATGCGGGCCAGGGCCTCGGTCAGGGTCTGGGCGGGGGATTCCATGATCACATTATGACCAACTCCACGGGCCAGGAGGTACCGGGATGGGTAATCTCCCCCCGTGATCGATCCCCTTCGAAGATCCCTCTCCCGCGGCGTAGGCGTTCTCGCAGACCTGCCCCTGCCGCGCCTCCTGCGGCCGGCCCTCTTGCGAGTCTTCGCCAACATGAGCGGTGCCCGATTGGAGGAAGCGGGCCTGCCCCTGAACCAGTATGGCTCCCTGGGAGAATTCTTCGCGCGCACTCTACGAGCGGACTGCCGGCCCATAGACCCAGACCCCAAGGCCCTCATCAGCCCGGTGGACGGACGGGTGCAGGGGGTCGAAGTCATCCAACATGGAATGATTGTGCAAGCCAAAGGCCTTGAGTATCCCGTGCGCGAATTATTGGCGGGAGTGGGAGAGGAACTCAACCTGGAAGGGGGCGTCTGCATGACCCTCTACCTCTCCCCCAGCGATTATCACCGCATCCACACACCAGCGGCGAGCAAGATCAGCGAAGCCCGCTGGGTGCGCGGCAGAATGCACTCGGTAGCGCCCACCGTTTTGGCCCGCAAGATGGTGCTGCCCATCAATGAGCGCTGTGTACTGCGCCTCGATACGGACCAAGGACCCTTGTTGCTGGTCCTGGTTGCTGCACTCAATGTAGCCCGCCTGATCGTCAACGATGTGCAACCCGACTGGTCAGGCCTGGTTGAGCCAGCCTTGATGCGCGAGCGCGGTGCAGAACTCGGACGCTTTGAGCTGGGCTCTACTGTGATTGTGATTACGCCAGCAGGTATGGTGGAACCAGAGGCGTCCCTGACACCGGAATCGACGGTACGGATGGGCCGCAGGATCGCGAGGTGGCTGCCATGAGCGCAGCACCCGGATTGACTTTGGAAACCGAACGCCTGGTGCGCTTGACGATTGCAATCTGCCAGGGCGACTGGCACAGCCTGCGAATCCTGCGGCGGGAAGCGCCCCCAGGAGAACCTGACAGGGGTTGGCGCGAGGCCCTCTTGCAGAGCCACCTCTTCGCGGGCATTCCGCGCATGGTGGAAGCTTGCGCGGTCTTGCTGGCAGAGGGTGGCCTGGACAGTTGTGGGCCTGAGGAAATCGAAGCCCAACCAATCGATCCCGAACGCGGCCAGCGGCTGTTTGATGAAATCTATGGCGACACGGGCCCAGCGGTGACCGAAGCCCTCGCAAGAGCCCATCCGGAAATCCTCGCCATCACATTGGACCACGCCTACAAGCGCGTCCTTTCCCGTCCGGGACTGGCCGGGGCCACACGAGAACTACTGGCGGTTGGCGCTTTGGCAGCGGGAAATCAACGGCGACAGCTGGCCTCCCATGCCCGGGGTGCCCTGCGCCTGGGAGCTCTGCCAGAGGAAATCCTGGCGGCGGCGAGACTCGGGGTGGAAGGTCTGCCGGAAGCAGAGACCAGCGCTCTCCTGGAAACCGCCAGAAAGTACGGCGGGACCTAGGCCCCACCGAGACCTCGGTCACTCATCCCGCTCGCGTGCCTCGACCTCGATCCAAAGCACGCGAATGGGTACGCGCGAACGAACTGCCAGCAGCCCGCGTCCTTCGCGACCGGAAATGCGTCGCACACCGCCGAGAGACAGCCGGCGTCCACCCACTCTGACCTCTTCCAGAACCATGGTGCGCGGCTGCAAGGAAATCTCGACGGTTGTAGGTTGGGTACTGGGAAAGCCCTCGAACTTCGCCAGCGAACGCAGCTTGCCGCGTCGCAGGCTCGTCAAGGCCTTCTCCAGAGTCCCGGCGACATAGGCCATGAACGGGTCACTCTTTCTATCCACAAAGAACACATGCATGCCCGCGACCGTCAGGCAGAGCTCATTGTCGGGCTCGCCGACACCGAGTGGTTCCAGATGGAAGCGCACGACAATGCGCTCATCTACGTTGAAGGCGGGCGCCAGGTCCAGCCGCGCGGCGTTGGTCTCCCGCAGAAAAGCATGATCACCCGGAGTCCCGGCACGTAACACGAGCCCGTCTCCATCGGTGGACCAAAGACCAGGCAGCCAGCCCTGCGAACTCCCTTCGACAAAGTCGAAGCGCACCCGCTGCAGGGCACCCCTTCGATCGCGCACGATCTGAGCCCCGGGAAAGAGATCTTCGGGGATCACCCGCGCTGGGGCACGAGTCAGGCTGCCGAAGAGTTCTTCCAGTTCTTGGCGCAGTTCCGTGCTGATGAGATCATCGTATCGCTGCAAGAAATCTCCATAAGACACCTGCAAGGCTGTCAGAGAGGTGGTGCCTCCAGCGAACTGCTCTCGCAAGCGCATGAGCGCCTTGTCCATGCGCCCTTGTTGGTCCGCTGCCAGACGTTCCCGGCTGGAACGAATGGCTGCCACACGATGCTCCAGGTCAGCCCAGAGTGCAGCGTCGGGCCCCCCCATGGTCTGCCCCGGGGAGGGAAGTGGTGCCAGAGCGGGGTCCCCCACATGGAAGCGCAGCAAGGCTAGAGCCAGGGGTGCTTCGGAGGCATCCAGAACCCGCTTGGTCCCATCATCGGGGGGCAAAGAGAGGCCATCAAGCAGAAGCCGCTCCAGATCGCCGCCACTGACCAGCACAACCCGCTGAGAGGAAGGCAGGGCCTGCGCCTTGACGGACCCCGTCAAGGCAAAAAGGTGCGTCACCCCTGTGACCCGATCGAGCAGGCGGAACGGTCTCATGAGAGGATCCTCAGTTTCAGTACAGATTCCGCTGCGAGGAATCCCCTTGACCTCCAAAGTCATTTCTCCCTGACCACGCACGACCCGAGCCACAAGTTCCATAGAACTGGCCAGGAGGTCCATTTCGCGCATACGCAGGTGTGCGACTTCCATGTCAGACAAGGACCCAGGTTGCTCAAGAACCCCGGCCCAAGTATCACGTGCTGCCCCAAATTCCCGCTGGGATGCGAATCCCAACGAACGGTTTGATTCCTTGCGAAAAAAGTCCTGAGTCTGTTCGCGCTGCAAGTTGGTCTCTTGCTCCACCAATCCCCGATGCATGCTCTCATATGTCTTGGCAGACCGCCACTCGCTGTCGTGGGGCAGTTGTTCGGCGATGACTCCACGGCGCTCAAGTTCCTGACTCCAAGCCAGCCCAAAGGCCTCTCCCCCATACATCTGGCCCTCATTCTTACCCGCCTCCTTGATCAGAAAAGCAACGAGCTCTCCGTCCACCAAGAGCCACCGGTTGCGAACATCATCTCGATCCCTGTAGAGCGCTGAATGCAGCGCATCTGACTGAAGAGCGCGCTCCAGATCGCCGCCATCCAAACGCATGGCCGCGGCCCGCGTCTTGCTCAACCAATCCATGGATGGGTCTCCCAGTACATCGAGGGCATCCCTATAGCGTGCCGCCGCCACCAGGCCCTGAACTCTTGGATGCAATACCTCCAGGCGATAGCGTTCCAGGTCCTTGACAACGCGCGCAATCCCGGCAGCCCGGGCTGTGGTCACCTGATCCACGAGACCCTGCCACATGAGCAGCGCGTGCTGCTTGCCCGAAAAACTCTGGGGGCACTCCTCTATGGAGGAATAGCCGGTGGCCTTGATCATTCGGCGTGGAAGTTCCTGCTCCAGATAGAGGGCAGCCTCCGCCAGATCTCCACCGGAGAGCACCCGGGACATGTGCACACTCCCTTCAGTCAGGAGCGCATCCAAGGCCGCATCCAGTCGGCGGTCCCATTCCAGCCGCAACAGCGCCAGATCACCAAGCAACCCTGAGGGAGTGCCCCCACCAAGGCTGGGAGATGCCAGCAGGGTGAGGCTCTCTTCGCTGCGGCGCAAGCTGATCGTGTTTGACTCCAATCCCCTCCGGACCTCGTCCAGAGCAGGCCATTCGCTCACATCCATGCTGCGCGTACCTTGGTCTACGGGACCGGACCACGGCTGCCACCAGGCGACCCAGCCACCAATGGCCACCAACACCAAAGCCACAATCCCAGCCAATCTCAGAGCCCTTCCGGGATCATCCGTCAGAGGTTCCAGTTCATCCGCACGCACCTTGGGCAAACGTCGCTCGCGCAGACGCTCAAGGTCCTTGAGCAGATCCAGTGGAGTGCGATAGCGCAGATTCGGATCCTGTGATAGACACTTGCGCAAGACCAGACTCATGCCCCTGGAGAGGCCTGGCGTAAGAGTTCGTGGGTCAGGGAGGGGCTTGTGCAGCACTCCGGACAACACCTCAGCTACGCTCTCGCCCACGAAGGGCGGACGGCCAGTCAAGGCGTGAAAGAGAGTTGCCCCCAGCGACCAGATATCGGAACGACCATCCACATCCGAAGGACTACGCGCCTGCTCTGGACTGATGTAGTGAGGGGTGCCGAGGGTCCCTCCTGAAGTCACCCGCGGGTCGGTCTCTGCCCAGGCCAACCCAAGGTCCACCAAGCGAGCGCGACCACGTCCATCGATCAGGATATTGGCAGGCTTTACATCTCGGTGGATGACCCCCATCCCATGAGCGTGCTCGAGGGCATCGACAATAGGCACAAAGAGGCGAATAGCTTCACGCTCAGTCAAGGTGCCTTTCTCCTGGATGCGCTCGGCCAGGGATATCCCTTCGACCAACTCCATGGCATACCACCAGCGCCCCTGAGAGACTCCCATGTCTACTGCGGAAATAATTCCCGGATGACCCAGGCGCGCGGCAGCCCTGGCTTCGCGCTGCAGACGAACGATGGCTCGCTTGTCACTGCACAGATCAGGGTGCAAGAACTTGATCGCGACAGGCCTATCAACTGCGAGTTGCACACCACTGAAGACCGTGCCTGTGGCTCCGCTGCCCAGCACTCCCTCGATCAGAAATCCCTCAACCTTGGGCAGGTCGATAGGCGACTCGCGACGCACACCAGCACCCCGGCTGCTGGGCCGGGGGCGTTCTCCCAAGCCACCGGAATCAGGGCCTGGAGAGTTTTCGGCGGGCGAGGGCTCGGGTGTCATTGACTCCTACTGTAGCCCATCGGCACAGAAGGGTTTCGGTTGGGGAATCCCCGGGAAAACCCGTCTCCAGAGGGCCAGATCGCACCTACAGGGGCCTCAGGCCTCAGGATCGGTGGTGAACCGACTCAAAAACTCATCGGTCTTCTCAACCTCGTCAAGACGGGTAATCAGCATTTCCATGGCCTCAGCAAAGTGCAGACGAGACATGACCCGACGCAGGATATGGACCTGCTTGAGGCGTCGCAGCCCCAGCAGCTTCTCTTCCTTGCGAGTGCCGGTCTTCTCGATGTCGATAGCGGGAAAAATGCGTCGATCCGCAAGACGACGGTTGAGCACCAGTTCCATGTTGCCCGTGCCCTTGAACTCTTCGAAGACCAACTGATCCATCTTGGAGCCCGTGTCAATCAGGATCGTACCCAAGATGGTCAAGCTGCCAGCGTTCTCGGTGTTGCGCGCGGATCCGAAGAGCTTGCGAGGATACTCCATTGCGCGAGCGTCCAGACCGCCTGACATGGTGCGGCCCGCGCCCAGTTGGTTGTTGTAGGCTCGCGAGAGTCGCGTCAGGGAGTCGATCAGAAGCACGACGTCCTCGCCCATCTCGACCAACCGGCAACAGCGTTTCCACACCGCTTCGGCCAGTTGAATGTGATTCTTGGGGGTTTCGTCTGCGGTAGAGGCAAGGACTTGGCCGTTCTTGACCGCGCGCCGCCATTCGGTGGCTTCCTCAGGCCGCTCGTCCACCAGCAGCACGAACAGGTGCACATCGCTGTAGATGTCCTCAATTCCCCGAGCAAAGGTACGCAAGAGAGTCGTCTTGCCGCTGCGCAGCGGGGCTACCAAGAGTCCACGCTGACCTCGGCCAACGGGACTGAGCAGGTCCACGATGCGCATGGAAGTGTCATCGAGGCCGTCCCCCATGGCGTAATGGAAGTCGGGATCAATTGAAGTCAGGTTGCGGAAGGTGGAGCCTTTCTTCCACGAGTTGGGGGAAGCTCCGTCCACCTCAATCACCTCGGACACCTGATACTTGTGCTTTTGACCTCGGGAAAGCTTGGCGCGTACGATCATGCCCTCCCGCAACTTCTCCTTCTGGACCAGGTGCTTGGGCACGAAAATGTCCTTCTTGCTGGGATGGCCGAAGTCATCAAGGGGGCGCAAGGCACTGACGCCCCCACGGTCCTGCAAGAGCATGCCCACGCCCTCGGTGGCCTGTTTGCGTTCCTCCCGTCTACGACGGCGGTTCTCTGAGTCGCCCTTGGAGGTGGATTCGGAAACCTCTGCCCCGTCATCGACTTCGATCGCGCGCTCGCCAAAGCCCACCACTTGCTCATCGGCTTGCAGATCTGAGGCATCCGAATTGGCCTGAGGCCCGGCCCCTTCTCCCTCGGTGAGCTGCTTGCCACGGCTCCGACGGCGGCCACGACTACGGCGGCGACGGCGGCGCTTGTGTTCCTCCGGCTGACCGGAGGACACATTCCCAGCAGACTCGGAGGCTCCATCAGGCGTGGACTCCTCGGCCTGGGAGGGCGCCCCAGGGGAAGCGGCTCCAGCCGCGGATTCCTGCGGGGGAGCTTCCCTGTCCGCTGCCTTCGGGGTCGCAGGTTTCTTGACCGCAGCCTTCTTCGAGGCAGCTTTCTTCGAGGCAGCTTTCTTGGCTGCGGGCTTCTTCGTGGCCTTTTTCTTCGAAGCAGACTTCTTGCGGGCAGGCCCCTTGGCGGCCTTGCCTGAAGATGAGTCGGAGATCTCGGCTCCAAAGGGAAGGGAATCGGATGCGTTGGAGGTCATGGCCTTTGAGGTCAAGCTCTGGGGTTCTCAGCAGGGTAATTCAGAGGCGCCCAGGAGGCGTCTCAGGCGCTTATGCCACCGAGCAAAGCTCGGCGCAAGTTGCGCGACGGGTTCAAAGGACCTTGGAAAGGCCCAGGGGGGGGTGCCTGACTCACCGGCCAGAAGGTCCGGTATTCAACAGGCAGCTCCATCAGGGGAGCGGGCGACCAACAGAACTGTGCGCTGGACTGAGCATGCGAAATCCAAGCTCAGATTTCGACCAACCCATCTCAACAATCCAACTCGGACCCCCCTCTGGGCCCTGGAAACAAGGCACGGATTCGGGGGACGAAGAGTCCGGACCCGAAGGTCCAGAGCACGCGGTCCGGGCAGATCCAGCGGGGAGGCGCCCTCAGGCTCCACCCTCTGTATCGACCCCATTGTCGTTCAATTCCCTGTACTGCGGGCATGGGAGCTTGAAAAACCACTCCCATACCACCCTAATCCCCTGCATGGCAAGGGGTTATGTCAAGTCTCTGAATGCGCTGCCGTGCGCTCCAAAGGTCTCTGGCGGACCTTCCGGGGTCCACCTGAGGCGCCTCAGCACCCGTCCAGGGAACAGTTCCCCAAGGACCCAGAAACTGGGTGCCGGACAGGATGGTCGGGGTGAGAGGATTTGAACCTCCGACCTCTGCGTCCCGAACGCAGCGCTCTACCAAGCTGAGCCACACCCCGAGGGCCAAGAAGCCGAGGAAGAGTAGACCGCCCGGAGGCTCCCGTCAACCGCCGACGGCGCTCCTCATGGCAAATGACCCGCGCCCGGTTCCCTTCTAGCGCCCCAGATCCACAAAAACGCCCCCGTTACCCTGAGCCAGGCGCTGCATGAAAGTCTTCTGGAACTCGCCGATGGCGATGGTGTGCAAGACCACCTTGCGCAACTCGTTGGCTTCGTCCACCCCCTTCAAGATGTCTTCGATGTCCACGATCTTGCCATGGGTCGGTCGGCCGTCTGAAAGAAAGAAGATCGTGTCTACATCCAGGAGGTAGGGATCGCGCTTGGCCTCCGTGTCCATGGCCAGGGCCCAACGCAGTGCGCCCCAGGTGTTGGTGCGACCAGCGGCCAGATTCGCCGTGCCCACCAGACCGACCTCGGCCAGTTCGTTGTTGCTCGCACCCCCTAGGGGCTCAAGCTTCTTGATCCAATCAAAAGCGCTGGACTTGGCCAACACGTTGGCCTTGACAAGTTTCTTCTTCCAAGGCTTCACCTCCGTAGCAAAGGAGAGAATGTTGAACATGGTGCGCTTGTCCAGAGTTTCGATGGTGCGTGCCAGCTCTGTCTTGACAATGTCCATGCGCGAGTAGGAAGGATAACCACCGTCCTTGAAACGATCCTTCTCCACGACCTCACTCTCCATGGAACCGGACACATCGATCACGAAGAGCACCTTGCGGCTCTTTGATTGAATGCCGTGATAGGTGGTTGCCTCGCCGGGCCCCGGCTGATAGATCGCCTTCAGCTCCGCCCGACGCTTAGCGAGCTTGGCCAGCTCTTCCTGGGTGGGGATCTGGTAGCGGTCCTTGTATTGATTCCAGAAACGCTCCCAGAGTTCGACCCGCGCGCCGAAGGCTCTGGCTGTCAGGTACTCCAGAGCCGCGATCGCGTCGTCCACGAGCCGCCCCTCTTCTACCTTCATGACCTCGATCAACAAGGGAATGCTATCCCGGTGGCGCACTTTGCCCAGGGCTGCGATGGCGCTGGCCCGCACCTGCCAGGCATCATCCACCAGCAAGTCCCCTGCCGGGGCGCGCACCTCATCCGCATTCATCTGTGCCAATCCATCGAGGGCGGCGCAACGCACCGCAACCTCCTTGTCCTTGCAGAGAGGGACCAGATCTGCAATGAACTTCGGCTGATTCAAGGCCACCAGGGCCATCAGGGCGCGCCGGCGTACTTGCCAGGAACGGTCTGCGAGGCACTCGCGCACCACGACCCCATCGTGGGCCAGAGCACCGTAGGCCAGCACGCGCAAAATCCCCAGACGCACGGGCTCTTTCTTACTGCTAGCCAGGAGTTCGATGATCGCGGCCTGGCAGGTGGGATTTGTCAAGCCCGCCAGGACCCGTACCCCGGCCGACACGACTGCGGGATCCTTGTCCCCCAAGATGGGTTCCAGCACACGCACCACCTGAGGGTCGGTCTGGGCTTCAAGGGCCAGCACCGCTTCCACCCTGGAAGCGGAGTCCTTGTACTTGCGGAAGTACTTCTTGAACTCCCGCAGGAGATCATCCCGGGAACTCACCGACTCTGGGGACCGGACTGCAGACGGCCCATGCGCCCCTTCACCACGCGCAGGGCCGGATCCAAGGGCCAGGACCAACAACCCCAGCGGCAGGACCAAAGCCCGAGAGGTCCCGCAGGTGAGAGCGCGCGGACGATTCTGAGGGAAGAAGATGCTCATCGCCCCCAAACTAGTCCCTGAGGGGGGGGAAGACACCTCCCAGGTGGAATCAGCGTGATCTGCGGATACGAATTGGATGTCCTCACGACAGGCCGAGGACCAGTGGCAGAAGCTCAGTCCCCGTTCCTGCGCCGGAGGGTGGTTCGCGAGCCCTCAATGGAATCCGCGAGCCGCGCCCCGTGCAGGGTGATCTTGAAGCCCTCATCGGTCCAGAGGGTCACTGAATCCCCCTCCTGACTGATCAGATGGCCCACGAAGAGGCCCCCGGGGGCATGCACACGCACTCTTGGACGCCCGGCGTACTCATGCTTGCGGGTCTTCTGACCCCGCGAATCCACCTGAATGGGATCGAGTTTTTCGATCTTGTCGATGCGCTCGCCGTCGAGGCTCATGGTGCCCAGCCCGGTCTCGATCCAGGCCCGATTCTGTCCCAAAGCCACTAGGCGGCCCTCGAAGAGTTCGCCCCCCACCATCAAGATGCGCACGGCCCCCACCCGGGGAGTGGTCACCCGCCTGGGGTTGTCGAGCATGGCCAATGAGGGTTCGCTACCGGTCCACCTGCCCTGCTTGTCAGCCCTTCGCAAGGTGCCCGTGGGTGTCTGCGCCAAGGAGTCTCCGTTCCGTTCGGGATCGGTCGCCGGAGCCGCCAGCTTTGGGACCAGCATGGCCCAGGCAAAGGGTGTGCTGGCCCGAGGAATCGACGAGTACTTGTCTGCCAGAGTCGCCCCGCGGGTCCAGATCGCGCCTACACCCCCGGGACCCGAAGGAATCACCGTCAGAAATTCCATGCTGTGGGTTATGGGTCCGGGATCGCTGGGCAGGGACGCTTTGATGGGCTCAGGGATGAACTTGGGTTCGGGCGCTGGTTCAGTGGCTTCTGCCAAGGTCATCAGCCCTCCGGGTTCGCTCTTCGGATCCCAACGACCGAGGCGTTGCAGGCGCTGGCGCGGACTCTCGTCCGGGCAGAGCACGCGCGGTGTTGGAGACCAGAGCAGGGCGACTGCCGTGGGGTCTTGCCCGAGCAGAACGAACCAGGCCAGAGCCGCGTCTTCGGCAGAGAGGCTCAAGGGCCCGGATTGGATCGGGGACTCTTCCACCTGGATGATCGGGGCGCCAGGGGATTTCGCGACAGGCGAACTGGAAACAGGCGTGGGCCGAGCAAAGACCCGCTCGAGTTGGTCAAGGATCGCGATGGCGGCGGCCCTGTCGGCCGTGACGATGGGAAAGCTCGGAGTCGGAAGGGGCTGCTTGGAAGCCTCCTGTCGCTGGGCCACCAGCTTCTGCACGGAGAGTTGCTTGTCCCTGGACATGACCCGAGAAACAGGGGAACTGACCGGGACCCTTGCAGGGCCCGATGGTTCCGGCTCCGAGGATCCCCCTTCGGCAGGGCCCTCGACCTGCGCGCTCTTCTCGCTCAACGAGGCCTGGACCCGGCTTGGTTTGGGCGCCTGGCGGTTGAGTTGGGAGATCCTGAGACCTGGCGCGGGCGCCGCCCCTGGCTCTCTGTGGATCGGAGACAGCACGCGCGGACCCGCGTTCCCGGTATTCACCGGGAGGTCCGGGCCTTGAAGGCGCACACCGCTCTCAATTGAGTGACTGGGGGCGAGAGGATCAACCCCCACCGTGCTCCGTGTCTCGCCGGAATCGCTGAACATCCGGATTGCAGCCATGCCAAGGAAACCTACAAGCAGCGCAGCAGAGGCGTGCTTGATGAGACCCGGTGGCATGCTCGCTGCCCTCGGTTCGGAACAACTCCAACTACCCGCCATGACAGGAGCGGCGGTGTTCGGAAGTGGCGCAGCGGGACCAGGGGTTTCTTCATCGAAGGAGTGCAACCAGGAGTCCTCGCCCAGAACTGGATGGATGGGCGCCTCCGGGGCTGAGCATTCCTGTGGGTCGCCAGCTTGGACGGAAACTCCCTCAGCAGGAAGTTCTGGCTGTGGGATCGATTCCTGGAGGGGGACCTGCTCGTCAACATTCTCCTCAAGAGAATCCTTGCTGCCGCACGAGCCCTCTTCCGACGCTGCAGCCGAACCGGAGTCCAGGTTTTTCTGGAACAGCCAGCTCTCGGGCTCTGCCTGCGATTGGCACTCGACAGAGGACTCGTCCGGATCGGAAGGAGAAGCCTCCACATCCACGGGATCACTGAGTAACCAGGAGCCCCCTGACAATGAAACCGGAGGCACAACTTCCGCGGGTTCACTGCGCAAGACCTCAGCCGAGGACGACTCGGGATTCACTTCAGAATCGGCTGGGTCGTCCGGAAACCAGGGTTCGAACGGGGATTCAGGCTGGGCCATTGGGCTTCTGCTGGGTTGGATCTGAGTTGCCGGAACTTGCGGGACAGGGTGGGAGGAACTGACTGGTGCCTAGAACACACCGGTAGCCGCCCCTCTTCCAATCGGCAGAGCACGCGCAGAGACCGTAGGGCAGCTGCCTGGAAAGCGGTCGCCCCCCCCTGCAGGCCCCGCCAGACCTTTGCAGGGCCTCGTAAAGAGCCCGTGCCGCCAACCCCGTCCCAGAACTGCACCAGAGGGGGACACCGCCACTCTTTCAGGGTCTGGGTTTTCCTCTCTTGCACGGGAGCATTCTCTTCTCAGAATGACCCCCATGAAGGCGACCCCTCTACCCCCCATTGTCATCCTCCTGTTCACTTGCACGGCCACCTCTGCGGCTGCTCTTCAGCAGTCTCCCGCTACGGTTGAGCGTGATCGGACTGCGCGCCTCCCGGAGCTATGCAGCACCTATCAAGCAGATCGAGGAGCTCTTGGCCGCCTGCGCAACTATGCCTTCTCCAAGCCACGCCTCGATGCGCGTGAGGCGTTGACCAGAGAATGGCTCGCCCGCCTGGATGCCATCGAATTCGATCTGCTGCCCTCACGCTCCGACCAGATTGACTGGCTGCTGCTCGACAACCAGATCAGGCGTGACCTGGCGAGGGTTGCCTTCGATCGGTCGAAGGAGGCAGAGACGGCCCCGCTTGTCCCCTTCATCGCTCCCCTGATGGAACTCTTGGAGGCCCGAGCTCTGCGCAAGCTCCCCGATCCGCGCGGAGCCTCAGAGGTGCTCTATCAGGCCAGGCGAGACATTGAAACTGCGCGTGAGGCGAACAAGGCGAATGAAGAACTCAAGGTGAAGGGGACCATCGCGCGCCGTGCCGCGAGCCAACTCTCGACGGTGCGCGCCGCGCTCGCCGCCTGGTACCGCTTCGGTGCAGGCTATGACCCGCTCTTCTCATGGTGGTGCAAGGCGCCCTGGGAAGAACTCGAGACAGCACTCAGGGAATACGGTGAGCATCTCGAACGAGACGTCGGCGGCCTGGACCCAGAGGACGATGACGCCCTGGTGGGTGACCCGATCGGCCGCGAGGCACTCCTCGCCGAACTATCCTTCGAGCGTGTTCCCTACACGCCCGAGGAACTCATCGCCATCGCCGAGCACGAGTTCAAGTGGTGTGACGCACGGCGCAGGGAGGCAGCCGCGGAGCTCGGTTTCGGCGACGACTTTTTTGCCGCGCAACAGCATGTACGCAGCCTGCATGTAAAGCCAGGTGGTCAGCCGGAGCTGATACGCGCATTGGCAGACGAGGCTGTCACTTTCCTCGAAGAGCGCGACCTGGTCACGATCCCAACCCTGGCGAAGGAGAGCTGGCGTATGGGAATGATGTCGCCCTCGCGTCAGAAGTACTCGCCCTACTTCACGGGAGGAGAAGTCATCTCGATCTCCTACCCAACCGATGGCATGGACCATGACGCGAAGATGCAATCGATGCGAGGAAACAACATCCACTTCTCACGCGCCACTGTGCATCACGAGTTGATCCCGGGCCATCACCTACAACACTTCTACGCCGCACGTTGGAATCACCACCGCGGCGGATTCTCGACACCCTTCTATATCGAAGGATGGGCACTCTATTGGGAAATGCGACTGTGGGACATGGGCTTCGCCCGCGGCCCAGAGGACGAGATCGGAATGCTCTTCTGGCGCTCCCACCGGTGCGCGAGAATCCTCTTCTCCCTCAACTACCACCTCGGGAACTGGTCTCCCCAGGAGTGCGTCGAGTTTCTCGTCGCCCGAGTTGGACACGAGCGAAACAACGCGACTGCTGAGGTGCGACGCTCGATCCAGGGGGGCTACGGGCCCCTCTATCAAGCCGCATACATGCTGGGCGGTCTGCAGCTTGTCGCCCTCCACAAGGAACTGGTCCAAAATGGCGACTGGAGCGAAAGGGAATTCCACGATGCAGTCCTCAAGCAATCCTCGATTCCGATAGAGCTTGTCAGGGCTGCGCTTGGGACAACCACACTCAGCCGAGAAGAGAAGTCCCCTTGGAAATTCAACGACTAGGCCCTGAACCCAATTAGCGTTGACGATTGAGGGGCATTCACAGGTTGCATGCAAGCCCTGATCCACACCGAGCCCCACCAGAATGCAGCCTCCAATGGCAACAAGACTGCTGCCGCACATGGCAGCGACCGAGGCAAGACCAGCCTGCGGCTCTCAAACGCCGCTTTGGGTCAGCGGGAACGCAACACCCGACCTGCGCCCCGGCGCTGAGTCAGGCCACTGGAATCGAAGCTCTCCAGCACAGGAATCAGGAACTTGCGCGTTGTTCCCAATTCTGTCCTCAGTTCTGGGATCTTGAGTTCTCCGTTGCGCTCACAGTTGCTGATCACTGCTTCGCGCATCTTCTGATTCGCCTCGTCCCAAAAGAACATCTCACCAGAAATGTGCACGACCTCCCCCTCATCCACCAACAACTGCAGAACCGTCTGCATGTCATTGCTCCCGAGCCCCAGGGCGGCAGCCATTTCGGAGGAACTGGGTGGCTGATAGTTTCCCTCCCGTAGCAAGCTCAATATCTTCTCACGACGCTCGCGGGTGACCTCATCCAACTCAACCGTGCGATCCACAGGGGCCAACATGCCCGCCCCAACCCGCTGGAACTCCTCTGCCTGCACCAGACGCTCCAAGAGCTGATCGGTCAGAGCCACATCCAGGTTGATCCGTGAACGCAGATCACGCACATCCATACGCGAGCGAGTCGGATTGACTTCAAACCAGGAGTTGACGGCCGCACGCAATTGATCCTGCACAACCTCAAGGACCTGGCCGTGGATCCAACGTCCTGGAGCCAGTTCTACCGTGAGACCACTGCAAGCCAGGGCGCTCAGCAAGCCGCGAACCTCGTCCTTGGGCAGCTTGAGGATCACGGTCAGATCCTCGACACTCAACCAGTGTTCCGATGCGCGCAACAGATGGGATTCCAACAGAGCTTCGGAGGAGCCCAGGCTCTGGACTTGACGGGCAAGCTCGTCGATCACAAAGCCCTTGAAGCGTTTCAAACGGTAGCGACTCTCTTCCAGTATCACTCCGCCACCCAAAGTCTCCAACGGCGAAGCGCGACGCAGAACAAAGTGATCTCCTGGGGCACAGATGACGGGATCCTCCAGGCGCACTTGAACCAATCCCTCTTCGCCGGGTTCCAACTGATCCTGCTCCAGCAAGATCACCTCCCCCAGGGCCTCCGCAGTACCGAGGTGCAGACGTATCGGCGTGCGGTTTCCAATGCCACCAAGGGTGCTGTGCAGGATGCGCAGTGACGCGCCTAGCATTGTCTGGGCCTTGAAGTATCCGGGCGTTGCCAGAACCGCGCCCCTGGCCACCTCTTTGTGATCCACATCGCTGAGATTGACCGCCGTGGAATGGCCCGCCCGGGCTTGGTCGGTGCTCTCGTGGTAGGCCTGCAATCCTCGCACCTTGCCCTTGCCACCCCGTGGCAGGACCTCAAGCACGTCCCCAGTCCTGACGCTGCCGGAAACTGGTATGCCGGTCAGGATCGTGCCAAAGCCCTTGGCGCTGAAGACGCGTTGGACCGGCATGCGAAAGACTCCATCAGCCTGGCGTGGAGTGAGGGCGCTGGCCCGCTGCTCCAATTGGTCTTTGAATTGCTCGATGCCCTCGCCAGTTGTAGCAGAAACCCGCACCACGGGGGCGTCCTCCAGAAAAGTCCCGCGGGTGACCTCACGCAACTCCTCTACGGCCAGATCAGCCATTCCCGGCTCTACCAGATCGATCTTGTTGAGCACCAGCAAGCCTTCGCGCACGCCCAGAAGATCCATGATCTCCAGATGCTCCCGGGTCTGGGGCATGACACCGTCATCAGCGGCCACGACCAGCAACACCAGGTCAATCCCCGTGGCCCCAGCCACCATGTTGCGCAAGAAGCGCTCATGCCCGGGCACATCCACCAGACCCACCTGGCGCCCATCGGGCAGTGTCATGCGCGCAAAACCCAGGTCAATGGTCATGCCGCGCTCCTTCTCCTCGGCCCAACGGTCTGGATCGATACCCGTGAGCACCCTCACCAAGGATGACTTGCCATGATCGATGTGGCCTGCGGTACCGATGATGATGGGCTGGATCTTCAAGGCGGGAGGGCCGCCCCAAGGGAGCGGGCGCAGATGCTAACCCCATGCGGGCTCCTGTCCCCCTCCTGAGTGATGGAAGTCTCGCAGGCCGTGCCGGAATCCAGCGCGCAGATTGCACCCTCTCAAGGCCCAAGAACAGCTCGAACACGCACTGCTCATTGCTCGTGACAAGGCACCAAGAGGGTCTGCCGAGGTTACAGGCCGGTCACTTCTTCACTTTGCAGCTTCCTAACGGCAGTCCAAGGAATGACGCCTTTCCCAGGGGCGGGATGCCCTCCAGCCCTCAGAAGCCGCATGACTTCGGTCGAGCCAGAGGCCTGCCGATAACGAAGTTGAGACCGTTCCATACCAAAACAACCCGAGACACCCCATGAAAGCCTGTTTTCCCCCTGGCCTTGCCCTTATTTGTCTTTCCCTTGCTGCGCCGAGCCATGGGCAGGTTCTTGTTGGAGTGGGCATTGACGGTGCCTACGAAATCGACATTTCGACCGGGAGCACCAATCATGTCCTGAACATGATGGGAATCGAAGGAGCCACCGACGCTGCTTCCGAGAATCTGATCTACGCCCGCACTCCCCTCTTGGACCTGCTACTGCTGGTCAACCTGGACAACTGGAGCTTCCAGGCCCTGGGCTCCATGGCGGGTGGCGTGCGTGAGCTGGCTTTTGATGAAGCTCGCAGAGAACTCTGGGCTACGAGCAGCAGCAGCCTCATCTATGTCGATCCAATCACCGGCCACACGGTTACGATCGGAGCGCTCTACAGCACAAACCCCTGGATGACCCTGGGCGAAATTCGAGGCCTGGACTACGATGTCGCCAGGGACCGTCTGGTGGGTACTGACAGCATCAGCCTGTGGACCATCGACAAGACCAGCGGTGCCTGCGCTTGGATCGGAGCACACAACGCGCCCGGCCTGGAAGACATCCACTGCGATCCCGCCAGCGGGGCCTACTGGGGAATCTCCGGTCCGGCCTCCCAATTGCTTGAGTTGGATCCAATCAGTGGGCTGGCAACCCACAAGGTCTGGCTCGACGAGGGCCCCTTCAACGGTCTTGCAGCCCATGAACCGCGGGACACGGGCACGGCCTACTGCATCGCCAGCCCCAACTCCAGCGGGCTACAGGCAGAGACCCTGGCCTATGGCTTTGGCCTGGTCTCGTCTGGCCGTGTATTGCTGGCCACTGAGGGCCTGCCCCCGGGGCAGCCCGCTCTCTTGATCTCCTCCCAGGCCTGGAGCTTTCTGCCGCCGGTACCTGGAACCATGGGCTATCAGTGTGTGATCGGCAACCTGGCGGTCTTCCGCGATTCGGTGTCCTTCGCCGACAACACCGGCAGGGTGATGCATGATGTGGACTTGACCGCCATGCCCACACGACCCACCAGTACATCGGTGCAACCTGGAGAGACTTGGCACTTCCAAGCCTGGTACCGGGACGATCTAGGGGGATCCACCACGAACTTCTCCCTGCCCACCCGCATCGAATTCCAGTAGAGCTGACCCCCAAGTGAGCCTCACAAACTCGCGCGGGCCTACTTCTGTGCAGGGATGCCGTACTTCTCCAGTTTGCGCTGCAGAGCGAAACGACTGATGCCCAGAGCACGCGCGGCTTGACTCTTGTTGCCCTTGGCCTGGGTCAGGGCAGACTCGATGGAGCGCCGTTCCAGATCAGCCACCGCAAGCTTGATGTCTCCCGCATCCTGGGTGCTCTCTAGAGAGCCTGTCAGGTGGGGCGTGCCCGAGTTCCTGAGAATCCCCGAGGACAAATCGTCCAAGCGGGCTACTCCCTGGGCCAGAACCACCAGGCGCCGCATCTCATTTTCCAGCTCACGCACATTGCCCGGCCAGTTGTGCCGCGCCAGGGCTGCCAGCACTTCATGAGGAAGCCCAGGCGCGGGCAGGCCCGCTTCCCGAGAAGCACGCCCCAGGAGGCTTTCCGCCAACAGGGGTATATCATCCCCGCGCTCGCGCAAGGGTGGCAGATCTACCCGCAGCACCGCCAATCGATAGTAGAGATCTTCACGGAATGAGCCTTCGCTGACCATCGCCTCAAGATCACGGTTGGAAGCAGCAAGTATGCGCACATCCACCTTGAGCACCTTGTCTGAGCCCACCAGCCGCACCTCCCCTTCCTGCAACACCCTCAGGATCTTCTTCTGCATCTCCGGGCTCATGTCGCCCACTTCGTCCAAGAAGAGAGTTCCTCCATGGGCCTGCTCCAGCAGGCCACGTTTGTTCTTGTACGCACCGGTGAATGCTCCGCGCACATGACCGAAGAGCTCTGATTCAAGCAATGAGTCCGGCAGGGCTGCGCAGTTCTCGCTGACAAAGGACCCCTTCTTTCGCGGGCTGTTGCGGCAGATCGCACGGGCGATGAGTTCCTTGCCTGTGCCAGACTCGCCGATGATCATGACCGGTAGCTCTGAATCCATGATCCGTTCAAGTTGATCAAACACTTTCTTCATGGCATCGGAGGAACCGATGATGCCCGAATGATCGTGGCGACCGCGCTCGCGACCCAGTTCTTTGCGCGCCACAGCCAACTCCCCCTCCCGATCACGGACCTTGCGGCCCAGCTGCTCGTTCAGGCTCTCAATGGCCTTGCGCGAAACCTCCAGACGTTGGTTTTGCTCCCGCAGGCGGGTTATCAGGCGCGCGGTACGAATAGCGACAGAGGCCTGTGCTGCAAAGAGCCCCGCCAGCTCCAGGTCGCGGGCTTCAAATGCTCCCATCTGCATGCGGTTGTCCAAGTAAATAAGGCCACGTATGCGGGCTTCCCCTGGAATCGGTACGCAAAGAACCGAACGCAGACGCAGATCCTCCACCGAAGCCATGTTGATCAACCGTTCGTCTTGACCCGCATCCACCGTCAAGAGTGCACTGCCCTCCTCGATCACCTTGCCCATGATCCCCATGGAAACCCGGGTGCGCGGCACCGGAATGTCCTCCTGATTGAAATTGCGAGCCACATGTACCTGCCACTTGGTGGGATCCGAGCTCCCTGCCTCATCCCCCTGCGCGACTGCCTGATCCTTGTCCGCCAACATCAAGAAGCCTCGCTCACTCCCCACCAAGGCAATTGCCGAGTCAACGATTTGCCGAAGCAAGGGACCCAGGTCGGTCTCGCGAGCCAGTTCCCGGGTCAACCTGGCAAAGACCGCCAGGTCCCCGCCCTGGGAACTGACATCCTCAATGACCGTGCCGAGGCCTGCTGCCCTATCACCATCGGTTTGCCCCTCCAGAATCAGCCGCACGGACCCCACCGCCACCTCGTCTCCGAGCCTGAGTTGCTGGCGATCTACCCGCGAGCCATTGACTCGGGTGCCATTGGAAGAACCCAGATCCACCACCCAAAGGTCCTCCCCGCGCCACTCGATGCGGCTGTGCTCACGAGAAACCAGAGTGTCCTGCACCTGCAGGCTGTTGCCCAGGGCGCGCCCGATGGTCAAGGGCTCGGAACCCATGTCCAGGGTGCGCTGGGTGTTGTCCTCGATGACCTTCCAATGCATGCTCATGTCCTTATTTCCACCCCATAGGCCATTCTGGGCCCTGAACTCGTGCGAATCCGCTCATTCTTGAGGATACCCCACCAGGCCTGTTCTGAAACCGCACATACTTGGAAAATACCCATTGAAAAATGTGGGGGCGGAGGGGCAAGTGACTCGGATCACATGACCCGAGCCACTTTTCAGGAGACCTGTCCGGGCGCAATCTGCGAATGACTCAAACCAAATGCAACCTCCTAACCCTGGTGGCTCTGGCGTGCCCATAAGCCCCGGTCCAAATTACGGTTTCCTACAATTTTCCATACAATTTCCCGCTCCAGCCCCCTAAACGCGTCCCTCTCGCTAATCTCGGGTCTCTGTATTTCCCCCGCTGAATCAGGCGGAGGATTCCCCTTCTTCTTCCCCTTCCAGATTTTCTTCCAATGAAATCAATCTCCCTTCTCTTCGGCAGCATCTTTGTGCTGGCCGGATTTACGCAGGCTTCGGCCCAAACCCTGAGCGAGTTCCGACTCGACATGCCCAGCACTGACACGGAAGAATTCGTGGAAATCGCCGGTGCAGTTGGGGCTTCCCTCGACAACCTTTCCTTCG
Organism: Planctomycetota bacterium; assembly: GCA_002686945.1. Taxonomy (GTDB): domain Bacteria; phylum Planctomycetota; class UBA1135; order UBA1135. Next base: position 48,429 of record NYYZ01000041.1, read on the forward strand.
TCATCCTTGGAGATGGCTCAGGTGGCAGCGGCGTTGTGGAAACAGCCGTGGATATGACAGGCCATGTCATCAATGCCAACGGCTTCTTCGTCCTGGCCAAGAGCACCTTCACCCTTGGTGTTGCGGACTTGACCGACGACAGCATGAGTTTCGAAAACAGCGACAACGTCACCTATATGCTGATCAGCGGATTTGCTGGCGCTGTCGGTGACGACCTCGATTCCACCGACGACGGCGTCCTCGACGGCCTGACCGGCACAATCACCGACTCCCTGTCCATCATCGAAGAAGTTGGCGCCGGCGACCTCGTCTACGGCTCTCAATCCATCGGCCCCGACGGAACCTTCGTACCTGCCACTGGATGGCTCTGCGCCTCAGGATCCTGGATGATCGGCGGCTTTAGCGACTTGGCCGGCAACACGGCCGGTGCGGACAACGACTGCACCCCGGCGAACGACGATTGCGCTGGCGCAATTTCTGTTTCCGCAGGAGCCACCCCCATGGACAACACCGAAGCCACGACCAGTGGCGAAGCGGGCTGCTTCTCGGTCAACAAGGACCTCTGGTACGCCTTCACCGCTACAAGCGATGCAAATCACAGCTTCGACACTTGCGGCGCCTTCGGCGACACCAAGATCGCCGTATTCGACGGCGCGTGTGGCGGCTTGGTTTGTGTCGGTTCTAATGATGACACCTGTGGCCTGCAAAGCAGCGTGACTATTCCAATGGTCAACGGCCAGACGGTTCGTGTCCAGGTTGGTGCCTTTCATGCCACTGCCGTGATCTCTGGCGACCTCAATATCACCAACCTCGGTGGACCTGTCCCCGGCGATGACTGCGGAACAGCCGTCGCCGCCGTACTTGGTGCCAACCCGTTCGATACTTCTGGTAACACGACCAGCGGTCTCTCCGAGCCGAGTTGCAGCACGTCGACGATTCATAACGACACCTTCTTCACCTACACCGCTGGCGCAGCGCTGGATCACAGCTTTGCCACCTGCGGTGCCGACATCGACACCAAGATCCGGGTCTATGACGTGGACTGTGC
>NYYZ01000042.1 GCA_002686945.1 Planctomycetota bacterium
CGAGCGGTTGTCGTCTGGGATTGCGCTGAAGTAGACCACGGGGGCGGCAGTATCCGTGTCCTGCATGCAGCCGGAGAGGGTCAGGGGTGCCAGAAGCACGGCGAGCGTGGCGAGTGTTTGCATGAGATTGGGGATGGAAGGGCGCGGGAGTGTAGCACTCCCTACGGGCCATTGAGCGTTGACCACTCCTTCCGCATACTGCTCCGTTCTGGAGAGCAGGCCTGTCACAGGCCTGGCGGAGGCCAGGGACGGAAAGTTGGGCGAACTAATACTGTAAAGGAACAAGATAGGCCAGATCATTGAAGCGAAACCAGAAGAAGACCAGGAAGGGCGCAGCCAAGAAGAGGGCTTCAGCGGGTGGAAAGAAGGTGGTCCACCGCTCTGGCAAGAAATCCAAGTCGGGAGACTCCAGGCGCGAAGGCTCCAGGAAGCGGGCCCCCTCCCGGATGAGTCAAATTGGAACGACGGAGGTCGTGCTTGTCCCTGTTCGCAACATGGTTCTTTTTCCTGGCGTGGTCTTGCCGCTGATGGTGGGCCGCGAGGCTACCGTGCGCGCGATCCAGGCGGCGGCCAAGAAGGGATCTCCAGTGGGCCTGATCCTCCAGCGCGATGAGCACCTGGAGCACCCTGGCCCGGACGATCTCTACGACATGGGCACCGTGGCGAACATCGTTCGCTATTGGACGGCGCCGGATGGGCGACACCACGCCATCTGTGAGGGTGGCCTGCGGTTCAAGGTGGAGAAGTATATTCAACACGAGCCGTACCCCGTTGCTGAGGTCAAACTGCTCGATCCGCCCGAACCGGAGACGCGCAAGATCGAAGCCAGCTTCATGGCGTTGAAGGATCGTGCGGCGGAGGTGCTTGAGTTGGCTCCGGGTGCGCCTGAGGAGATGGCTCACGCCGTTGAAGCCATCGAGTCCCCGGCCATGCTGGCGGATCTGGTCTGCACCTTTGTGGATGTTCCTCCTGCGGAGAAGCAGGAGCTGCTGGAGGAGCTGAATCTCGGCACGCGGCTGGACCAGCTCAATCGGGTCTTGGGTGATTGGGCGGAGGTGCTTTCCATCTCCCAGAAGATCCGAGATGAGACCCGTGGCTCCATGGATGAGGCTCAGCGTGAGTACTTTCTACGCGAGCAGTTGCGGACCATTCAGCGCGAGCTGGGGGAGGAGGATGGCAAGAGTGGGGAAATACTCGCCATGAAGGCGGCTGTTGAGGCCCTCCAGCTTCCCGAGCTCGTGGATAGGGAGCTCCGCAAGGAGATCAAGCGCTTGGAACGCACCCCCGAGCAGGCAGCCGAGTACTCCATGCTTCGATCGTTCTTGGAGCTTGCGATCGAGTTGCCCTGGAAGACCTTCAGTGACGACCAGCTGAACCTGACACGGGCGCGGAAGATCCTGGACGAGGACCACTATGGGATCGAGCCCGTCAAGCAACGGATCCTTGAGTTCCTGGCCGTGCGCAAACTCAATCCGCGGACCCATGGGCCCACCCTCTGCTTGTTGGGTCCCCCCGGTGTTGGCAAGACCTCCCTAGGTCAGAGTGTGGCGCGGGCCCTGGGCCGTGAGTTCGTGCGAATCTCCCTGGGTGGGGTCCACGACGAGGCTGAAATCCGGGGTCACCGGCGCACCTACGTGGGAGCCATGCCCGGGCGAATCCTGTCCGGTCTCCGGCGTGCCAGGACGCGCAACCCGGTGTTCATGCTCGACGAACTGGACAAGATGGGGCGTGGCATGCACGGAGACCCTGCGGCGGCCCTGCTTGAAGTGCTCGATCCGGCACAGAACAACGCCTTCACGGATAACTACCTGGGCGTTCCCTTTGACCTCTCCGACGTGATGTTTGTCGCTACGGCGAATGTGCTCGACTCGGTCCACCCGGCGCTACGCGACCGCCTGGAGGTGCTACGCCTGCCCGGTTACACCGAGGAGGAGAAACTGCAGATCGCCAAGCGCTATCTGGTGAAGCGCCAGATCCTGGAGGCCGGACTCAAGTCCAAGCCGTTCAGCATTCGGACCAGCGCTGTGCGGGAACTTATCCGCTATTACACGCGAGAGGCCGGGGTGCGGTCCTTGGAGCGGGAGATCGGCTCCCTTTGTCGCCACGCCGCCGTGGCTTTCTCGGGTCGCCGACGAAAGCCCCTCACCATGGACGCCGAAGGTGTGCAGGACGTCCTTGGCCATCGGCGCTTTGAGAAGGAGCTGGCTCGGCGTACGCGACGCCCGGGTGTCGCCACTGGGCTGGCCTGGACCCCCGTAGGTGGTGAGATCCTCTTTATCGAGGCCAGCTCCATGGCTGGCAAGGGCAAGCTCGTACTGACGGGACAGCTGGGGGACGTCATGAAGGAGAGCGCCCAGGCCGCTTGGAGTCTCGTGCGGGCCCACGCGGATCCGGATTGGCAGGCTACAGGCGACGACCAGACCGATCTCCACCTGCACATTCCCGCTGGGGCCGTACCCAAAGATGGTCCTTCGGCGGGCGTGGCCATGTATGCCGCCATCGTCTCGTTGCTCAGTGGGCGTTGCGTCCGGAACAACCTGGCCATGACCGGGGAGATCAGCCTGACGGGCCTGGTGCTGCCCGTGGGGGGGGTCAAGGAGAAGGTGCTCGCCGCACGCTCTGCGGGGATCAAGCGCGTTCTTCTGCCGCGTCGCAATCAGTGCGATTGGGAGGAGCTGGAGGATGGAGTGCGCAAGGGGCTGAAGGTGGGCTGGCTGGATTCGGTGCAGGATGTGCTCGAGCAGTCCCTGCACGCCTGCTAGAGGGCGGAGCTACCGCCACTCGCGATCCAGCGCCCGAGTCGCTCCAGGCGTTCCCCCGAGTCCGCACGGCCGCCGGGCCGGCTCGTGCGCGGCCACAGTGCAGCCTGCCTATGTACCAGCGCCCGCAGGTCGCCCACGAAGGTGGAGCGTGTGCTCTCGTCCACCGCGCCGATCTCATCCCCAACACCCAGGCGCGCTCGGCCCAGTCGGCAGGCCCACTGGGTCATGTGAGTGGCCCACAGTAGGTCGGAGGCTGCGTTGTCCGGGCTCGTGTCATCTGTGAGTCCGTCCAGGACACCAGCGATTTCCTCCGCCCGCTCCACGGTGGCGGTCAGTCCCTCCGCCGTCAACCCGTGGACGTCTCGAGGGATGGCGCCATCGGTGGGGCGGCGCAGGAACATGAACCAAGGGGTGGCATTGAGACATGAGGCCCCGGAGACCTCGATGAGACGTCCCAAACCCTCGAGGCTCTCGGCAAGACGAGCAGAGCGGGAGGGTAGGAGGTGCATCCGGGTCTGCTCACGGACGTGGTCCTGGGTGGCGTCCGGATTCCATGCCTGGCAGGCACCTGCAACGTGCCCGAGCCACGAAATGGCTTCGGGTTGCCAGTGTCCGAAATCACCCCAGTCCGTCACCAGGTACCCCGAAGCGCCATGCTGTCGCCCCGCCTCGGCAGCCAATGCCACGTTGGCCAGCATGTTGGCGTGTCGCCCGGTAAAGGACTGCCAGGAGCTGGTGCCTGGGCAGATCCAGTAGGGCGTGCCACTTGCCTGCATGCGCTGGGCTTGCTCCTGGAAGGGGTGGTTGCCCTCGTAGCCCCAGAGAAGGCCCACGGCGTCGGTGGGGAACCGGGGCACTTCATGTTTATCCTGAAGGAGAATATCGGCCCAGAAAAGGGGGCGGCGGCCGTGCTCGCGCACCAGGTTGAGGACGCTTTCGAGGTATTCGAGGTAGACGCTGTGGGTTCCGCGCTCAGCACAGGCTTGCCGCGAACGCCCGCGCCCCAGGTCAAAAGTCTCATCACACCCAATGCTGACGAAGTCACTGGCGAAATGAGGCAATAGTTGTTCGAGGAGATCAGTGATGAGCTCCAGGGAACGGGGGTCGGTTGGGCAGAGGCTGAAGGGCTCCGGGTCGAAGGCGAATGCGTGCTCAACCCCATCAGGCACTTCGCTCAGGTCCCGGTATCGGGGGTGCTTGAGCCAGCGGTGCATGTGGCCAAAGGTCTGTTGGTTGGGGACCAGGTCTACGTGTACCTCCCGGGCGTAGCGTACGAGGTCCTCCCACTCGGTGATCGTGATGGGGCTGGCGGCGCGCCAAACCGTCTCATGACCCGCGTAGGGGAAGACGTGTTCGGAGTAGAGCTCGAGGTGGTTGAGTTTGAGCTCCGCGCAGCGCCGCACGAGCTGTATCAGCCGCTCCTGGAGAGGGACCCGGTCACGGCTGACGTCCAAGAGGAATCCTCGTCGTTCGAATTCCGGCCAGTCGTCTATTCGCATGCAGGGCAGGGTCCAGGGCTGACCAGGCTTGGCCTCAGCCGTGTCCTTGGCGCCGCGCAGAAGCTGGAGGGCTGTAGTGGTCGCCCGAAAGAGTCCCACTGCGGTGGTGGCCTCCATGCGGAGGCCTCCCGTATGCACTGTGAGCCGATAGCTCTCGCAGGGGGAGGCACCCTCGGACCTGGGCGAATGGGACGGTAGCCCGTCCAATCGATCCACGAGCTGCCACTCGAGAGCCGGCTCGGGCCCAGCCAACTCCAGGCGCTGCCCCATTTCCTCGAGGCCGCTCTGCATCCATGTTCGCGCCTCAGGGGGCACGCTGTCCGCCAGATTGAACGTGAGGGGTGCCCCAGGATCGTGGCTCCACTCTCCTTCCAGTGGCTCCAACAGTCGGGGGGCGGGTGCGAGATGCCGGAGTTGGAGGGGCAGTGGGGACATGGGGGGGTCGCAGCCTGTGCAATAGGCAGGAGGGACTGCTAGGCTTCGCGCGGGGCCGGCTCAACTTTTAGAGTCCGGCTCCGTAGATCTGCCATGTGCCCGTCACCCAAGCCTAGCGATTCGAGCCGGGTGTCCCCACAGGGCAGGGTGTTGCTTTTCATAGGCCTGTTGGCCCTGGTCCTGAGGGTCCTGCATGTGTTGGCCATGGGGGAGAGCCCCTACTCTGCTGCTCCAGCCATGGATGAGGCCTATCACGCCGACTGGGCGCGGGCGCTGTTGTCGGGCGAGACCTTCCAGGAAGGTCCCTTCTTTCGGGCCCCGCTCTACATCTGGTTCCTGGCGGCCGTGCAGAAGATCTTTGGTGTGGGGTACCTGGCGCCGCGGTTGGTGCAGGCCGCTCTTGGTGTGGTGACCACTGTCCTGACCCACCGCATCGCCAGTCATCTCTTCCGCCCACTTGCCGCCCATCTGGGCGCGTTCCTGGTGGCCACCTCCTGGGTGCTGGTGCACTTCGACTCGCAGTTACTCATCCCTACGCTTGCCATCCCACTCAACCTGACGGCCCTCTTGCTCAGCCTGCGGGCAAGCAGGGACCTTACCGCCCGTTCAGCTGTTCTGGCGGGGCTGGCATGGGGGGTGGCGAGTCTTGCGCGACCCAACGTGCTCCTGTTCGTCCCCTGTCTGGCGTTTTGGCTGCACCGTAACGCCCGGTCCACCGGTCGGGTTGGTTCGCGTGTGGCTTTGCTCCTGCTCGCTTCGACTCTCGTGCCCATCTTGCCGGTGACGGCCTACAACCGGGTAGTGGGTGGGGACTGGGTGCTTATCTCATCCCAGGCCGGGGTCAACCTGTGGATCGGGAACAACCCTGTAAGCGACGGGTCGACCGCAATCGTACCGGGGACTCGGGGTGGCTGGTGGGAGGGATTCCACGATGCGGTGGCCTTGGCGGAAGAGGCACAGGGGCGCGCCCTCGCCCCGTCCGAGGTGTCCAGTCACTATGTCGGGATGGCGCTTGATTGGATCGGACGAGAACCTGGGGCGGCGCTGAGCCACATGCTCTGGAAGCTGCGTCTGTTCTGGACGGATGCTGAGCTCGGCAACAACCTGGACGTGGCTTTCTTTGCTCAGCACTTCGATCCCCTGTCACGCTGGAACCCGATCGGTTTCGACCTCATTGCCGGGCTGGCGGCCCTGGGTCTGGTTCTTTGCCTCGCGCGCCGCAGGGAGACGTTCCCGGTATGGGGTTTTGTCGCGGTATATTGCTTGGGTGTTGTGGGGTTCTTCGTCTGCTCCCGGTTCCGGGCGCCGGTTCTACCTCTCCTTTGTGTCCTCAGTGGGTGCGGGCTTGAGTGGCTGTGGCTGCGCGTGCGGGGCCGGGACTGGGGAGGGCTCCTACGGGGGGCCTGCCTGGTTCTTGGGGTGATCTGGCTCACCCACCAACGCCCGGCAGCCATACGCCCCAGTGAGGCTGTAGGTCACCTGCAGTTGGCCCAGGCGGCTGCCGATGCCGGCGACCATGGGGGGGCTGTGGCACTCTTCGAGCGGGCTTTGGAGGCTGGGGGAGAGAACCCACAGGTTCTATATGGGTTGGCCCTCAGCTGCCGTGCCACCGGAGAAGGTCAGCGGGCTCTGCGTCTGGTTTCCAATTCTGTCTCGTCCATCTCCAAGGCGGCCGGGCCCATGGCCCCTGGCCTGACCGAGATGCGCGGGCTTTGGGTTGCCCTCCTGGTGGAATCCGGTCAGCCACAGCAGGCCCTGGCCCGCGCCGACGATTTTTTGGCGGTTCTCCCCGATGAGGCACCGGTGCTCTACGGCCGCGCCTTGGCGCGCGAGGCCACGGGAGACCGGGCCGGGGCGTTGGAGGACCTGAGCCGCCTACTGCAGGCTGCACCCGATCTGGATGTGGCCCGGGATCTGTACGAGCAGCTCAGTAAGTGAGCAGGAGCCGGTTGGCGCTCTCATCATCCACGCCGAGGAAAAGGTCTAGACCTCCATCTCCATCCGCGTCCAACCACTCGCTCGTGCTAAGTCCTGTGAGGGTTGTGGACCAGCTGGCTGCTTGGGAGAAGACACCATCGGGAGTCCCGAACCAGACCTGTAGGGTGTCCGTGAGGGTGTCGATTGCCAGGGCGTCGCACCATCCATCGCCATTCAGCTCCAGGAGGTCGGCCCTTGCGAATGACGTCAGGTCCAAGGTGTTGGTGTAGGCGAAGGTCCCGCTGCCTTCATTGGTGAACAGGAGCAATCCATCGGTACTCGCAACAAGAACGTCCGGTGCGCCGTCTTGATTGACGTCAGCCAGGGCAAGGTCTGCGGTGGTCCCCGGAGGGAAGGTGCCATTCATCGGGCTGAAGCCACCATAGCCATTATTGAGCAGCAGTTCGTCCGGCTGATTGAGGCCGCGGCCCAGCAGGAGGTCCAGGTCGCCATCCATGTCCACGTCCCCCAGGTGCAGGGTGCTGGCGGGCCCCGAGTTCGGGAGTGCCATGGCGGCCGTCATGCCTCGCCAACCGGGACCACCCTGTGCCCAGCAGTCGAGCCCGAGGTTCAGCTCGATGAGGTGTGCGCTACTGTCGCTCACGGCGAAGACCAGCTCCGGGTAGGCATCCGAGTTGAGGGGGCCTGCCGCAACGCACTGTTCGAGGCGCGCCAGAGAGGGGCCCTCGGGGATGAGGATACCCCAGCCATTGTTGAGCCAGGTATGGGGGGCCGTGCCTTCAATGGCAGCAGCCACATCCAGGTCCCCGTCGAGATCCAGATCCACGAGAATAAGGTCCCGCGCGACGGCGCTCCCAAGGCTTACCACCTTGGGGCTGGCAAAGGTCCCAGCGCCGGTGTTGGCGTGCATCTCAAGCGTGTTGTTGCGGGCAATGAGGACATCGGTTCGCCCGTCCCCTGTGAGATCTCCACTTGCCTGGGCAGACACCGGACCCAGGCCCAGTGCCAGTGGCGGCGTCGCGAAGTTGAGACTCCCGAATGCTCCAGCGCCCGAGCCGATCCAGAGTTGAGCTGCAGTCGTTGAGGTGCTCAAGAGATCCGCATCACCATCTGCATCCCAGTCCGTGGCCACCATCTGGTGCAGGTTGCCACTGCCCAAGCCGGACTTGAGGTCCTGAAAGCCGCCCGCCCCGTCACCCAGGAAGGAGCGCAGGATGCCACCATCGCAGTACATCAGATCCAGGCGACCATCCAGGTCGATGTCCAGGAGGCCGATGCAGGAGACTCTTCCTGTGGCAGATGTCAGACCCGGGAGCTCCTGGTAGGAGAGGTTGCCCGCATCACGGAATACCTGCACTTGGGATTGCTCCCCAGCCAGAACGAAATCAAGGCGCCCATCCCCATCGAGGTCCGCGATCTGGACCCGGCGGTGGTCGCCGGTGTCGAACAGGGACTTGGGCACGAAGTTTCCGCACCCGTCCGCGAGCAGGACCTGATCGGGTGTTCCTGTGGCTGTTGAGACAAATAGGTCAACGACACCATCGAGGTTGATGTCACGAGCTATGAGAGAGCTACCCCAGGTGCGGCTTTCCTCGAGCGGTTGCCCACTGGGATTGAGGGCGCCGCCGCCATCGTTTCGAACAATGAAGATCCCCGCCTGGGTGGACAGCGCAATATCCAGATCCCCATCCCCATCGGCATCGAGCAGGGCCAGATCCGTTGCTGGGCTGGGGACCGGGAATGCACCACCTTGCTTGAGTTGGATGGGCCCCCCAGCAGAACTGTTGTTGTAGACCAGGTGCAGGTTCAGGTCCGTGAGAATCAGGATGTCTTGGCGCCCCTGGCCGAGGATGTCCCCAACAGCTACACGGAGGCTGGACTCCAAGAACATTTCCTGACGCTGAAACCCGCCCTGGGGCAGGCCTTGGTAGATGTCCAGACCCTCAAACCCATCGGCAGCAGCGATGTCCTGCATACCATCACCATTCAGGTCGGTTAGGATGAAGTGTGCGGAACTGTAGAGGCCTTCAGGTTTCGGGGCTTTCAGGTGCATGGGGGCGAGATCCACCGCTGGCATCGGACCCAGGTCTCGACCCGTGTTGCGGTTCTGGATGGCGCCCGCAGGAATGTCCTCCGCGGTCTCCAGTCGGCTCGAAGAACCTGGCAGGCTGGCGATCAGATCCACGCCGCGCGCGCGGAGGACCGGGTTGGCACCCAGGATCAGGGTCAGGTCGTTGTTACCCGGCCCAGCGGCCATGCTCGCCCCCTGCCCAAGCCCGTCACCCGGCACGGGCAGGGCCAGGGCGGCGGGATCGCTGGAGTTGAGTTTCAGGGGAACGTTGAAGGTGAGAATGACCTCATCACCCGCGTCAGCCTGTCCATTCGTGTTCATGTCCCGGTAGCGGGCCGCACCCGATACCGAAAGAGGGGGCCCCAGGGCGATTTCGCCTTCGGGGTCGGGGGCGTGATTGCAGGCTCCTACGCCAATTATGAGGCCCAAGCACAGGGCCTGGAGTGGCGCCGACTGCCAGGGGGAGAAGTGTTCAGGGAGGGGGTTCATGGTGGCTCTGTACAGGCGAAAAGTACCTCGCTGGGGGTGCTCGCCACGGGTTTGTCTCAATCCGATTCAGATCGGGCAAGAATTTGTGGCTTTACTGACCTAGTCCTTCGGGCCCGCCGGAGTTGGGTTTGCAGTCCCCTCCGCAGAGCCTTCCCATGCCCTCTCAGGTCCTCTTTCTGGCCATTCCCTCACCGGATCTGGTCATCAACCTCTTTGCCAGCGCTAGTCAGGTGCTGGGGTTGGTGGCTGTAGGGGCCTCCGGATTGGCGCTCCGGCGCCGGTCAGAGACCGGCATGGACCCTGGAGGCGGCGCCCGGAGGGGCACGGTCATGGGATTGGGGGTGCTGTGGGCCCTTACCGCAGGAACGTTCC
>NYYZ01000043.1 GCA_002686945.1 Planctomycetota bacterium
AGTTTTCAATCAGCAGATTCACACTCAGCAGGATCGAGTCGGCGGGGATCCAGTCGCGAATCATGTCAGCCAGGGCTGTGCCCTCTTCAGTCAGGGCCGCTGTGTTGGAGGAGTGCGGTAGCATGGTGCAAGGGGCTGGGGTGATCAGGAAGATTACGGGTTGGTCACACCGGGTCAGGGGGTCATCAGGCGTGTTGTCCTTTGAGCCACAGGTATCCCGCCTCGTGAATCTCAAGGTGGGTTTCCCAGTCGGGGGTGGATTCGTCAGGGGTGAACGATACCTCTTCCCCCGGACCGCGAGAATCACGGATTCGTTGGGACTCCACCTCTGCGAATCCAGCGGTGGTCATGGCTGAGCGCCACTCTTCTTCCGAGAGCCAGGCCATGGGCAGGCCGATTATTTCTGCCCAATTTCTCGAAGGCGCGCATTCAGTGTAGCGCCCCACCAGGAAGTGGGCTTCACCGCCGACTTTGGTCAGGCGGAGGGCTTCTTGGAGTATGCGCCCAAGATCTGGCGCATAGCTGATGGCCTCCATGGAGAAGATCCGATCAAAACGACCGTCTTTGAAGTCTATCTGTTCCATCTTGCTGACCACATAACGAGCACGGCTGGTGAGGTCATGCAACTCTTCAGCCCGCTTGACCATGGCTGGGCTGCAGTCAATCCCTATCGCCGTTGCTCCAGGCGCAACCTTGCCGAGGAGGCGCGCTGCCCAACCGGTACCGCAGCCCAAGTCCAATGACTGCATGCCGGGCCGGATGTTCATGGCAGCAATTACTTGCTGGGCTACATTTTCGTGCCGGAGTTCCATTTTATCCGCACGGCCGCTGGTGGCCCATTCGTTGAAAAGCGCTTGTATGGCTTGGTGTGTCATGGCGTCATTGTAGTGAGGCCGCGAACCGTTGTAGTGAATGCTCTAAAAGAGATCGTCAAGGGGAGCGAAGACGGATTCCCAGTCATGGTTCTGTTCTACAAAATTGCGTGCCGCCTGGCCGACGCGTTCTCGTACTGCCTGATCGCGAAGGAGTCCGCGAATCGCGTGACCCTGCTCCTCCGCTCTGTCCGCTACCAGATAGTGTCGCCCGTGCACGGCCCCCACCCCCTGGGTTGCTGACGTAGTGCCTACAACTGGCAAACCCATAGCCATGGCCTCCAGGACCTTGTTCTGGATACCCCGAGCAACGCGCAGGGGGGCTACACCAATTGTCGCTTGGGCCATCCAATCTGCCGTTGAGTCTACGAAGCCCGTGACTTCAATTCCGTCGGCTTTGCCCAGGCGCAAGACCTCTTTCGTGGGTCTTGAGCCGACGATGCTAAGGCGAGCATTGGGAAATTCGCTACGCACTCTAGGTAGGACTTCGCGCACAAAGTGCTTGCAGCCGTCGATGTTCGGGTAATAGTCCATTACACCAGTGAAGACCATGTGTTCGGGTTGCGCTTCTGACGGCCTGGGGCTGAAATGCTGGAGATCTACTCCGTTGCGTAGCACCATGGAATTGCGGCCGGGGATGCGGTCTTGGAAAATCTGTTCTTCAAGGGGAGTGCAGAACACATTTTGTGTGGTGGCATCTGCAACCTTGGCTTCAAATTTCTCCAGCAGGCGCCATTCGCGCTTGTAGATGGCGGATAAGGGCCAACGATGGCGATCAGCGTATTGCAGCCACTTATCGGAGTCCAATTCGGCGAAGTGCATCACCCAGGGCTTGTCTTGTTGCAAGAGGAAGGCGCCCATTGAAGAGGAATAGGCGTAGGCAGCGTCCACCTCTTGCATGTGCCTATCCACTTCACATTGCATTTGCTTTGAACCGAATACAGCCAAGGTCATGGGCGTCTGGGCAAAGATCTTTGGCAGCGCCCTGATCTTCTGTTGGCGCACATCAAGTGGCACGGCAATCGTCTCAAAGCCCTTGGCCTTGAGGGCTGCGGCGCCTTGCATGTCTGCTTTATCGTGTGCGAAGGCAACGATTGTGACCTCATGCTTGCGAGCCAATCGTTCCACCAACCGCCAGGTAGTGATCTTGTCTCCCCGGTTTGGGGGGAAAGGCACGCGTTGGGCAAGGAAGAGGATTTTCACGGAGGGATCTTCGCATCTGAGCCCTTCGAGTTCCCGGTCCTTTTTGTTCTGGTTGAGGAATCGTCGGGTTCGGGGGAACTACCAGGGAATGTCTTCTGGATCGATTGTCAGAGGGCTGGGATCAGGGCTGTCGGATTTCTCGGGTCTGGGCGAGGCCTGAGGAACCGCATGGGGTGCAGGGGCGGGCATGATCATTGTCTGCGTCCCAGGGGGCGTGAAGTCCATGCCTTGGCCACTTCGCTGAAGGCGGTCGGTCAGCCCCATGTGCTCGAAGGCGGCTTTCAGGATGCGGCTGGTTTCGCCCTGCTGAACACGGGCTCCATCGTCATCTTGAAAGCCAGCGAGGGGTAGATCCTTGAGGAACGCCCGGTGGCGCGAGCTGGTGATGCGCTTGTCCAGAATCAGCACGCACCCCCGGTCCGTGGTTCTGCGCATCAGGCGGCCAAAGCCCTGGCGGAACTTGGCAAGGGCCCGGGGCATGTAGATTGCCTCGCGCTGGACTCCAGAACCCATCAGGGCGCATTGGGCGTGGTGGAAGGCATCTGGTACCCCGTAGGGCAGGCGCGCCAGGATCAGGTACTCAAGAGTCTCGCCTGGGAAGTCAGCCCCGTACCAGAAGGTGTCTACCCCCAGCAGCACCGAGTTGGTGCGCTCACGAAAGAGGGTCGCCAGTTCTTCCTTGTCCATTCCCGGCATGCCTTGATACCAAAGCGGAAGGTGACGCTCTTCGAAGGATGCCTGCAGTGCTTCCCCGACCTGTCGGCAGTCCGCGAGGCTTGTGAAGAGGACCAGGGTTCGTCCACGCGTGCGGTCCGTCAAGAACTCGATCAGTTGAGACGCATATTCCAAGAAGCGTTGCTTGTCATGGACATCCGGTGCATCGCGCATCAAGCCTACGAACACCTGGTGGTAGTCGAAGACCTCAGGCGCAGCAGAGGTTTCCACCGTGCGTGGGGTCCAGCCCTCACTCTCCTGTGGTTGGGATACAAAATGCAGGCCCAAGAAGCGTAGAGCCCCATCAAAGGAACCACGTTGTCTGGTGGTCGCTGACAGAAATGCGGCGCTGTTCAGGTTTGGGTAGTAGTCCGCGCCCAGGAGCTCATGGGGTAGGAGGGGTGTTGCCACCAGGACCGATTCCCCCGCGGGATCAGTCTCCACTTCGTACCACCACTTGTTGTCGAGGGCGATGGCATCCTCGTGCATTGGGAGCCAGTCCCCAAGGGAACTGCGCAACGTATTCAAATCTCCTCGTGCCACTTCTAGCTGGCGTTTGGAGCGCTCTGAACCGGGCAGGTCCGCCTCGGCCAGACGCTCTGCCAGCAGCGCGCAGGATGAATCCAGGTTCAGCAGGGCCTCCATCAGCCCGGTACGGGCCCCAACCAGTTGGGAGTCCTGGTTTGCGAGGTACTCATGCAACAGCGAGTGAGCCTCCTGTACCCCGCGCTGGGACAGCTCCTTGCCTCGCCATCTGGTGTAGCGGGCAGCTTCTTCTTCCAGCCAGACCAGACAGTCCCCAGCCTTTGCTGCGGATGTGCAGGCTGCTTCAAGATCATTTCCGATGGCAGCGGAGTTCAGGGCGCGGCCTCGCAGGTGGTCCAAGATCCCGGGGCGCCGGCCGCCGTGCAGGCGGTTCAGATGGGCGCGGGCTGTGGGGAATTCGATGCGATGTTCCCATGCGCTGGCTGCGCTAGCATGCAAGTGCTCGCACTCATCAAAGATCGCTGTCTGCACGAACTCTGGAGAGGTCAGCATCAGGGAATGATTCATGATGATCACATTGCTGCGCTCGGCTCGTCGCCGAGCCACTTGGGCGGCGCAAGTGCGTTCTGCATGTTTGCCTCTGCAGCAGCCGGTTTGAGCGCGTACGTTGCTCAGTAGACGCTGCAGGGCGCGACGGTACTCTCTGACCGATCCCAGGCGCACTGGGGCCCGTTTTGGAAAGCGGTCCAGGTCTCCGGACAGGTCTGTCAATCCAAAGAGAGCCAGCGTTGTCCAGGCCAACCAGCGTTCGGGATCGTCGTCAGGCTCGGGTTCCAGTTGTTCCAGAGCGCGCCAGCACATGTAGTTGTTGCGTCCCTTGAGCAGGCTGACGGAGAAGGATCCGGGGTCCCCCGCCCGTGCCAGAGCGGCCAAGGCCCGCGGAACTTCCTGGTCCATGGCCTGCTCTTGGAGCGCTCGCGTGTAGGTCGCGAGTCCCACACGCATGCCATTGGCCCGGGCCCAGATCATGGCGGGCAGGAGATACGCCAGAGTCTTTCCGGTTCCCGTGGGAGCGTGGATGAGCAGGAGTTTTTTTGTGCCGAACATCTCCGCTACAGCCCGGGCGACCTGGTGCTGGGAGGGCCGTTGGCAGAGAGATGGGTCGATCTTGTGCTCCTCAGCAAGGCACGCAGGCAGGTGCACTTGGAGGAGGTCATCGACAAGTTTGAGCTCGGCTTCATCCAGGGGACGCTCATCGGGCGGGCGAGGGGGAAGCGGGTCAGATTCCTCCAATTGGCATGCTTCCGCGTGCCAACGAGGAAGCGCTCCACCACCCAAGACCCCCATTTCAAGGCTCTTGGACACTGATTGGCTCAAGAGACCATCTTGCAACTCAGGAACCGGGGTGTCGCATCCGGGGGGCTTCAGATTCCATGAGCTCGGATGTTCTGCCATGCTCAAGGCCAACTGCAGGCGACTGGCTCCCTCCGGATCGCTGACTCTCAGGCGGTCAAGGGCCAGCGCATAACCGCTCGCCGCCAGTTGCAAGGCGTGGGGGGAAGAGCTGTGCAACAACTTCATCAAGCTACCCAGGGCGTAGATCAGTTCGGCGGGCGTGGTCTTGTCCGTCGACTTGGTCACCCCCGCGGGCAGTAGCACCCGGATCACTTCAGTGCTGCTGCTGGCATGGCGTCCGGGGGTCAGTAGAGCAGCGAACTCTGCGACGCTTGTCGCGCACACCGTTGTCTTCTTCGAGCCCCATTCCAGCCAGCGTTCCAGGGTCGATCCTTCCGGCGTCATGGCTGTCGAGTCCCCGATGAACTCCTGCAATTCCAAGAGGGCCTCTGCTGGAGGCAGAGGATCGACCAGTTGTTCAATATCAAAGGCCTTTGCTCGGGCTGCACTCGCCTGCGGATCCTCGTCCACCACCAGACGGTCCAGGCTCTCCCAGCAGTCTGCGCGCCGCGCCAGTGCCAGGATCCGCACAAGGTGATCTTGCCCTGGCTCCATACCTGTCGTCCAAAGACAGCAGAACACCACTTGCGGTTCGTGCTTGAAGGCCAGGCCCTGGGCCTGGCTGGTGCTTGAGTTGGAGGTGCCCACGGGAGGGATGAGGATAGCGCCTGTCCCTCTCGGGTATGGATCCTGTGGCGAGAGGATTGGTGGGCGCACTCCAGCGGGTTCATCGAAGCGTTGTTCGCAGGGCCCCAGTAGCCCGGGTCAGTGGCTCAGCTGTAGACCTGACTCATGGACCTCTTTCAATGGTGGAGCCATATGCTCTACGACCCTGTGGGAAGGTGCCGAGCAATAGCGCCGAATCTTGAGAATCGGGGGTGGCCCCGGACCTACCCTTGGGAGGCACCAGGGGGCACCCTTGAACTGCATTTAACGGCCATCTTCCCTATAAGCGAGTGCTATAGCTACCCCACCCGCTCGACCGGGAGGCGCATGTCAGTTATCCTGTAGACCATGGACATCATCGAACTCCCCGTGGACGGCTATGAGAAGGTCGTGCGCTGTCGTGACAAGGACTCCGGTCTGCACGCTCTGATTGCAGTGCACGATACGACCCTTGGCCCGGCCCTGGGTGGTATGCGCATGCTGCCCTATGTCAGCGAGGATGAAGCCCTGACTGATGTCCTGCGCCTGTCTCGCGGAATGACCTACAAGTCAGCCGTGGCGGACACTGGGCTGGGTGGAGGCAAGTCGGTGATTATTGGCGATCCCGCAATCAAGCCCGAGGCGCTTTTCCTGGCCATGGGGCGCTTTGTTGATTCGCTTGGCGGGTCCTACATAACCGCCGAGGACATGAATATCCGTATTGCGGATCTGGAAGTAGTGCAACGGGAGACCAAGTGGGTTACGGGCCTTGCCCGTGAGGCGGGGAGTTCCGGCAATCCCAGCCCCTACACAGCCTATGGCTGTCTCGTTGGCATCGAGGCGACTCTGCAAGAAGCCTTTGGATCTCCTGACTGTGAAGGGCGTGCGATCCTGATTCAAGGTATTGGTGCAGTTGGTGGGGCCCTAGCTGAGTACCTGGGTGCACGCGGCGCCGAGGTCATAATCTGTGACATCAATGAAGAGCGAGTGGAGGCCATGATTCGGGAACACGGCTTCAGATCGGTTCGCGACGAGGGTCATGAGGCGATTCCTTGTGATGTCTACGCTCCCTGTGCCCGCGGGGCGACCTTGAACGATGAGACCATTCCCAAGCTGGCCTGCAAGGTCGTTGCTGGTTGCGCTAATAATCAGCTGGCAGAAGCGCGCCATGGCCAAATGCTCAAGGACCGGGGCATCCTGTACGCGCCTGACTATGTGATCAATGCTGGTGGCATTATCAATGTGGCCGTTGAAATGCTGCCCGGCGGCTATGACGAATCGGCTGCCATGGAACGTATCGAGAGCATTCGGCACAATCTTGCTCAGGTCTTCGAGATCGCTCGCACAGAAGACGTTCCAACTCACGATGCAGCGGATCTCTTGGCCGAGCGTCGACTTGAAGCGGGCAGAGCCGCAAAGGCCTGATAGGCCATGGCACCGCTTCCAGGGGATTTCGGACCCGGAACAAAACAGCGGGGATCTCTCCCGCGGCGTGCATTTGTCACATCGCTCGCCTTCATGATGTTGGCCCTGCCTCTGCTTCTGGCGATCAATCTCTCGACCTCAAGCCAGATGATCGCGGCGACTCGTGGCGATCAGCCTGGAGGATTGATCGAAGGACGGGTGTTTGACCATGAGGGACAGCCAATCGGGAATCACACGGTGCAACTGTCGGTAACAGGGCCGTCAAGCGGTGTATCGCACGAGGTCCAGACCGATGCGTATGGCTCTTTTCGCTTCGATGCTCCTCCTGCCACACAAGCGTCCTACCGATTGCGGGCTGGTGGCGGGCCTTGGCGCTGGCAGACTCGGAATGTGGGGTTCTTGCGGTCGGATGGTGAACTGATCGAGGGTGGCTTGCAGGTGGATTTCGACCTCCAACTCGGAGCAGTGTTGGTGCTGAAGGTCTTGGGGAAGGGCGGTTCACCAATGGGCTATGCGGAGGTTCGCCTAATGGGGGAATGGGCAGAGTCCGGGCTCCTGCGATTTTCTCCGCGAGTCTTGGATCAGACCAGGAGTTTCTCGAGCAGTCCGATGATCTTGGACGGCCTGCCCCCGATGCAAGGACGGGTCAGTATTTCCTTGGATGGAGGGCGAGTGGTCTCGTTTGATCTGGAACTTCCCGTGGGCGAGACAATGAAACACATTCAGCTATGAGCTCTGCTCTCAAGGACAGAAGTTCACCATGAGGGCGTTGCTGAAGTTGAAGCCGTGGCCGCTGGCGGGATCCCGGTACCAGAATTGGAAGTTCCAACTGGATCCCGGCTGGATCTGGCCCCCGGGAGCGGGGGGATTGCTGAAGTCCAAGGCGTGATTGCAGTCTCCTCCCGTACTGAAGACAAGGGCTGGTGTGACTCGCCAAAGACCCGCAGTGCTATCAATACAGACGATTCCTCCTCCATATGGGGTGGTCGCTTGACCATGGCCGTAGAAGAAGATTCCTGCCTGTCCAATGGGGCCGTCTTCAGCCTGGAGGATGAAATTGTCGGCACTAATGCTTGTAGAGCCGTGCCAGTGGATAGAAGTGGGAACGCCAGTCGAGTTTGGAACAGCGTCGCAATAGGTTGTAGGGGCTGTGCATCCAGTCAGGGTCATGATCAGGGCAGTGCCATGATTACCTGCGCCACGCCTACTACCCACGATAAAGTCGTCCACGCCATCACCGTTTGTATCGCCGCAAGCTGCCACTGATTCTCCGGTGTAGGAGCCCATTTCTCCGTGGTGTGCCATCAATTCGGTACCGTTGGCACCCGAGTGGATAATGACTTTGCCAGCGACCAGACCATTGGTGTAGTTGCGGATTGAAGAAAAGATAATGTCGGGCACTCCATCGCCGTTCACATCGCCTGGTGTGCCCACTGCGTCTCCTAGCCAGTTCAGGTTTGCTTCCCCTTCGAAGGCATGGATCTCCGAGCCATTAGCCCCGTTGTAGACAAAGGCCTCGCCGCGTTCGTTCTTTGACTTTGGGGCACCTACAATCAACTCGCTACGACCATCGCCATTAAGGTCGCCCAGGCCTGCCACGGAGAAGCCGTACTGGGCGCCATCTTCATCGTAGGTCAGACTCATGAGCAGGGCGCCGTTGATACCCGAGAAGACATGAGCGGCACCCGGAGTGTCGACGCCATTCAACTCGAAGGGAGCACCTGCAATCAGATCGGGAATTCCATCTCCGTTTACATCCTTTGCAGCGCCGATTCCAAAGCCAAGTTGTGCGTTCGAGTGATTGCCCTGTACATCAAAAAGCACTGCGCCATTCCCTCCAGAAATCACTCGAGCAAGCCCCGCATCGATTCCATTGGAATCTGAACCGGGTACACCAATCGCAAGGTCGCTTATGCCGTCGCCGTTCACATCTCCCAGGCTGGCCAGGTCGTGTCCTAGTTGGTCTCCAGCAGCATCGCCATTCACTTGATAGAGCAGTGCTCCATTGGATCCCGAATAAGCCGAAACCCTGCCCGCGTCCACCGCGCCTGCATCGCAGCGGTGGGCACCTACTGCGATGTCCGGTATGCCGTCACCATTGAGATCGCCAGGACCAGCAACCGAGAAGCCAAAGAAATCCAACGGTGCTTCGCCTCCGATTGTCAGGAGTGTGGTGCCGGTCAGGCCGCAATAGACAATTGCGGCACCTGTCCAGTCCATGCTGCCAGTACCAACCCCAGGTGCCCCCACAACAACATCGTCGTGGCCGTCACCATTTATGTCTCCAACGCCTGAAACGGACCACCCGTGGGTGTCGCCCAGGGTATTGCCGACGAGGCATTGGAGTTCGACCTGTGCTCCGCAGAGGCTACTGAGTAGAAGAGCTGCCGTGGCAGGCAGAAGGGTAGAACCAATGAAAGAAGAGCGAAGGGGAGTCAGTTAGTGAAGAGCATTGCGCTTGGGTTGGCAGGATGAGAGGACAACCTGAAACTAAGTTATGCCGCGTAGAACTGCTATTCTGCGAGGCGTGCTCCGTCTCATGGTGGGAGCCAATCGCTGTGGAGATGCGTCAATGGGCACTGGCCTCTTCCAGGTTGTCCAATTTTGAGACAGGTTCAATTCCTGACGGTTGTTCGCTGTCCCAGATAGGCACACGGCAATCTACGGGATCTGTGAGCATCACAATGGAAGGATGCTGTAGGCTGCCATTCCACATGGAATTCCCGGTGAACCGCACAATATAGAACGTTCAGTTGTGAGCTGAATTCAGCGGCCATAGCAATGCACTTGATAGCAATCTTGATATTGGCGTGTTTACAGCAGGAGTCAGCACCTCTTCTACATGCCCCACCTACGCGAGCCAGCCTGATCAGTCTCTCACCGGATGGGCAAAGGGCGGCGCAAGGCAGTTGGCTGTTTGATGTGGAATCTGGTAAGCCAGTGGGGATTGCCCGAGCGTCTGGAAGGGGCGGCTCCTGGTTCAATCATTCTGGTACACGTTGTCTGTTTGCCAGTTCCACCGGTCAGCTTGCACTGCATGACGCTGTGACGGGCGCGCGGATCAAGGGGTACCCTGCCATGATCAAACAGGGTTATTGCCGCACGATTGTTTCTGACAACCTGGCAAGAGTCTTGCAGGTGACTCGCGATCAACTTCAATTACTGGACGGGGATTCCTTTGAGGTGCTCTTCAAGTCCCGAGGTACGCGCCTTGGATCGACCTGTCACATGGATCCATATGGTGAGGTTCTGGTGTGGCAGAAAGGCGGCAGATTGCACACATGGACAAAGCCACAAGGGGAAGTGAGCCATGGTGTTGATCTTGGGGTGAATCCTTACATTCGCGTTGTTCCGAGGGGCGACAAAGCTGTGGCCCTTGTGAGTCGCAAGGAGAACAGCGAGGCCCTGTTGCTTGACCTTGCAGAGGGCAAGATCGTGACGCGAGGGAAAGTAATCGAGCAGGCAAATTTGGTAGGGGTGGATTCCAAACGCGATCTCCTGCTGCTAGTCAATCACAAACAGGCGCAGAGCCTAAGGCTGTCAGACCTGAGCCCCGTGAGGGAATATCCAACCGATCAGTTCGCTTGGCTGGATTCTCAATCGGGTGTGCTCTTGCTTGGCGATCATGAACATACGCGCGCCCTTGACCTTGACAGTGGAAAGGAGCTATGGCGAAGGAACCAGCGTCCCCTGCGGGCGTTTGACTTCAGGCGTTATGGGTATTGGTATTCTGTTCAGGTCAGTCGTGGGGATCCAGGTGACTCCAATGACGATGCTATTGCCTGGGTGGATCAGCGAGGGCTTGCGAGGCGCTTGACCCTGCGCGGAGACGGCAAAGATACGGCGATTTGGCCAAGTGTCTCCAAGCCAATAGGTATTGGCCGCACACCTGACGGACTTCTTTGGTGTGCTCATGCGGATGGGCTCTTGGAGTTATTGGATCCGCGTACTCTTCAATTGCAGAAGAGCGTGACCTTGGGATCTGGCTTGCGCTTGGCCAGCGCTGGAGGAGACCGGGTTCTTTGCGAGACTCGTGCCGGTCGAGCGCTGCTTTACGACCTGAAAGACCTGAGCCAGCTGGGAGATGAGCCTTGTGGGGATGGCGCAACTCTCTCAGGTGATGGACGAGCGGTCATCCTGCATGGAACTGGTGAGTTCATGCTGGGTCCGGGCGGAAAAAGGTCCGAGGGGTCTGGAGCACTTCTTTGGCTTCCGGGGACAGGCAAGCCCCCCGAAGATCTTGCGTTGGGGCCGGTGAGAAGAGCAGCCCTTGTGGGCGACGGTTCACTCATCCTGCTGCTGGATCAAGAGGCGCAGGTGACAATGATCAGGCGCGGAACAATCAGCAAGGTTGATCTGCCTCCGGATCAGAGAGGCGCCAGTCTCTTGGTCGAGCCGACTGGCAGTTGGATTGGCATTGGATGTGGAAGCCCCTTTGGCTCCTCAGATCCAAAGGTCAGCCTGTTGATCCTTGAAGGCCCGGAGCTTGAGCAACGACGTGTGCTGGATTGCCCTGGGGACTTCGTTTTTGGCGGTGAACTGCGAGTCTTGCGTCTGTCTCCAGATGGCAAGAAACTTGTGGCTACATCCGGAGATTGGGCTGTGACCTATCTCTGGCGGGTGCGTGATGAATGGGCGCTGGCGTGGTCAATTGAAGAAGATGGTGGAAATCCGAGTTCCATGCTTCCGACTTTTGATCGCTCGGGAAAATACATGACCCTTTGGGGCATGACCCATGGCCCGCGCTTGTTCTCGGTGGAAGCGGGGCCTTCTCTCCTGAAGACCTGCGATCAATCCATGAGCCATCTGCTTCCTCCTGACGGCAAGCTTCCCATGGCAGCTATCCGTGAAGGCCTGCTAGTTCTGATCGATCCGGAGCAGGGGGGGTTGCTCGCTCAGCGAGCCAGTTGGTCCGATGGCGATGCCCGACTGTTGTCCCGTGGAGGTCAGTTGGTCAGCAGTGGCCAGGCTCTGTCCCGTACTTTTGTTGTTTCAGGACGTGAATGTTGTCGTGGAGATCTGTGGCAACCAGCAGACAAGTGAGCGGGTCGGTAATCTACCAGTGTCAAGGACCCCCACCGACTTGAGTCGGTGGGGGTCCTTGACGGTGCCGGGGGACGGTAGTGTCATTCCTTTCGCAGGAAGTCCACAAGATCGGCTTCTAGCTCGTCGAGCCCGTATTCCGTGACGGTGAGGCAGCGGAACACGATCTGAGCGAGGGGCTCAGGGGTGTTGGGGTTGAGGTCCTTTGGTGGGGTGTAGGAAAGGAAGTAGCTGAGTGACAAGCGTTCTACCTCGCCACCTTGTTCACGGCCCGCAAAGGACCAGGGGACTTCCTCAAAGGGCAGGACACCTGTCAGAATCTCATAGAGCATCACGCCGATACCCATCACATCTGCTTTGGAGTCTCGCAGGAGCAGGGGATTGTAGTGTGGTGTTGTTGTGATCACATCGCGCTCGTCCCCACGCAGGGCAGGGTCGATCATGACTACTGAGCCGGAGGGCTTGATGAGGATATTCTCGGGCTTGAGGTCCCCGTGGAACGGAAGGCTGCCCTTGGCCTTGAGGCGCTTCAATGAGCGCACAGCGGTCAGGAACCAGTTCAGGCGGATGCCTTCAAGGGCGCGCACTTTTTCGCGCAGCGTCTTGCCTCGTACAAAGTCCATGACCAGTACCGGGCGGCCTTCGTGTTTCAAGCACTCGCGCACTTTGACCACATTGGGGCTCTTGCAGTCGCGCAAGATTTTGCTCTCGGCTTTGATGAGGTCGTCGATTTCATGCACATCCAAGAAGTCGATGCGTACTCCGTCCTGGCGGAAGAAGATCGCCTCGCCGGGGGTTTCGTCCGGGCTGATCCCTTCTGGCTGGCGCGCATCCGTAATTTCCAGGAAGCGGGTCACATACCTGCCGCCGCCGGCCACATCGCCGATCTTGAGTGCGACCTGTTCGCCGTTCTCGTCCTCAGCGCGATATACAAGGGCGAATCCGCCGCGGGCAATGAAGTCCACGATGCGGTAGGAACCGACTCGTTCGCCTATTTCAAGCTTGATCATCTTGGGGGTCCAGGTGCGGGAAGAAGTGCGCTGGGAGTGCTTACATGAAGTGTGTCGGCCATCTGAGCTCCTGGATTGAGGGGAACCGGGCCTGTGAGTCGATTCCGTGGCCCAGCGCTCTTGTGGGGCGAAAAAAAGGTCCTAGAGATCCCAGCGGAGAGTCAGGGAAGGCCGTGGGCCCCTTCAGGCACACAGAAAGCATGTGTCCTGGCGCTTAGGATGTTGCTTATCGGGCGCTATTTCGGTCCTGGGCCCAATTCGACTGGGCCGCAAGCGAGGATCCAGCTGATTCCCTGCAGCACGGTTCCCGAACCCACCCAGGCGGGTTCCTGATGCGCGCGATAAACCCAGGCCCGTCCCAGCGAATCCACCAGACCGAGGTCCTGGCCCCAGCGGTTCTGCACCACCACATGGGAGTTCCCTGATTGAAGAAGATACTGGCGGACGATGGCCACCCACTCTCCGGAGCAGCGCGCGTGCCAGACTTGCGTGGCCTCGGCCCTTTGGATCAGTGCACCTTCGCCATGAAAGGGCCTGGACTGCAACTCCGTCACGCAGCTGGTGAGAAGGGTGCTGGCGAGTAGCACGCGGCCAATCATGAGGAGTTGCTTCACCATTGAGTCTTCGGCCGTGTGCAGTTCCAGTTCCCTTCCAGCTTGTAGGAACTGGGGTTGTGCCCCATTTTGAGAGGAGCCTGGTCCCTGGAGACGTGTCTCTGGGGGGTACAATCAGCCCATGGAGACCTACGCATTGGAGTGTCACCGGCGAGCTGGCCGCATTGCAGCCGAGTGCCGTGAGTGGGCACGCGAGTCGATCAAGCCTGGGGTCTTGATGCGCGATGTGCTTGAGGGCGTTGAAGAGCGCATCGCACAGGCCGGGGCCGCGCCCGCCTTTCCCGCCCAGTCCTCGCGGAATTCCATCGCCGCGCACTACTGTTCGCCCCCCAATGACGAGACCTCCTATGAGGAAGGCGACTGTGTCAAGGTTGATGTTGGGGTGCATGTGGACGGCTATATCGGGGACACCGCTTGTACGGTAGACCTCTCCAGCGATGGCCGTTGGGCAGCCCTGCTCAAAGCCTCTTCTGATGCCCTGACGGCGGCCATTGCGGCCATGGAACCTGGAATCAGGGCCGGGGAAATCGGCGCTGCAGTAGAACGCACGATCAATGCTGCGGGTTTTGAGCCCGTGCGCAATCTGACAGGGCACGGCCTTGCTCGTTGGAAGGTGCATACAGCGCCCCAGATTCCCAACTACGGGGAGCGCGGCGGTGGTCGCATTTCCGTGGGATCTGTAATTGCCATTGAACCATTCGCGAGTACGGGTCGAGGCTATATCCATGAGAAGGGCAAGGCCGAGGTCTTCATGATGTCTCGCCCGCCTATGCGCGCCAAGGGTCTCGACAAGGGGGTCTTGCGCGCAATTCAATCCTGGCGCGGTCTGCCCTTCGCCCGTCGGTACTTCGTGGATTTCCCTGCCAAGGCTGTTGAAGAGACTTTTGCCAAGCTCGCGCGCCAGGGTTCGCTCGTGCGTTATCCCCCCTTGGTAGAAGAAGATGGTGTGATGGTTGCTCAGACCGAACACTCCATGTATGTGGGCAATGACGGCATAGAGATTCTGACTACCTGTTGAATGTTCATGCGACTCGCGCTGGTTACCACGTCCGACTCCCAACCTTCGGGGATTGGCGACTACACCCAGACCCTGGGCAGGTTCTTGGGCGAGCGCGTCACCCTGCTGCCTTTCCTACCGGATGATTCCGGCGACAAGAGCTGGTGTGGCTTTGAGGCTCAGCCCATTGCCAAGCTGACCCCCAAGAGTGCCGAGCGCATTCTCTTTCAGGTCGGCAACGAACGGTCCCACGCCTTCATGATTCCTGCATTACGCCGCTTAGGCGGCGTAGTGACTTTGCACGATTGGGTTCTATTCGATCTGATCACCGCCGCTTATCCCCAACTTGAACGAGGAGGCTGGCGCGGTCAACTCGCTGCCATGCGCTGCGGTGGTATGAGGCAACGGGCGATCTGGCGTGAGGCCCTTGATGCTCGCAAGCGCGGGGCTGATTCCGTTGGAGCAGGGACTGCGGGGGCGTTGTTGCATGGTTGGCATGCCGTTGAGAAGGGCGGCCGTTGGGCAGCCGGACGTGCGGGCTTACGCGTCCTGGCTGGAACCGAGAGGCTGAGACTTGGGCTGTACCTGCCTAGAGGCCATCGTTTGACCGTCACCCAGGGGGCGACCGAGGTCTTGTCCCTGACCGGACCATCGGATGGGGATCAGACCCTGGACCTTGATCCCAAGGCACAGCCAGAGCTTGCTCTTAGGGTTCGTGGGCGCAAGCCAGTAGTGAGCGACTTGCGGGAGCTCGGAGTGTTTGTGCGTTCAGCCAGTGGGCATGTAGGCGGAGCGTGGCAGTCCCTTGATATTGCTGCCGCGGCTCTCTTGCCCCTGACAGGTCCCCAGCTTTCTGATGCGCGGTTTCTCCTTCCATTTCAGCGGCCCATCGTTCGTTGGGCTGATGGCTTTTTCGTGCACTCTGCCGAAGTTGGCCGACGAATTACTCTTGACCGCAATGCGCCCACACCAATCGGGGTGATTCCCCATGGGGTTCAACCCCAGGCCATAGACAACGGAGCGCGGGCAGCGGCGCGCAAGGCCCTGGATTGGGCGAGGCCTGGACCTTTGATTGTGAGCTTCGGCGCGATTCAAGAACACAAACGCCCCGAACCCTTGCTGCGGGCATTTGCCCAGATCCTTCAACAGGTTACCGCTGGGCGGGACAAGCCCCAACTCGTACTGGCTGGAGCTTTGAAGACGGAATCATGTGATGTGGAGGCGCTGATCGAAGAACTCGGCATTGGGGATCTGGTGACAATTACCGGTTGGCTGGAAGAGAATGATGCCCTGCGCTGGATGCAAGCGGCGGACTTCTGCGTGCACTTGCGAGGTCCCTCTTCTTTGGGGACAAGCGGGGGCGCGGCTCGTGCATTGGGGGTTGGCCGGGCGTTGATAATCTCGGACCTGCCTGAATGGGCAGAGTTTCCAGACGAGGCAGTCAAGCGAGTGTCGATTGGTGAAGGCGAGGTGCCCCTCCTGGCTGCAGCCATGGCCGAGTTGTGCAGCGATCCCATGCGGGTGGCCACCATGGAAGAGGCAGCTCATTTGTGGGCTCGGGAGGTGGCTGCCTGGCCCATCGTGGCGGACAAGATGGTCGAACTCCTCGGGCACATGCCAGCCCACCGTACGGCCCGCAGGAGCATCCTGCGTAGCATGCATGAAGCCTCCGCCAGGAGCAGGGCTGAACGAGCTGCCGTGGGCAACTGATCCGTAGTCTGGTCCTTATATATAGTGCCCACAGGGACAGACGCTTCCAGCAGCAGGTAGGAGAGGGGACCGGGACGGGGAGGTCCCCCAGGTCGGCTTTTGCGGCGGCCTCGCGCCAAGAATTTTGGATTCCTTCTAAGTCCTTGCTCCTCATGAGGTTGTGTCCTCGTCGAGATGGGCCTCAGAGTGCCGTTTCCGCGGACAGGCTTGCACCACATGCTTAGAGTCCCCCTAGAATCCGCGCCCTCAGCCCGACGCTGGGAGCCCGAGGCTGCAACACCATGTCAAGAATTCTTGTAATTGTCGAATCACCCACCAAGGCAAAGACCCTGCGGAACTTTCTCAAGGGGCTACCGGACAAGTACACGGTGGAGTCCTCGGTGGGTCATGTGCGGGACCTGCCTCATGGGGCGGATGAGATTCCCGCCAAGTACAAGGGCGAGAAATGGGCCAGCTTGGGCGTAAAGGTGGACGAGGAGTTCGAGCCTCTCTATGTGGTACGTGGTGATGCCAAGAAGCGCATTGCTGACTTGAAGAAGAAGCTCAAGGAAGTGGATTTGCTGCTTCTGGCTACCGATGAAGACCGCGAGGGCGAGGCGATTTCCTGGCACCTCTTGGAGCTGCTCAAGCCAAAGGTGCCTTTCAAGCGGATGGTGTTTCATGAGATCACCAAGAGCGCGATAAACGAGGCCCTTTCCCAGACCCGTGAGCTCGACACTTCTCTTATTGATGCCCAGGAAACTCGACGCGTGCTTGACAGGATCTATGGCTACGAGGTCTCGCCAATTCTGTGGCGAAAAATCAAGCCGAGGCTTTCCGCAGGGCGTGTCCAATCCATAGCGGTGCGCATGGTAGTGGAGCGAGAGCGCGACCGCATGAAATTCTGCTCAGCGGAATTCTGGGACTTGAGCGCGACCTTCAGTACAGGTTCAGGTGCTTTCTCCGCCAAACTCAATAGTCTTGATGGCAAACGAGTTGCCGCAGGCAGGGATTTTGATCCGGACACGGGGCAGTTGACAAAGGATGCCAAGGGCAAGGTTGCTCTGCTTTCCGCCGAAGGGGCGAAGGACTTGGAGAGTCAGTTGGGCTCTTCCAAGTTTGAGATACAGTCGGCTGACGAAAAGCCGGTTTCGCGCAAGCCTGCCGCGCCGTTCATTACTTCCACGCTGCAGCAGGAAGGCAGCCGCAAGCTCGGCTTTGACGCTCGTCGAACCATGCGCGCCGCTCAGAAGCTCTACGAGAACGGTTTCATAACATACATGAGGACCGATTCGGTCACGTTGAGCGATCTGGCGATTGAGCAGACGCGAGCTCGCATCACTGAGGCCTTTGGCGCAGAGTTCCTGCCGGACAAGTCGCGCACCTACAAGGGCAAGGTCAAGAATGCTCAAGAGGCGCACGAAGCCATCCGTCCCGCTGGTGATCCCCCACCCCATCCTGATGCAGTCAAGAGCAAGCTTGGCGGCGATGAGGCGCGACTCTATGAGTTGATCTGGAAGAGAACCCTGGCCAGTCAGATGAAGGATGCCGTCGGGCGTCGCATGACCCTGAAGGTAGGCGGCCAGGTGAAAGACAACACTGATGTCGTATTCCAAGCTACCGGCACGGTCTGGGATCAGCCGGGTTTCCTCCGTGCATATGTTGAAGGCACGGATGATCCAAGCGCTGCGTTGAGCGACAAAGAGACGGTCTTGCCTCCTGTCAAAGTTGGTCAGGCACTTGGGTTGGACGCTCTCGCCGCTGAAGAGCATCACACTACGCCGCCGGCGCGCTTGACCGAGGCCAGCCTGGTCAAGTACATGGAGGAAGAGGGTATCGGTCGTCCATCTACCTACGCTTCAATCATCGATACGATCCAGCATCGTGGTTATGTCTTCAAGAAAAGCGCAGCTCTGGTACCCACTTTCACTGCTTTTGCAGTGGTCCGGCTCATGGAAGAGAGTTTCAACGAACTGATTGACCTCAAGTTCACTCGGGATCTCGAAGACCAACTGGATGCGATTTCCAGGGGTGAAGCCAAGCGAGTGCCCTATCTCAAGTCTTTCTACTTTGGAAATGGTCGTCCGGGCCTCAAGCAGTTGCTTGAAAATGTCATGGAAACGGTTGATGCGAGAGAGATCAATACGATTCCTCTTGGGGTCAACGATGAGGGCGAGGGTGTTGTCGCTCGGGTAGGGAAGTTTGGTCCCTATGTTCAGTGCGGCGAGATGTCCGCATCGATCCCAGACGGTGTTTGCCCTGATGAACTCACCGTATCCATGGCCTTGAAACTGATCGAAGACAAGGCTCTTGGTGACGAGCCCATTGGTACTGACCCTGAGAGTAAACTGCCGGTCTATTTGAAGTCCGGCCGCTTTGGCCCCTATGTGCGTCTAGGGGATCAGGAGGAAGGCAGTAAGGAGAAGCCCAAGATGGTTTCCCTGCTGAAGGACATGAAAATGGAGGACGTGGACTTGCCGTTGGCTTTGCGCCTACTGTCTTTGCCGCGAACTCTGGGCAAGGATGAGGCTGGAGAGGATGTTGTGGCGCGCCTCGGTCGCTATGGACCCTACATTACCCGCTTGAAGGATTCTCGCAGCCTGAAAGACACAGACAGCATCTTGGAAATTGATCTGAGCCGCGCCTTGCAACTCTTGGCCGAGCCCCGCACGGCCCGCGGCAGACAGCAGCCTAAAGTCCTTCATACCTATGGAGAAGTCGAGGAACTTGACGGGGTGGAACTCAGGATCCTGGACGGTCGCTATGGCCCCTATGTGACCGACGGCGAAGACAATGGATCCTTGCCGAAGGAATCGGGTGAGCCCAAGGACTTTCCTCTGGACCGGGCCCTGGATCTACTTGCCGCAGCCAAAGAACGTAAGGGGCGCAAGAGGAAGACCAAGAAGAAGGCCAAGAAGAAAGCCAAGAAGAAGAAAGCTGCCAAGAAGAAAGTCAGCAAGAAGAAGACGGCCAAGAAAAGAGCCAACAAGAAGGGCGGGGCCGTTGACGAATCTGAAGAGTTGAGCGAGTGAACGGGTAGGGCAGTCCCTAGGCCAGGCGCTGTCCTGCGACCCACACGGACTTGACCACAAGATCTTGATCCAGCGCGATCAAGTCCGCTCGCAGGTCAGGATGAATTGTTCCACGATCGCTCAGGCCCAGCACCCTTGCTGGCACCGTGGCGCAGGCGTCTAGGGCTTGGGGCAGGGTCAGCCCCACCTCATTCACAAGAATGGGCAAACTGTCGCTGAGCACGATTGCGGATCCCGCCAGCCGGCCCTCCTGGTTGACGCAGCGGCCGCTTTCGATTCGTACGGTTTGTCCGGCGAGCTGTGTTTCTTGCAGGTTCGTACCCGCAAGTCCGATAGCATCACTGACGCACAGGAAACGTTCTCCCCCTTTTGCTGCCCAGGCTGCGCGGAGGGCGGTGGGGTGTACATGTTGACCGTCCGCGATCAGTCCAACCGTGACCCGTTTGTCAGCTAGTGCAGCGCCCACCAACCCAGGATCCCGATGGGCCAGGGGAGACATGGCGTTGTAGAGGTGGGTGACCAGGTGTACTCCCCGGTCGAAGGCGGCGTTTGCTTCATCGGCGCTGGCTGCGCTATGGCCCAGTGACAGCACGACTCCCGCTTGTGCCATGCGTGTACAAAAGTCATCGCTTGCATGACTTGCAGCCAGGGTCAAGAGTAAAGCTCCTTGGCTCGCCTGCTCCAAGAGTTCCATGTCCTCCGTGGCGGGCGGGCGCAGAGACTCGGCCGCGTGAGCGCCGCGCTTTGATTGATCAAGGAAGGGACCCTCAAAGTGCAGGCCCGCCAGACCTGGGAGGTTCTGTTCAAGGCCTGCTTCCACGGCTTCCCGGGCTTGGACCATGGTTGGCAGGTCGCAGGAAATCAGCGTGGGCAGAATGGTCGTACTGCCAGATTGCTGGTGTGCACAAACAAGAGTGCGTATACCCTCTAGAGTCGGTTGGTCGTTCAAGAGGCAGCCACCTCCTCCGTTGACCTGCAGATCCACCAGTCCAGGGGCGAGGGTCTGGTCCGGCAGCTGGACTTCTTCATTTCCAGGACCCTGAAGATCAGCAACTGGCCCCAGTCGGGCGATCATTCCGCTTTCGATGAGCAGAGCTTGACCGGTCTGCAACCCCGTCCTGGTCACAATTTGGTCGGGGATCAGAAGGGTTCCCATACCTAGGACGTTCTAACGACCCTCGCGCAGCCAACGCGCAGCGTCCTTGGCGAAATAGGTCAGGATCATGTCGGCTCCGGCTCGGGCAATACCGGTCAAGCTCTCCAATACCGAGTCTCTTTCATCCAGCCAACCACTAGCCGAGGCAGCTTTGAGCGCAAGGTACTCGCCGGACACCTGGTAAGCGGCAATCGGCAAGGTTGTGCCTTCGCGCAGGTGCACGATCACATCCAAGTATGGTCCTGCAGGCTTTACCATTACAATGTCGGCTCCTTCCATTTCATCCAAGGCCAGCTCGCGCAGTGCCTCGCGGGCATTTGCGGGATCCATTTGATAGGTCTTCTTGTCTCCGTTCTTCGGCGCTGAATCCAGCGCACCCCGAAAGGGACCATAGAAGGCTGAGGCATACTTGGCCGTGTAGGCAAGAATCGAAACATCTGTGTGGCCGGCGCAGTCGAGGCCATCTCGAATCGCGCCTATCCTGCCATCCATCATATCGCTGGGTGAAACAATGTCTGCTCCTGCGGCAGCCTGCATCAGGGATTGCTGTACCAGTACGTTGACGGTCTCGTCGTTCAGGATACGCCCGTCATCGCCCAAGATTCCGTCGTGTCCATCGCTACTGTAAGGGTCGAGGGCCACGTCCGTTATCAGCACCAGTTCAGGGAGTTCCTTCTTCAAACGGCGTAAGGCATTGGGGATCAGCCCTTGGTCGTCAATGGCCCCTTCACCTGTGCGAGACTTGTCCTGCTCTTCGATCTTGGGGAAGAGAACCACCGCTTTGATCCCCACTTCAAGTGCAGCTTCCGCTTCGCGCATCATGCCGTCAAGTCCCCAGCGCGTGCAACCGGGCATGGATTCCAGTTCCTGATCGCTTGAGCCTTCGTGCAGGAAGATGGGCAGGATGAGTTGCTCGGGCGCTAGTCGCGTTTCGCGGACCATGGCGCGCACGCCGGGAGACTTACGGTTGCGACGGGGGCGCAGAGGAAGGTCGAGAGGGAAATCACTCATGGCAGGCTTCAAGGATAGCGCCTTCTCGCCCCAAAAACCCGGTCGGCTTCCCCGACCTCGAGTCTATTGCCCTTGGCCGCGTATGAGTTGGTGGACCTGTTCCGTTGCCAACCCGTCAAAGTGCTCTTGGGTTCCATCCAGCCAGGTGATTTCCAACTGAAGAGGACCGCTACCAGACCCCAAGCCAAAGTGCACCCTTGGGTCACCGCTGGAGCAGTAGCTGTAGGCGCTTTGTACCTGGCGTGTTTGGACAAGGTCTCCTTGGGTCAGCTCGACCCGCGCCCCAAGGGCCTGACTGCCATTCGCCTCGCGCACATCGCACATGACCCAGCTTCCTTTCTTGGGGGCTACATTGCGCAGGATGCGCACGCTGGCAGAGTTGTCTTGCAGCACCACATCGATGTCTCCGTCTCCGTCGATGTCGCCCAAAGCCATTCCGCGACCCACGGAGAAGAAGTCTTCTGCAATGCCTCCCCGGGGCTGCAGTTCTTCAAACACTCCACCTCCTGTTCCCACAAATACCTGGTCGGGCTCGGCCAGGGGCCGTTCATTCGAGAAACGTGGCATGGCATCCCCCACGCGACCGTTGGTCACATAGATGTCGAGCACACCATCCTGATCAAAGTCCGCTGCGCCTGTGCCGAAGCCAGTCACCAGAGTGCTGGCTTGTGCCGTGCCGGTCTTGCGCGTGTCGTCGGAAAAGCGCCGCCTGCCGCTGCTGTAGAAAGTATTGGTCTCAGCGCGCAGGTGGGTCACGAAGAGATCGGGTTTCAGATCTCCGTTGAGATCTTCGAAAATCACTCCCATACCGGCTTCAGCCTTGCCTTCCCCAGAGAGGGCGCAACCCTTGAGTAGGGCGCGATCTTGAAACTTACCCTGGCCTTGATTGACCCATAGTTGATTGGCCATGCCGTCATTGGCCACATAGATGTCGATCAAGCCATCGCCGGTCATGTCTCCCCACGCTACGCCCAGTCCATTGCCGAACACCTCTGCCATGCCCGAAGAGGCGCTGATGTCGCGAAACGTTCCGTCACCCTGGTTTTCAAAGAGGGCGTCCGCATCCGGTGCATCGTAATTGTTCGGATGGCAGTAGTCCGGAGAGCCGAGCTTGCTCTTGCAGGGCACTTCGCTGTCGCTGTTCCAGCGCAGATAGTTGGTCACGAAGAGGTCAAGGTCTCCGTCCCCGTCATAGTCCAGAAAGGCGGCGCTCGTTCCCCAGGAGTTGTGGGCGACTCCCGCTTCCAGGGCGACATCTTCGAAGGTGGCGTCTCCTCGATTGCGCAGGAGGACATTCGAGCCCATGTTGGTTACATAGAGGTCCAGGTCACCGTCCCCATCGTAGTCGCCAACTGCGCAGCCCATGCCAAAGCTGGACTCAGAGATGCCTGCAGCTTCGGTTGCGTTTGTGAACGTGCCGTCCCCATGATTGAGCCATAATTCGTCACTGCTGGCGGGCCCCCCCTCACCGATCAGGTCAGCTCCTTGGACAAGGAACAGATCCAGGTCCTGATCCCCGTCCGCATCGAATAGTGCCAGGCCGCTGCCAGTGACTTCCGGTATCCAGAACCGTTGCTTGGATCCCAGACTGTGTACAAAGTCTACACCGGAGGCCTCTCGCACTTCCTCGAACCAGATCTGTTGGGTTCTTGGAACCGGCGTCGGGGATGGGGAATCGGAGCAGCTTGTGACATAGAGAACAGCCACGAGGCTACAGATCAGCTGAGAAGAGTGCATGGGAATCAGAGACCGTTTCGTGTAAGCAGAGCGCGCAGTGGTGGCAGGCGCTTGTCATTGGGGGCGAGGTTGGTGATTTCATGCAGGAGTCGACGTGCATTGATCGTGTCTTTCTGATTTATGAAGAACGGCATGCAGAGGAAGCGGACTTCGAGCCAGTCTGCGTGTTTTTGCATGGCACCGAGCAGGAGCCTGAAGGCTTCCTCGTGGCGCTGGGTCGCGACCATCAGCTGGGCGCTGTTCAGGTAGACATCTTCGTTGTTGGTGCCCAGGCGGATTGACTCACCCAGTTCTGCGATGGCTTCCGCGCGGCTGTTCATTATCATCAGCACCTTGCCTCTCATGGTGTGCATGCGTGCAAGGTGCCCTCCATGGCGCACCGCATTGTCGGCAGCAGCCAGCGCTTTCACAAGATGGGATTGAGCGGCTTGTGGGTTGCTCTCGATTACGGCTATCGCACGGTCAAAGTGGATGCCGGATATGTTGAACCAGGCCGAGTGCTGGGTCGACTTGATCTCGAGCACATGGTTCAGAGTCGCCAAGGCGGGATCTTCTCGTTTGAGGGCCATGTAGGCCGCCGCGAGGTTGTTGAGTACAACCAAGTCCTCTGGGTAGTCTTTTGCAAGGCGTTCCAAGATTCCCATGGCGGCGGTGGCATCCCCCGCCTGGTGCAAGTCAGCAGCCCGCCCCAGAAGTGCAGAGCGGCTTACTCCATAGCGACTCATTTCCTTACTCAGGCTGTCTCCTATCTGGGGACGAGCTGCATCTGCACCCTGGCTCAGCAGGGGCATGGCTTCCATCTCCCGGCCGAGTTCAGCAAGACACTGGCCCAGGGCAAAGTCCACGAACTCATTTCCCTTTCCAGTCGTGCGAGCTTCCTCCAGGTGGGCCAGGGCGGCCTCTGCATTGCCATTCTCCATCGCCACCTCACCAAGGCCCAGATGTCCATGTGGATTTTCAGGCATGAGTGTGCTGACGGCTAGAAAACGCTTGCGTGCTTCGGAGAAGCGTCCCGCCTTGAGGTAACCGACTCCCAGGCGGTAGAGCCCTGCCGGTCCATCAGGTTGAGCCTTCACAACGCGCTCAAGATGCTCAATGCTCTCCTGATTCCCCCCAGCAAGCGAAAGACAAACTGCCAGGTGCAGGCGAGCGGCGTGGTCTTTGGGATCTAGCTCCAAGGTCTTGCGAAAGGCGGCGATGGCACGCGTCCAGGCGCCATTTGCTTGATAGGCCAGACCAAGACTACGGTGAGTTGTCGAGACGGAGGGGTTGCGCTCGACTGCACGCAGACGTCTCTCGATGACTTCTTGAACAGCCGGGTCAAGCGCCGCTTCCTGTTGGGAGTGTTCGTCGAATTCGCCTGGAGTTGTGCGACCCGCAGATTCTCCTGCCGCGCTGGAGCCCATGGACCCGGCGGATTGCTGACTCTCATCGCCGCACCCAGTCAGCAGTATGGCGAAGAGAAAGAAGAGATTGGGAACGCGCACGGTTGAACAGCTTACCGTTGAAGGCTGAGGGTGCCCTAGGTGGATGACCCCGAAAGCAGGCCCACAGCCCTTGAAATCGGGATTTTGGCATCAAAACTTGACGCTCTTGGCATTCCCTGGAGGGGTAGTACCTCTGATTGCTGACACACTAGGTGGTCATGACTTGAAGCCGGCTTTGACTGCGACGACCACGCCGGATCGTCAATGAGCGGGGTGCGTAGACTCAGAGCCCACTTTCAACGATGAGGTTGAGGATGTTTGTCAGGCGTGGGTCGTCTGGCGCCAGGTTCTTGATTTCGGCCATCAGGCTGCGCGCACCTATACTGTCCTGTCGCTCAACATAGTAGGGGACAATCTGTATGCGCACCTCGAACCAGTCAGGATGTGACTGGGCAGCTTTCATGAGCACCTCAAACCCCTCTGACGGACGGTTCTTCATGAAGCTCAATTGGGAACACTTGAGGTAGACCGTTTCATCCGTGCTGCCCAGACGAATAGCCTCGCGGTATTCTGCGATGGCTTCTTCTGGGTTGTTGAGCGCCATCAAGGCATTACCTCGTTGGTTGTGCATTCTGGCCACATGTCTACCATGTGTCACAGCCTTGTCTGCTGCGGAAAGGGCCTTGTTCAGATGAGGCTGAGCAGCAGCTCGGTCTGTGCTCAATAGGGCCACCCCACGGTCATAGTGGATGCTTGAAATGTTGAACCAAGCTCTGTGGTGATCCGGCTTGAGCGTCAGCAAGTGGTGCAGCACTCGTAGAGCGTCCTCGTCCTGACCAACCTGAATGTAGACAGCCCCCAAGTTGTTCAGCACTGCCAGGTCATCAGGGTAGTCATCTGCCAGGTCCTCAAGGATCGAGAGAGCTACGGTACGGTTGCCAACTCCCAGGTATCTGCTTGCCTGTGCGATCTGGGCTGTGAGGCTAACCCCATAGCCGCCGAGTTCCTTGGTCAGGGTGTCCGCAAGATGGGGGCGTATGGGATCATTGGCGCGACTCAGGTAGGGCAGCGCCTCGGAACTGCGTCCAATGTCTGCCAGGCACTGCCCCAACATGAATCCCACGAACAAGTCGTCAGGGGCCAGCTTGTGAGCTTTGCGTAGGTGCTCGAGTGCATCCTTTGCTTCACCTTTTTCGAGCAGCACCTGCCCCATGCCCAGGTGTCCCAGGGGATGATCAGGGAAGAGATTGCGCAGGGTAAGGAATTGAGCTTGTGCCTCTTGGAATCGCCCCGCATCCAGGTAGCCCAGACCAAGTAGATTGAGCCCTGCGGCCATTGTTGGCTCGGCCTTGACTACACGCTCAAGTTGTTCCACATGCTCGACATCCTCACCCGCCTGGGCAAGGCAGATGGCTAGATGCAACCGTGCTGCATGATCATCGGGATTGATGGCCAGGGTCCGGCGGTAGGCTCCAATTGCCCAAGGCCAGGCGGAGTTCGCCTCAAAAGCAAGTCCTAGGCTGCGCTGGGCTGTGGCGGATCCAGGATTCCTCTTGATGGCTTCGAGGCGTTTTTGAATCACAACTTGAACCGCTGTGTCGAGTACATCGGGCGCCATGGTGGCGTCGCTGATATCAGGGAGTGTTGAGTGCTCATCTCCGCAACCGGCAACCAAGTGCAGGAGAGCCAGACTGAGGACCAGATGGAAAGGAGACGAGTTCATGGTTCACTCCACACTAGAGAAGATCCTTCAACCCTCGCAACTCTAAGAGCGCATCAATCGGAGACAACTCGTCCAAATCGAGCTTCCTGATAGCAATCTCCACGGGACTTGGTTCCAAATCGAACAGGCCCAACTGAGACCCCGGTTCCGTTGTGGCTCCGTTCCGGGGAGAGGTTACTCTTGGTCTCTCACCGGAACCCGCTTCCAGCTGGCGAAGGATGTCGCGCGCACGGTCTACAAGCAGAGCGGGTACTCCGGCCAGTCGCGCTACATGGATCCCGTAGGAGCGATCCGTACCGCCTTCTACGATCTTGTGCAGAAAGACGATTTCTTCGCCCCACTCGCGCACGGAAACATTCAGGTTGTGAACGCCTGTTATTGAATCTGCCAGGGAGGTCAACTGGTGGTAGTGGGTGGCAAAGAGCGTCCGTGCCTGCAGCTCCTGGGACAAGTGCTCCACGATCGCCCAGGCCAGGGCGAGTCCGTCATAGGTACTGGTTCCGCGCCCCACCTCGTCGAGTACCACCAGACTGCGTGGGCTGGCGTTGTTCATGATGTTGGCGATCTCCACCATCTCGACCATGAATGTGGACGCGCCCCGGGACAGGTCATCGGCGGAACCCAGCCTGGTGAAAATACGGTCCACCACGCCAACCCGCGCCTTGGCCGCGGGCACGAAGGACCCGATCTGGGCAAGTAAGACGATCAGTGCGGTCTGCCGGATGTAGGTGCTCTTGCCCGACATGTTGGGGCCCGTGATCAACCCCAGGGAACAGTTGCCCCGGTTTAGGCTGGTGTCGTTTGGGACGAAGGGTTCTCCGTCCAAGTGTTGTTCGATCACGGGATGCCGGCCATCCCGGATAACGATACTCTCACCGTTGTCTATGGTTGGTCTGACATAGTGTTGTTCCGCGGCGGTCTGAGCGAGTCCAGCCAGCACATCGATCTTGGCCAGAGCGCGGGCTGTGTTCAGGATCCGTGGGATGACTGTGCTCATGGATTCGCGTAGTTCTCCGAAGATCTTCTCCTCCAGGGCATGGGAACGCTCCTCCGCGCCCAGCACCCTTTCTTCGTATTCCTTCAACTCCGGAGTGATGAAGCGCTCGGCGTTCTTGAGAGTCTGCTTGCGGGTGTAGTTGACCGGCGCGTTCTTCGCCTGAGCCCGTGGGATCTCGATGTAATAGCCAAAAACGCTGGTGTAGCCGATCTTGAGACCTGGCAGTCCCGAGCGCTCGGCTTCCTCGTTCTGGAATCGCGCCATCCAAGCCTTGCCATCCCCCGCATCACAGCGCAGTTGGTCGAGCTCGCTGCTGACTCCTTCGCGGATCAATCCGCCCTCACGCAGGCCATGCGGCGGATTATCCGTTAGAGAAGCCAGCACGCGCTGAACTTCGGTTTCGATTGGATCGAGTGTCGAGTGCAAGTCTCCCAGGGTTTTTGAATAGACCTTGTCCAGGATCTTGCGTAGGGGCTGCACAACAGCCAGAGAACGGGCCAGAGCCAGGAGATCTCGGGCGTTGGCGCGTCCCGTTGCCAGCTTGGCCACCAGACGTTCCACATCCAGAACATCTCTTAGCAGGTCGCGCACTTCTTCTCGCAGGAAGGGTTGCTCAACGAATTCTTCGAGGCCCATCTGGCGCGCAGTTATGGCGTCGACTTCACGGAGTGGAGAAAGCACCCAATCCCGCAGCAGGCGGCCGCCCATGGAGGTCAGGGTGCGGTCAATGGCCTCCAACAGCGTGCCTTCTCGGCGTGCGTCGCGTTGGGTGAGGACCAATTCCAGGGTAGTCCGGGTGGCTGCGTCCAGGATCAGGTGCGATCCGTTTTCGACCCGCTCAAGTTTCAAGATGTGCTCACAAGATCCGCGCTGGGTCTCGTTCAGGTACTCGATCAGTGCGCCTGCCGCCGGGATCGCCGGAGAGTCATCTTCGAATCCAAACCCTTCCAGCGTCTTGACCTTGAAATGCTCCTGGCAGGCACGCATTGCCGCGCCGCTTTCGAAGCGCCAAGGAGGGCGCTCCGTTGTGCTGGACCCTTGTACTCGGTCGATGATTGCAGAGACTTCCGGGAACTGATCGATCAAGCCTTCGGCCATGACCAGCTCTGCGGGACTGATGCGGATCAGTTCATCTTCCAGGACATCCACTTGGATCTCTTCGGCCATGAAGCGTCCGGTGGATATGTCGGTCCAGACCAGACCCAGTCCTTCACTTTGCGCCGAAACACAAGCGAGGTAGTTGCTGGCTCGGGCGTCGAGTGCGTTCTCTTCGGTGATCGTGCCAGGCGTGACCACTCTCACGATGCTGCGCTTGACGATTCCCTTGACCGTCTTGGGGTCTTCCATCTGCTCGCAGATCGCCACCTTGAACCCCTTGGAGACCAGCTTCATGAGGTACGCTTCGTGGGCTTTGATCGGCATCCCCGCCATGGCCAGAGCGTCCTTTGTGCCCTTTGAGCGCGAAGTCAGGGTTATGCCCAGTTCTTGGGAGGCGATTTCTGCGTCTGTCCCAAAGAGTTCATAGAAGTCTCCCATTCGGAAGAACAACAGAGCATCCGGCTGCTCACGCTTGGCCGCCTGGAATTGGTCCATCATGGTGGCCTTTTGGCCTTTGGCACGGCTTCTCGCGGAGACTTGTCGCATGGCAGCGCCTCATTCTAGCGGGGGAGCCCGCGGTGCGAAGGCCCGAACCCCGTTCCCTGTTCCATACGGCTACAATCCACTCAATAATCGTGACCTCCCGACGCATGGATTCCTCGGGATTGGCATGGTCCTTGTAATTGTCCTGGTCCTGGTCCCTCAGAATCCCTGCGGGCCCTCTTCAAGTCCCCTCTAGAAGACAGAATGACTCCTATCAGATACAGGTTCGCAGCGCTCCTCGCCCTGCTGCTCGCCTCCTGTGCGACCTATTCGGACCGTACGGGAGCGGCCCTGAGGGATTTTCGGGAGGCTAATTTCGTCGCTGCGGAGATCACTTTTGCTGATAGGGACAACACTCACTCGACCTTTCTCTCCGGGACCGAAGCTGGTCTGGTGGCGTTGACCGACGGTCGCTTCGATACCGCCTTGATCTACTTTGAGCGGGCCTTTGGCAAGGTGCGGAGCCTGGAAGAGGCCGCCCTTGTCGATCCGAAAGCTCTTGGCAAAGGCTTGTCCACCTGGGCATTGAGCGAGGAACTCAGCGACTATGTCGGCGAAGGCTACGAGCGGGTCATGTTGCACGCGCTTTGGGGGTTGGCCTACCTTGGCCTCGGTAATGTGGAAGATATGATGGTCGAGGTGCGCCGGTCAAATCGTTTGCTTGCCGCCGAAGAGCGCTTCCACGGCAGCGATTATCGTGCTGGAGGTCTGGCGACCTTTCTTTCAGCAATTGGGCATGAACTCACAGGTCAGCTGGACGAAGCCTACATCGACTACAAGGCTCTAGCCCAGTTGGGCGTCGCGGAGTCATTGCACGGTCCGTCCTTGGTGCGCATTTC
>NYYZ01000044.1 GCA_002686945.1 Planctomycetota bacterium
CGCGAGCAGGAGCTCGCGCGTCCCGCCGCCGTTGCCGCGCACGTCGACGATGAGCCCCTTGGTGTCGGCGAACTCTTCCATCGCCTCGTGCAAGGAGTCGACATCGCCGTCCATATGGACGATGCGCAGATAGCCGATGTCGCCTTCGAGGATCGTGCTCTTGGAGCGCGGCCAGGGACCGTATGTGGGTCGGCTCGCTGAGAGCTCGAGCTCTCGCTCGATCGTCTTGCTCCCATCCACTGTCGAGAACGTCACTTTGAGCGGCGCGCCCGTCTCTTTACCGAGGACGCGACGCACCCAATCGATTTCGCGCATGTCACCGAGGGCGCGGCGGTGGACGAGCTGCGGGCTGCCGTTCGCGATGTAGGGTCGCGCCAGCTCAACCCACTCTTCCATCGTCTTGCCGTCGATCGCTAGGACGACCGGCGCATACTTGACGCCCCACGAGGGGTCCGCGTCCGGCGCAACCAGGGCTGAGCGATCCGGAAGCACAGCGACCACGCCTGCTCTGGACTCAACAAGTAAGAAGGGTAGGTACTTGTCACCGGGCTGACCGGGGGGGAGGTTCGAGCGAACCTGGGCGTGCCCGTCTCCAAAGCGCATGAGGAGTCGGTGCAGCTCGAGACGCAACTGCAAGATGTCGGCTTGATCTCCGGTCAGGCCGTCATGTATCTGGGCCAATTCACGGTCCAGATCGACCTCACCGAGACCCAGATAGGCGAACTGATCCTTCAATCCCGCGCCGAAGGCCTCGATGTCTGCGCGGGCTTCCTTTACGGAGATCCGCGCAGGAGGTGTGGGTTGACGAACCCCGCTGGACTCACTGGCATTTCTCGAAGCCCACAAGGCTTGACGCTTCGCCCTCGTCATCTCCACGCCCTCGAGCCGAACAGCCGAGCCATCCTTGAGGGAGCGGAGGTCAAGGTCGACCTTCTCGTCACCCTTCCACTTGAGCCTCACAAGGATCGGCACGAGATCCTCAGCAAATCGCTTCTCGCGTCCAGGGGACCACGTGTCAGCGATGGCAAGGATCTCATCGACGCCAATCCCGTCGATCGCAACAGGCTTGTACCAGGTCCCATCCACCTGGACCTCGGGCCGATCCCCCGACCAGCGCAAGCCATCGAAGGGGCTGGACTTCTCGTCAACATCTTGGGAAACAAGAGAAGCAAAGCTCTGGACCACGACGGGCGGATGCGACCAGAGAGGGAGCGAGGCCAGCAGAGCTAGAGGCAAGAAAGTAGAGGGACCCATTCGAGTTACTTTATCGGAGTTGCTTTCGAGTTGACGACAGGATCGAGCAGTGGCGCAAGCTGCCCCTGCGCCTCTGGTTTGATCCTAATTCTCGCAGGACCCCGGACACAAGAGACGCATGCTTGAGACCTCCTCAAGGAAGGAGGGGCGCCCTCATCTCACACGCTCCTCTTCGAATACTGCGGCGGGGGCGTGATGGTCAGAGTTGGAAGGGATCCGAGCTGTTGATCATGGTATAAATTGCAGGATGCTCAGGTTCGACACACCGACCGCACGACTGAGGTCTGTCGCGGCCATCGAAGGACTCTCCTACCTCGCGCTGCTCTTCGTAGCGATGCCGCTCAAATACATGGCCGGCTTCCCCCTCGCAGTACGGATCGTCGGGTCCGTCCACGGCGCGCTCTTCGTCTGGGGCGGCCTGCTCGCCCTCGAGGGGATTCGGCGGCGCGGCAAGACATGGAGTTGGGGCTGGAAGATCCTCATCGCGGCCCTGCTGCCCTTCGGCACCTTCTTCCTCGACCGCGACCTGAGAGCGGACGACGAGTCGTTCCGCCAGGCCATGGACGACAACCGCAGAGGATCGCAAGCACGAACCGACTCCTGAGTGAATTCGCGCTGGGCACTGCCTTCGAGGGACTCCGGCGTGAGCGATGCAAAGAGGCCCAGGTGTAATCCGTGCCGAGAGCCTGACTCCCCTCACCGAAGCGCGCGCGAATCGGAGCAGGAAGCGGAGCAACAGGATCAATCCGCTCACAACCCCAAACGCAAGAGAGGCCGCAAATTGCGGCCTCTCTTGGTGTTAGGTGGTAGCGGGGACAGGATTCGAACCTGCGACCTCCGGGTTATGAGCCCGACGAGCTACCAGACTGCTCCACCCCGCGACGCTTGTGGGGCGGATGGTAGCGACCTGGGGGGGGGATGCAAGCGGGAAAGGAGAAGAGTTAGCGGCCTCCCCCGTCTTCTGGAGGGGGGCCTCCATCCTCGGGAGGATCGGTCGCACCCGAAGAGCCCGAGCCCGCATCCACGGTTCCCCCATCGGGCTCAGGATCGACAGCAGAACCAAGCGCCAAGCTTCTGGCCAGAACCATCAGACGCTCATGATCCTCGCGGGTTTCCATCAAAGCAGCCAGGGAATGGGAGCTGAGGGCCAAGGGCAGGTCAGCAATGTAGGCCTCGGGAGCGAGGAGTTCTGGTACCTCTCCCACCAAAGACCGAGGCTCGACCAGCAACTCCTCATCCCCTGCGGCCAACACATCTGCTACCCAGTTCTCCAAGTCCTCCAAACGCCTCGGCGCGGTGGTCAGCGCCCAGGCCTCCCCGTGAATCACAAGGCCCATCAAAGTGCTGGCGAGGCGTGGACCTCGGGCCGCATCCTCGCCGGTCAAGTGAGCCCGCAGCAAGACCGCTCCCCTACGAAGGTCCTCCGACGACAGGGCGCGGTGCATCGCACCGGCCTGTTCGCAGAGACTCGCTATCAACTGAGCTGCGGCGGCGGGACGACCGAGGCGATCCAGGAGCAGAAAACGATCGCGCATGATCTCTGACACGAGAGCCTCTTGCTCGGAATTCGACTGGACACTCGACTCAGCCAAAGCACGAGCCTCGTTCAGGGCTGAGAGGGCTCTTTCTGCCACCACAGCGATCGCTTCAGCGGGGTCTTCCATGGCAGTGGCTGAATCCCCCAGCAGCAGTCCATTGAGGTGCAAGCCTGCCAATGAACTCTGCCAGCTCTCTCCTGCCCCCAGCGAGTGCACTTGCAGCAGTCGTTCCCGGGCCGCCGCATCCAAGGCCTGAGGTCCACGAGATCGACGCAGAGAATAGGACATGGCC
This sequence comes from Planctomycetota bacterium, assembly GCA_002686945.1. GTDB lineage: Bacteria > Planctomycetota > UBA1135 > UBA1135. The sequence continues at coordinate 3,085 of NYYZ01000044.1, forward strand.
ATCACCTCGCCATGTTGAGCAACTGAGAGTTGCGCCACGGAATCCTGGGGCAAGGCGGTCACCAGGCGGAGGGCAGCGGGCAGGTCCTGCCCCGCGGCCAACCACTGGGCCGCTCGCAACATGGCGCCCCCATCGGAACCCGCCAGGGCCGCCAGGGCGCTGGTCAAATCAGCAGAGACCACCAGGGCCGGATCCCTCAAGCGCAAATAAGCTGGCCTGCCGGTCAAGCGGGCCAAATGCTCAGGCGATGCGATCTGGCCCACGAGCAGGAGCAGATCCGCCAGGGCCTCTGTGTCAGTCTCCACCGCCAGGCGCTCCAGGCCGCGATCCAAGACCGTGGCGGGTTCCCGCTCAAAGCGCCGGATCAAGGGCCGACACTCGGGCGCCAGCAGAGCCTGCAAGGCCGCACGCCGTACAAGGACTTCAGAGTGGGCGGCCAGATCCTGCAGGACACGGAGGGAAGCCAGAGCCTGCGCACCCCCCGCATCGGCGGCGGCGATGGCGGGACGCACGGCCACGCACAACTCCACCAACAGAGCCGGAGGCGCGCCGCGTGAGCGCAGCATGGCAACGAATTCTCCCAAGGCAGCACTGCGCAAGAGCAGGGGCGCACCGGCCGCAGCGGCTGTGGCGAGACCCGGCTCTGTATTTGCATTGTCCAAGAGAGGCGCGAGCAATGGCATCAGAAAACCCGCCTGGGTTTCGGGAACTCCGTCAGTCGCACGCTCAGCCAATGCATGCCAATCCTGCAGGGCACGCTCCGCGAGATCCTGATCCAGAAGAGGAGTCTGGCGCAGAATACCTGCCAGAAGATGACTGCCCAGGCCGAGTTCGCCGGCACTCAGAGGCTGCTGGGGCAGGGCTGACAGGATTGCGGGATAGAGGTGCTCCCGTCGATGATCACGCACTACTTCGAAGAGTTCAATCAGCGTGAGCGGGGATGCCTGGTCGTCTTCAGCGGCTGAACTCAAGAGCAGCGCCACATCGAGCAGAGCCGAAAAAGTCTCCCCGTCAAGTTCGCGCTCCAAACTCGCGGCCAACACGGCCCAGGCCTCGTCGAGTTTCAGATCCGCTGCGGTCACCGCAGAGGTCAAGCGCTGAGCAGCGGAACGACGTAACAAGGGATCAGGCTCGGCCTCGGCCAGAAGAGCCACCGCCCGCTGGGGCTCGTGAGCCAGCAGAGCCTCGGTCAATGCGCGACGCTCCAAGCTGGCCGCGCGTAGCTCCCTGAGAATCGAAGGACCCAAGGCCGGGGGCGCGGCCGCCAGGAACGCGCGCCACTCGTCAGCGCTTTGGTGCCAGCGACCGTAGAGTTCCGACAGTGCCTGAGTGGCGGCGTGACGCACGCGCTCATGATCATCGGCAAGCCCCAACTCCAGCAGCCAGGTTGAATCGTGCAACTCAAGGATCCCGCAGACCCGCAGGGCGGCGCAGCGCAAGTTGACACCGCTGCCCACACCGCTGACCAGATCGAGCAAGCGATCTGTGATCAGGGCACGACGGACTGAACCGGCTTTCAGTTCACCCGCCAGGAGGTCAAGTGCCTCCAGTTTCTGAGCCTCGCGCCCTTGGGAGCGGGCAACCGGCAATCCCGGGGGAACCGGGCTGCCAGCGCGCAGGACGAGCAGGTCGATCATGGCCTCGGGATCGGACGCAAGGGCGAGTCCAACTTGCTCTTGCAGGCCCTCGCCGCTGAGTTGTGAAAGGCGTTGCTGGAGGGCGGCAAGGCTCTCCTTTGAACTCCTGACGGGCCCGAGGGAGGTTCCCTGGGTCAGGGCTTCTGGAAGTTGAGCCGCAGGTGCAACGGACGCAAGAACCAGAACCTGCAGGGAAAAGGCAAGCCCTGCCACGGGCACCCTGGCCGAACGCAAGCGCAACATGAAAGCCAACATCAAGAGCGTCCCTCGGGGAGAGTTGGCTGAACGATGGAATCTCCTCTGCGGTTGCACTCCACCGATCCTAGCGCGATGAATGGGTCCTATTGTCCTCCAAAGTGCTCAAATCGTTCCCGTACGCGAGCCCAAAGAAGATCAAGTGCCCCGTCCGGTTCAAGGCCGCCGAGTTCCACCGCAGGCCCCGCAACCTGTTCGTACCAAGGAGCGCGGCGCTTGTGCAGCTGCTCAAACTCCTGGACAGTTCCATGGTCCGTGAGGCTTGGGCGCAGGACCGAGTCCTGCTCCGCACGCGCGACCAAGATGTCCACAGGGGTGTCGAGCCAAACGCAAGGCAGAGACCTGAGCTGCACACGATTTTCCTCGCGTTCCACCACTCCACCGCCGGTCGCCAGGATACGCGGCACCGAGTCCTCTTTCAGTACAGCCAGAAGGACTTCCTGTTCCTGGTCCCGAAACTCCTCCAACCCCACTTGCGCCAGCAAGGCCCCGGCAGAACTGAATCCAGTACGCCTGGCGAGTTCCGCGTCCAAGTCCAAAAACTCCCAGCCCAATCGGTTGGCGAGGGCACTGCCAAGAGTTGTCTTGCCCACGCAACGCAAGCCAACCAACACCAGGACTGGCGTACTCATCCCTTGCCCTGGACCAAAGCGCCTTCAAAAGCGGCCCGCAAGAGAGCGTCATCCGCCTCGTGGCTGGTGAACAGCTCGAACTGGGCAGCGGCCTGGCGTACAAACCATTCGGCCCCGGGAATGCAAGTGCAGCCCCGCTCCTGGGCGGCGATGAGCAAAGGCGTACGCAAGGGACGGTAGACCGCATCGAAGACCAAAGAACCCGGACGCAGGAGTTCGGCAGGGATGACCATGGAGCCCGCTGCTTGGGGATTGGATTCTCCAGAACCGGCGCCCTCCGAGCCCACAGGGGTGCAGTGAATCAGAATGTCATAGGACAACGAGGCAATCTCCTCCCAGAGCACCGCCTCGACACCCAACTCATGGGCCAGAATCCCCGTCCGATCCGCATTCCGGCCCGCCACCCAAACGCTCGCCCCAGTGTCCTTGGCAGCCCCAATCGCGGCCCGCGCGGCGCCACCGGTCCCAAGTACCAGCACCTGGGCCAGCGCCATCCCCACCGGCCGTCCCGGCTCACTCGACCAGACTCCAAAGGCACGCTCCAGGCAAGTCCTTACCGCACTCAAATCCGTATTTGCACCGGTCCAGGAACCATCATTGCGCCGCACCAAAGTGTTCACCGCTCCCAGGGACTGGGCGCGATCTTCCACTCGCCTGGCCCGCGCCGCCGCTCGCGCCTTGAAAGGCGCAGTGACCGACAACCCTCGGAAAACCGGGTCATCTGCCAGGTCCAGGAAAGAATCAAAGTCGTCGGGCTCGAAGGCCACATAGACCGCGTCGAGGCCCACATGCTTGAGGGCCATGCCGTGCACAAAGGGAGATGCAGAGTGCTTCACAGGGTTGCCCACCACCCCAAGGACCGCAGTCTCGTGGGAGAGCCCCCCCGGGGGCAGAATCCCCAGCAATTCCCCCAAACGCAACTGCCCTGGTGCGCTGGGCTCAAGAGCCACTTCCTCGGGCATGATGGCCGGAGCCGCGTAGGTAAAGGGCGAACCAAATATTGGCGCCAGCACACGAGTAAAAGTGCCCGCTGACCCCGAGCAAAAAGCAATCGTGCCTCCACGAGTGCGGCGCAAGTGACGCAGCATACGCAGACCGTCTTCGGTGCAAGTAGCGTGGGTCACCAGCTTGATCGCATCCCCCTCATAGAGCACCGCGCGCATCTCTTCGTCCATAGCCATCAGGTCCTCGGGAGTACCCTCAAGGTCATGGCGACTGACGATGCGGTGACATGGAGCTTCCACTTCCCCCAACTCCAGACTCAGACTCCAGTCAATGTCCACAAAACGCGCGCCAGCCACGGCAGCATCCCGCAGCAGCTCAAAGCGCTCCTCCTGGCTGCCCGCAAAGGTCCCAAATGCCTCAGGCCCACCGATAGTCACGATCACCGGCTTGGGACAGGACTTGAAGAAGGTGCGCAGAGCTTCGCCGCCGGGGTGCGCAATCTCATCGAGGCGTAACTCCACAAGATCCGCCAGATGTGCCTGGTGCAGAACCCGTTGAGTCAAGGTCGCCCAGTCCGACGCCAAGAAAGAAGTCACAACGGCCATTGCTATACGGTGACAGACAAACGAGTGGGCTTCAACCCTGCTCGGAATCGGAAGCCATCTCCTGCATGTGCGCGATCAATTGCCTGTAGAGTTTCCGCGTCCCGGGATCCATCACTTCCAGCTGGCCCTCCAGCACGGATGTATCACCCCGAGCAGCGGGCCCGGTCAAAGCCCCCCGCGGCCCTTCCTGAGCTGCCTGCTCGGTCATACTGATAACCAACTTGGCCAGGCCATCACGCAGCAATCCGGGTTGGGGCAGATCCTCGGCCACCAGTTGCTCCGCGAGATCGAATAGGACTGCGCTGCCCCCGGCAAGCAAGGACGCGGCGGCGTGATAACGCGCCTTGGCCCCCGGCCGGTTGGCCAGCAGGAACGGCTTGCCGTCAAGTTCCTGCGCCAGGGCCTCTGCCTCGTTCACCGCTTCCGGATCGCCCCCCACACACCAGGACAAGCCCATCATCCAATCCGGATCGGCCTGTCCTGAAAACGAACCCAAGGGATGGGCCCAACCCACCGACATTCCCTGGCTGGCAATGGCGGCGAGCACGCCGCAGTCATGAAAACCGCTGAAATGCAATGCGATTGTGCCGGGTTGCAGGCGTGGAACGAGGGCGGCCGCCACCTCTGCTATTGCATCGTCCTGCACCAGGATCAGAAGCACTTCGCTCTCGATAGGAGCACCTGGCTCAAGCAGATGAGCACCGCTCGCCGCGACCACCGCCCCCGCCGCAACCTGATTGCGACCACCCACGCTGACCCGATTTCCTACTGCGACCAGCCTGAGAGCAAGTGCCCGAGCCAGGCGACCGGTTCCTTCGATATGGATGGTTCTCATGAAGTGCTGGCCTCAGCATTCCAGTCTAGGACAAGGGCAGGGCCTTCAGAATTCGAGGCTCCAATCCCGCAGCATCGCAAGCGGTCTGGACCGTTTGCAGCATGATCTGGGCTTCATCCTGATCTGCGCAAAGGGCATAGAAGCTCGAGCCGCTGCCCGAGAGCAAGAATGCTTCCTGCAAGAGATCACGCCAGACCTGCAGTTCCGGAATCGCGAGCAGGGCCGGAGCTTGAAGATCATTGTGCTGCATGGCGCGTGCTTCCCGAGCGGTCAAGCGCGACCAGTGAGGCGCCCCAGGGGCCTCCCTCATCTCGCCTGTCACTAAGACATCCAACGCTCCAAATACCATTCTTGTGGAAGCAAACACATCCGGGGTAAGCAACACAATCCACCAGGCCGCAGGCGCAGGCAGGACCTCGACCTGCTCGCCCCGACCCGTACAGCGGCCGAGCCCAGTTGAGCGCGCGGCCTGAAAAAACACACAATCGGAGCCAAGGTCGGCCAGGATCCCTGCACAGATTTCTGGATCCAGTTGGGTCCCCAGCAACTCCTGCAGACCAATCAAGGCCGCCGCTGCATCGCTGGATCCACCCCCGAGACCCGCACCCGAAGGAATCCTCTTGGTCAGTTTCAGCTCAACGCCAGGGACTGAAACGCCCCCCTTCTCCAGAGCAGCCAGACCTTGCTCAAGCGCGGCCACTGCCAGGTTGGAAGAGCCCCCGGGCATGTCATCCCCAAGAGCGGGCCCATCCAATTCAAGGCGTACCCCAGCGCCTCCCGCTACGCGCAAGACCAACTCGTCCTGCAAGCCCACCAACATCATGGTGGTACTGAGTTCATGAAATCCATCCCCGCGCTTGCCCAACACGAACAGGTCGAGATTGACTTTGGCTGGCGCAGCGATGGAGACTTCGTTCATACGCTGTCGACGCCCCCGTCCATGTGCAGCAAGAGGTTGTCGATCAAACGCACCTCCCCCGCCTTGGCAGCCACCAAACCAACTGCCTGCACCAACGAACCTTCGGGCTCGTCTCTGGTCCAGTTCAAGGAATCGCGCACGGCGGCATACTCCACCTCCAGGGCAGAGTCTGCCAGGCCTTCAACGAGACAGGCCCTGAGGATCGAGGCCTCGCGCTGCCCCTGCTGCCACAAAGCGCGGGTTGCGCGCAGGGCCTGCTGAATTCGGGGAGCCTCTGCCCGCCACTCATCCGACAGGAGCAGATTGCGCGAGGAAAGCGCAAGTCCATCCTGCTCGCGAACCGTTGGACACAGCACAACTTCAGGCTTGCCCTGTGCTAACGCCAGATCACGCACCACCAGACACTGTTGAAAATCCTTGAGACCGAAATAGGCACGTGTGGGCTGGGTCACCTCAAAGAGGCGCTTGACGATGGTCGCAACCCCGGCAAAGTGACCTGGGCGAAACTCCCCTTCCAAGCCCTCGGCGCCGGATCCGGGATCTACCATGGCCGAGGCTTCAAGACCGCCATCCTGGGCCAGCTTGCCGGGAAAGAACTCCTCCAGGCTGCCGGTGAAGAGCATCGAACCCCCGGCTCCTGCCACTAGCGCGCAGTCTCCCTCCAACTGCCGGGGATAACTGTCCAGATCGCCCGGATCGTTGAATTGAAGAGGGTTGACGAACACGCTGACCGCCACCAGGTCATTCTCCGCAGCAGCGCGCCGCACCAAAGACATATGCCCCGAATGCAGTGCGCCCATGGTGGCCACAAAACCAAGGCTGCGACCTTGCTCTCGTTGCAGAACGCACCACTCACTGGCCGCTGATGGGTTGTCCAGATGCAGCATATCCATCAGGACAGAGCTGCGGCTTCCAGCTGTTCCAGACGTTCACGCACGCTACGCCCGCAACCGGGCAGGATGTGCTCGGGGAGAATTTCTGCCAAGGGCGCCAACACGAATCGGCGCTCCTCCAGACCATGATGAGGCAGCGTCAAGTCAGGCCTTGCGGAAGATGTCGTTCCATGCCAAAGGAGATCCAAGTCCATGGTGCGTGGGCCATGGTGCAGTTCATTAGCCCGCTCACGTCCGAGCTTGATTTCGATGCGATGCAGTTCTTCCAAGAGGGCCGCCGCCGCAAGGGTTGTCTCCACAAGGAAGACGCCATTCAAAAAGGGACCTTGATCGGAAGGACCCCCCACGGGTTCGGTCTCATGCCAACTGCTGCGTCGCAGGAGAACTACGCCAGAAGTCTTCTCCAACAAGGACTGGGCACGCTTCAGGTTGCGTTCCCGATCGCCCAGATTGGACCCCACTGCGATTGCGGCTGTCACACGCTCGCTCATGCCGTCTCATTCCGTTCAAGCGTCCCATTCCGCCATTGACGGAGGAACGGGAGCAACCCGGTGAGCAGGTAGACCCAGCCCAAAATGAAAAGGGTCAGCACCGGCGCAAGAGCAAGGAACAAGAGCAACAGCACCAGGCGCACCATGGCCCAACGGCCCCGTGCGCTCATCAACCTGGAGAAGGCGTGGGTGTATTTCACTTTCGAGACCATCAACAGGGCCAGGGCCGGCAGCAGCAAGAAGGTCAAGTACTGCAACCCAGTGCCAATGCTCATGCGCAAGGTCTCGGGAATCAGAGCCAGGACGTGTTCCATGGGGGTGGTTCTCTCGGCGCCCTCTCCAGAACCTCCAACCAGGGCCTGGGACATCATCATTGTGGCCACCAGAGTGCCGGCCGCAGCGGGCGAGGGCAGACCGCGGAAAGAACGATGGCTTTCCTCGTCGTGATCACTCGCCACGTTGAAGCGCGCCAGGCGCATGATCGCCATCAGGGAGTAGAGAGCAGCCACAAAGAAGTTCAGCCGCGGGTGCAGAATTCCATGGTGCTCAAGCATGACCTTGGCCAGCAGCGCTGGAGCCACGCCAAAGGTGACCGCATCGGCAAAGGAGTCGAGCTGGGCCCCCAGATCACTGAAAGAATCAGTCATGCGAGCCACACGACCATCCAGACCGTCGAGCAGCATGGCCCCTAATATGAACCAGCAGGCGGTCTCGAATAGAGCAGCAAAGCCCGCATCGGTGCCCAGCACCAGGGCATCAATGGCCTTGGATATCGCCAGCAAGCCGAGGAATGCATTGCCGAGGGTCAACAGGTTGGGCAGGGACTTGGCGCGTCGCAAGGAGGAAGGAGCAGTCGTTTAGGGGAATGAAGTGGGACCCGGACTGAATCCTCGCAAGATCGAGGTCCCTCCGGCCGAGGGTTCATGATAGCGCGGCCCCCCAGCCACCCCCGGGGGAGGACTGTCCCAAATCCTGCCCGGAACGACCTCAGGGGGTAGAACCCACGCCCTCCGAAGAACTAGCATCGCCCCCACAATGAGCGAAATCGTCCATATCCAAGGCCGGGAGATTCTCGATTCCCGGGGCAACCCCACCATCGAAGTCGAAGTTGAACTCCTTTCCGGTGCGTTCGGGCGCGCAGCAGTGCCCTCGGGGGCATCCACGGGTATCTACGAAGCCTGCGAATTGCGTGACGAGGAGGGCCGCTACGATGGCAAGGGCGTGCTCAAGGCTGTGGAGAACGTCAACACAGAAATCGCAGAGTCCCTGCAGGGGCATCCGGGTCTCGACCAGGGTGGAGTCGACCGCATCCTGATCGACCTCGACGGTACCCCCAACAAGTCACGCCTGGGAGCCAACGCGATCCTCGGCGCCTCCCTGGCCACGGCCCACGCGGCCGCGGCGGATACAGGGTTGCCCCTCTACCGCTACCTGGGGGGATCCCAAGCCCATGTGTTGCCCGTGCCCATGATGAACATCATCAACGGGGGCGAACACGCGGACAACAACGTTGACATTCAAGAGTTCATGGTCATGCCCATGGGTGCCACGACTTTCGCCGATGGCCTACGCATGGGCACGGAGGTCTTCCATGCCCTCAAGGGAGTCTGCAAGCAGCGCGGACTGAATACCGCAGTGGGCGATGAGGGAGGCTTTGCCCCCAACCTTGAGTCCAACGAAGCGGCACTGCAATTGATTCTGGAAGCTATCGAAAAAACCGGCATGCAACCGGGCAAGGACATCGTGCTCGCCCTCGACGCAGCATCGAGTGAGTTCTACTCGGATGGTCTCTATCACATCGACGGAAAAGAACTCGACGCTGCAGGCCTCTGCAACTGGTACACCAACCTGGCTGAGAGATACCCGATCTTCTCCATCGAAGACCCCTTCGATCAAGACGATTGGGATGGCACTGTCCAACTCACCCGCAGCATCGGCGACAAGGTGCAAATCGTGGGTGACGATTTGTTCGTGACCAATGTGGAGCGCCTGCGCGAGGGAATCCAGAAGGGCGCTGGTAATGCAGTACTGATCAAGGTCAATCAGATCGGCACCCTGACCGAGACCCTGGAGACAATCGCCCTGGCCCACCGCAAGGATTATCGCTCGGTGATCAGTCACCGCTCAGGGGAAACCGAAGACACCACCATCGCCGATCTGGCTGTGGCCACGGGCGCAGGCCAGATCAAAACCGGCGCCCCCTGCCGCAGCGAACGGGTGGCCAAATACAATCGCCTGTTGCGTATTGCGGAGGAACTCGGCGACAGCGCCCGATTCGGACCCCGTGACTTGACCTCGATCTGATTCCCCGGCAGCCACAAGACCAGCCCCAAGTCAATTCCTTGCAGAACAACGGCTCAAGAGAATCCGGACAAGAGCCTCCCTCCGGGGGGACCTTGAGGTCATTCGCTCGACCTCCCCGCAAGCTGCTGGACTTCCTGCTGCACTGGGCTCCCCTCTGGGTACCCGTCGTTCTGCTGCTGCAGATCCTGATTCTGGGGCTCAAACCAGCCCTGGAGGAACGCGGTCGTCTGAAGGCCCAGCGCCCCGCCGTAGAAGAGCGACACAAGCGCAGCCGCGAGCTCTACGACAAGGCCCTAAGGGTGAATGATGCCTGGCAGGATCAGCAGTTCCCAGAGCGCAAGAAACGCATCTGGTATGCAGAGGCAGAGGCCCGTCGACAGAAACTCAAGTCTCTTACCGGCGACCAGCCCCAAGCGGACGACTCCCGGTGATCCAGGTGCAACCGGTGATCGCCTTCCTGGCAGGTTGTCTGCTGGGAGCCTTCCCCCAAGAGGGTCCCCTGGGCAGCGCCGCCTTCCAGCACACAGACAAGGCTGCGCAGACCGCCATGGCCGAAGGGGATGCCCTGATGGCGAGGGTCAGGGAAGATGACGGGTTGAACCGCGCCTTTGACGCCTGGCATCGCGCCCTCTTGGTCAGCTCCAAAGGCGCAGCGGTGAGTGCACAGGGTTCGGGTCTGAGCGAAGAACAAAGCACCCGCACAACCTTCGGTGTAGAAGAAGCTGTGCTGCGCAGGATCGATGCCCTGTCCACGACCCAACGATTACTCTGGGCCGAGCGCTTTGAAACCCTGGGTGCAAAAGCCCTGACCAGTCTGCCGGGCAGCCAGCCAAGCAATGTTCTCGAGAGGATCGAGCGCACCCATCCTGGTACCCAGGCAGCAGCACGATCGGCGCTTATTCTGGGGGACCGAGCAGCTGAAGAGGGTGCCCTCGCCACGGCGCGACTCTGGTGGAAGCGGGCCGGACGCCATTCGCGCCTCTCCACCCCTCACGGGGCACAGAACAAACTGCAATCCGCGGTGCAGCGTCGCCACGGGAGTCTGGCTGGCCAGGATCCAGGTAGACAACAGACTCTGCTGGGTGCCAGGAAATTGAAGGCGGTACGCCAGGATCGTCTGGAGAACTTCGCCGTAGCAGCCCACTCCCTCAACCGGGTCCCTCTCGGCCGTGGTCTGCGCCTGGGTGCGGTGGAACTGAGCGACGGATCGGCCCTGGTTCAAGGTCCACGCATCGCCTTGTTCTATGAGCCAAGGAGCCTCGATGGAATGGGACGGCCGGAACGCATCCTGCTCAAGGACTGGAGCCTGCCCGGTTCCGGGGAGCTGCGCCCGGTGGCCGCCCCCACCGCCGGGGGCTGGAGCCTGCTGCCCGCCAGCGATGGCGAGCGAGTGGTGCTGGTGATCGATCGAGGCGAACCCGGGCGCACGATTCGCGGGTTGGCGCGACCCGCCCGGGGCAATGCCCTGGCAATGGTCAGACGCAACCCCTCGAACCGCCCGAGCCTGGTATGGGTCCGTCGGGGACTCAAGTGGGAAGGTCCCGGCGCAACCGATGATGGCCCGAACCTGAGAACAGTCCTCGAGTTTCAACCTGGCCCACTGATCGTAGGCAACCAGCTCTTTGTGCTGGCGCGCAGCATGGGTTCGGCCGCGGACGGCAATTTCCAGGACGGGGACCTCTCCCTGATCAGCTTCGATCTGGCCAGCGGTAGACTCCTGCGCTCCCTGCTGATCACTCAATCCAGCGACCTGACCCGGGAATCCAGGCTGCTGGGCTACTCCCCGGAACTGCGCACGGTCGCGATGCCCCTGGCCCTGGTCGGGGAGACCATCTTGTGCGGCACCAATGCGGGACTGGTAGCGGCAGTCCAATTGGATGGACGTCTGCTCTGGACCCTGCGCACCCGCAGACGGCACCCGGATGCCCCCGGCTGGCCCGGCTCGCGTCCGCCCTTGAGCACCCCAACTGGGGTCTGGCTCGCCCCAGGGGACTCGGATCGCCTGTACCGACTGAACCCACGACCCGGAACAACCCCCCTCCTGACTCCGATCCTGCACCTTGGACAATCCCTCGACCTTGCCGGCAGCAGCCAATCCGGCTTGCTCCTGATGGGAAGAAACGGGGCCCGTGAAGCCCTGATCGAGGTCGGTCTGGACGGTGGGAGCGGGGAATCCGATGGAATACTCGAACCCCTCCTGCATCTGGGTCCCGCCGAGCGCTTCACGGGCACCCCCCTGCACAGCACAGACCGCACCCTTTTGGCCACCAATCACCGGCTTTACCTGTTCGACCGCAGCCGGGAGATGCTCCTGCTGGATGCGCCAGCTCTGCTGGGCCAGGATCTGGGAGGCGATCTGGTGGGCCTGCGGGAGCACATTCTGCTGCTGGGTGCCAACACGGTGCGGGTGCTGCGAGTTCTGCCCTGACATTGGGGTGACGAAGGGGCTCGATGGGACTATTGCTCAACCCAACTCCCTTTCACCGCAACGCCACATTCTGCGTAAGAACAGAGTCGCCTCTGGGGCAGCTGGGTAGGGGTCGTTAGAGTAGCACTCCCCCCTGCAACCCGTCGGTTCCAGCAGGCAAGGCCCACAACCATTCAGCCCCCCATGCTTGACCAGTCACTCCTGCGTTTGCGCGAAATTCATGGCCGCCTCGTCCAAGAACTCGGAAAGGTCATTGTTGGCCAGGACGAGGTCGTGGAACAACTCCTGATGGCCATCCTGACCCGCGGACACTGCCTGCTGGTAGGTGTCCCTGGACTGGCCAAGACTCTGTTGATCTCAAGTCTGGCGCGCACCCTGGAACTGACCTTCAATCGCGTTCAGTTCACTCCCGACCTGATGCCCTCGGACATCACTGGCACCGAACTCCTGCACATCGATCCGGAGACCAGTGCGCGCTCGTTCCGCTTCGCCCCAGGGCCGCTCTTCTGCAATGTGCTGCTGGCGGATGAGATCAATCGCACACCCCCCAAGACCCAGGCGGCTCTGCTTGAGGCCATGGTGGAGGGACAGGTCTCCAGCGGTGGAGAAACCCACCACCTCCCCACGCCCTTCTTCGTGCTGGCCACCCAAAACCCCATCGAGCAGGAAGGCACATACCCCCTGCCCGAAGCCCAGCTCGACCGCTTCATGTTCAAGGTCAAGGTGGACTATCCCAGCCTGGAAGAAGAGCGCGAGATCCTGCGGCGCACAACCGCCAACGAAAGCAACGAAATCGACCATGTACTCGATGCAGAAGAACTGATCGGTCTGCAGAAAGCGATCCGTGAGATGCCCGTGGCGAATGAGGTCTTCGACTTTGTCCTGGCGCTGGCCCGAGGCACACGGGTGCGGTCCGGCGAACCTCTGCCATTTGTCGAACAGTACGTCACCTGGGGCGCAGGACCACGGGCAGGCCAGAACCTGATCCTGGGAGCCAAGGCACACGCAGCGATTCACGGTCGCAACCACGTGGCCAGCGAAGATGTGCGAGCGGTAGCTCACCCTGTCCTACGCCACCGCATCGTGACAAGTTTCGCGGCCCAGGCGGAAGGCATCACATCGGACATGGTTATCGACCGCCTGCTGGAAGAGGTCCAGCTTGGGGCGGGAGTTGGTGTCGGGCTGCCCGGTCTCAAGGCCGACAACTAGGCGCTGCTGATGGCCCATTCCCTGGGAGTGATCGACCCGACGGTGTTGGACCGCCTGTCCAACCTTGAATTCGTGGCCCGCAAGGCCGTGGAAGGATTCATGGCGGGACATCACCGCACCCCCCATCGGGGGAGTTCGGTGGATTTCGCTCAACACCGGCCCTATGCCGCAGGCGATGAGCTACGCAAGATCGATTGGAAGGTGTTCGCCCGCTCAGATCGTCTGGTAGTAAAAGAATATGTGGAAGAGACCAACCTCTCCCTCAACCTCCTGCTCGACGCATCGGAATCCATGGGTTATGGATCCCTGGACTGGAACAAGCTCGACTACGCGCGCTGGTGCGCCGCCAGTTTGGCGCATATTGTTCTAGGACAGCGGGACACAGTGGGGCTGGTGGTCTTCGACGAAGACTGGCGCGCCAAAGTGCCGCCTGGAAATGGCGCCCGCCAGGAGGTGGCGGTCTTTGGAGTGCTTGCCGATGCCCAGCCCATAGGCAAGACCTCCGTTGGCGGTGCCCTCAATCGGCTGGGACCGCGTCTCAAACAACGGGGCATCACCGCGATCTTCAGCGACTTCTTTGAAGACCTGGACACGATCATGGATGGCATCAAGCGCCTCCTGCACGAAGGCCACGAGCCAATCCTCTTCCAAATCCTTGACCCCGAGGAGTTGGAGTTCAACTTCGACCACCTAGTCAAACTCGAAGGCCTGGAAGACGCGGGCAAGCGCAAGATCGATCCGCGTGCGATCCGCGAGGCCTACATCGAGGAGATCACCCGACACAACCGAGAACTTGCCAGGGCCACCGCCGCCTTGAATGTGGACTGCATTCTTGCGCGCACGGATGAGCCCCTCGATGCGGTCATCAGCACCTACTTGACCCATCGCGCCGCCCGCGCCCGGGGGGGAGGACAGAGGACGTGATCGAAGGCTTCCTCAACCCGGCCCTGGCCCTGGGGGCTGCTCTCGCAGCGGTGCCCCTGATCATTCACCTGCTCAATCGCCAGCGCTTCAGACCCGCACCCTGGGGTGCCATGCGCTTCGTGCTGGCGGCCCACCGACGCACCCGCCGACGGGTGCAATTGGAGAACCTGTTGCTGCTGCTGTTGCGCATGGGAGCAGTGGCTCTCCTGGCTTTCGCAATAGCACGGCCTTTTGTACGCGGAGCCAGCGGCCTGGGGCAGTTGACCGAACACACCAGGGATGTGGTCCTGATCCTGGACGGTTCTGCCTCTACGGGTTTGCGGCAGGGTGCGGGCAATACCTTCGACCTCTTGCGCGAAGGCGCCCTGGCTCTTGCTGCCGAGTTGGACGGCAGCGACGGAGACCGACTGTATGTGATCCTGGCCGGTTCAGAGCCACGCCTGGTCTCATGGCCCAGCCCTGAAAAAGCTCTGCTAGTACTGCCCACACTGGGCAAATCCAACGGCCTGCAGACCACACCCACCGACGAACGCGCGAATCTGTCAGGCGCCCTTGACGAAGCACTTCGGTTGGTCCGGGAGAACGCGGGCGAAAGCGGCATCAGCACCATGGAGGTACACCTCTACAGTGACAGCCAACGAGACCTCTTCCTACGCCCGGATTCAGAGAGCTTGAGGCCGGCCCTGGCAGAAACCCTCAGCGCCTTGGAAGGGCTCGGCGTCTCTGTGCTGGTACGGGACATGACCGATGGGAACCTGCAACCAGACAACTGCACGGTAGAAGGGATCACTCTGTTAGGTGATCAGGCGCAAACCAACACGGCCACCGAGATCATCGTGCACCTGCGCAGCTACTCCAGCAAGCCCCGGGCCCAGTTGCGGGTGGCCCTCAGCGTGAATGGCAACCGCCTGCCTTCGCAACGGATCAACCTGCCAGCTGGAGGTCACTTCGAAGCTCGCTTCCCATTCACCTTTACCGAAGGCGGGGCCCACACCCTGGTAGCGGAGCTCGACGGAGACCAATTCGCCTTGGACGATCTACGCCACAGCGTGATCATCCTGCCACCCCCGACCCGGGTCTTGGTGGTCAACGGTTCCCCCAGCGACGACCTGCTGGAAGACGAGGCGGGTTTCTTGATACTGGCCCTGGAGGCCCCGCGGGGAGACGGCCGTCCGAGCCCCTTCGAAGTGGATGAAGTCAGCGCAGGCGCCTTCGCCGGTGGCGATACCAATCTGGCGGACTTTGACGTGATCTGGCTGGCAGATGTGGGCACGGTCTCAAACGCCGCCGTCAGCGCCCTGGAAAAGCGCGTGGGCGAGGGCGCCAGCCTGGTGATCAGTTGTGGCGAGCGGATGGCAGACTTGGAGAGCCTGCGCCAGCGGATGTTCCGCTCGGACGGCAGTGGGCTCTTGCCGGCAGAACCGATCCGCCGTGTTTCCAGCCCACGCAGAGAGAGCTACTACCGGGTCAAAGAGTTCGACGCCACGAGCCCAATCCTGGAGTTCTTCGCCAGCGAGCGTCACCGGCGCCTTCTAACCGAAATTCCCATCGATGACTTTCTCGGTGTACGCCCCCTGGGAGATGCACGGGTACTGGCCAGTCTTGATGATGATGCCAACAGTCCCCTGCTGATTGAGCGCCCCTGGGCTGCAGGGCGCACCTTTCTTTGGACCACCACGATCGGTCGCGCTTGGACTCCGTTGCCCCAGTTGGCCCCAGCAATGGTACCCCTGGTTGTGGAATGGGTGCGGTATGCAGGACGACGGGACGCAACGGAACTCTCCGCATTACCAGGAGAATCGCCCGTCTTGAAAACCAAAGAGTTCCCGCGCCAGCCCATTCTCATGCGGCCCGATGGCACCACCCGCACCCTGGCAGGCGAACCCACTCCAACCCCGGCCGGACAATTCATCCTGCCACGACCCGCTGGCAACGACACCCAACGGGTGGGGCTCTACACAGTGAGGACGGCAGACAGTCCACCAATTCCCTTCGCTATCAGCGTTGACCCCGCTGAATCAGATCTTGTGCGACTCAGTCCCCAACGGCTTGGAAGTCTGCACCCGAATCTAGTCATCGCGTCGCCCCGAAATGATTCCACCGACACGGGTACGACCGGCGAGGACAGGGAAGGTGAGCTCTGGCGTCTGGTGGCATGGTTGTGCCTGCTGTTCCTGGTATGCGAGTCCCTTTGGGGAGCGCGCCTGGGTCGCCGCCGAGGAGGACGAGCATGATCGCCCTCATACCAGCGCCTCAAGGCGGCGAGTCCCTGGATACCAGTTGGCGCCTCTTGGAACTGCCAGCCGGCTGGGTTGTGGCTCTGATCATCCTGCCCATCTCTCTGGGAATTGCGCTTGCCGCCTACCGCTCCGAACGTCTGGAGACAGGGATGCGTGCGCTCCTGGTGGGCCTGCGTTGGTTGGCTCTCCTGGGGCTCTTGACAATCTTGGCGCGACCTGTGGAGGTTCGCTCCCAGGAGCGGGTTTCCCAAGCCGAAATCCTGATTCTGGCGGACGACTCCGCCAGCATGAGTCGCCGTGACGCCTACTCGGGTGACGCCCAGGCCAGCGCGGCTTTGATAGATATCCTGGGGGCCGACCCAGGAGAATTCACGCGGGCGGAGATCACCGCCAGCCTTCTCCAGGGACAACTCACCGAACACCTTGAGCAACGGGGCTACGACACCCGTCTGATGCGCTTCGCCCAACGAGCCGAGCCCCTGGCGGACAGCACACACCTCACGGGCCGTGGTTCCGCGACCCACCTGGGGGACGCCGTGACCGCCGCACTGGCCCGGGCCCGGGGTCGGCATGTGACCGGCCTGATTGTGCTCAGCGATGGACGCTCAAACGGCGGCCTGGCGACCCTCGACGCGGCTCAAGAAGCTCGACTGGCCGGCATTCCAGTCCACACCATCGTGATCGGAGACACACGCCCCGAGCGCAATCTGCTCCTGGAACTGGTGGAGGTACCGAGTTCGGTGCTGGAAGAGGACGAGATCGCCATCACAGTGCGCGTACGCGGTCGGGGCGTGATGGGAACCGAGTCGATCGAAGTAGTGCTCGAAGAAGTCAGCGCTTCGGGCACGGGACGCACCCTCGACCAAGCGCGCATTCAAGTCAACAGCGAGGGCCAGCGAGTCACCCTGATCGCAGAGGGTCAGCGCACGGGTTCGGGCAACAACGAACGACGCTTCCGCATCAGCGTCCCGCCCCTGGCCGAGGAGCGCATGGTGGACGACAATCAGGTCAGCGCCACCGTGCGCATCAATCCAGAGCGCATCCGGGTGTTGTATGTGGATGGCTACCCGCGCTGGGAGTACCGCCAATTGAAAGACATGCTCCTGCGTGCGGATGAGCGCATCGAGGCCCAGTTGTTCTTGCTCTCAGCCACGCCGGATTTCCCCCAGGAGGCGACGCGCGGCCTGGATCGCCTGACCCGGGTCCCCACCGAGCGTCAGGCCCTGCTCGATGCCTACGACGTGATCATCCTGGGAGACCTGAACCCCTGGGCGATTTCCAGCAACCCGGCCTTGGGCCAGGAATTCGTAGCCAGCCTGACCGACTTCGTGGAAGAAGGGGGAGGCCTGTGTGTGATCGCCGGTGAATACGACATGCCCAAGGCAGTAGCGGGCACGGAGTTCGCTCAACTGCTTCCCGTGGTGCTCGACCCCACTGGTTCCCTGGCTTTCGAAGTGGACGCCAGCGTGGAAAAGTGGCCGACCCTGGAGCAGCCCGCCAATCCTCACCAAATCGTGCGCCTGCATCAGGACCCACAAGTCAATCAGCAACTCTGGGAAGGACCCGATGGCCTGCGCGGATTCTATTGGCACTTCCCGGTGCGCGGCCCCAAGCCCGGAGCCCAGGTTCTCTTGCGACACCCCAGCGCCTCCCTTTCCGGCAGCGGTGAACGGGACCCCTTGCTGGTGGCGGGTTATCACCCGGCGGGCCGCTCCCTCTTCTTGGGGCTGGATTCAACACACCGTTGGCAGTTCCGCTACGAACACCGCTACCACGAACGCTTTTGGCGCAATGTGATTCGCTGGTTGGCCATTGGCCGCCTGAAGGGTGGCGATCGACGTTTTCAATTGGACTCCTTGGAACCCGAATACGGTCTCGATGAACGCGTAACCCTTGAAGCGAGAATTCAGGATGAAGACTTCCGCCCACTGGAAGCAGAGAGCCAGGAGGTCCATTTGGAGGATCCCGATGGTCGCCGTAGCACGATTCTGCTCAAGGCTGATCCGACCCGACCAGGTGTCTTCCGCGCCAGCCAGGACGCGGGCCGCGCAGGCAACTGGCGCGCCTGGATCGAACAGCAAGGTAAACATCTCGCCAGCACGCAATACGATGTGGTCCTTCCAAGCCGCGAGAACAGCGATCCCACCCCAGACGCTCCGAACATGCTGGCCCTGGCCCAGCGCACTGAAGGAGTGGCGGTCACCCCAGGAAACCTGAGCCCCCTGCTGGCCGCCCTGCCTGGTGGCCAGGAACGCCGGGAGCCAATCTCCAAGGAATTGAACGATGCCTGGGACCGCTGGAGCACCCTGCTGGGGGTCCTGGCCCTCTTGACCCTTGAGTGGATCCTGCGCAAGCGCCATGAGTTGATCTGAAGCGACGCCCAACTGAACACAGGTGTCGCAACGCGGCTCCTGCCCAACAACACGAATAGCCATGCTTCCACTTCAAAGCACCCGTCCCAGGTCACGCCTTGGGATCGCAGCCTTGCTGCTGTTGCTGCCCCCGGCCCTGACCCAGGGCTTGGGGGAGAAGGACATGGACCATGCGTATCACCTGTACGACACGCAGATGGCCAGGGCCCTGGCGGAAAAAGCGCAAGAGCACTTTGCCGCCGAACGCTACAGCGAAGGGCTGGCGGAAATGCAACGCCTGAGGGAGGAGCACCCCAAGGCGATTCTCAAATTCAAAGGGCCTCCCCCCAGCCGCACCAGCAAGCAGAACATAGAGAGCATGCTGCGCTACGTGGGAGTCGATCGCTGGGCCCTCCAGGTGCTGAGCACCGCACCTCCCGAAGCAGTGGACCTCTACCGTCAACGCCATCAGGCCGCGGCCCAGCGCGCCCTGGTACGCGCCCTGGAATTAGCGACCCGTGGAGACCACGAAGCTCTAGTGCACCTGGCCCGCCGTTGGCCCCTGACCCAGGCCGCCGCCCGGGCCTGGTTGGCAGTGGGCGATGTGGAGTACGAGGCCGGGCGCCCTGGACTTGCGCGCGCCGCCTGGAGCCGGACTGCGCGCTCCCTCGATCCCAATCAAACATCACCTGACCTGCCAACTGAGGCCAGGAAACGGACAGCGGAGGATCCCATCTGGGCGGCCCTCGACCGCCGACTGAGCCGCTGGAATCCCGACTCGACCGTACCGACCCAGCGCGGGCTCTCGGCCATAAACGGACAGCCCTTCGCGGGCCGCGCCTTTGGTAATGAACCCGAAGGCTGGCCCAATCGACTGAGCTTGCCCCCCAATCCATTCCATACCAGCCGAGAAGGACGCCTGAGGTTCTTCCCCATACGCGTTGAAAACCGTCTCCTGGTCAGCACCAGTCGCGACCTGTTCTGCCTGCATGCAGAGACCGGCGACCTCGAGTGGCGCAGCGGCCGCGACCCTCTGGTGGAACAATTGCCCGGATGGAATGAGATCGAATCGAGCAGCTACTCCAACCGGCGCTTCAGTGAGGCGGTGGACAACCGCGAACGCATCGTCTCCCCCGCCGCCAACCAGACCACCGTGGTCAGTACCTTCCAGTTGCCCTTCGAAGTGGAACCGGAACATGACTACAACGACCTTGAGATCATCCAGGTGCTGCCCGAACGACGACTGGCAGCTTTTGATCTGGAAACCGGCGAGCGCATCTGGGATCACTTTCCCCACGGAAACTGGGATGGGGATTCTGGCAGCTATGCAGAACGCTTCACTATCGCCAGTCCGCCCCTGGTGGTGGGTTCCCATGTGATCGTGCAATGCGCCCGGACCCGTGGTCGTATTGAGCTGAATGTGGCCTGCTACGACCTTGAAGCTGGGCATCTGGTCTGGAAAACGCCACTGATCACGGGGCAGCGTGAACTGAACATGTTCGGCCGCGCTCTCAAGGAATTCGTAGCACCACCGCTGGTGTACGAAGATGGCCGCCTGTATGTGCAGACCCAGTTGGGAGTCCTCGCGGCCCTGGACCTCTTCAGCGGTACGCCCCTCTGGGTAACCTCCTATGACCAGGTGGAAATGACCTCTGGCCGCTGGCAACAGGGAGGCCGCATGAGCACGGTCTGGCGCAATGTACCTCCTGTCCTGAGCGAGGGCCTGCTGCTTGCAACTCCCCTCGACAGTCCCGATCTGATCTGCCTGGACTTGAAGACAGGAGAGCCGAGATGGACGGTCTCGAATGCCATCCTGTGCCTGGGGGTCGACTCCCTCAGGGGCAAGGGTGTGCTCGATCATCTGGTGGGGGTCAGCAACCGGCGAGTGATCCTTGGGGGGCGTCGCGTGGCGGCCTTTGAGCCTCCCGCGGGAGGCTTGGGTATGCGCGCCCCTCGGCGGCTTGCCTGGGCGTTTCCTGCGGGAACCTCCCAGCCCCTGGGTGCGGTGGTTGCACAGCCCTTGATCACAGGCTCGACAATTCTGATTCCCGACACCCGGGAACTGGTGGAACTCGACGCTCGCACGGGCCGCCGCACGGGCATCTTGCAATGGCCGGACGATGGCAATCTGCTGGTAGAGGAAGGGGTCTTCTTCATCACCCACGCCCGAGGTGTACGCGGGTACTTTGAATGGAACGACCTTCTCAGCCGCGCACGCAAGGCGGTCAAGGATGACACCGAACGAGTTCTGCCGCGCATCCGCCTGGGTCAATTGCTGGTGGGCCGCGCGGAATCCATCATCACCGGTCGTCAGGACGCGCGGGACTTGATTGAAGCGGATCGCTGTCTGAGCGAAGCAGAAGAGAGCCTCAGCACCATCGAATTGACAGACACCCAGAACAAGGAGGTGCAGGAGGAGCTATTCAAGCTCTACCACACCCGCGCCCATCTGGCCCGGGCAGCCATGGATATGAGCAGGGCGCAGCTGGCTTTACGCCAGGCCCTGGAGATTGCGCCAGACGCGGAACTCGCAGCCCGGACGCGAATGCACCTGCAGGAAATCCTGCGAGATCGCGACGAGGACCTGAGGGCAACGATCCTGACCGAGATGCTGGCCGCCAACCCGGAAGAACTAATGCTCTGCGCGGTGCTCAACGAACGACCCGCTGACCCCCTCTGGACCCAGCGCCTGCAGCCCCTGAAGACCATGCCCGCCGATCAGACCAGCAGTGAACGGGCCATGGTTTCAGTGGCCATGTTTGTGCACTCAGAGCGGGTGCGCGTACTGCTCAGCCAGGCCAACCCCAAGAACCAGAGCCGGGCCCAGGCGGAACTCTATGCCGTGCTCCAGGAGCGGGTCGATGAGCCTTTTTCCATAGGGCTTGAAGAACGCCCAGGGCCACGCATCACGCACGCCTGGCAGTGGGCCCGCACACTGCTGCAAGAGGGGTTGAAGCACCACAGTTGGATGTTGGACCCGGCAATTGAAGAGAAGGCCCAAGCCGAGTTGGCGACCGCACTACTCAACCCCGACTTCGACCAACTGGACAGCATCCCCCAGCGCTGGCCCTACACACAAGCGGCCATCACCGCCCGTGACCTGCACTTTGAGTACGCAATCAACAACGGCAATCTGGCCATGGCAGCCAGCTTCTGCCTGACACCCCTGCCCGATGGCTGGCGCGTACCAGATCTCAGCGACGAGATGCTGTCCCAGATACTGCGCCTCAGCAAGCTGGTGGCAGAGCTTGGGAACACAGAGTTCCCGGCTGGACTCATGACTCGACTTGCCAAGGAAAGTCCACATCGTGAACTGCTCGACCTGGAGGGCCAGCCCAGCACGATCGAAAAAATCGCCAGGGCCTTAGCGTCAAAGCGCAAGCCCCGAGTCATCCCGTCCGCACCCCGACTGAATTCGTCCATGACCATGCGTACGATGACCCCGGACAGCGCCGTCGAGATTGCCCGTGTGCAAGCCTCCAGCGAAACCAAGACCACACTGGTACTGGCCCGCTCAACTCAGGTCACTGGCTACCGAGACGGACCCATTCCCCTTTGGACCCGGGAAATTCAGGGGCGCTCACGCATTTCCCGCGAACCAAAACGCAGCGTTGCAAACGGAGACTTGTTGCACCTGGCCCTGCCTCAGTGGATCGAGACCATAAACATACACACGGGTGAGGTCATCTGGACGACGCCGCCAAGCATGGACACCTACTCGTCGGTGCAGACGTCGAGCGGGCTGGTGATCGCCAGCGCCGACAGGGGGTTCACCCAAAACGTCTTCGCTCTCGAAGCGCAAACCGGAGTAGAACTTTGGCGCTGGCGCAAACAGCGCATGTCCCGCACCCCCCCCACCATCAGCGATGACCACGTGATCATCTGGCCCGAGGGCCGCGGTAGGGCGTTGGTCCTTGATCTCTTCAGCGGTCGTGAATGCGCTTCCTTCCTGGTGCCTCGCACGCACGCGGCCGAATTGGAGGCTGCCTTCATTCGAGATGGGATCCTGATCATGGTACCCCTCTCGCGCCTGGGCACCCCCCGAGACAACCACCTCATGGCAATCGACTTGTCAAGCGGCGAGCAGATCTGGCAGATCAACCTTTCCACCCCGGAAAACGAATCCGAAGCGGTCAACGTACTGCACTCCAAGGGCCGCACCTGGTTGGTCCTGGTCCAGCGCAAGAACGGCAATAGCCAGAGCAGGATCTGTGAGCTCTTTTGGGACCGGGGCCTGCTCGACCGTAGCCCCGTAGCGCGCATCCCCGCCCGGGGAGAACTGGTGGGCATCCAACGCCAGGACACATTGCAACTTGAGCAACCCTTGGTACTGGTGGCCGACACCACCCTGCGCCGGATCATCGCCATCGACCTGGAAGTCGGTCGACGGTGGAGTTCCCAGCTCCCGAAAGAACTGCTGACGGTTCGAGGTACAAAGACCATGCCCCCAATCTGGGGCCAGAGCAGAGTGGCCTTGGTGCTGTCGCGCATGAGCCCAGATCCACGCAGTGGACCCCAGCCAGTGCTCGTGCAACTGGATCGCAGCACAGGCCGTATGCTTGACCGTCAGGACATGGATCGGCAACCCCAGGGCTCCCAAGCCCGCGCTTCAGCATTACCCTTTGATGGTGGGCTGTGGTTTTGTCTGGACCAACGTTCGGAGTACTACCGATGAAAGCAGCTCCTATTTACGGTCTGGCCCTTCTGATCAGCCTGACACTTGGAACGCTCTCCGTTGCAGCAGCCCAGGACCACCCCCTGAGGCCCGCACCCAAGCGGCCTCTGGTAGAGATCACTCCAGAGCAGGAAGCCGCCGTAGAACGTGGCCTCGCCTGGTTGGCCGCGCGCCAAGGCAGCGACGGGTCCTGGAGCGCCGAGGTAGGCTACAAACTCAACTCGGGATATCGCACCACGGCTGTGGGCCGCGGACACGTGGGAGTCACCTCCCTGGCGGGCATGGCCTTCCTGGCGGGGGGGCACATCCCCGGCCGAGGCGAACATGGTCAGGTGATCGAGCGCTGCCTGAACTTTGTGCTCACCTGTGTACAAGAGGACGGCTATGTGACACACGCGGGCACGCGTATGTACAGCCACGCCTTTGCTGCCTTGTTCCTGGCGGAAATCTACGGCATGACCCACCGCCAGGACGTACGCGCCAAGCTACAGACGGCAGTGGACTTCATCGTGCGCAGTCAAAACGGCCAAGGAGGCTGGCGCTATGTCCCTCTGGCGAGAGAATCGGACATGTCCATCGTGGTCTGCCAGGTACTGGCCCTGCGCGCTGCTCGCAACATTGGAATCCGCGTTCCGCGTAACACAATCGACCGCGCTTTAGCCTATGTGGTGGAATCAGCAGTCACGGACCAGCGCGGCAGTTCCCGCAACCGAGCTGACCTGGGCACCTTTCATTACCAGGTGGAAAGCCACAGCCGCTCAAGCTTTCCCCTCACCGCCGCCGGAGTCACTGCCCTGCACGGCCTCGGAATCTACTCCGACGACCTGATTCTACGGGGCATCGAATTCCTGGAAGCGGAAGAGGACATGTTCAACGCGCGCTATGGATCCCGCGGCCATTATTTCTATTGGTACGGTCACTACTACGGAGTGCAAGCCATGTACACCGTGGGCGGCGACCGCTGGCAACGCTACTTCACCAAGCTAAGAGCACATCTGCTGCGCATGCAGACACCGGATGGGTCCTGGCCCAATGAAGTCGGCCCCGGCTCGGTTCTTGGAACCGCCATGGGTTGCCTGATCCTCGAAATCCCCTACTCCTTCTTGCCGATTTTCCAGCGCTGATCCAATGCCTACGACCCAATCGGATTCAGGTCAGACCAAGGGCCAACTGGCCACGCCCAGGCTCGATCAGGCCCTGGATCGCCTGCGGATTGGCCTGCGTGGACTGCTCCTGCAGCATGGTCTGGGAACTGTATTGTTGGCCGCCGGGTCCTGGCTGGCATTCGCATACCTCGTCGACCGCAGCCTGCACCTGCCTGTGGCTCTACGTGTATTGGACGGAGTGCTGCTATTGGCACTGCCGCTCTTGGTCTTGCGCCGCGAAGTTCTCTTGCGCCTAAAGCAACTGCCCGATGGCGCCGGTCTGGCGGTGCTGCTGGAGCGAGATCTTGAAGGCTCCGAGGATCGCCTGGTGAGCGCACTCGGACTGCGCTCGATTCCCCCCAAGGACCCCGCTCGGCCCTTGGTGGAAGCTCTGGTGGTTGAAGCGGAAGAACTGGCCACGACCCTCGACAGCAAGCATGTTCTTGATGCCAGCGGGCCGCGCAAACGGCTGGGCCTGGGCTTGCTCAGCGCGGCTCTGGCCAGTGCCTTGCTCCTGAGTGACCCCGCCCTGGGCGCGATCTTCGTACGTCGGGCCATGGGCCAGGACGTGGCCTGGCCCCGACAAACCAACCTCAGCGTACAGCTCTCTTTACCCTTGGGAGTCGAGGCCACGGAAACAGGTCCTGGCCATCTGCATGCACGCATCGCCCGTGGAAGTGATGTGACCTTGATGGTCAGCATCAAGGGTCAGATCCCCGACGAGATCGTGCTGCACTTTGGCGACGGCAGCCGCAGCGTAGTTCACACAGCCGGCGCCACCAGCGTACGCCCCAGCCTTCGCAATGTGCAGGCCTCTCAGGAGGTCTGGGTCATCGGTGGCGACGACGACCGGGGCCTGCCGCGCATCCAACTCGAAGTCCTGGAACCCCCTGACATCAGCGAGTTGGCCTTCATCGTGACGCCTCCGGGCTATACGGGCCTCCAGAAAACGGTGGTGCGTGGCACCGAGGTGCGCGCCCTGGTGGGCAGCCGTATCGATGTGTTGATTCGCCCTGACCCACCGGGGGCCACTGGCATCCTCAGGGTGCTGGGAGAGACTGGCACGATCGAGCTCGTACCGCGCCCGTGGAGCCTCCCCGGCGGCTCCCAAGAGGACACGGCCCTCGGTTGCAGCCTGGATGTGGATGTTGAGCGCTACTTCCAGGTGGAACTTGTAGACCAGCAGGGCTTGAGCAATCCCGACCCCGGGACCTATGCCCTGCAAGTGATCGTTGACCGAGAGCCAGAGGTGATCCTGCTGGCCCCTGCGAGCAATGAGTGGTCCGTTGTAAAGGGCGGCGCAATCCCACTGCGTGTGCGCGCCGAGGATGACTTTCGCATTGACCGCCTGAGTTTTGATGTGCGCGACTCCCAGGATCTGGAAACAGCTCTGCTCGAAGCAGAGCTGGCGTTTGAAGAAACCGCACTTCTGGATGGCGGTTTCATTGGCAACGGACATCTGGTTCTCGCGCACGAGTTGATTGAGCTCAATCAGATCGCCGGAGCTGACGTGGAACCCGGTTGGAATGCGATCTTGCAAGTGGTCGCCCGGGACTCACACCCCTCCCCGGACCATCAGGCAATGAGTCCACCCGTACGCCTGCGCTGCGTCAGCGGCGATGAATTTCTGCGCAAGGTCAAGGATGGCCTCGCTCGGGCTGGAGAAGATGCCGGACGCCTGCTGCAGGAAACCCAGGACCTGCGCACGCGCGCATCCCAATTGAAGAGCGCCTTGGAAACCGGCGAGGTAGCCACGGATCGCGAACTGGGCAGCCTGCTGCACTCAACCCGTCGCCTGCAGGGAGACACCCGGAGCTTGGGGCGAGATCTCTCGGGCCTGGCCGAGGGCCTGACCTACAACAGACTGGACGAGCGAGCAGGCCCTCTGCTGGACGCGCTGCACCGGGCCCTGGGAACCCAGGCAGCACGCACCTTTGCCCCCGCTCCATGGCGCGAGGTGGCAGCCCAACTCAGCGCAGGTCGCCTGGGCACTCCGGAACTCGCGGGAGAGATGATCGCCCTGGTGGACCTCGCCCTCTCGGTCAGCGAGGGCTCGGGCAAAGACGCATCCGAAGCACTGACGGGTGCCCGCACTGCCGACAGCGCGGCCAGCGCCGGCCCCCACCTGCTGAACGCCGTGGCTGCCCTGGACCTCTCCCTGGCAGCCCTCGATGCCCTGAGCACACGTTTGGGAGAATGGGACAACTTTCAGAGCGTGCTTACGTTGACCAAAGATCTGCTCAACCGACAAAAGAACCTGACCGAGCGTACGAAGAACTTTGCCGAGGGAAACAAATGAGGAACCTGAGAATCCAGCTGCGGTCCATACCACGCGCCCTGGCACAACTGACCCCGATTCTTGGTGCCCTCCTGCTGATCAGTCCAGGTCTTTCGAGATCGCTCCAAGAGGATACTCCCCAAGACGGTGGCATCTCCCGTGAGCAAGCGGCCCTGGCAGAAGAACAAGCTCTCATCCGCCGTCAACTGCGTCGCCTGCGGGAGACCATGAGCGCCCTGGCAGGTCGCTTGGAATCCGAAGGCCGGGTGCATGCGGCGGGCCTGCTGCGAGATGCCCTCGAAGATCTAGATCAACGATCCCAAGAAAGCAACGGACGCACCTTGGAGGAGTTGATCGATTCTTCTCGGGATGATCTCAGCGGTGGCCGCACCATGAGCGCCCTGGAACGGCAGCGTGCTGTAGAAGCGCGTTTGATGCGCCTGCTGGAAATTCTGCTGGACCGACGCTCCCTCGATACTCTTGAAGAAGAACTGGCCCGCCTGAAGGAAATCAAGGAGGCTCTCCGGGAATTGAGTGGCCAGGAAGCAGGCCTGCAGGAAAAGACAGCAGCCCTGCGTCAGGCATCCAAGACCCGCGAACACCTGTCCTTGGAAGCAGCCCTTGAACGGATCAACCAGGAGCAGCGAGATCTCTTGCATCGTTCGGAAGAACTTGCCCACTCATCGGGGACCTTTGACCTGGAGCAGCTACGCGCACGCCTGGCGGAGATGCTCGGCGATCAGGAACTGGCCGTGGGAGCACTGTCCACCTGGTCCCCCGCTGATGCCCAACGCCTGGAAGCCCTGCGCCCCGCTCTGGAAGCGGCCCGCTCCGCGGAAGAACAGGCCATGAGCCTGCAGGAGAGCGCCGATTCATTGGCAGCCAGCGCCAAGGCCGATGATCTCGAAGCCAGCGCTGCTGCCTTGACAGAAGAATCCGCCCGCAAGGGACGCCAGGCCCAAGCCTCCGGTGACGAGTTGTTGCAGGAGGCCGCCAAGGCCCTCGCGGAGACAGCTGAACAGATGCGCGCCGCCAACACCGAGGCGCAGAAGGCCGCTGCCAGGGCAGCAGCCCAGACCCAGGCACAACAGCTCGCCGGGGCCGCAACCGAAGCGCGCAACGCAGCCCGTAAGGCGCGCTCGGAATCTCTCCCCGCCGCAGAACAGATCGCTACCGAACAGACCACAACCGGAGCCGCCGCCAAGCGCATTGCTGAAGCCCTGCGCGAGGCGCAGAACTCCACCAGCCCCGAAACCAGCGCCGCGGAAACCGATCGCGCCGCTCGCGGAGTGGACGAAGGCCTGCATGCCCAATCGCGCATGGGCGATGCGATCAAGGCCAGCCAGGAAGAAGGCCAAGAACGCTCCGAGCGCCTAGCCAAGGACCTGGAACACACTGCCGCCAGCCCCACCCAACCTCAGATCAGCAGGGCCAGTGCCAGCCAAGCCGCCGAGGCCCTGCAACGCGGCGCGAAGGCGCAACAGCAGGCCGCCCAAGCTGCGGGCTCCCAGTCACAGGAGGCCGCCAAGCAAGCAGCCCAGCAGGCAGAATCTGAACTGCGACAAGCCCTTGAGGCCCTCGATGAAGCCATAGCCCAGGCAGCAGAGAAAGACGGACGGCAGGACCAGCGCAAGGCACTCGCAGAAGAACAGGCCTCACTGGAAGAGGACCTGGCCGAAGCAGCCAAGAACACGGACAGCGCAAGCCTAGGAAAGAGTGCACAAGAGGCAGTCCAAAGAGCAATCGAACAGGCCCGTAGCGCCATGAAGCAAGCAGCCAGCTCCCTGTCCAAACCTGGACAGGGCAAAGCGGCCGCGGAACAGCAACGCGAAGCCATAGATGCATTGAACAAGGCCCAGAACAGCGCGGGAGAAGGCACCCAACCTTCAAGCCCGGAGGGCCAACAGACCGCCGCCGAGCTCGCGGCCGAACAGGAGCGACTGCGCCAGGAGATGCTCAACCTCGCCCGTCGCAACCAAGAGCGCAATGAAGCGGCCTCCAACGAAGCCCTCGACAGCGCCGCCGAGAACGCCCAGAAGGCAAGCCAATCCTTGAGTCAGGCGTCAGGTTCCCAGAGCCAGGGTTCCCCATCCGGAGGCCAGGAGGAACAGAACCAACCCGAAGAATCTGGTGGCCTGGAGCAGGCCGAAGAGCAAGAAGCGCGCACCCAGCAGGACCTGCAACAGGCCATGCGCGAACTTGAAGAGGAGGAGCAGCAGTACCAACGCCTGCGCCAGGAGGAGCTGCTCTTCCAGATCAAATCGGAAGTGGAAGCCATGCGGACCTCTCACTCAGAACAAATGAAGGCCACCCTCTCTGCGGACGAAGCCCGGGCCGGCTCACGCAATGTCTCCCGTCGCACGCGCATCACCCTGCGCTCGATTGCCCGAGAAGAAGACGCGGTGGGCGCACGAGCCAAGAAGGTAGCGGACGCCCTCGAAGAAGAAGGGGTACTGGTCTTCCACGAGATCATGCGAAACATCGAAAGCGATCTGACGCGCATCGTGCGAGACATGGGCGAGGGAGGCGGCTACCAATCGGGTGCTCCCTTACAGGCCTTGCAGAATGATGTGCTCCAATCTCTGGACTGGCTGGCAGGCGCCCTGAAAGACGAAATGGAGCGCCGCGAGCAGGAGCAGCAGGAGCAGGAACAAAGCGAGGACGATCCTCCCCTGGTGCCAGATGCGGCCGAATTGCGTCTGCTGAAGAAGCTCGAGGAAGATGTTCTCGAGCGTCTCGCCCAGTTGCAGGTGTTGCACCCTGAGCTCGAAGACCCCGATGCGGAGCTCGATCCTCTGCTACTTGAAGAATTGACCCGCTTGGCCTACCAACACAGACGGGTTGGGGAACTTTTTGAATACTTCAGGCGCCGTCTGGGAGTCCCGGACCCGGATTAGGACACGAATAGCCGAGCGTGCTATGCTCAATATGCTTGGCCCGCCGATAAGATGAGATAACAGACCAATTGGAGATCAAGACAATGAAGCTCACTCAGTTACTCACGCACCGCACACTGCACTGCGTGATGGCCTGCATCGCAGTCAGCCTACTGGTCCTCCCGGCCCAGGCCCAGGATGGCGATCAGGCTCCCAAAGTGGACGACAAGCCGGTGGTAATCAACCCCTTCGCCGAACAGTCAGAGTCCGATGCGGAGCGCATGATCCGCCTCTTCCAGGAGGTCGAGCAACGAATGAACCGCAGCACCCAGTTGCTCTTCGATGCCAGCAAGGGTGACGTGGGTGCGTTGGATCAAGTCAAGGGTTCCAACCTGGAGGAACTTGGCCGAACTGCGAACGCCAACCCCCGCGCCGCTGTCTCAAGTCTGCTGACCGCCTCCCAAGAAGAAGGCGCCCAGATCATATCAGCCATCGATGAGATTCTGGAAATCGCCGCCAGAAACGGCGGCACATGAAGCGGTTCCATGAGCGGTGAGGGCAGTTCGTCCTCCGAAACCCCCGGCAGCACCCAGGCCCAATCCCAAGAGGAAAGCGGCCAGAAGAAAGATGGTGCGGAAGAACCCCGGGAAGGTGAAGAACAGAGCAATCCTTCTGAACAACAGTCCGACCAGGGCCAGCCCAAGGGCAACCAGCCCGACCAACCCGGCGGCCGCAAGGATCGCGGCAAAGTTGCAGCAGAAGGCGAAAAAGAAGCAGCCCGCCGTCCTGGCAACGACGTGGAAATCTGGGGCAACTTGCCGATCCACCTGCGCGACATCTTCCGCGCCGAAGGACAGGGAGACATGCCCGCCCGTTACCGCGACTGGATCGATTCCTACTACCGCCGGCTGAACGAGCGCGGCGAGCACTAGGGCCTGGATTGGATGCCGGGCGACCTGAACGGCCCCAGCGGACAATTACCCAAGCCTGCCACTTGGACCCTTTTGTGCAGATTCGCCTGGAGAAAGAACGGGACCAGCGCGCTGTGCATGCAGTCAACTCTTCGGCCTTTGAAACGCGAGCCGAAGCAGACCTGGTCGATGTCCTACGGGAGCAGGCTAGACCACACATCTCGCTCATTGCCGAGGACAAGGGAATTATCATTGGTCACATCATGTTCTCGCCCGTTTCGCTCAGGGGCCATCCGAAGATCAGGGCCCTGGGCCTCGCCCCAATGGCGGTGACACCCAGGCGCCAACGCCAGGGAATCGGCACAGCCCTCGTTCAGGCCGGTTTGGAACACTGTAAACGAGGGAATTTCGCGTTTGCAGTGGTCCTCGGCCACCCACGTTTCTATCCACGCTTTGGCTTCCGCCCAGCGCGTGAGCTTGGCATCGACAGCGAATACGACGTCCCTCCTGAGGTTTTCATGGCCCTTGAGTTGGAGCCGGGAGCCCTCGAGGAGAAATCTGGGAGAGTGCGCTACCATGCAGCCTTCAACAATCTGTCCTAGTCCCATGTGCATCATGAACACAGCTAGTCCTGGTGAGTTCCTCGCCCGCTGCACGCGCGGCCTCGGATTACTGCTGCTGTTGCCCTGCCTGGGTTGGAGTCAGCCCATGGAGAAGACTCTGGAAGAGCGAGGTGTCCCCTCCCTCCCCCGGACTTGGGAAGTGAACCTCCTCGCGCACCACTCCCAAGACCCGCCAGCGAAAGGAGAACAAAAAGCTCTTTCTGAAATCCGCGCATCGATCACGCGGGGTCTGGACTTTCTTGCAGCGAGACAGGCTCTGGTGCGCGATGGCTCCCTGCCAGTACCCCACGGAGAACAAGAGTCCCCCATCGGAGTCACGGCCCTCGGCGCCCTGGCCTACATGGCTGGCGGATCGACACCCACAAGAGGTCCCCACTCAGCGGAGTTGGTGCGCGCTCTTGAGTACCTTCTGACCCACCAGGCTCCGATCACGGAAGCCAATCCTGGCTGGATAAGCGCAGCCGAAGACCGTCAGTCAAGAGCCCATGGCCACGGACTGGCGACCCTGGCCCTTTCCCAGGCACACTCCCTGTCTCCGCGCAGTCCGCTTGGCAAGCGAATCGACCAAGCCCTCTCCGCAGCCGTGCGCCACATCGAGGTCATGCAGGGTCCGGACGGAGGCTGGTACTACGGTCCCGGCCGCACGGCAGAACAGGAGGGTTCGGTGACGGTGTGTCTGGTGCAGGCCCTGCGGGGAGCGCGCAATGCGGGACTGCGCATCAAACCCAAGGTGGTCGGCCACGCGATCGAGTACGTCAAGAGTCTGCAGGATGAGACCGGCGGCTTTCGCTACTCCAAGACCCATCCACAAACCTCGGTGGCATTGACCGCTGCTTGCCTCGCAACCCTGCATGCCACAGGCGTTTATGAAGGGCAGGCCATCGACCGGGGCTACGATTCGATCTGGCGTGAACTGGAAGCGCGCAAACTGGTGGACCCCACCCAAGCAACCCGCAAGAGCCCGGCCTTTCCCTATTATGAGAGGCTCTATCTGGCCCAAGCCCTTTGGCAGCACCCCGACCCAAAGCACTTCAGACGGTGGGCCAGGTCCGAGGTTCGCAAGGTCCTCGCTGACCAACGCTCGGACGGAGGATGGCAAGATGTACGCGAAGATGGGCGCGGAGAGACGGTCACTGGCCGTTATGGAATTACCTACGCCACCGCTGTGAACTGCCTTTTTCTGTCGGTGCCCGAAGGAATGCTGCCGATCTTTCGGCGTTGAACCAGACCGATATTGGACTCAAGCGTCGAGTGCCGCACGCAACTCCACGTTGGCTTCGAAAATCGCAGACAAGAGCGCTCGCTTGTTCTCATCGGGAGGCTCCGGAGTCGGCAGGACCTGCATCCCTCGCGGCAAGGTGGAAGGCTGCAATTCCGAAGAGGGTCTCTCCAGGGCCAGTTCCAGTTCCTCACGGGTCACTTCCAAGGTGCGCGAGAGCTTGCGCACCCGCTGCTCAAGTCGATCGACAATGCGTCGGTTCTCGTCCAGCAACGCCTGCTGACCCCGCCGGCGTTCCCGCTGCAGAGCCGCGACTCCCACGCGGACGACTTCAGCCTCCAAAGGCGATAGCCTCTCCGGGTTACCGCCCCAGGCCTTGAAGAGACGGGTCAAGCGAATCTGCAAATCCTGGTCACCGGGGCCTTCCTGGCCCACTTCACTGGTCAGGCGCTCTTGTTCTTCCACCAGCACTCGGCGGCGCTGGCGTAGATCCTGCTTGAGCCGTTCGAGAGCGGGGCCCGCAGCATCATCCATGGACCCGCTTGTGAGCTTGCCGATGTCATCATCACCCTGTGCAACAGAACTGCCCACGCCTTGCTCCTGCACCAACTCCACAAAGGCATTCCGTGCGGAACGGGAGAAAGCGTCCCCCAAATCAGAGGGATCCCCCAGGGTGCGTTCCAACAAGGCTCGGTTGACCGCCTTTTCAATCAGGCCGGCCACGCGGCTCATGCTCACCGTGCGCAGATTCTCCACGCCGCGCTCCCTGAGTTCGTCAAGAGTCGTATTGCGCGACCAGCGGCGAACGACCTCAGTTACCTCATTGCTGGGGGAAAGCTCCATCTACCCTCAACGCTAGAAAACCAAAGAGGTCGATTCACGCTTCTCGTGAATCTTCTTGGTGGACGGCCCTGGACCCTTGTGGGGCCCCTCTCCAAAGGCACAATAGAATCCGTGATTCTGTCCCCCGTCTTGTTCAGCCGCGCCCGACCCTGGCTCCCCCCCCTGACCGGCGTCTTGTTGACCCTCCCGGTCCTGGCTCAAGCGGGAGAGGAGACCCATCTGGGTGCCTGGCTGCACACGATTTCCAATCTGGAAGGGCCGGTGGCCTTGGATTTCACACCCAGTGGTTCACTTTGGGTCGTGGAAGCCGACGGCGGTCGTCTCTCCCTCTTTTCGAGCAGCGGCACTCTCGGCACGCGACTGGAATCCAAGACCCCTTGGCTGGCTCCCATGGGGGTGGCTGCAGACACGCGCCTGTATGTCAGCGACCCGGCCCGGCGCCGAGTGATGGCGATCGGCGTGGATGCCTGGCGTGATGCGGATACGGTTTTGCAGGGGCCCGAGGGGTTCTGCCAGCCTGGCGCACTGGACGCGCGCGAAGGACGATTGGTGGTGACTGACCCGCTTGGCGGTCGCGTAATTCTCTTGCACGGCAGCAAGCGATTGGAGTTGGGCGCGGACCTCCTGAGCGAACCCACCGGGGCCTGCTTGGACGACGAGGGGGGAATCTGGATCAGCGATGCCGCCCGTGCCCGGGTAGAGCACTTTGATCCGGATGGCAACCATGCAGGAGGGTTTGGAGACTACGGCGCCTTTCGCGGTCTCCTGGCTGCGCCATCGGGCATCGCCTGGTGGAACCACAGGATCTTTGTTGCCGACCGGGACAACCATCGCATCAGCGTGCACACCGAGGCGGGCGACCTGCTCTACACCGTAGGCATGCACGCGATCTGGCCTCGTGAGGGAGAAGGACTCTTGCACTACCCCAGCGCTCTGGCGGTCTCCCATGATGGCACGCGCATGGCAGTGGCAGAACCCTTGGATGGCCGGGTGCAGGTCTTCAGCCGCGCAATGGGTGCCGAGCCCACCATCGATCCCCTGCGCCGTACCACTCCCCAGGCCGCAGCCCACTACGGCCCTGCGATTCGCGCCGCTGGCAATTGGATGTTGCTTGTGGAACCAGAAACCCAATCCGTGTTGCTGCACGACAGGCGCCGGGAAGAAGCACCTATCGAGCTGACCAGCTTTGGTCGCCGAGGGCACGTTCTTGGACGTTGGGCTCACCCCTCTGGAATCTGGCTCGACATGGAAACACGAATGGCCTGGATCACGGACCCCAGTGCGGGGATCATGGATCAGGTTCTCCTACGCATCGACCCCAAGGCGCCCCTGAACCAGCACCTTGGAGCAGCCGCCTGGATTCGCCGCATGGATCTAAGGGCCTTGGATCGCGAATTAGGAGGCATCTCGGTCTTCCACGACCCGCGCCCAACGGCGATCTGTCGGCGAGAGGACAAGACCTATGTGATCGACGAAGCCAATCGCTGCGTACTTGTGATCGATCAGGCCGGAAACTGCATCAAGGTGCTGGGCGCAGGGGTGTTGCTGAGACCCATGGACCTGTGCTTTGACCCTGCGGGAACTCTCTGGATCAGCGATGCCTGGCAGGGCCGCATTGTGGGACTCGATCCGGTTAGTGGAAAGATTCGCGGCAATCGAGGGCTGGGCGCACTTCGCCGACCCGATGGCGTTTGCTCTGATGCCGAGGGACGCCTCTTTGTCAGCGACCGGGCAGCGAATCGGGTACTGCGTTTTGATTCCTACGGGACCCTGGACCTCTCCATCGGCACGGAGGGTCTTGGCCCTGAGGGGCTGCTGGGACCACGCGGGGTATCCATAGGCCAGAACGGCAACCTGACCGTGGTGGACCACAGCAATCACCGTTGCATGGTGTTCACGCCGGACGGAGAATTCGTACGAGCCTATGGATCCAAGCTGCATGTGCGACCCGCCATGAAGCCTGAGATCTACGACGAACAGGGGAAGAAACGATGAGACACAGCACACGCATCTTGAGTGCATGCCTGGTGCTCAATTGCCTTTGGTTTGGGGCTTGCAACGACAAGCAACAGGACCCCCAGGAACAACACTCCGCCAGACAGACCCCTGCGGACGAGATCCAGGGCTCCCCCACTCTAAAGGCCGACGCCAACGCACAAGGATTCCAACTGGAACTGATCACCAGCCCCCACCCGATCCCCCTCAACGAGGACTTCTCCCTACGATTCCGCCTGCTCGACGCAAGCGGCCAGCCCTTGGACGATTCCCTCGAACACATCGCATTGGACGCGGACATGCCTGAACACGGTCACGGCATGAAGGTGGCCCCGGTGCTCAGTCAAGACGAGGGCTGGATCGAAGCCACGCCGCTATTGTTTCATATGCCAGGAATCTGGGAGATCTATGTGGACCACACCCAAGGCCATGTGACCGAGCGCGCGCAACTCTCTTTCAGGGTTTTCTAGATCCCATGAGCGTCACTCTTCGTTGCTGGCTCTCCCTCGCCCTTGGATTGGGAATAGGATTCTCTTTGATATCCTGCGGGCCTGGCAATGAACCGAAGGAGGACCAAGCCTGGCCACTGGAACTGTTGCGCCGCCTTGGTCCGCTGCCCCCGCTTCCGCCCGACCCCACCAACCGGGTCGCGGATGATCCCGCCGCGGCCCACTACGGTCAGTGGCTGTTCTTCGACAAGCGCCTTTCGGGAGACGGCAAGATCTCCTGCTCCACCTGTCACGACCCAGACCACGGATTCTCGGACTCGCGCTCCATCGCCCTGGGCCGTGGCCTTGGAGAACGCCACGCACCTACGGTGATCGGAGCGGGCTACCAGCGCTGGCTTGGCTGGGGCGGGCGGGCAGACAGTCTCTGGATGCAGGCCCTGGGTCCCATGGAGAACGTTGTGGAGATGGCAGGAGACAGAGACGCCATCGCAGCCCTGGTCCGCCAGGACCCGGACCTCCGACGGGCTCACCAGGATGCCTTCGGCGAACTGCCCGAAGATGTGGACGCGCTCTTCGTTCAGCTGGGCAAGGCCATCGCAGCCTACGAACGTCTGTTGATACGGAAAGGCTCGCCTTTCGACCGCTGGGTCCGCGCAACGCTCGATCTGCCCGAGGGCGACGCTGAGGCCATGAACGCTGAGCAGCTGCGCGGGCTACGCATCTTCCTGGGCCCCGGACGCTGCACCCTCTGCCACCTGGGTCCAACATTCAGCGATCTGGAATTCCACAACAACCAGTTGCCCGTTCACGCGGACGGACCCCGGGATGATCCAGGTCGCTACCGCGGCGCAGAGCTGGTGCAAGCGAGCCCCTTCAACGCAGCAGGTCCCCACAGCGATGCTCCCAATGGCGAAGCCGCCCAGCGGGTCCGCGCCCTGATACAGACCTCCGAATCCTATGGGGAGTTCCGCACCCCAACCCTGCGCAACCTCGCGCGCCGAGCTCCCTACGGGCACCAAGGCCAGTTTCCCGACCTGTCAAGCGTTTTGAAGTTCTACAACACCCTCGAAGACCAGGATGTGCGCAGCCATCACCAGGAACAATTGCTGCGCCCCCTGCGTCTAGATCAGGCGTCCCTGGATGCCCTGGAAGTCTTCCTACTGGCCCTTGAGGGCGGCGATCTGCCTGAGGAGCTGACCCGGGCCCCCGCTGCACCGTTTCGAGATCAAGACCGCTGAGACTCCTGTAGGCCCTGCGACCTCAGGCGCCGTAACCAAAGGATGCTCCCCGGACACGATCTGGACCCCTTGTATGCAGCAAGGGGGATAGACTTGACTCTGACGATTCACCCAAGCCCTGCCCCTCACCATGAAAAGCCTGCTCCTGACCTCTTGCGCCCTTCTGCTTTCCACCGGCGCGATTGCCCTGCACGATGATGATCCCAAGATCCTGAGTCGCAAAGTCCCGGTGCGCGGTCCCATCTGGCGCAACAGCCCCAGCCTTGCCCCGAGTGGAGGCAACACGACTGCAAATATGCCAGGCGCAGGCTTTGATTCCCAAGGGGTGACCTTGGAAGCCTGGTTCCCCCTGAACCAAATCGACAACGCAAACTCAGGTAACGACTGCTGGGGTTACACCAGTCCCAGCGGACGCGAGTACGGAATCATGGGCACCTCCAGCGGCACCGCCTTTTTCGAGGTCACCAACCCCACCGCCACCCAACTGATCGACTGGATCGACGGCAACGACAGTCTCTGGCGCGACATCAAGGTCTACGGCAACATGGCCTACTCGGTCACCGAGGGCGCCGGAGGCATCCAGGTGATCAGCATGGCGAACATCGACAACGGCACAGTCAGCCTTGTCAACACTATCGATGATGTCAGCACCGCCAACAGCCACAATGTGGCCATTGACGAGGTTTCGGGTTACCTCTACCGCTGCGGCGGCGGCAGCAATGGCCTGCGCATGTACAGCCTCGCCAACCCAAGCAACCCACAGTATGTTGGCAGTTGGAGTACGCGCTATGTGCACGACGCCCAGATTGTGACCTACACCACAGGGCCCAATGCCGGACGCCAGATCGCCTATTGCTGCGCCGGCCTGAGTGGGGGCTCAGGAGACACGGGACTGACCATCGTGGATGTGACCAACAAGTCCAACCCCATTGTCATCAGTCAGGTCTACTGGCCAAACAGCGCCTATAGCCACCAGGGCTGGCTGAGCGAGGACCGCCAGTTCTTCTACATGGGCGACGAACTCGATGAGAACGGCGTACTGCCCTCGACCATCTATGTGATCAATGTGGCCAATCCGGACAGTGCTTTCTATGTGACCTCGTTCAACAACGGGAATCTGGCGATCACCCACAACTGCTACACGAAGGGTGGCCTGTTGTACGCAGCCAACTACACCAGTGGCATGCGCATTTTTGACCTGAACCAAAGCGCCACCAACCCGCCGGAGATTGGTTACTTCGACACCTATCAAAGCGGCGATGGCACCTCTTTCAACGGTCTCTGGAGCCTCTTCCCCTATTTCGCCAGCGGCACGGTGATCGGCAGCGATCTGGAAGGAGGCTTCTTCGTCTGGGATGTGGGAGATCCGGATCTGGTCCTTGCCATCCCCGGCGGCGCGCCCGAGATATTGGCCCCATCTGGTGCCACCATCGATGTAGACATCACCGAGAATGTACTCGGTGCCTTGGATCCAACAAGCCCCAGGCTGTTCTTCGACATGGGTACGGGCATGCAAAGCGTGCTTCTGCAGCCCGTGGGCGGCACGACCTGGCGCGGCGCCATGCCCACGGGCATCTGCGGTACAAGCGTGGACTGGTACTTTGCGGCGGACTCTACTTCTGGACAGACCTACACGACACCCAGCACGGCACCCACCACGGTCTACACCTCAGTCTTTGGATACGGCCAGAACCAGATCGTCAACCTGGACATGGAAACCAATGCCGGCTGGGTTGGCGGTGTGGCCGGAGACACGGCCTCCACCGGCATCTGGGAGCGCGGCGACCCCAACGGGACCGCCGCCCAACCGGAAGACGACCACAGCGAGCCCGGCGTAAGCTGCTGGTTCACGGGCCAAGCCAACCCCGGAAGCAGCGTCGGTAGCAACGATGTGGATGGCGGCTTCACCACTCTGCGCTCATCGAACTTCAATGTCTCGAGTCTGAGCGATCCTGAGGTCTCTTTCTGGCTGTGGTACTCCAACAACGCTGGTGCCTCTCCTGGTGCGGACACTTTCCGGGTGGCCCTTTCCAACAACAACGGCAGCAGTTGGACTTTGGCCCTGACCGTGGGGCCCACGGGCGCTGGCACGTCCGGCGGCTGGGAGAAATACACCCTGCGTATGGGAGATCATGTGGCCATCACCAACAACCTCCGTGTGCAGTTCATTGCCGAAGACGCGGGCTCTGGCTCGATTGTGGAAGCAGCCATTGACGACTTCACCGTGGGCGAATTGGACTGCACAGTACCGGGACTGGGAACCCACTACTGCACCCCGAATGTGTCGAACTCCACTGGTGGGCCAGCGATGATCAACGCCACGGGCAGCGATCTGGCTGCAGCCAACAACGTCACCCTGGCGGCGACCGACCTGCCCGCCAACCAGTTCGGCTACTTCCTCTGTAGCGCCACCCAGGGCCTGATCGTGGGCCCCGGCGGAGCCATGGGCAACCTCTGCCTGGGTGCCCCTATCGGACGCTTCAGCAACAATGTGCTCAACTCCGGCCCCTTCGGAGCCATCGATCTGACCATCAACCTGACCTCCCTGCCAGTGCCCCCGACCTTCAACCACGCGGTACAAGCAGGAGAAACCTGGAACTTCCAAGCCTGGTACCGCGATGTGGTGATCGGAGTGCCCACCTCCAACTTCACCGACGGGATTTCAATTCAGTTCCAGTAACCTTCGAAGCTGATAACCCGAAGCAACTCAAGCGAGCTCCACACGGTCGCGCTCCTTGAGAGTCTGAACGGGGACGCGAACTACCCGGTCCAAAACACCGGCGGCCCTAGAACGTCGCCACCACCACCGCTTCCACCGTATGCGGCACGAAGGGCGGAGTTTCCATCAGAAGATTCTGATCATAGGCCCAATCACGGTAAGGGGCCTTGTAGCGGTTGCCCCCGTAGGCCCAGGCTCCTGTGGCCAGGCGGTTCTCCCAGGCCTGGATGAAGGAGCCGTTGATGTAGCAGTGCACGCCGCTCCATTTTTCGTGGAAGCGGGGCAGGTTTTCGAAGCCACCATTGTAGGAAGATCCCACTGTGGGCAGATTCCCAGTGAAAAGGGAAACGTTATAGGTAGTTTCTGATGCATCTGGCAAACCGCCAGCCAGGGATTTGGATCCGTCCCAGTTGTTCGAGAGCAAGTTGACCGCGTCTGCAATCACCGCCGAGACGATCGGATCCGAACCGGCGCCGCCATTCAGGTTGTAGTCTCCATGAATATAGAGCGAACCCTCGGTGACAACGGAAAGATCATCAAGCAGAGTCTCTCCGTTGGTCAAGAGCACACCCTTGGCAGCGGACCCGGTGCCTATAGCCGCGTGCCCCACGTACAAGAGGCCGTTGGCAGGAAAGATTCCCAGGGTGGCACCTCCGTTGCTGGCCTGATAGGCGAGTTCCAGGGTGCGCAGTTGTTCCAAGTCCACCTCGACCACACCCACTTCAAAGCTGGTGGATTGACGCGTATCGGGGACCGTGCTCAAGGAAATCGCACCAGTCACCTCAGCAGTCACATCGCCCCAGCCCACCATCTCGAGGGGATTCATGGGATCAGGGGTCACCAGGGGGCTGTAAGCCCGCCAAGAGGTTCCGTCTTCGTCCACGATGATTTTCAGTCCCGCCTTGTTGTTGTAGTACCCAGGATCGAAGAATGGTCCAGTATCAGCTCCAGTCGCCGGGCGATAGGTTTCGGTTCCCGCATCAAGCACCCAGGCTCCGCTCTCGCCGGGCGCGGCCTCCACGAACGCCTGGATTGATTCGATGTCCGCGAGTTGTACTTGCCCCACCTGCTCGGGATGGGCGGACCCTGTGCCAACCGTGTAGGGGAATTCTTCCTCGGATGGAATCGCGTAACCATCAGGAGCATCCCAGTACTCCAATGCTCCCGCATGAAATGGCAACCAATCGCCAATGTCCAAGAAATCCCCATCCCCATTGGAGTCATACCCCACGGTGAAAGCTGAGTCATACCCACTGATGTTGCTTGGGATCGAACCAAGTTGGGATCGGCTTTCCATACGAAAGTAATCCGCCGGTTCGGTCGGATCGAATGGGTTGGCAACCCACTTGCGCACCATGACCGTTCCGTTGGAAGAGGTGTCGTCCTTTCGGCGCCTGTACATGTTGCCCAACGCCCGGATGTGGTTGGTGTCCATGGTCAAGGTGTTGTTGCAGCCGAGATACAGATCCCCGTTGCTGTGCACACGCCCAGAAACCGTCATGCTCGGACCAGGATTGATTTCCAGATCGTCCTCGTAGAAGATCGTGTACTGAGTGGCGGGCGTGCGGGTCACTCGAAACAGGCGCGTGACCGTAGCCCGTTGACTGGCTCTGCGGGCGTCACCCGATCCGGCAAGCGTGTCCCCCCACAGATCTCGTCCGTCCACCTCAAATCCCTCAAACAGGGCGCGGGTCGCCACGCTCATTTGATCCAGACTGGCAGTCAACTCCACGTCCGCGGTGCTGGGATCATCGGTGCTGCCCACCAATTGCCAACTCTCCTGGCCAGAGACGACCACCCTGAGTTCAAACAAGCGGCTAGTGCGACGCAGAAACGCACCGCCCAAACTCGCCTGGGTATAGGGATCTCCGAGGCCTTGAATCTTCCAACCGATCTTGTGGTAGGACTTCCCAACCGCGCCTGAATACCCTGTAGGCACCATGGTCACACCCTTCATGAAAAAAGCCTCGTGTCCGCTTGGTACGTCCAAGGCCCAACGCTCCCGGGCGCTTTCCACCACCGTATCCGCGGATGGTGCGGCCTGCTGCCAGTCGTCCTCCCGATACCAGTTCGCCAGACGCTCTTCCAGATGCACCGAAGCGGAGGCAAGCACCGCCTCGGCCAGGTACTGTTGATCGACCTCGGTCTCGCGCACGGACACGGACTGGGCGTCAAGACTGGAGTTGGCCATCAGGAGAGCCAACATGGCCGCGGACACGGAAGCCCCAAAGAGGGCATAGACCATGGCGATGCCCCGTTGCTGGCGAAACCGGTCTTTGCGAGATGATTGATTGATAATTAGCATGTTGATTCTTTCTTCCTGACCTCACTCTTCGGGAAAACGCGCATCCCCAAAAGGCAGGCGCAGAATGGACTCCGCGCGGTAGTGATGTGCACGACCCTGGCTGTCCACCCCTCGCATCCACATGGTGACCACCAGAGCGTTGGCGGCGACCACTACACCCAGGCCTCCGTCTGCGGGGTCAAAGTCCTCCTGGCGCTCCCAATACTGCAGGTCCTCCGCATACTTGATGTCAAGCCAATCGACTCCCTCAGCAATCACTTCCCGGCGGAAGGGATAGTTTGGATCCCCCACGGGCACACGTGGATCTCGAATGCGTCGGATCAGGTTGTTGCGGCCATTGAGGCCCGGCTCCACGATCCAGGCGATGTCGTTCAGGCTCCAGGCGATACGAGTTTCCTCGTCCACTTCCAGACGGGCACCATCGAGGCCCAGGTAGAGATCGGAGTGCACCAGATCAGAGATCTCCTGACTCAGGACCCCGTCTCCATTGCAGTCGAGTTCAGGGATTCCATCCCCAACCCACTCTCCGTAGGCACCACTGATCGAATAACCGAGCACATCGTGATCGGGCCGGCCATTGGCGTCCTGATCAGCGGGCAGGGCCAAGATCAGAGACGACTGGATCAGGGGATCGCTGCGGTCCAGACCCAGACGGTCCACATAGGCAATCATGCCCTGGATCGGGGCCGGAACATGGCTGTGCCCGCGGCTGATGAATTCGGACGCATCCAGCGCCTGGCGAGAACCCGCCATGCGGGCCGTTCCTGGCACGCCGTTGTAGTACAGGTGCGGGTAGTGAAGCCCGTCCACAATGCGAATCCCGGTCATGCCCAGGTCCCCACGAATGCGCGCCATGGCCTTGCGCGCATCTCGAACCAACTGCACATCCAGCGCGTTGGCTTCGGTCATGTCGCTCATGTCCTGGGTCGCACCCACCACCCAAGTGGAAAGAGTACCCAGAATCCCGGCCACGATCAGGATCTCCAGCAGGGAGGTGCCGCTTTCACGGTGAATAATCTTTCCCATCGTCTCAGTGCCCCATTTGGTAGGTAACGATCTGATGACTACGCACATCGCCGCCAGTCAGTTCGAAGGGATCCGAAGGCGTACCATCGGGGTGAAAGGCTACGGTTGGATAACCACTCTCGTCCCATTGACTTCCGATCCGGCTACTACGAGCATCGACCCACTCAACCATCAGTATCAGGCTCAAGCCATCCGGGGCCTCGAAGTCCGGGTCCGGACCGGGAGTTACGGGGATGCTGGCCAGGTCCAGACCAGGGTAGGTGAAGAACAAGCGCTGCTCACGCAGCGCTGCCAGCCGGCTCTTGAAGATCTCTTGGCGGTCCTCGCCGGGCTCAGGTGGAGGCGGTTGCACCTGTCGAGCCCGCAAGCCCTCGGAGTATGCGGGCACCAACCAGCGCGGACCATACTCCGCAGCACCCGCCCAATCCGTGTCTGCAAGGGCCGAGTCAGGGTAGAAACGTGTGCTGGGATAACCCACCAGCTTGGACTCGATGTCCTGGGCCAGGATGTCTTCCATGGCAGAGGACAATTCAGAGAGGGCCAGGTTCTTTTCTGCGGAGCCCGTGCTCGATCGATTGATCACCATCTGACCACTGAAGTGCGCCCCGAGCGAAACCCCCAGAACACCAAGAGCCATGACGACCTCGACAATCGAAAGCCCCCTCTTGGCCCCTCGGCCTGTTCGTGAATTCCACCCCCTTACGATCATCATGCCCCTTTCCTGATTTCTGAACGGACCACGCGTTTTCCCCGCGCTTCTCATCCATACCCTGTTTCGGCTCTCCCCATCCCCCACCCCAAACCTAACGGGGAG
Organism: Planctomycetota bacterium; assembly: GCA_002686945.1. Classification (GTDB taxonomy): domain Bacteria; phylum Planctomycetota; class UBA1135; order UBA1135. Next base: position 46,869 of record NYYZ01000044.1, read on the forward strand.
GGTCCTAGAATGGCGCTTTGAGTGCCTCAGTGTTGGTCAGGAGAACCAGCCTGAAGAGCAGTGTTGGCACTCAGACGCTCAAAGGGAGACAGATAGCGAGCGAGTTCATGGGTTTCGAAACCCGCTGAGGCCAAGGCCGGACCAAGGGCTCCTGGTTCTCGTTCCGCAAGAACCAGATCCTCGGCCCCAAGTTCCACCCGCGCATGAGACCCTTGGTGACGCACGCGCAGGACGCTCAGGCCCAGATCCATGAGAGCGTTCTCTGCCGCTTCCACTTGGGCCAGGGCCTCGACAGAGACCACCGTACCCACCGGTATGCGCGATGCGAGACACGCGCTGGCAGGCTTGTCCGCCACATTCAAGCCCGCTTCCGCCGCGTAACGTCGCACATCCTGTTTACTGAAGCCCGCCTGGGCCAGGGGTGCCTGCACCCCGTGTTCCTGGGCAGCGCGCTGACCCGGGCGATCATCAAACGCATCGTCTGCAATCTCTCCAAGAGCAACAAAGGGGATCGCGCGCTCTTGACGCCACTCGTCCAGGGCCCGAAAAAGGGCCGCCTTGCAGAAGTAGCAGCGATCACCCTGGTTGGATTGATAGGCCGGATCCAATTGTTCGTCTGTGCGAAGCTCCACCAACTCGATGCCGATTTCAATAGCCGTTTCCCGCGCGGCAATGAGTTCCCGCCTTGGAAGGGACGCGGAATCAGCAATCACCGCGCAAGCCTTGTCCCCTAGCACGGCCACAGCTGCGTGACACAAGACGCTTGAATCCACACCCCCTGAGAAGGCGATGGCCAAGGGCGAGAGTTCCGACAGGCTCTTGAGCAGAGCAGCCTTGCGATCCAGATAGGGGTCGCAAACAGCCATCAGCGAGCCGCCTCTCCTTTCCCCAGGTACAAACGAATGTTGTCCACATAACCCTGAGCAGAGCGCCTGAAACCCGCCACCTCCTCGTCGCTGATCTGGCGCACGATACGCCCAGGAACACCAGCCAGCAAAGATCGCGGAGGCACCTGCATGCCCTCCTTGACCACCGTACCAGCGGCGATCAAGCACTCCTCTCCGATTGAGGACCCGGCCAGGAGAAGCGCGCCCATTCCGATCAAGGACCGGTCCCCTACGCGCACGCCGTGCAACACGCACCCATGCCCCACGGTGACCTCTTCCCCGATCACATTTGGCAGCCCCGGATCCGCATGAACCATGGTCAGATCCTGAATATTGGTGCGCGCGCCAATCACCAGGGGCGCATCGTCTCCACGCAGGACACATCCAAACCAAATCGAGGCATCTGCCCCCAAAGTGATGTCTCCAGTCAACACCGCGCCCTCCGCGGCAAAGGCACCCCCGGACAGGGGCTTCATCAAGTCGTTGCTGGGGTACAGGGTCATAGCTCGCTGGCAAGGGACAGCAAAACCAACTGCACTCCATTATTCATGGCGTGCAGGGCAAAAGGAACGAAGAGATTTCCACTCAGTACCATGGCAGCCCCCATGGCCAGAGCCAGGACAAAAATCGGTCCTGAGGCAGCCATTCCGTGCAGCACGGCAAAAACCAGAGAACTCAAGCCGATTGCCCACGCTGCGCCCAGACGGGGACGCAGGCTGTTGAGCAGGATTCCACGAAAGACCAATTCCTCCAGGAACGGTATCAAGAGCACCGCCAGCAGGAACACGAGGGCGGAGCCCTCCTGGCCGCCTGAAATCAGGTCCTTCACATCTTGCACGGGCAACTCGCCAGTAAAGAACACCCAGACCTGAACCCAGAACAGGTTGAACCCGAAGAACAAGGGCATCAACAGGAACCAGGCCATGATTCCAGTGCGCAGGCCGCGTCCGGTTCCACGGCTGACCCAACCCAGGGCATCAAGGCGATTCGCAGCCAGACTGCTTCGAAGGGCTGGATAGCTGGCGAGAGCCATCAGGGCAGCAGAAAGAGCCAAGAGCCGCCCTGCATCGAGTTCCAGGTCCACGGCCACAATCAGTCCGCCAATGGCCAGATTGGCAATGGTGAACAGCAAGAGCCCCCCCACCAGTTCCCGACGACCCACCGCGGGCGGAATAGGAGGCCCTGAGCGAGGATGTCGGCCCTTGATCATCTGAACCGCAAGGACTCCCATTCCTGCCCCAAACAGCATCATGCCCAGGGACAAGAGCAGAAAGAGAGGGCTCTGGATTTCGCTTGGGTCCAGCGGCATCAGAGAGAAAGCGCCTCGCCCAGCAAGCCCGTTGCAGGGGAAGAGGCCTGGGCATGCAAACGAGAAGGTATGCGCCCGGCCAGATAAGCGTCCCTGCCCGCGCGACAGGCGGATTTCATGGCCCTTGCCATGAGCACTGGCTCCTCGGCTCCAGCCACGGCAGAATTCAACAGCACCCCATCCGCCCCCAGTTCCATGGCCAAGGCAACATCGCTGGCGGTGCCCAGCCCCGCATCCACGATCAAGGGCAATTCAACGAGACTGCGTGCGATCTCTATGTTCCCCGGATTGGCCACGCCGCGACCAGAACCGATGGGCGACCCTGCCGGCATCACTGCCGCGGCCCCAGCCTGCTCCAAGGTCGCAACCAGACGAGGGTCGTCCGAACAATAGGCCATGACAACAAAACCCTCGTCTACAAGAATGCGGGTAGCCTCAACAGTGCCAATAGGATCCGGCAAGAGAGTGTGCGGATCACCGATGACCTCCAACTTGACCAGAGGCGTGTCAAGCAACTCGCGGGCCAGGCGCGCGGTTCGCAAGGCATCGCTCACCTCATAGCAGCCGGCAGTATTTGGCAGAATCTGAAAACGCTCGCGGTCGATGTGATCAAGCAAGCTCGTCCCTGCACGCTGATCCAAATTGACCCGCCGCACGGCCACGGTGATCAATTCAGCGCCCGATGCTTCTAGGCAAGCAACCATCTCCTCGTGCGACGCATAACGCCCAGAGCCCATCAAGAGGCGCGAGGTCAACTGCAGGGGGCCGATCTCAAGTGGCTTGTCCAGACGCACACCCATGGCTCAGCCTCCCCCCACCAAAGTCACCACTTCGATGCGGTCACCAGCGCTCAGCTCACGCACGGGCCACTTCCTTTTGGGAACCAGTTCGCCGTTGATTTCCAGAGCCACCTGTGCATCCGCGAGCCCCAGGGTCTTGAGCAAATCCGGCAGCAGGCTGCCAGTGGGCACCTCCTGGGGCTTGCCATTCACCGCAAGGGTCAGACTCATGCGCTGCATCATAGCCAAGACCTCAGGTCACACGCAGGAAGGCGCACTTGAGGTAGTCGCTCTCGGGCAAACCGAGACGCACCGGATGGTCCGGGGAGGCCCCTGTAAGAGCCTCCAGCATGGTGTCTCGACCGCTGACTCTGGCTGCAGAAGCCAGATGCCCCAAGAATTCCGAGGCATAGATCGCATGAGAACAGGAAGCACTGACCAGATGCCCACCGCTGGCGGCCAAGAGCATGGCCCGCCGGTTGAGTTCCACATAGCCGCGCTCGGCTCCGCGCTTCTCGCGCTTGTTGCGGGCGAAAGCCGGGGGATCGACGATGATCGTATCCCAGATTTCCTTGGCCTCGGCCCGGGAGCGCAGGTCCTTCATGCAATCCACTCGCTCAACCTTGACGCGCTCGGCCACACCAGAGAGTTCCGAGTTGACCCGAATCCGCTCACAGGCGGCGGCGTTTTGTTCCAGACAAAGGACCTCTTCCGCTCCGGCCAGAGCCGCGCGAATTCCAAACAACCCGTCATAGGCAAAAGTATCCAGCACCCGGCCTCCTGGGCGCAGTGCGGCAGCCCGCATCCGATTCTCACTCATGTCCAGATAGGCGCCGGTCTTGTGTCCCTCGCGCACATCCACCTGATAGATCAGGCCACCGCTCTCCTGTACTTGAATCGGTCCATCTATGGCGCCACTCAAGAGTTCCACTCGGGGCTCGAGTCCCTCCAAACGACGCACCGAAAGGTCCGAGCGCTCCAGCACGGCGGCGGCTTCAAAGGGCAGTACTTCAAGCAGCACCTCCACAAAGAAGTCACGCATGCGCTCCGCCGCCTGGGTGCCTATCTGCAACACCAGCGTTGCGCCGTAGCGGTCAACGATCAATCCCGGAACCCCCTCCGCGTCCCCACTGATCAAGCGGCAAGCGCCCTCGGGCTCCAGCATTCCCAGGTTGATTCGCGCTTGAATTGCCCGCTGCATGCGACCAAGCCAGAATTCCCGATTTGGCTGCTGCTCCTCCCGGGTAACCATGCGCAGGGCAATCTTTGATTCCGCGCTGAAGAGCGCCCAGCCCAGGAGTTCCCCCTGGGGAGCGTGCACCGGCACCAATTCCCCAGGAGTGCCCTCGCCGTCGGCCACATCATCGGCGTATATCCAAGGATGGCCGTTCAGCAGCCACCGACGGCCCTTGCCGCTCAAAATCATCTTACCCATGGAGTTCAATCCTCTTTGTCGAGCCGCGTAGCTTACCCGACAGCGGACTGGGTTGGGGAATGAACCTGGGCCAGCTACTGAACCAGGGCCACGAAGCGCGGATCGTCTCGCAGACTGGCCAGATCCGGATCACGTGCTGCCCAATCCTTCTCCCGGCGCAGTTCTCCTGGACTGGTTCCCGCCTGATCCAAGGACCGTCTCAACCAATCCAAGGCCGCCTCACGATTCCCCAAGAGGGCGTGGGTGCAAGCCAGGTTGTACTCCATTCCGGGTTCAGGGCTGGCCCGGCGCAGTAGGTCCCGGGCCTCGTCCAGGCGACCCGCCCGCGCACGATAGCAGGCCAGGAGCACCGTTGAGGCCGCGTTGGTGCTCAGCTCATGTGCCCGCTCCACCCAGACCACCGCCCGTTCCGGCTGACCGAGTTTGACGTTGGCATTCACAGCCAAGGAAGACAGGAGCCTCGCCAGTTGCTCCTCTGCCTGGGACACGGACCTCGTCGCCATTCCGCGGGTCTTGAGAGTCGCGATCAGGCTCTCAATACGTTCGACGCCACGCAAGAGGGACTCTTCTGCTCGCAGGGGTTCATCCAAGTCGGTGTAAGCGCTGCCTTCCTGCATCTCTGCTTTGGCCTGTTGGATCTGGGACAAGAGAAACCAACTTGATGTGTCGCTGGCCCGGGCCATGTCACGGCCATAGCGTGCAGCCAGGGCGAGAGCCTCCTGGGGCCTTCCCTCCCGGCGCAGGTCCCCCGCCAGCACCAGGGCCAAGTCGCTGGGCCAGCGCAAGTTGCTGTACGCGTCCCAATCCAATCGGGCCCGCACCAGATTCTGTGCGAATCGTACCTGAGCCGCCTTCTCCTGTTCCGCACGAAACGACTCCACATCGATCAGAAAGGGCACACGCAAGGCTTCAACTTCCTCGCGCCGTGCCTGGGCCAATTGCTCACTGGCGTACAACATCCTGCGGCGCGTGACATCAATCCAATAGACACGCTCGGGATCCTTGAGCGGATTGGTGACGACCTCATCATCCCAGGCAAAAGGCTCGAATCCGGGCATTTCACGCCCGGAAACCGTGGCCAGAATGCGCCCCATGGTCAGACGGGCAGCCAGGACTTCATTTGGGGAGAGACCCGGCAAGTGACGCTGATCGATGAGCAGAAGCGCCATCGACAGGTCTGCCCGCAGGACCGCATCCCAAGTGTTGGAGCTGCGGATGCCATGCCGGGCCTCGGCCGCATCGAGCTCAAGACACGCCTTGTGCAGTTCTCGGGCGGCGGACAGAGAGTCCCCAAGCGCCTGATCCCCTTGCAGGCCAGGATCCTGGAGCAGCGCCCCGTAGAGGTCTGCCAAGAACAGCAGCACACGCACCTGCATGGCACGCACATGGAACGCCTGTCTGATGCGCACGCTTGAACGGTCGCCTCGGGCGGAAATGATCGGAGCCAGGTAGGTGTGAGCGCGAGCCAGGTATTTTTCACTGGCCACCGAATCCCCGCCCCCCATGGCCACTATGGCTGCCAAGAGGTGAATCCGACTGGCGGTCAGCTGCGCGTCAAACGAACCCCGCTGATCCAGCAGGATTCCTGGCACCTGTCGCAGAAGCGCCTCGGACCAGCGCCGCGCCAGATCCCAATCCCCGCCACCCATCAAGGTCGCCCGCACCAGATCCATCAGCAGTCCTGGCTTGTGAGGATCCACGCGCAGGATCGCTTCGCCCCTCAGGGCCATCAGCTCGGAATCTCCAAGGAAAGCCAGTCGGGCCACCAGGGTCTGCAGCCCCAGCGTCCCGGCCGCGCGCAACCTGGGATCCACTCCCCGGGACAGGAAGACTAATTCCCCTGGGCTCTCAAGGGGGGCGGAAGGGTCAACCAGCAGTGGCGCCAGCTTGGCTATGGCGGCAACGGTCAGGGTTGGGTCCAGCCCGAGGCCCTCTCCCCCTGGGCCCAGAAGGGCCAGCAGAGGCCCCAGGCTACGAGAACTGTCAGGAAGAAAACCCAATGCCAGGGCTCCCTGGGCAGGCTCAAGGCCCTTGGCCACATCAACCAGGACCTGGCACCCTGCCCGTGCATCGAAGGCACCAAGGATCTCCATAGCCAGCAGGCCCAGCTCTGATTCAGTGCCCTGTCCGGCGATATTGGCCAGAATCTCCAAGAGGGCCGGGGAGCCCCTTCCGGGATCCACGCGCAATGCAAGCAGAGCTTCACGGCGTTGCTCGAAAGTCAATTCAGGAGCCAGGCGGCTCACCCAAACCCCAGCCTGCTGGTCTGGGTTCTTCTGCTCCAACAAGACCTCCCCCTGACGGGCCAGGACTGGACTGCCAGCGACCGCCAGTGCCAGCACCAGCGCGTGGCAGCAGATCCCGCTCCTCATGCCTGCGGATCCTCCTCCTCTTCCGCTTCCTGTCCCGCCTGGCGCTGTTCCCCACGGCGCAGACGATAACCGAAAGTTCGCCGGGAGAGGCCCAGCCGACGGGCAGCAGCAGAGGCATTGCCGCGAGTCGCTCGCATGGCCGCGAGCAGGAGAGCATCGGTCAATTCCTCCAGCGAAACGCCTGCTGCCAGCACCGACTCCGCGATTTGATCCGCCGCACCATGGACCTCTTCAAGTAGATACTCGAGCGCCTCCCGCTGAACTTCAGAATCACTCCCAGCTAGTGCCAGGGCCCTTTCCAGGGCATTTTCCAATTCCGCCAGGTTCCCGGGCCAGGAGTGTCTTGCAAGGAGGTCGAAGGCTTCCTCACTCACCGGTCGCGGCTTGAGTCCAGCTCTGGCGGCCGCATCTTTGATCAGAGCTGGCACCAGCTCTCGCAAGTCCTCGATGCGATCCCTCAGGGGCGGCACCACCAACTCCACCACCGCCAGACGATAAAACAGATCCTCCCGAAAACGCCCGGCCTCAACCTCCTCCTGCAAAGGCCGCCGACTGGTGGCAACAATTCGCACATCAATCGGCAGCGGTGTATCAGTGCCCAGGGGTTCGACCACCTTCTCTTGCAGCACGCGTAGCAACTTGGTCTGCAATGGAGCTGGCAGGTCCTCCACCCCATCGAGCACCAGGGTGCCTCCTTGAGCGAGGCGGAATCGCCCAAGGCGCGCTTCGCCCGCGCCGGTGAAAGCCCCCGCCTCATGCCCGAACAACTCTGCCTCCAACAGGCCCGGCGACAGAGCTGCTGGCTGCACCACCACGAGCGGTCCCCCGGCGCACTGACTTGCGAGGTGCAGGGCCCTCGCGGCCCTTGATTTGCCGCTGCCCGGCTCACCTACGATCAGCACCGTTGTGCGGGTCTTGGCCAGCTTCTCCAATCGCTCCCTGAAGGCCTTGATAACTGCCGACTGGCCGTCGAGGGAGCAGGAATCCGCCAGGGCCTGGGAGGTCGACTGGGAATTCCCCCCAGAAGAGCCCGCATCAGGGCCTCCATTGGTTGACGCAGCCCCCTGGGGTACTTCAAACTGATCTGTCACAGTTCCTTTGGTCTTGGTCTGGTGAACACCTCCGGGTGCGCGCCAGAGCGCCTGCCGGAAGTGGGGGCTTACCCCGCTTCCTTGCATATTAGGCTAGGAACCCCTGCCGACGCCACAGAACCCTTTTACCAAGCCCTCAAGGGCAACAGACCATGAACCCCGAAGAGCTCCTGCGCCTGATCGACGTCCTTCAAATCCAGAAGGATGTCTCCAAGGAAGCGATCTTCCTGGCCCTTGAGGACGCCCTGGCCCAGGGGGTTCGCAAGCGCCTTGGCATGGGTGAAGATCTGACGGTGCAGCTGGACCGCAAAACCGCCGAGATCACGGTCGAAGACGAGGAGGGCGAGTATGAAATCGAGTTGACCGAACTCGGGCGCATTGCGGCTCAAGCGGTCAAGCAAGGCTTCTTCCAACGGCTGCGCGAGGCCGAGCGTGATGTGCTCTATGAGGAATACGAGAACCGCGTGGGCACGCTGGTCAACGGCCAGGTGCAGCGCTACGAAGGTCAGGATCTGGTAGTCAACCTGGGGCGGGCTGAAGCCTACCTTGCCCGCGAAGACCGAGTGCGAGGCGAAACTTTCGCCCCTGGCGACCGCATCCGCGGCATCGTGGTCGAGGTGCGCAAGGATGGCAGCCGCGTCCGCATCCAACTCTCCCGTACTCACCCTGACCTTGTGCGTCGACTCTTCGAGTTGGAAGTACCTGAAGTCGCTGACGAGATCATTCAGATTAAGCGGGTTGTACGCGAGCCCGGCTACCGCACCAAGATGGCCGTGATCTCCAGCGACCCGAAGATCGACAGCATTGGCGCCTGCGTGGGAGTGCGGGGTTCGCGCATCAAAGCGGTGATCGATGAATTGCGCGGTGAACGCATCGACATCATTCGTTGGAGCGACTCCCTCGAAACCCTGATCATGAACGGCCTCAAGCCCGCCTCGATCCACTTGGACAACATCTACCCGGACGAAGACCGACATGCGGCAATCGTGCTAGTAGAAGAAGACCAGCAGTCTTTGGCTATCGGCAAGCGCGGCCAGAATGTGCGCCTGGCGAGCAAACTCTGTGGTTGGGAAATCGACATCAAGACACGCGAGCAGTATTTTGCCACCGAGGACGGCTTGGACCCCAACGCTGAGACACCCGCAGAACTGGGAGAGTCAACACCCGAATCAGATGACGCCCCAGAGCAAGAAGCATCTGCCGTGGAGGCCCCCGCTGACACCGCAGCAACCACGGAAGTAGCCACCCCTCCTGGTGAAGACCAAGCCTGAATCCTGCTCACCTTGTGCAGAAGCAAAACCCAGCCCCCACTCCAGTTGAGCGACAAGACACGCATTCACGAACTCGCAAAGTCCTACGGCATGCCCGGAAAGGACTTGGCAAGCAAACTGCGCGAGAATGGCTTCGTCCAAGCCAGGTCGCACATGTCTGCCCTCGACTCGATCGAGCTGCTACAAGCCAAGGGCCTGCTGGCCGCCATAGGCATCACTGAGGTCCGGACGGACACGGCGCCGGTCAAGGCAAAGGTCACGGAAAACGCCACGCCCCTGCTCAGACGCAAGAAAAAGAAGGCCAGCACCAATGCCCCCGCGGACGAAGCCCCCAATGCGCCCTCGGCTGGACCAGAAGTGCAGACTGCCCCCGAGCCAGCTCAAGCAGAGGTAACCAGCAGCCCAGCCCCGGAATCCGAGGCGGAGGTCAGCACTCCCCCTGAGCCCGAAGCAAGACCTGAGGAGCCAGCTTCTGAGCAGGAACCGGCCCCCACGCCCGTTCCTGCGGCAGAGGAACCCACGACTGACCCCGCCGACGCTGGATCAGGCGATGATTCTCCACAAACAGCTCCACCTGTTGAGGCCCCGACTGCCAAGAGTGCAGAGCCGCAACCCCGAGGCAAGATTGTCGGTCGCATCGACCCAGCCACCCTGGCGGCCCAAGCAGAGCCCCAGCGCAAGCGCGAGGGCCGCCGTCTGCTCAACCAGGACGATGCCACCCCTGACGTTCACCCTACCTTTGGACGCGGCAAGGGAACCCCAGGCCAAACCACCGGTCCCCGAGGGGGCATGACCGCCACCCAGTTGCGCGAGCGCGAACAGGGCCGCTTCCTGCGTCGCAACCGCCAATCCGGTGTCCAGGGCCAACGCCGCACAGGAGGCCGTGGGCGCCCGGCTTTGGTGACCGAGTCCCCCTTGACGGGCGAGACGGTTTCGATCGAGATGCCGATCACCATGAGCAAGCTGGCAGAGACCCTTAAGCTCAAGGCTGCGGTGGTTCAGAAGATGGCCATGCAGAAACAGTACGGCATGTTCACTTTGAACTCTGCCATCGACGAGGACACGGCGGTGCTGTTGGCCACAGAATACGAGGTGGAACTCCGCGTACAGCACGAAGTCTCAGCGGAACAGACGCACCTGGAAGACATCAAGGCCAAGCGTTCGGGACTTGAAGGAGACGACCTGGTGAACCGCCCTCCCACCCTGGCCTTCCTAGGTCATGTGGACCACGGCAAGACCACCCTGGTGGACAAGATCCGCGCAACCAAGGTGGCAGACGGGGAAGCCGGCGGCATAACCCAGCATATCGGCGCATACCAGGTCACAACCTCCAACAAGAATTCGGTGACCATCGTCGACACCCCCGGACACCAGGCCTTCAGCTCCATGCGCGCCCGCGGGGCTCAGGCTGTAGACGTGGTGGTGCTGGTGGTCGCCGGCGATGATGGAGTCAAACCCAGCACCGAAGAAGCCGTGGCCCACGCACGGGCAGCCGAAACGCCGATCATTGTTGCGGTCAACAAGCTGGACAAGCCCGAGTACGACTTCAACCGCACCGTGCAGCAGTTGATGAAATTCGATCTGACCCCGGAAGACTACGGCGGACAGACTGCATACTTCCAAACCAGCGGCATAACCGGTGAGGGCATCGAGGAGATGCTCGACCACGCATTCCTGATGGCAGAGGCCGAACTGGGGCTCAAGGCACACCAGAGCGGGCCCGCCAGTGGAGTGGTGCTGGAAGCCGAAGTCCAGCAGGGCCGAGGCATCGTAGCTCACCTCTTGGTTCAGGACGGAACCCTGAATCAGGGCGACGTGATCCTGGCAGGCGAAGGCTACGGCAAGGTCAAGTCCATCTCGAGCGACCTAAACAAGCAGGTCAAGTCCGCCGGACCGAGTACTCCGGTAGCGGTCATGGGTCTTGATGCCCTGCCTGGAGTTGGCGACAAGTTCCACGTGATCGAAGCCCTTTCCAAAGCCAAGGAAATCGCGCAAGAGCGCGAGCGCCGCAACCGCGCCTCTTTCCTGGCAGCCAGCACGGGCCCCAATCCAGAACTGGAGGCGATCCTGGGCAAGGAGCCCCTGCTTGAAAAGACCAACATCAACCTGATCGTACGCGCCGATGTGCAAGGATCAGTGGAAGTCATTCGCCATGAGGTAGCGAAACTCGACCACGAAGAGGTTGCGGTCAAACTGGTCCATGCGGGCGTGGGCCAGATCACCGAAAGCGATGTGGAACTGGCGGAAGCCTCCGGCGCCACCTTGGTGGCCTTCCACACAGGCATCCCGGGCACTATCCGCAAGGAAGCAGAACGCCGCAAGATCATAGTTCGCCGTTACGACGTGATCTATGAGTTGCTCGACCAACTGCGCGACCTGATGGAAGGCACTCTCTCGCCGGAGATGCAAGAGGAAATCATCGCACATGCGGAGGTCAAGGCCTTGTTCAAGTCCTCCAAAATCGGCGTCATCGCCGGATGCGGCATTACCGACGGAACCCTCAAGCGCAACCACAAAATACGCGTCCTGCGCGACGGAACTGTGGTGCACACTGGCAGCATCGAATCTCTTCGTCGCGAGAAAGACGACGCCCGAGAAGTCCGCGAAGGATTTGAGTGCGGCATCGTACTCGCGAATTTCCGCGATCTACGCGAAGGCGATGTGATCGAAGCGTTCGTCATCAACGAGATCAAGCGTACCCTCGCTTGATTCCAACAGCGGCCCAGCAACCCATGGCCAACCAGAGGACCATTGCGCGAATCGAGGGCGCCATCAAGAGGCGTGTGGCCCACTGCCTGCAATTTGAGGTGGCGGACCCGCGGGCGGGCTTTGTGACCATCATCGCTGCGGAACTGACCCCGGACCTTGCCAAGGTCACCGTACGCTGGAGCGTGCTCGATCCCGAGGAAGAGCGGGTGCGCGTAGAGAAAATGCTTGAGCACGCGCGCGGCTTCGTACAACGCAAGATGGGTCGCGTGCTCTCCCTCAGGCGCATGCCACGCCTGGAGTGGAAATACGATGACACCGGCATCGAAGCTGCACGCATGGATCTGCTGATCAGGGATGCCTTGACGAAGGACGCAAACGTGCGCGGCGACACGCCAGAGACGGTCACAGATAATGAGCATTCACACAACCACACGCCGACATTGGACGTCCCAAGCGGTAGGCCCGACGAGGCCCCCACGCCTATCGACGACACAACCGGCTCCCCTCCCCCGGGGACCCAGCAGGACTAGACCATGCAAGAGCCGGCTTTGATCCAGATCGGCTCCCTTGGAAAAGGCACCAGCGGCCAGGTCTTGCACGCCAAACTGCTCGCGCCCCTGGGAGACTACGAAGCGGGAACAGAGGTGGCTCAGAAGAGGCCGCTCACCGCCGCAGGCGCACGGAGTATCCAACGGGAGCAACTAGTCCTGGCTGGAGTCCAAGCCCCCAACTTGCAAGTCAGCCTGGGTCTGTTCGAAGACCAGGAAGGTCCCTTCCTGTTGACCCGCTTCATCGAGGGTCCAACCATCGCAGACCTGATTGCACAAGGGCCAATGGAGGACGAGCCCCTTCGGCGGGTGGGAAGAGACCTGGCCCAAGCTCTTGCCGCGCTGCACACTGCCGGCTGGCTGCATGGAGATCTGGCCCCCGCCAACGGACGCCAAGATCCAGAAGCCCGCACGATTTTGCTGGACCTGGGCTTCGCCGAGCGCACGGATGCCAAAGCCTCCTCCCGCGGGACCCCCGCCTACCTTTCGCCGGAGGAAGCCCGTGCTGCTCCCAAGACCTGCGCCTCGGAAATCTACTCCCTGGGTTTGATCCTCTGGGAACTCGCCACTTCCAGTCATCCCCTCTCCCCGGACGGCCGTGCCTCAAATGTACAAGAGGAGGCTCTGACCGACGCGGTTCATCTGCTGCCCAGCGCCCGCAATCCGCGCCTGGCCCCGGACCTGGATGAGTTGCTCGGACTGATGCTCGACGAGGAACCGAGCGCTCGCCCCACCGCGCAGGAGGTTGCCCGTTGGCTCGACAACCCTCCCCCCCCGCACGCCTGGGGTGAAGATCCCTGGGCCGCCCGGGACTGTCTGCCATTTGTTGGGCATAGGGAGGAAATGGCGCAGTTGCATCAGGCCTGGGAGTCCGCCAGCGCGGGCCAAGGAGCACTGGTCTGGCTCGAAGCCGACCGGGGCCTGGGAAAAACACGCCTGATGGAAGAGTTCGTGCGGTCCCTGCGACGCGGTCCAAGTCCCGCAACCTACCTCGCGGTGCGCTGCGCAGCGGCACTCGAAGGCCGACCCACACACCCGATCCGAACCCTGCTGCGACGCTGGCTGGCCCTGGGACGCCACACTCCTGCCAGTCCGCGGGAGAGCAGACTGCTCGCATCCAGGACGACGTCCCATGTGGCAGCTGCCCTGGCCCAGACCCTCGATCCCGGGGCCGCCGCTCTGCCCCAGATGGAAATCACCCTGCTGTCTCATTGGCTCATCCGCACCGCAGGCAGCAGCCCCATGGTCATCCTGGTGGACGAACTACAACATGCTGGAGAGGCAACCCTGGCAGTGCTCTCGCGCCTGATCGATGTCCTGCCAGGACTGCCCCTCTTACTGGTCCTGGGGACACGCGCTCCAGAAAGCTCCCCAAACAAGGCCATAGCAGCCCTGGCGGCACGTGCAAGAGAAGCGCTCCCCCATATTCGAATGCGCCTGTCGCCCCTGGACATAAAGAGCATCAAGGAACTGATTGATCTTACATTCGCGGGCAGCGTCCCAGCCGAGCGTCTCGCGCAGGCGCTGCAGAAACGAACCGAGGGACGACCCACTCGCATCGACGCCCTGATCAAGCAAGCCCTTCTCACCGGACTGATGCGTGTTCATGCGGGAGGTGGTTTGGAACTGGTGGGGGACATCGAAGACCTGCCCCACATGCAGGGGCGCATTCCCGACCTGCAAGCCCGCTTGACCAGCATGGACCCCGAGGCTCGCAACTGGATAGAACGCATCGCAGTGGATGGCTCCGTCGCCCGGACCGAGCGGCTTGCCCAGGGTGCAACCCGCGATGAAGTGCGCGCTGCCATCGCCCTGTTGTTGCGTGAAAACTGGCTGGAGCAAGGACCTGAGGGCCCGGCCTTCGCGAGCAGCACGATTCGTGACGGAGTGCTGACTGCCATTCCCCATGCCAGGCGCAGGGAGCTTCACAGTCAGGCGGCAGATGCTCTGGCAAATGAGTCCGGATCTGGCCGTGCCTTCGAACGAGCCTTCCACCTCAAAGCCGCAGACCGGAAAGAAGATTTGCTGCAACTCGTCTTGGAGTTGCTGCCCAAGGCTCAGGCCCTTGGTCATCCAGCACGGGTGCTTGTGCTGGTGGAGTGGGCTCTTGAAGGCAGCGCCCCTCCCCACCAGGAAGGGCAGCAAATTTCAGCCCATCAGGCCCTGGAACTGCACGCCGCCGCTGCAGAAGCAGCTGGGGGCCTGGGCCGCAGGCAACAGGAGAGCCAACACCTGGATGCTCTGGTGGAACTTCCCTTAGACAGCAAACGAAATCCCACCGAAGTGGCCCGGGTCTACCTGCTGCACGGACACGCAGCGGCAGACACGGGGCGCGCAGGCCTTGCCCGCGGCTATCTGCGTAACGCAGCGCGCCTTGGACTGCCTGGCAAGCAAGCGGATCTGACTGCTGAAGCCCTCAGGCGCCTGGCAGAGATCGAGTTGGCCACGGGGAATCAAGAAAAGGCCCTGAAGCTGGCGCGCCGAGCCCGCTCCCGAGCCCACTCCCCCCTGGTGGGCTTGAAAGCCCTGCTGATCAAAGGTCTGATTGCTCTGCTGCAAGATCGGCCAACGCGTGCGCGAGCCCACGCCCGGGCGATTCTCAAACGCTGCGACAAAACCCCGGACACCCCCGCTCGAGCCGAAGTCGAAGCCCGTGCTTTGATTCTCAAGGCTCGCTGTCATTCCGCCATGGGAGATCCGGAAACGGCCTTGCCCCTCCTGCAGTCCGCCCTGCAAGCCGCAGAACAAGCGGGTCAACGGGCCCTGGAGGCCGAAGCCCACGCGCGTCTGGGTCGCGTGCTGATCGACCTGGACCAAGATCAAGCTGCAGAACAATCACTGCGCGAGGGCCAGCTGATCGCCCAGGAGATTCGCATGGGCCAGGGCGAAGTTCTTGCGCGCCTTTTTCTTGGGACCCTTTTGATGGAGCAAGACCGAGGCCTCGGTGCGCGCCTGGTGAAGCAAGCTCTTGAGCGCGCCTGTGCCCTGGGATTGGTACGCGCCGAGTCCCTGGCCCAAGCAATCTGGGCCCGGGTACTCCGTACAGGAGACCACCCCAAGGAAGCCGCCGAAGCCGCGCGAGCAGCGCTGAATTCCCTCCAGCGGGTTGGCGCTGAACTCTGCGACCGCATTGTGATCGTGGGCACCCACCAATTGATCATCGATCCCGAAGGAAGCGGAGACGAGTCCAGGAAGAGGTCGAGGGACTTGGAGCAGCGTATCGCCAGGGTCAGCCGAGCCGCCAGTCGTGGAGCGAACCGCGCGCGTATGAAAGCCAGCCTCGAATCCCTGAAGCGAGCGGTGGAGAACCCAGAAGGCCCCCTCTACCCCCGACGCGGGAGACAGACCGAGGACTAGGGCCAGGCCGGCCCCTCCTTAGACCCTACGAGGGCCAGGGAAGGGCTATTTCGACACCCAACGGGGCCAGTACGCGCAGACGCGAGGCCCAGGGGTGGGAAAATCCAAGGTCTGACTCAGCGAGAACCTGCTCCTTTTGCGAATTCCGTATTGATAATGAGACGCAGTCGCAATAAACTCCTGCACCCATGGACCGCAAGACCCCCAAACCTGCAAACCTCAGAACCGCCAGGGCCCGGTCAGCCCTGGCCAGAGCGGCGTTTGCACTGACGGCTCATCCACCCCTGGAAGTCAATCGAAGCGTGTCTTTGGCAACCCGTTCGTTCGTAGCTGGCTGGGTTCTAGCTGGCCTTGCTTCGGGAAGTATCCCAGCCCGCACAAACCTCACAACCCAAGGACAAACCGCCTCCCGTTCCTCCGGTGCCTGCGTAGAACGCCAATTGGGCGTAATGGGAACCGGCCTGGAAATCGTGGTCTGGGCCCCGCAACGCAGCACCGGTTTGACCGCGAGCGAAGCGGGGGTGCGGGCGTTGGAAGAAACCGAAAAGCGGCTCTCCACCTGGCAAAAGGGAAGCGAGTTCTCCTCACTCAACCGCGCCACACTGGGCAGTTGGCAAGACCTCTCCCCTACCACCGCCGAGGACCTCAAGCGTGCCCTTGACCTTGCGCGCGCCACCAACGGGTTGTTTGACCCAACCCTTGGACACCTTGTCCAGGCCTGGGACCTGCGTGGTGAGGGACGCCTGCCTTCGGCAGTGGAACTCGAAACGGCCCGATCAAAGTGCGGCTACCAAGGCATCGAATTCGATGGCACCAGGTTCCGGCGCACCCAAGATGTGCTCCTCGAAGAAGGAGCCTTCGGCAAGGGAGCGGGTCTCGATCGAGCGGCTAGCGCCCTCATGGCAGCCGGAGCACAGGCAGCCAGTTTCAATCTAGGGGGCCAGTGGCTCTTCGTCGGCCCCGGAGACTGGTCCGTGCAACTTGCCCACCCCGCCCATCGCACAGAAGCGGTGCTCGGCCTGCGCCTGCCCCCGGGATCAATGGCCACCTCCGCCAACTCCGAGCGCATGCTCAAGCTCCGCGATGGTGAAGTGGGCCATCTGCTCGACCCGCGCACAGGCATTCCAAGCGGCAAGACCCATTCGGTCAGCGTTTGGGCCAAGAGCGCCCTGGTGGCGGACGCCCTCTCCACAGCCATCTTCATCGACCCCTCAAGAGCTGCGGAATTCGCACAGCGGTTTGATGCGGAGGTCATTCTGCTCAGGACCACTGGGACAGGTCTCACAGCAAGCATCACGCCGGGTCTGGTCAAGGTCTCTGATCCTCTGACCCCAAACCTGCAAATCATTCCTCTCGTTTATCAACAAAGTCACTAAGTAACCACCCAAGAACGAATGTCTCTGCTCCTACTCTCTCTTGTTCTTCCGCTGCCCCAGGATCAGGTCAGCGATCGTCTCGATGCCCTGGCCCGAGAAAACCAAGTCCTCAACGCCAAGATCGAAGCCCTGGCCGACGAGCTTGAGCGGCGAGACCTGGGCGAGCTGGCCCCCTCCGAACTGACCCGTGTGGCAGGCATGGGGCACTCCGCGTCCCGGGTTTACTCCAATGACCATGGCACCAGCGTAGGAGGCTATGGAGAGTTCCTCTACAACCTGCCCGCTGGCGCGGGCAACACCTTTGACGCCTTGCGCGGAGTGCTCTATGTGGGCCACCGCTTCACTGAAAACTGGTTGGTCAACACCGAAATCGAATTCGAGCACGGCAGCACCTCCAAGTCTGGCAGTGCTTCATTGGAATTCGGCTACTTGGAGTATCTTGCGAGCGAATCCTTCGCCCTGCGCGCGGGTCTGCTGCTGGTGCCCATGGGTCTGGTCAACGAAAACCACGAACCCACCGCCTACCTGCCAGTCAGTCGCCCCAAGGTCGAGCAGCGGCTCATGCCGTCCACCTGGCGCGAGATGGGCCTGGGTGCCTGGGGTCGCAAGGACAACCTTGAGTGGCGCACCTATGTGGTCAACGGCCTGAGCGGAGCAAACTTCGACGACTCGGGTCTACGCGGCGGTCGCCAGAAAGGCAGCAAGGCGGACGCAGAGGATCTGGCTTTTGTGGAGCGAGTGGACTGGCACGCTTTCCCCGGCCTGACCGTTGGAGGGTCGTTCTATTTGGGAAACTCTGCGGGCAACAACGAGAACCTGGGAGGCTCCCTGGGAACGCAAATCATCGAATTGCACGCCACCTGGCAGGAGGGACCATGGCGCCTTCAGGCCCTGGCTGCCCAGGCGGAAATAGATGGGGCCCAGGCCTTCAACCAGAGCTTCATCGACGATCCCGAACTGGACAACCCGAACCTGGCCAATACCCTGCGTGGCGCCTACCTGCAATTGGGATACAACATCTTGGCCAGCAGCGAGAGTTCCATGGCTCTCTCCCCTTATGTCCGCTTCGAGACCCTGGACACCCAGGCGGATCTGCCCTCGAACGCGGTGGCTGATCCCCGTTTCGATGAGGACATCGTGACCGTCGGTCTCGCCCTTGAGCCCACAGACGGGGTGATCATCAAGCTGGACTATGCCCGCAGCGACGAGAACTCTGACCGCACGGCCCTGTTGATCGGATACTCCTTCTGATGGGAAACATGTCTGTGATCATCTGCCTGTTGCTCAGCTTCAGCGGCAGCGGCGGAACACCTTCCATGGGTCATCCAGATCCAGCACGCGTACAGCAGCCTGGGCCAAGCGCGCCGTTGACCTCCCATGAGAAGCGCCAGCCAACCAAACTGCTCACCGTGGACGAAGCCTTGGCTCTTTGCTTCCCCAAGTGCAAGACCACCCGTGGTACCAAGTTCCTTTCCCCAACAGAGGTCAAGCAGATCGCAAGGCTCTCAGGATCAAAGGACATCTCACGCATCGCCCATCCCTATCAAGCCCATGACTCACAAGGTGCCCTGGTCGGCACCGCCTGGTTTGACACGCACCGGGTGCGCAGCAAGCGCGAGACCCTGATGATTGCCATCGATCCTCAGGGCAAGATCCTGCGCATTGAGGTGCTGGCCTTCGCGGAACCGCGTCAATACCGGCCCCCCGCCAAGTGGTACGGCCAGTTCAAGGGAGAACGCCTCTCCCCCAAACTCACCCCCAAGGGCAACATCAAGACAATGGCCGGGGCGACCCTGACCACGCGCGCAACGGTTCAGTCCGCCCGCCGGGCCCTGGCCCTGCAGCAGGTCCTGGACGCTCGCAACCCCAAGCCCAGCCCAGTTGGGGCCACAAAGTGAGCCGCACGACCGCCTGGTTGATCCACCTCTCCGCCCTGGGGCTGGGAGCCACGGGGATGGTTTATGGCTGGTTGCGCTACTTCACCGATCCCGTGGATGAGTTTGCGCTCTACAACCACCCCTCGGAACCGGGCCTGCGGGATGTGCATCTGTTGCTGGCGCCCTTATGTCTGTTCCTCTGGGGAGTGATCTGGCGCAGTCATGTGTGGGCACGATTTCGCGCGGGCATGCAGAAACGCCGACGCACGGGCATAGCCTTGATGGCCTTGGTGCTACCTATGGTGCTATCCGGCTACATGTTGCAAGTAGCAGTAGATGAGTCCCTGCGCCAGCTTTGGATCTGGACCCACGGGATCACTGGAAGCGGCTGGATCCTGCTTTACGCGCTGCACCAACTTGGGCCTCGCAGTCAGGAAGCAAGCTAACCCTCGCGGGTCAGGCCCAGGAAACGCTCGATCGCCCGGCCGGTACGATGCCAGGGACCTTCCCGCTCAAGGATCTGGACTACCGCGCGCATCAACATCTTACGTCGTTGCGAATCTGACTCATAAGCAACCATGAAGCGCGCAAGATCCGAGGCAGATAGGAGGCTGCCTGCGGGGTAACGACCAAGAATCCAGCGCATCAAGCGGGCCAGATTCTTCTTCGCCACCTGATCCATGCCCCTGTCAAGCAAACGGCAACGATCAAGATCGATGATCCAAATCTTTGTGGGTTCTGGGCCCTTGAGATCTAGCGGCTCAACCAAGAGATTCGCGGGCTGCAGATCCACATGGTCAAGTCCCAAACGATGGGCTTCCCCCAAGGCCTGACCTGTGCTGGTCAACAATTTACGCCAGGCGCTCCTCTCCAGTTCACCCCGCAAGCGCTCTGCCAGCATTGCGCGCAGGTCGCGTGTACCCTTCACGAGACGCATGCCCACCTCCAATTGCCAGGACCTGGGTCCTTGATGGAGGGCGCGCAGGGAAACCAACTCGGGCACCGCGACCCCACGCCGGGCGAGTTCCAAAGTCAGCCCGACCTCATCCAGTAAGCGACCTGGATCTTTGAATCGCTCACCAGTGATCGCGCGCAGGAGACCCCCGTGCACATAGCGGCGAACGAGCACCAGCCCACACTCATGATCCAAGGTCGCCGGGGGCCGACGACCAGGGCTGTCGTATTGGCCCCGGGGGCCGTCGCCTTCAAGGCCGTAGCCCAAGTCCGAGAAGCCAGCGGCCCAATCCGGAGCGCAGCCAAAGAAACTCTCCCCTCGACGGACCAAAGTCCAGTCAGGGGGCGAGTTGATCTCGCGGCCGTTGGAGGTTGCTCCGTGGATCACGGGCAAAGAAAGGGCTTGGGTTGCAGAGACCCGAGCAGAAACTACTCGAGGCCAGCTCCAAAGCTGGCCGGAGGTGAAGCGGACGCTTCTGTTTCCTGTTCGGGGGCAGGCTCGGGGGCGGACTGTGCTTTCGGCGCGCGCTCTCTTGCGGGTGCCTCGGCTGAATCGTTGTGGGAATCATCTTGGGATTCCAAAGTCGGTTCCGTAGAGACTTCGTCAGGAGAATCTCCGGAGGGATCATCCACGCCCCGACCAAAACCACCGGCAGGCTCGCGCTTGGCGGCAGGCTTGCGGTCCTTGGGCGCAGGACGCTTCTCGTCGCGATCACTGCCACGATCATTGTCGCGATCATTGTCACGGTCTCTCGCACGGTCCTCTCGGTTCCGACCTCGACCTCGGTCATCATTTCGATCTCGGCCGCGACCACGGCCACGGCCTTGACCCCTGCGCCCACGCCCACGCCCGCCGAAACCTTCCCGCTCGACCCCATCGTCGTACTCATCAATATCGTCGATGAACTCAGTAGGGATCTCCTCGGAAAGAAAAATCGCGCCACGGTCATAGAAATCGATACCGTCTTCCCAGGCGTCGCCCGCCAAGACACAGATCACCGCATAGCGCCGATCCAGGCGACGGCCAACCTCCCGGGCCTCCTCCTCGGTGAGGGACAGGTGAATGTGCGAACGACGCACACTTTTGAGGCCGTCACGCTCAACGTTGGGCACATCCCGGCCACGCACAGTGGCAAACAACTCGTCCGGCGGTTCGTCCGGTTCCCCGGGATCCACCTCGATCGAGTGGCCATAAAGGGCGCGAATGCGACCATCCTTGATCTCGTATCGTGCACGGTCGGCCCCAGCCAGGGCCTCGTTCACGTCTTCCTCTTCAACCGACTCGCCGAGCCGCTCATTGAGGGCCCGAACAACATCGTCCAGGTTACCCCAGCCGAACTTGTCGAGTTCCAGATCGAATTCTTCCGGCTGGTGCCGGAGCATGTATGCCAGCGAACGGGTCAGACGCTCGTGGAGAGAAAATTCAGTTTCCATCACGGGGGATTGTATCCAACTGACCGCCCGTCCGCACGGATCCAGGCGCTCCCATCAGGCACCCACGACGGGCTCAAGGGGCCCCTCCTCGCCCTCGCTACGGGAAACAACAGCCGCCGCACAGGTGTCTGACCATACATTGACCACCGTGCGAAGCATGTCCAACGGCCGATCCACCGCCAGCAGCAGGGCCGCGCCCTCAACCGGCAGGCGCAGGGCAGCCAGGATGGTCAGCATCATCACCAGCCCAGCAGAGGGGATGCCCGCCGCCCCCACGCTGGCCAGGAGGGCCAGAATCACCACAAAGGCCTGCTGTCCAATGCCCAGGGGATTACCCCCCACCGAGGCGTAGTACTGCGCCAGGAAGATCACCCCAATGCACTCATACAGGGCGGTGCCATCCATGTTGACCGTGGCGCCCAGGGGCAGGGTGAATGAGGTCACCTTGTTGCTGACCCGCCCCCGGTGCTCAACGGTTTCCATGGTGACCGGCAGGGTCATGCTGGACGAACTGGTGGAGAAGGCGGTGAAGAGAGCCGGTGCCATGGCCTTGGCCCACTTGATGGGAGATACCTTCGCCAAGAAGCTCAATAGGAGGGGCAAGGTCACAAGGGCGTGCACCAGAAGCGCCAGGGTCACCACAAACATATACAGCAGCAGCGCCTTGAAAGGCGCCAGGCCAGTCGTCGCGACCACCTTGACCATCAGCGCAAAGACGCCATAGGGCAGCAGAGCCAGGACGCCCTTGGCCATGCTCATCATGACCTCCAGAAACGATGCAAAGACCTCGCGGATACGTTTGCCGTGAGGATCAGGAGTGCGGGTAATCGAATACCCAAGGACCAGAGCGAAGAAGATGATCGATAGCATGGCCCCGTTGTCCTGCAAGGAGCTGAAGATGTTTGGAGGCACCATGCGCTTGACCACTTCGATGAACTCTCGCAGGCCGCCGCCCTCGGGTACTACATCGGGCATCACCAATCCCAGGCGAGCTCCCTCACCAGGTACAAAGACATTGACGAGGATCTGACCCACCATGATCGCAAGCAGGCTCGTCAGCATGTAGTAGAAGAAGGTCTTCTTGCCCAAGCGGCGCAGATCTTTCATGCCCCCCACTCCGGCCACACCGGAGACGATAGAGGCCAACACCAAGGGCACGATCAGCATCTTCAAGAGAGCAATGAACACATCCGCCACCAGAGCAAAAGGGTAGATCCAGTTGTCCCGGGGAGAATCCGGTTCAATGGCTACGGCTATGGGACGGGCCCCTGCCTCCTCCTTTGACCAGGTCCCCTCCTGATCCTGCCCCTCGCGAGATGGGAAGAACCAGATCACCTCCCCATTTGAAGTCCTCTCCAAAGCCTGCTGCACATGCATGGGAGTCGCAAGCGCAACATCATCATCTGGACCGCGCTCTTTCGCACCCCGATTCAAGACGGCCAGCCGCCAGGTGCTGCCTACTGTAAGTCCCGCCTTGGCAGCGGGACTGCCGGCCCTGATGGAGACCGCACGCACGCCGCCATCGGGGACGCTCTCGAAACTCGCTCCGATCCAAGCGGGGGCGGCCAAGGTGGCCTGCATCACGAGGCCCACGGCAGCTCCAAGAGCCATGCCGATCAGGACCTTCCAGTGGAGG
This sequence comes from Planctomycetota bacterium, assembly GCA_002686945.1. Classification (GTDB taxonomy): domain Bacteria; phylum Planctomycetota; class UBA1135; order UBA1135. The sequence goes on from NYYZ01000044.1 coordinate 69,904, forward strand.
GCGGACTTTTTGGGACTGGAATCGGGGTTCATACGCCAAGGGTACAGGCCCTCTTGGTGGCATACACCGTTGAGCTGGGCCAACTTGCCCCCGAGGGGTCGGCCGGTCAGCTGTACCGATCGTATTTGGAGGCGCGAAGGCCCTTGAGAGTGAATTTCGAATTCTTGCATCCCCCCACAGATTCGGGCGCGGATGCCAAGGAAATACGGCAGAACGCCGCCTGGGCTCTGGAGCCCCACCCCTCAGGCCGACCGAGCCTCCAGGGGACAAGAGTGCGCGGCCAGAAGCCTCCCCGCAAGTCGCATCAACCCCTGGGAATCTGACGTTCGATGCGCCAGAAACCCCAGCCCCAACACCACGAACAGGAACAAGCAGAGCGCTTCAGGCCCTACGATCCTCCCACACTCGAGCATGATGATTACCGCCTCAGCGGATCCAAATCAAACTCAGCAGGCACGGGAACCCCAAGAACATCCAACACCGTTGGTGCTATGTGCAAGACACTGACACCGTCTTCGGGCACGCTGACCTTCTGATTGCAGAAGAAAATCCCAGTCACCAAGTTCGGAGAGTTGCCAGCGTGATCCCCAGACCAGGGGTTGGTGTTGTCCCGGTAGATCGGACCAGGACCGATCTCACCATCACGCTCCATCAGCCGCACGCCGCCGGTAACGGTGTTCCAGCCGGCGCGGTAGAACTCGTCAAAACCCAGCATGAGGTCTGAACAGGGATAGTCTCTGCTCTGCCATTCACCCGGGTACTTGTCCCAGACGATTTCCGCGTCGCGCACCACGCTGTTGCCTCCATCAGTGGCGACCACGGCCCGGGCCGCGATATCCTCCAGTACTGCACGGGCATCCCCGAGTGACACAATACCCAGGGGCTCGCGCCCCTCCAGATTCAGATAGATCATGCCAAGACCCAGGGAGTAGGCCTTGGTGCGAGTCCAATCCACATAGCCGAAACCACCGGACCCATCACGTGTACTGACGCCGTCCTTGAGGGTCAAAAACCCTTCCTGGATCAACCAGCCGTTGACGTCCATTTGACGGCGGAAGGAGGTGAAACCGTGATCTGCGCACAGAATCAAGGTGTCATCGGGCTCGAGGCGTTGCATGACTTCGCCCACCCGGGCGTCCATCTGTCGATAGACCTCTTCAATACACTCAGAGAGGGGCATGTCTTGGCCAAAAAATCGCACGATGCGCTGGGCCTCTTGTGGATCGTGCATAGGGTGCTCGGGATCCGCATGCGCATAGAGAATGTGCTGCACCCGATCGGTGATGCTGAAGACACTGAAGAGCAGGCGCCAATCATCCTGATCTATGGCACGCTTGAGCAACCTGCGTCGCCACTCCATCGTGAATTCGATGTCCTCCAGAAAAGTCTGCACATCGATGCGCTCGTCCTTCATCTGATTGGTCATGCAAGCCCAGCCGAGGGTCTCAAAGGGATTGCCGAGCCAGCCCTCGAGTTCCCGGGAGAAAACTCTTGGCTGACTGATCGGCTGCCAAAAGGGAGGCTCACTGGGGTCGATGGCCAATGAGTCCACATAGAGCGTCAAGGGATCTTCAGCCTGTTCTAGCTTGACCCGGGTGAGGGCATTGACCGTGAGCAGTGGTCCCATTTCGAAAGTCAGGCGATACCAATCAGACCAGCTACCCTGCTGCACGTCCTGCGCCTGACTACCAATAGTGATACGTGCGCCACCCTCCAGGGGCTCAACAATCAAGGGCAAGCGAGTGCGGCTGTCCCATGGTTTCTTTGCCATGTTGTCCAACAGGTCGCTGGCGGCCCGTTTCTCATCCTGGAGTTTCTGGCTGTCCTTCCAGGAGAGCCCCTTCTCCATCAGGCCTTCTTCAGCAGCCTGCAGGGAGCGCATGGCGAGGGAACGCCTGTGCAGATCCGTGGGTCCCCAGACAAAGGACTTGTAAACACCATCCCCATCAGCCGCAAGTTGGAAGATCGTACCTGAGCCCGTTGAGCCGGCGCGTTCGCCCTTGGGCCCCGGGTCGAACCAAATGTCATCGCTGGAATAGATGAACCACTCTCCACTGATGCCACCACGCACATCCGGCAAACCCAGACCACCAAGCACTCGAGTGTTTTTTGCGTGGGGCCGATCGAAGGCCAGAGCCGCGTCCAAGACCAAAGCAGGCGCGCCCGCCTCGCCCGCGTAATCCCAAAATCCGGGCACGCGCACGTTGTTTCGGTAGATCAGAGGCACGTCAAGGGGAACATTGTCCTTGGCGGACATGGCCGCATAGCCTCCGAAGAGACCGATTACCAGAGCCAGAACCGCGCTCAGCCCACGACCGACCCGCAGTACCAATCCCAACAGGACAAAAACCACCAGGACCACAGAAAGGCCAGCTAAGAGGGCCAGCTCCGTTGCCGACTTGCCGAGCACGAAGCCGAGCACGCCGCCAATTTTGTCGCCGCGCTCCTCAAGCCGCTTCATCAACTCTTCCACCGGAACGTCTCGTTCCTGAGTGATGTGCGCCACTCCAGGAATCGGGGAATTGCCTCTGATCTTGCGATTGATGAAACTAGCAACGCCGTTCTTGGTCGGGTTCTGACCCGTGTTGATCGCAGCCCAGCCCGCGGCGGACTCTGCAGGGTTGGTGGAGTGCAGGGGCGCAAACGTCCCGTCGGTGCTCAGAGCCTTGAGATTCGGCAGCTGACCGTCGTCAATCAAACGCCGGGTGGTTCGGTAGTCCGCGCCATCGAAGCCCAGCACGAGGACGCGACCCTCCTGAGCCCTGGCCGACTCGCTCACACGGGGAGCCATCGAATCCAGCCCAACCGGAGTGAAGTCCGAAGGTTCAGAAGTAAGCTCCGTGGGCGGGAGCAGCGCAAGAATGAGAAGAAGTGGCTGGATCATGAAGTCTAGGGGCTCGCCGTCCCCCGCTACCGCTAGGATGCAAGCAGCGGGCCTGGCCCGGGTGTCTCTCCCTACTGAGGGGAAGCGGGCCCTGATTGAGCCGACGAGAGTAGGACCAATACAAGCGTGAAGTCAATCCAGAGACAATCCAATACGGGCCGCAGCCACATCCGTGGCAGAGACGGCATAGGCAATGCTGGAGCAATCACTGCTCTGGGGGCAGTTCTGGTGCTGATCCTACTAGGGTGGAATACCTGGTCCGAATTGCGCGGAGCCCAGCCCCTTGATCCCCTGGAGGGGCCGGCTGAAGACACCTCCCCCGGCGACCCACAAATCGGGAGCCCGGACCCCAACGCCCTTCGCATTCAGGGGGGACTCCAGTCCGGGATCGAGTTGCCCTTCAAACGCATGGAAAAAAGTTTCGCCGGCAGCGGAACTCTGACCGGCGCGGTCTCCTTTGCCCCAGGAATGGCCGTGCCCACAGAATGGACGCTGAGCATCCGGCCCTCGCTCTTCGCCCTGGGCCGTGACTCGGCCCAAGAACGCACACGGACTCTACCGGGGAACATCACCACCTTCGAGGAGTTTGACCTGCCCATGGGCGGCTATAGGATCCAGGCCCTCGCGCAAGGGATGTCCTCCACGGCCCAGGAAGTGATGCTCTATAAGCTCGCCGAGCGCGAAGATCTGCCCGGTGTGAACCGGGTGCACATGACGCTGCAGATGGTGCCCAAGGCGAACGTGGAAGGCGTGGTCTATGGCCACACAGGCCAAGGAGCCGGGGACCTCAAGATCACTCTGCAAATGCACGGTCGCCCAACTCGGCAAACCGTTCGCACGAACTACGCTGGCCTCTGGAATCTGGAAGGCATCGATGAGGGCACCTATGTGTTGCGCCTGGGTCCCTACGAGCGTCCGTTGATTCCCGAGCGGGAGATTCAGGTGCGACGGCCTATCACGCGCACCGAAGACATCACCCTTCCGCCGCTTTGCACCGTCCGACTACGTGCTGTAGATGAAACCGATCGACCCATTGAAGGAGCCAGCGTGCGCGGCATGGGGCCCACGCCCATCGATTGTGTGACGGGCTTTGATGGACAAGTCAAAATTCAGCACCTTGCCCCTGGCGTCTATCAAGTGCGCCTCGATCATCAAGCCAGCGGGCGCAAGGGGCGCGGGGAATTCACGCTCAAGGCCCAACCTGAAGAGCAGGCTCCCGAGTTGATTTTGGTCCGCTGCCTGAAGGGGAAATAGGCTCGCATGGCCAGCCAGAAAAGCCCAAGGGGGATCAACCCCAGGCCCACTGCTGGAGATGTGCCTAACCTGCTGCGCTTTGCCTGGCCTTCAGTACTCTCTTTTGTGGCGGGCAGTCTCTTCCGGGTCAACGACCAATTCTGGATCCAGCACCTTGGGCACTCCGCTCAGGAAGCCCTGGGAGCAGTCACTTTCCTGCTGATCTTCGACTTCGCGGCCTATTTCGTTGCCATCGCCGGTTCCATGTCCCTGATCGCCCGGGCCAGCGGCGCAGGAAAGGAGGGCGCTCGGGATTCCGCCATTCGCCAAGCCCTATTCACCAGTGCCATGATCGGCGCGGTGATTGGTGTCTTGGGCTATAGCCTGGCAGTACCTCTGGCAGACCTGCTCAATCTGGCAGAAGCTCAACGTGCGCCCTTCATCGACTATGTGCGCACAATTCACCTCTGGTCGGGAGCCCTTAGTCTGGCGCCTCTGGTGAGCAACATATTCATCAGCATGGGCGACTCCTCAACGCCGTTCAAGCTGCAGATTGGTTCGGTCGTGGCGAACTTTGTGCTCAACCCCCTGCTTATCTACGAGTTGGATTGGGGTGCGGAGAACATGATCGCTGGACCGGGAATGGGCATGGCCGGCGCGGCTCACGCCTCGGGCATTTCACGGGCCCTGAGCATGAGCGTGGGCCTGATGATCCTGATCTTTCGCGAACGCATCCAGCTGTGGAATCCCAAGGACTTCATGCTGAAACGTGTGATGCCGATTCTACGCATCGGCTTTCCATCTGCGGCTTCAATCGGTATCTACTCAGTGGTCTACGCAGCCATCGTGAAACTCGTCATGTCACGGCTTCCGGAAGCCTCTTTGGGTGGGCTTTCGATTGGCTTCAATGCCTTTGAAGGTGTGGCGTTCCCCTTCTACCTGGGCATCAGTGTGGCGGGCGCTTCCCTTGTCGGACGCAACCTGGGCGCCGGTAACCGACTGGAGGCACGACGCACGATTCGAAGCATGCGGCTGATCAACCTTGGTCTTGGACTCTTCTTTACGGCGGTGTTCTTCTTCGGGGGCCCCGTTCTTGTGCCACTCTTCACGAACGATCCAGATGTGCTGGTCGAGGCAGGTTTGTATGTGACTATCCTGGCGGCCAGTCAGATCTTTGTCGCCCTCGAAGCAGCCGAAGAGAAGGTTCTATTGGGCATGGGGCACACCCGGCCAATTTTTGCGATTAGCGTACCGGGTAATTTGATCCGCCTGCCCCTTGCCTGGTTCCTGGCAATCTACCTGGACTGGGGAGCTACTGGAGTCTGGTGGACAATCAACATCTCGACCGCGCTCAAGGCCTTGGCTTTCCACCTGGCCGTACGACAACTGGACGAACTCAAGACCGACTAGCCTGGAATACCCTATTCACCGAACCAGATGAGGGCCTGATTCACCGAACCAGATGAGGGCCTGCGACCGTACACTCCCGCCTTGCCATGAATGCCCCCCTGCTTGAAGACCCTCTATCGCTGACCCATGCGGAGCCACTGGCCAGTGGCTCTGATCTCGATAGGATCCTGCCCCAGGTCAATCGCTTTCGCATGGCCGAGGGCATCTTGCTATCGGACCCGAAGAAGGGGGTCACAGTAGGCTACCGGGACATCCGCGCGGATGACTGGTGGGCAGACGACCATGTCCCCGGACGGCCCCTCTTCCCGGGAGTGCTGCAATGCGAGCTGGCAGCCCAGATCGCGTCCTATGACATGTTGAGCAATCGCTTCGACGCGCAGACTGACAGCAACCTCTTCGTGGGGTTGGGCGGACTTGAGGCCGTGCGCTTCCGAGCCCCAGTGGTGCCTGGATGCCGGCTCGTGATGGCGGTCTTTCTCAAACGCGCCAGGCACAATCTATGCCGCTACGTCTGCCAAGGATATGTGGGTGAAGAAATGGTCTTCGAGGGCCTGATCCTCGGCGTCCGTTTCTAGGCCCAGCAGCCGCGCTCAAGAGGAAGCCTGATCCAGGCCTGTACCGAATGCGGCGGGTGCCTCCCAGCCAGGATCCGCCGCCATCTCGCCTCCCTCTGCTTCGAGAATATCGAGTACATCAAGCTCGACGCAGCCACAAGTAACGCCTTTCAGCAGGCCACCCAGGCAAGGATCCGTGCGCCCGTCTTCGCCACTGATGAATTCCTTGACATAGGTGCCATGTTCGGTCAGGAGCTGCACGCGCAGGGCCGAATCACCCAGCATCTCGATGGACTCCAATTCGATCCAACGCTCCCGAATCTTGTCCGCCCGTCGATGGGCCACCCTGCTGGGAGTGCGCTGGGCCAGAACAATTCGCTGACCCACAAGAGCGTCCTTCGCCTGGGCGTCAATCTCTCCCTCGATAGACACATGCACCCCATACCGTTTGGCGTGCTTGCCCTCTTTGATCAACCGCCCCCTCGCCTTCTCGGTCCAATGCAAGCCACTGATTTCCAGGCGACCCTCGTTGCGGCTATTGACCAATGCCTCGAGCTCAGCTAGATCCGCGTCCGGGTTCGAAGGGTTGATCAGTTCCAAGATGAACGGTCGACCGCGCCCGAGCATGCGCACGTCCACATCCTCCCGTCCTGCCCCATGGAACTTGTGCTTACGGGTGCCGAATCCCTTGCCCAATACCCACCCCACCAACTCCTGGACCGAGTCCCGAGTGAGCTTGCCGAAACCTTCGCATTTCTCACAGTTGCGCCGCCGCCGTGGATGGCCCTTGCACTCAGGACAAAAGAACACCGTCTGGGGAAGATCGCGAGTGAGCTTGCGATAACGCCCCTCGACAAAGATCTTGACTTGGGGCTGATTGGGCATGGTGAGTTTCCTGGAGATCCAATGGGGAAGACCCGGGAGGATAGCCGCCGGTCCCCCCACCAGTCACCCGAGAACAGATTCCCGGGCAATACTTCCCCTGCAGACTGCTAGGATCCCCGGGGCATGCATCCGATTCTCCTCGAAATCCCTGGACTGGGCCTGCCCATTCGCTCCTTCGGGGTGATGGTGGTACTGGGCTTTCTGCTGGCCTCCCACCTGTTCACGCGCTGGTACTTCCAGCGAGCCACGAATGGCGATGAGGACGCCCAGGGCATCGGCGCCCTGCCCCTATGGGTCATGGTCGGCGTAGTTGGCGGCGCACGCGCGGCCTATGTGCTGGTGGAATCCCTGCAAGGGACTGAAACCGGTCAGCGCTACCTCAGCGATCCACTCTCGATGCTGTACGTCTGGGAGGGAGGACTGGTGATGTACGGGGGCTGCTTCGGAGCGATCTTTGGGGGCTGGTTGTGCGTCAGAAAATATGCCCTGCCTTTCACCCAGATCCTTGACCTGACTTTTATAGGCGCCTTCTTCGGTCTCAGCATCGGACGCATCGGCTGCCTCCTGGTGGGCGACGACCACGGCAGCATCGTGCCGGACAAATGGAGTCACCTGCCGTTTCCGATCACCGTGGATGTGCCCAGCCTTGAGTGGCTGAACGCAAACCCGGACAGCCTGTTCCCCCGTGAGCTAGCGGGCCAGACCATCTGGGCCACGCAGCCCTGGATGACCATGAACGCTCTTGCCTTGGGAGTCATAGGCCTTTGGTTCCTGCGCCACCGGGCGTACCGGGGACAGGTAGTGCTCCGTCTGCTGGCGCTCTACTCCGTCGGCCGTTATTGCATCGAGATATTCCGCGGGGACTCGATCCGTGGACTCTGGTTCAAAGACACGATCTCAACCTCCCAACTGGTCTCGATCCTGCTTTTCACCTTTTGCGTGAGCATGCTGTTCAAGAACCGCCATCGTCAAGAACCGGAGGGCCTGCCCCAAACTGACCCGGTCGCCAACGACTAGATCCCCATGCGCCCGACCCCAGATGGCCCCCGGATTCATGCTGGCATAGATGAAGCTGGCCTGGGCCCCTTGCTCGGCCCCCTTTGCATCGGCTGGTGCGTGACCAGTTCGCCCTCACAGGCGAAGCACCTCAACCACTGGGATCTCTGGCGCAGTGCGGTTAGTCAGAAGCACCCCCGCAAGCGCGACCTGCTGTACGTGGCGGACTCCAAGCGCGTGTTTGATGGCAGCTCCAGTAGCCGAGCGAGGCTGGCAGCCACAGCCCTCAGCTTTCTGCGCGCGGCTGGCAACCCGGCAGTCAGCGGCAGGGACCTCTTGCATAGCCCAGTTCCCCCACTGCGCCCCCGGGAGGAGGGTCCTGCCCCCTGGTTCGGCTCCTGGTTGCTGACTCTGCCCAACGAGGTTCCAGAACAGCAGCTCAAGCTGCATGCCGCGTCCTTGGAAGCGGCGATGAAATCCTCCGCCTGCCGCGTGCTTGAGGCGGCAGTGCGCATTGCCCCAGCGGGAGAACTCAACGCATCTTTCGAGCGCACGCAGAACAAGGCGGTATCCACCTGGGCGCTGGTGGCGCCAATTTTGACCCACCTGTGGCAGATCTATGGGCAGCAACAGGTGGCCGTCGTGCTAGATCGCCAAGGGGGGCGACGGCACTACGGTGGCCTGCTGGCCCAAGAATTCCCCTTCTGTGAAATACAAACCCTGATCGAATCCAGGGACATCGCAGAGTACCGAATCTGCGGGGAAAACCGCCGCATGCTGCTCACGGTGCGAACCAAAGCAGAGGATTCAAGCCTGCCCGTGGCGGTGGGCTCCTGCCTTGCCAAGTACGCTCGAGAGAGCGTCATGGATGCCTTCAACCGCTGGTTCGCTGACCTTCAAGAAGAACTCAAGCCAACCGCCGGCTATGTGACCGATGCGCGTCGTTGGCTGCTGGATGCCAGGCCCGCCCTGGCCAAGGCCAAGGTACCCGCTGAGTTACTGATTCGAACCCGCTAGCCCTGGAGTGTCTTGGACCCCGGCGCCCCTGGACCGTAGGATGCCTACGGCTCCTGCCACTCCCCGAAAGACCACCCAGAAGACTGCAACAAGAGATCACACCGTGAAGACCGCCATCCTAGGAGCCGGAGTCTCCGGTCTTTCCCTCGCGCGGGCGCTGGTGGAAGGCGGGCTCGATGCGGCGGACATCACGCTCTTCGAGGCCGCGCCGGTCGCTGGCGGCCTCTGCCGCTCGAAGGTCATCGATGGATTCACTTATGATCTGGCCGGAGGTCATATCCTGTTCTCGAAGCAGCAGGAAATCCTGGATTGGATGCTGACCGCGGGAGGTGGGCCAGAGGCTTTTGAAAAACGCCAACGCAACACAGCAATTCGATTCGAGGATCGCTGGGTACGCTACCCCTTCGAGAATGGCATCGGGGATCTGCCGGACCAGGCAAACTATGAGTGTCTTGTGGGCTATGTACACGCCTGGCACCAACGCAAATTGACAGGCTCCGAAGCCCCGGCGGATTTCGCAGCCTGGATCAGGTGGCGCTTTGGCGAAGGCATCGCCAGGCATTTCATGGATCCCTACAACGAAAAGATCTGGAAGCGCCCCCTGGAACAGATCACCAGCGAATGGGTCGCCGGTCGGGTGCCCGACGCCCCCATCGAAGATGTGCTGCGGGCAGCCGTGGGCATTCGCACGGAGGGCTATGTGCACCAGTCGGTGTTCCGGTACCCCAAACAAGGCGGTTTTCAGGCGATCACGGATGGCATGGCAGCGGACTTGAAAGAGCGCATCCGCCTCTCTACTCCCGTGGACAGAGTTACGCGCAAAGGCGAAGGCTGGTCGGTACACGGGGAAGAATACGACCAGGTAGTGCTGACGACTCCCCTGGATCTCGCAGCCGAGTTGGTTGAAGGAGTGCCCCCCGATGTGAGAGCCGCCATGGAAGGCTTGGAGTACAACGGACTAGTTAGTTTCCTGGTGGCCTTGGACACCCCGGAACAACCAGACCTCTCTTGGTGCTACCTGCCGCACCCCAACCAAGGACCCGCCAACCGAGTTACTTGGATGTCAAACTACTCCCAAAATGGCGCTCCCGAAGGTAGGAGTTCGCTATTGGTGGAAATCACCTGTTCAGGTCGAGAGGGCCAGCCGGAGCAGAAATTGGAAGAAACAACGCTCCTCGGCTTGGAAAATGCAGGCCTTCTAACGCGCGGTCAAGTGCTTTTCACGGACCGCAGCGATGTGAAGAGAGCCTATGTGGTCTATGTCCACGGCCACGAAACCCGTCGTAGGAAGGCCCTGGAGTGGCTTGAGGGCCAGGGCTTGGTCCCCCTGGGGCGTTTCGGACGATTCGAGTACGACAACTCGGACCAATGTGTAGAGAAAGCCCAATGTCTTGCGAAGAGACTGCTTAGGGCCGACAATCTCCCTGCGTGACACGCCCTGCGTCAGTTTGAGACCGAAGTGCATCACTGCGGGTTTCTGATTCGCATTGTGCATCAGCTTGGAGCAATTCTTGCGTCTCGGAGCGGAGCAGGGCCGTTTCACTTTGGTCCGTTCTTATTATCGATCCCGGTTGGAAGATGCTCCGCGGCCTCATCCAGCCCCAATCCACACTCCCTTTTTTTCACCGCGGGTCGGGTTCAGCGAACCCAACCTCACCAGACGCCTCTGAGGTGTTCCGTGTCGTATCCAATCACTATCGCCGCCACTCCCAATTTTCCGCGAACAATGCTCCTGGCGTCTGCAGGCTTGTTCTTGCTCGCTGCGTGTGGTGGGAGCAGCGGCCCCAATTCCGGATCCGGGGGCGGCGGCCCGGGAGGGGGCTCCGGTGACGACCCCAACGCGCCCCACTCCCTAGTGTTTGAAAGGCCGATTGCAGCTTACATCGCCCAAGTTGCCGGGCAGGACAACACGCCGACCTGGGCCGGAATCATCGACAACTTCACTGTCCTGCCCGAATTACCAGCAGGTCTCGAGATCGATCCTCTGACAGGGGTGATCAGCGGCACTCCACTGATCCAGACCGAGGTCTCCCTCTACACCGTTACCGGTGTAAGCGAACATGGTTCCACAAGTGTGGCCTTGGAGATCCGTGTAACCGACACTCCGGTTCTTGCCCTCGGCAGCCATGGGGACGGCACCCTCATGATTCACCGCATCGACCCCTTCAGCGGCGCGCTCAGCCCCCTGGGTCTGGAGTACGCCCCCAATGCAGCGGGTGCGCTTGGCGATGTGGTCGTACACCCCGATGGACATCTGGCCTGGACCGCGAACAATAGTGAATTGGGTAGCGCCGAAGATGTCTCGGTTTTCAAGATCGATCCCAACACGGGCCTGCCTCGCTATTCATCCTCACGCTCGTTCCTTGAGGGTGCTCACACCATGGGCCTGAACAGCGATGGCACCCTGGCCTTCATTGCCTCAAAAGCCAACCACCGCATCCAATCACACTCGGTGGATCAGATCAGCGGAGAATTGACCCCCATCGGCATCGCAGCGATAACCGGGACCAGCCCTGACCGCATCATTGTCGATCCTCTTGGTCGCTTCGTTTTCTGCCAGAACTACCATTCGCGCAACCTCAACCTGTTCCTGATCGACCCCACGACAGGCGAGCTCATCTTCAACGGAGACCTGTCCTTCTTCACTCGACGCCCGACGGATATGGTGCTGGATGACACGGGTGAGCATCTTTATGTGAGCTTCGAAGAAACCTCGGAGATCCAGCTCTTCCACATCGGCTGGGACGAGACCCTTGGACCCGAGGTGACATGGGGCACACGCACCGCCACAGGCGGGGTGCCAACATCCCTGGCAATTGGACCAGCAGGCACATTCCTTGCGACGACCTGTGCTGGAAGCAACGAGTTGCGTGTCTACGAGGTAAGCCGGGAGACTGGTGAGTTGGGCTTGGCCACAATCCAAGACATGTCCTTCGAGCCCCGGAATGTGACCATGGACCGCTCTGGGACCTACGTCTATGTCTCGTACTCTGGCGAGCATGAGATCAGCAGCCTGCAAATCGATCCCGACAACGGAGCCGTCACCAGAATCAGCGAAATCAGAACCCGTCCTGGCCTTTTCCGCCTGACCATTCTGAACGCAACAGAGCCCCTGGCGGCAGTTGCACTCAACCTCTACTCGATCAACGAGCAATCGGAAGACCTCTCGGCCTTCGAAGTAGACCCCGCCTCCGGCGCACTCACCAGCAGCGGCCCGGACCAAGACCTGGGTATCCGCCCTGATCACCTGGCACTCGACCCGCGTGGCGCAGCTGCATGGATAGCAAACGAAGCAAGCCAGAACCTGACCGTGGTGCTACTCGACGACGACGGCATGGTATCGAACATGCCCGGAACGCCGACTGCTCTTCCAGGGACGCCCAAGGGCATCGCAGTAGATCCTTCTGGACGCTACCTCTTCGTCACGTTGGAAGTGCCTGGCCGGGTACTGATGTTCACAATCGGGGAAAACCCCGATGATCTTGCCCTCAGCCAGACTATCGCATTATCGAACGACCCTGAAGAAATCTCCTGCGACCGAACCGGACGGTTCGTGCATGTGAGCGGCTCGGCAAGTATCGCAAGCTTCCTCTTCGAACATGGCGAATTGGCCCATGAGGCGGCATTCGCCGTAGCCACGGGCAACCCAGGGCACCTGCGCTTTGCCCCCTCGGGACGCCACGCCTATGCCTGCCTGGCCACAACCCATCTGGTGATGCCCTATTCGGTGCATCAGACGAGTGGCCAGCTCTCGCCTTTGGTGGGAGCAGCCTTGGAAGTACCCGGTGCCCCAGTCGCCTTCGAGCATGGCATTCCGCTGGACCCGAACATGGTCCCCGATACGGGCACGGCGGTTGGTACCGACCCAGGCCTGCCAGCGGGCTATGTGATCCTGAGCCAAGACGGTGGCAACCTTCCATCTCTCCTGACTGTGACCATCGATCCTGACACTCAGGTGATGGCACTTGTGGAGAACACCTCTCTGCTCTTCAGTCCCATGGACCTGCGCGTGAACCCCCGTGGCACCAAGCTCTATGTACTGGACGGAGATGGCGATCGGATTGTTGTGCATTCAATCGGCGCGGACCCGACCGCGCTCAGCGAGGACGGTACCGTGCCCACAGGCACAGCACCCACGGCCCTGGTGATCCGCAAGGGTTTGGATTAGTGCTCACAACGGGGTGACGTGGCGTAGACTGGACGCCCATGTCCCTGACCCTGCTCATCACTGCCCTAGCCCTGACTCCCCAAGTGGATCGAATCACAGGCCAACCCTTCGCAACCCGCTCCCAGGTCCTCTCCCAACACGGTATGGTGGCCACCAGTCATCCCCTTGCCACAGGGGCCGCGCTGGACATCCTCAAGGCAGGAGGGTCTGCAATGGACGCAGCTATCACAGCCAACTCGGTGCTGTGTTTCGCAGAGCCCACGGGCTGTGGATTGGGGGGAGACCTCTTCGCTATTGTCTATGAGGCCAAGACCGATGAGGTGCACGGCTACAATGGTAGTGGACGGTCGCCCATGGGCCTGACCCTGGAGGAATTGCGCTCGCGCGGGTTGAAGAAAATCCCCAGCCACGGACCTCTGCCTGTCAGCGTGCCCGGCTGCGTGGAAGCCTGGGGCCAGTTGCACGGACGCTTCGGCGAGTTGTCCCTTGAGCAGGTCCTGCAGCCTGCGATCCAGCTGGCCACGGAAGGCGCGCCAGTACCCCAGACCATCGCCTACTACTGGGGACTCAACTCAAGACGCTTGAAGAAGTACCCGCACTTTGCCGAGACCTTCATGCCCAAGGGTTCTGCACCAAGAGAAGGGGATGTCTTCACCAACCCACGGCTTGCCAAAACCCTCGAGGCAATTGCCAAAGGCGGCGCAAAGGCCTTCTACCAAGGCGCTATTGCCAAGGCCATCGCCAAGGAGGTACAGGACCAAGGTGGCTTCCTGACCAGCGAAGACCTGGCCCGTCACAAGGGAGAGTGGACACCCCCGGTCTCCACCACCTATCGCGGCTATGAGGTCTTCGAACTGCCCCCCAACGGCCAGGGCATCGCTGCCCTGCAGATGCTCAACATCATCGAACCCTATGACCTCAAGGCAATGGGTTTTGGCAGCGTAGAGCATCTGCACATCTTCATCGAAGCCAAGAAGCTGGCCTTTGAGGACCGAGCACGTTTCTACGCGGATCCCTCCATGGCGGAGGTGCCTGTGGAGAGATTGATCTCGAAAGAGTACGCAGAGACCCGACGGGCCCTGATCGACATGGAGCGCGCAGCACAGTCCTTTCCGGCTGGCAACCCGGCCTTGGAAGAAGGAGACACGATCTACCTTTGCGTTGCCGATGCAGCGGGCAACATGGTCAGCCTGATCCAGAGCAACTATAGGGGCATGGGCTCGGGGATCACGCCAGAAGGCCTGGGCTTTGTACTTCAAGACCGGGGTGAACTCTTCGATTTGACCCCCGGCCGTGCAAATACCTACGCCCCGGGCAAACGCCCCTTCCACACGATCATCCCCGCATTCGTCAAACACAAGAGCCAGCCCTTCCTGGCCTTTGGAGTGATGGGCGGTGCGACGCAACCCCAAGCCCACACCTGGGTGCTATGCAACATCATCGACTTTGGCATGAATCTGCAGGAAGCAGGCGACGCCTCCCGAGTGATCCACCTGGACTCCTCCCAACCGACAGGAGAACGAATGGTGAACGGGGGCCGGGTAACCCTGGAGGGCGGCTTTGATCCCGAGGTATTGAAAGCCCTGCAGGCCCTGGGTCATGAGCTTGTGGACCGGCCCGGGGTTTTTGGAGGCTACCAGGCAGTGGGTCGCCACCATGAGAGTGGCTGCTGGGTTGGCGCGAGCGAGAGCCGCAAGGACGGCATGGCTGCCGGCTACTGAGTCCAAGAGAGCAGAGCCCCCCCACCAATTATTGGCGCTGCGCGGGCCAGAAAACAGCCCTGGGATGATCGCAAGGGGGGCAGGAAAAGCCTTCCTGCCACAAAATGAGACTTACACGGACATGGCCTAGAATAGAGGGGTAGCGTTCCCTGCATGGCACAGGGGCCGCACCTCTCCCCGGCTGTGCCCACCATGAACCGCCTTATAGCTATCAGCCTCCTTGTAGGACTCTCCGCCTGTTCAAACTCCTCGGACGGCAACTCCTCTGGCATCGCTGCACCAAGTGATCTGACCTACTGGGATGCAACGCTCTCCCTGATGATCGGCGTGCCGATCGCTCCCCTGACCCCCAGTGTCGAAGGGGAAGTGAGTGCATGGAGCACACAGCCCCAATTGCCCACGGGGCTGTCCATTGATCAGGGGACGGGAACCATTTCAGGAACTCCCGCGGGAGCAACTGAATTCCAGGAGTACACAATCACAGCTTCCAACCCGGGAGGCTCCACCTCAGCAGTTCTGCCCCTGGGGGTTGCCCCTCCATTGCGGCATTTGATTGCTGGAGGCGATGCCATGGCTTCGGTGGAGATGTTCCGAGTCGATGCCCGCACGGGAATCGCGGCTCATGATGGATGGTTCGATACCGAAGCGGGGCTCAAGGATCTGATCAGCCACCCCTCAGTAAGTGTGGCCTATGCAGTGGTCAATAGCAATCCACCTGAACTCTATGTCTATCATGTTCGCGCAGATGTAATTGCACCAGTGCGCGTCCAGTCCTGGGATGTAGGCAACAGCGACTCCTATGGTCTGGCAGTTGATACCAACGGGCGCTCCCTGGTTGTTACTGCCGAAGACGCGGACGAACTGTGGGTCTATCCACTGGCCTCAGATGGTCGCGTGCTGACTGAGCCCACAATACTGACCACCGAAGATGCTCCCCGGCTGCCTGTCTTTGCACACGATGCCGCGCACCTGGTCCTGGCCGATGGTGGAGACTCCGCATCCTACGGACTCTCGAACTACACACTTGATTCGGGCGGCATCCCCACAGGGAACCCACAGCACACGATGCTCAACGGATTTGAGCCCAGGGCACTGGCTGCAATCGGGCATCGCCTCTTCCTTGGCATCAGCGGATTCAACGTGAACCGCATCCTGCCCCTGGACCTGGTTGACGGCAATCTGGTGCCAGATGGTTCAGGTTGGAAGGACCTGGGTGATGGACAACCGATTGCCATCGCAATTCAACCCACCGGCCGCTCCCTGGTGGCCTTGCTAGGAGGCGCACAGCCCGCGGTGCAGCGCTTTGTCTTGCTCAAGGACAGTCTTGATCTTGGCGCATCTGGAGACCCCTTCTCTCTTGGATCCGCCCCATCGGCGTTGACCTATGATTCCACGGGGCGCTTCCTGTTCATTTCGGCAGCGGGGCTCGATGGCCTGCTGGCCTTTGAAACCGACCCCAGTGATGGGTCCCTCTTCAGTAGGGGCGCCTTCCGCACTCGCAGTGGAGCAGATCATCTGGCTGTGGTTGTCGGCCCGAACCCAGTGGAAGCCACCGTACGCGGAGTCTTCGTCTCGGACAAGGGGCGTATGCTAAGTGTAGGAGGACCAGGCATCGCGGATGGCATGATCCACCAGTTCGGAATGGACCCGACCAATGGACAGTTGGCCACTTCGGCCCTGCCAATCCCAGTCGGCAACGATCCCTCTGAAGCCCTTGTACACCCGCGCGGCTCTCTGTTATTCATCCTTGACATCCCAGCCCAGTCCCTCTGGTCAATGGAGGTAGGAGAAGATGGGCTCCTTGATACAGCCCAGGCATCGGTGCTGAGCACACCTATCGATCCGCGCACCATGGCACTCAATCCTCTGGGGACCGTGCTCTACCTGGCCACGGGCGGAGCCCAGGGTCCAGCCGCGATTCACGCCTATGACATCAACCAGGACCATGGTGCCTTGTCACTGATAGGCTCCAAGGACCTTGACCTGACACCCTCGTCCATGCTTTCCGACCCAACAGGGCACTGGCTGGTTGCAGCAGATGCAAGCAGCGGACTGCTGGCGAGCATTCCCTTGAATCTCGATGGCTCAGTGGACTCTTCGACAGGGGTTCCCCAATTGACAGTCACAGGCGGCCCCTCCGGCATGGCCTTCTCGCGTAATGGTCAGGACTTCTTTGTCGCTTTCAAGAGCGCACACCTGATCCGTGGCTACAGACTGCAAGCAAGCACCGGCATGCTCTCACTCAAGTCTGGCAGCGATGGAAGCGGCTATGAAATTGAAACAGGCATACTGAGTGAGCCCTATGACATCGTGCACCACCCCTTCGAGACTTGGATCTTTGCCACCTTGGGTGGCACAGGGGATGTGATTCAGTGTGATTACGCCAATGGCACCAGCGGTGCAACTGCGGCAGGCATATCCCTGGGCGACCTGGAGATCTCACCCCTCGGGCGCTTCCTCTTCGTGGTTGACAATGACGATCGCAGCGTCTCCGGCTTGCGCATTGGGGTCGATGGCCTACCTGTACTGCAGACCTCAGCTCCCCATGTGCTGGACAACCCTGTAGTAGTCCGCGCCAGTGTCAGTTGGGAGTGATTCCCAGTCATCCAGAGCCAAAGAGCCACTCCTCGACGGTTTGCGAGGAGCGATGAGGCCTGGCGCACGTTGCAGCCGGTCCTATCAGTCCCTGGACTTCTTCATGTCAGACAGAAGCTGCTTGATCTTGGGATCCATTGCACTTGATGAATGGCCACTGGCCACAATTATGCCTTTGGCGTCAATCAGGAAGTAGGTCGGGTAACCACTCACCTTGTACAGATCAGCGATCGGGGATTCCTCGCCTTGATAGGCGCTGATCCATGAGACACCGTGCTTTTCGACGCCCTTGCGGAAGGTCTCGGGGTCGTCACCGGTATTGACGCCGATCAGTGCAAAAGGGCTGTCTTGATGGAGCTTCACGAGCTCCTGCAGGTGCGGCATGGCCGACCTGCAGGGGCCTCACCAGAATCCGTAGAAATCGATCAGGACCACCTTGCCGCGATAGTCCGACAGCTTGAAGTCGTGACCATCGATCGTTCGACCCAGGAACTCAGGAGCTTCTTTGCCCGGCTTGAGGTCCTCGGGCCGGGTGCGCTCAGCGCGCATCCTGAAGCCGTACTCTGTATCGGCGTAGTGATCGAGCAGTTCAGCCATCAGTGCATCAGCCTCTTCAAGGGCCTGCTTGCCTTCAAGCTTGCGCAGTAGGCCTACCAGTTCATATTTGCACTGAGCCTGGATGCTGTGGTCCTTGTTGACCTTTGCAACTCTGCGCAATGCATCCAACACCCACTCCTGACCCAGGTGTTTGCGGTCACGCACAAAACTGTCAACGCCGTCGCCAAACCAGCTCGCCATGGAATAGTCTTTGAGCAGCAGTTTCGCGATGCGCACCTTTTCAGGCGCTATCGCAGAGAGACGTAGCCCTTTGTTGCGCAGGGAGCGCGTCATCCAGATCAAGGCGCGGCCCTCGCCTCCGTCAGCCAAACCCTGAAACCGATCCCAGAAAAGCCTGACCGGATGCTTCTCGCGCAAAGCGCGCTTGGCCTTGATTCCCTTGGCCTTGCGCAGTTCCGCGCGCCAGCCGTCGTATGCCTCATTGAATTCAGCTTCCAGATCAATGAAGGCATCTTCAACGATGGACTCCATCAGGACCTGACTCGGAGTCACTTGGTCCTCCTGTGGTGCAACGCCCGCGACGAGGGGCACAAGAATGAGGGGTAAAGAAATCATGGTGTTTCCTGTTCAGACGGTGACATCACCGCAGAGCAGAAGATTCTAGCTCGAATCAAGTTTGGAAGGGGTTAGAGTTGCGTCAACAAGCAGCCCCGGCCAAATTGGCCTGAACTACTCAAGAGTTGCAAGGGGCTGGGGACGCTCCCAGGACGCGCTGCGGGCCTGAATGACCTGCACCAACTCGTCAAGGGTGACTTTTTCCTGCTCCATGGAATCCCGATGCCGCAGGGTGACCGTGCCATCGGAAAGCGTGTCACCGTCGATGGTCACACAGTAGGGCGTACCGATCTCGTCCTGGCGCCGATAGCGGCGCCCGATGGCACCTTTCTCGTCATAGAAACTCGCTAGATGGGCGTGGCGCAGAAGGGCCTCCACCTCTGCCGCCTTCTCGGGCATACCGTCCTTCTTGACCAGGGGAAAAACTCCCACCGTGATGGGCGCAAGGCGCGGAGAAAAATGCAGCACCGTGCGTATGTCCTTGCCAACCTGCTGCTCCTCGTAAGCGTCGATCATGAAGGTCAAGGCCATTCGGTTGACCCCACCTGCGGGCTCAATCACATAGGGGGTGTAGCGTTCCTTGGCCTGGGGATCAAAATAGACCAGATCCGTGCCGCTGGCTTCACTATGACGCTTGAGGGCGAAGTCCGCACGACAGGCGACTCCTTCCAACTCCCCCCAACCAAATGGATAAAGGTACTCGATGTCCGCTGTAGCCGTGGAGTAATGGGCCAGTTCGTCTGCTTCATGCTCACGCATACGCAGCTTGTCCGGGTTGAGTCCCAGGTTCAGGTACCAATCAAAACGCTCCTTGCGCCAGTAGTCGTACCACTGGTCATTCTCCTCAGGAGGCACGAAGAACTCCATCTCGGCCTGCTCGAACTCACGGGTGCGGAACACAAAGTTGCCCGGTGTGATCTCGTTGCGGAAGCTCTTGCCAATCTGAGCGATGCCAAAGGGCGGCTTGAGGCGCCCAGCCTCCATCACATTCTTGAAGTTCAAGAAGATCCCCTGGGCGGTCTCAGGCCGCAGGTAGGCCACGGAAGCAGACTCTTCCACCGCCCCGATGTGGGTCTTGAACATCAGATTGAAGGCCCGGGGCTCGGTCAATTCTCCCTGGCACTCGGTGGGATTCTTGCTGGGCTTCTTGGGACAGCGGGCATCCTCGAGCTGGTCTGCCCGAAAGCGCGCCTTGCAGAGCTTGCAGTCCACCATGGGATCGCTGAACCCCCCCACATGCCCGCTGGTCTCCCAAACCGTGGGGTTTTGAATAATCGCGGAATCAAGCCCCACCACATTGGAGCGCTCCACCACCACGTCATCCCACCACGCGTCCTTGATTCGTCGCAGGAGCTCGACCCCCAGGGGACCATAGTCGTAGGTGTTCCCGATACCTCCGTAGATCTCAGAGGCCTGGAATATAAAACCCCTACGCTTGCAGAGGGAGACGATGGCATCCATGACGCCAGTTGCTTGTTTGGCCATTTGAGTTCAGGAGGGGCGCGGGGAGCAGCTCCCGGCCGCAGAGTCTAGCAGGCCACCCGGCGCTCTCCAGGGATCAGGGGCAAGAAACAGGGTGACCGCGACCAAGCCACTGAGCAACTCCAGCACATGGCGCACGCAAGAGCCCCAAAGACACGGGGCCGGGCTGCCGCTAGAATGGTCGCCCATGATCGCACCCAGTGAGCCCCGACGCCCGCACGGCTGGCAGGCCCCCCGCGCCTCCCAGGGCCGCCGGAAGCACTCCGCCGCCCTGGAACAGCTGGAAGACCGCGTCCTGGCTGGCGAGCGCATACTGGAACAGGAGGCCTTCTTTCTGCATGAGCACGCCGATCTTCTGACCCTCGGCCGCATGGCGGATGGTGTGCGCCAGCGCCTGCATCCTGAGAACCGCGTGACCTACATAGTTGATAGGAATATCAACCCCACCAATGTCTGCGTCACAGACTGCGGCTTCTGCGCCTTCTACCGTTCGCCGGGACATAGTGAAGCCTATGTGCTCTCGCGGGACGAGATCTATCGCAAGGTCCAGGAAACCGTGGACCTGGGCGGCCAGCAGTTGCTGATGCAAGGCGGCCACCACCCGCAGCTCCTGAGCGACTGGTGGTGCGAGTTGATCAGCGATCTCAAGCAGCGTTTCAATATCAATTGCCATGCCCTCTCAGCTCCTGAACTCGACCACTTCAGCGTGATGGAAAAGCGCCCACTGGAAGAGATCATTGCCGATCTGGTCGAAGCGGGCATGGGCAGCCTGCCCGGAGCCGGAGCTGAGATCCTGGTCGAACGTGTACGCAAGCTGATTGCGCCCAAGAAGACCAGCACCAGCCGCTGGCTGGAGGTGCACCAGCGTGCGCACGAGGCGGGCCTGCGCTCATCAGCAACCATGATGTATGGCAACCTGGAAACCCCCGCTGAACGAATCAAGCACCTGATCCGACTGCGCGACCTGCAGGACACGACCGGCGGCTTCACCGCCTTCGCCACCTGGAACACCCAGCCCCATGGGGTCCCAGAGGAGCACCTCTATCCCGAGAAAACCACGCCGGCGGTCTACCTGCGCGTACAAGCACTGGCGCGAATCGTGCTCGACAATTTCAAGAACATCCAGACCAGCTATGTGACCCAAGGCACCAAACTGGCCCAGGTCAGCCTGCACTACGGGGCCAACGACTTTGGAGGAACGATGATCGAAGAGAATGTGGTCTCCGCCGCCGACTGCTTCAACCTGGAGTCAATCCAACGCCTGGAAGCTCAGATCCATGGTGCAGGCTTCAGCCCCCGACAACGCAACTCCTGGTACGGTCTGGTCGACCCCCAGGAAGGCGAGCCCAGCGGCCCAACCTGTCGCGAAGAAGCTGCCAATCACCGCGTCGCGCCCACTGAATGGGCCAGCGCCAACACCAGCGACTCCCTCTGATGCTTCCCCTCAGCGACCCCAAGGACATCGCGCGTCTACAGCGGCGATCGGAGCAAGCTGGCCTGGGCTCCATCTGCGCGAAGGTACTGGAGGGAGAACGCCTCTCAAGCGACGACGCCTTGGCACTCTACGCAACCCCGGATTACCTGACCATGGGCATGCTGGCCAACCATGTGCGCGAGCGTATCCACGGGGACCTGACCTATTTCAATATCAACCAGCACATCAACTATACGAACGTCTGCAACAAGCTCTGTCGCTTCTGCGCGTTCCAACGCCTGCCCAACCAGGAGGGTGCCTATGTCTTCACCCCCGAACAGGTGGCCCAGAAGATCACCGAGCAACTGGACCAACCGGTGACCGAGGTACACATGGTGGCGGGTATCTATCCCAAGCTGCCCTACGAGTACTACCTGGACATTCTACGGGCCGTCAAGAGCGCCCGGCCTGAGATCCACATCAAAGCCTTCACCATGATCGAGCTGATGCAGATCGCCAAGCGGGCCAAGAAGCCCTTGGAAGAAGTGCTGCCCGAGTTGATCGAAGCGGGCCTCGGCTCCTGCCCCGGGGGCGGCGCGGAGATCTTTGCCGATCGGATTCAGCGAGAGGGCTATCACCTCAAGAATACAGGCCAGCAGTGGCTCGACACCACACGCACGGTGCACGCCGCCGGCCTGCACAGCAACTGCACCATGTTGCATGGGCACATCGAGACCGTGGCAGAGCGCGTAGATCATCTGATGCAGCTGCGTGAGCTGCAGGACGAAACCGGTGGACTGCAGTGCTACATCCCGCTCTCCTTCCATCCGGAGAACACCGAATGGAGTCACCTCCCTGGCCCCACTGCCCTGGACGAACTGCGCGAAATCGCCATCGGGCGCTTGATGCTGGACAATATTCCGCACATCAAGGCCTACTGGATCCTGCTCACAGTCCCCATTGCCCAGCTGGCCCTGTCCTTTGGGGCTGACGATGTGGATGGCACGGTAGTGGAAGAAAAGATCTACCACGATGCGGGAGCCACAACCCCCCAGAGCGTGGAGCGCAAGGAACTGGAAAACTGGATCAGCGAGGCAGGACGCATCCCGGTGGAACGTGACACCCTCTACTCGGTGGTCTGGAGCGGCGACGAAGAGTTGGCCCCGGTGGGTTCCGCCGCATCAGGCCTGGGCTGAGGCTCAGCGCGGCAACTTGTCTGCATACTTAGCCGGATCTGCGTCGAACCTCGCCTTGCATTTGCCGCAGCAAAAGGCGACGAGCTTGCCCTTATGGTCACTGGTCACGGCCGGATCCACATCTGCACCAGAGACCGGGCAGGACTTGTTGATCGCAGCAAGCTTCGCCTTGGGCAACTTGTCCGCGTACTTGGCCGGGTCTGCGTCGAAACTCGCCTTGCACTTGCCGCAGCAAAAAGCGACGAGCCTGCCCGTGTAGTCACTAGTCACAGCCGGATCCACATCTGCACCGGAGACAGGGCAGGACTTGTTGATCGCGACTGGCTTGGCCTTAGGTGCATCGCCATTGGTCAACTTGTCCGCGTACTTGGCTGGGTCCGCATCGAAGGCGGTCTTGCATTTAGCGCAGCAGAAAGCCACAGGACGACCATCAAAGACTGACACCACCTTTGGATCCACCTTGGTTCCGAGTACGGGACAGAGTTCGTTCTTCGCTCCCCCGGTGGGTGGAGCCACCACATCCCCAGGCTCAAGACCACGATCGATCATGAGACCCGGTCGGAGGACCGCCAAACGACTGCAACCCTCGGGGGAAAATGCCGAGTCCCACAGATAGAGCCGCTGCAAAGCGGGCAGCGCCGCGATCGCTTCGATGGCCGCGTCTCCAACGGTAGACCCATAGAGGTTGAGCACCACCAGTTCCTTCAGATCGGCCAGGTGAGCCAGGCCCTTGGCACTGATTTGAGTGCGCGCAAGGTTCAGACGCCGCAACTGGGTGAACCTGGACAACTTTGCAAGGCCCACGTCCGTAACGCCTGTACCCGAAAGATTGAGCCAGACCAAACTGGGCTCCAAGCCCTCAAGGTCTTCGAGCTGTCCATCCCCAGCTGCAGGCTTGCCTAGGGAAAGGTTCACATCCACCGCATGCAACCCATCAGCCACCGCCAGTGCTGCCCAACCAGCTGCCTTGAGTCGAAACAAGGCCGCTGCCCGCGCAGCCTCCTGCTCCTCGCTCAAGGGCGCCAGCACCAGTCGCGGCTTTGAGGGCAGGCCCACCTCGACCTCTTCCCATGGAGCTCCCTGGGTGATCCACGCGCGCAACAAGGCAAGCTGTTCAGCACTCAAGGGATCCCCGTCTTCGGGCATCCTGTCTGGATCATCTGCGGGCAACTCGCATAGCTCAATCAAGAGACTCATGTCCGGATCGCCGGGAACCACGGGCAAGGCATCGGGATCTCCGGTGAAGAGCCCATCGCGCGTATCCAAGCGCAGCTTTCCCTCTTGAGTACGCGGACCATGGCACTCAAAGCAGCTCCCCGCCAAGATAGGGTAGATGTCGCGCTTGTAGTCCACCTCCTCCTTACCTTGATCAGGCTCCTGGACCAAGGCGCCAGAAGCTGATCCAGTCGAAGTGAATCCAAACGGTGCGAGAGCGGTCAGGGTGAGGGGCAGTATCCACATGCGCCCCAGTCTAACAGCCCCTCGGCCTGGACGGGGAGCCTCCCGAATGGACCGAGGTCAGGAATCACCGGGAAGAATAAATGCCAACCCCACCGCCACACCACTCCAAGCGGGGAGACCCATGGATAACGCGTCTGGCCAACCCCCGTACAACACGAAGGCGGGCAAGCTCCCCAGGAAAACCGAGAACGCCACCAAGACCCGCGAACTCATGCCACGCTGGGCCGCCAACCACCAGCAGATCGGCAGGGCAGCCAAGTGGTGGGGCCAGCAAGGTCCAGGAAAAAAGGGCAAGCAGGCCAGGAGCAATCCTGCCCCCATGGCCCAGCCTTCCTTCATGGCCAAGGTACGCCCACGCCAAAATGCTGCCACAAGCAGAGCAAGGGAGAATGCCCGCTCCAGGACTCCAGCCTCCGGAAAGCCGAGCAGGCGCCCCAAGACGTAAACAAATCCCTGACGGTTGACCGACCCTGCCCAATCGCCTCCAGCCCCCACCGCAACATCCAGGCGATCAAGAACCTGCTGACCAAATGCAATCGCATCGCTGCCAAAAACCGCCAGAGGCAAACCTACCAACACCACCAAGGCCGCGATCCAATCCACACGACGCACACCCGCCACAAAAAACCGCGGCAACCAGATAATTGCCGGGTAGAGCTTGATGCCCGCAGCCACAGCCAGGACCCAGGCAGCAGGACCTGGGCGCTCTTTCTGCCAGAGGAACAGGCTCAACGCGCAAAGAGCCGCCAGGGGTGCACCCATCTGCCCCCAGTGGAGGGAGTGCAACAAGGGATAGCAACTGCCCGTAGCAAGGCCCAGTAGCAGCAGATCCAGCCAACTTTCCGATGGTCTTCCCAGGCGCACGACCAGCAAGACCAGCACCACAAGAGACAACAGTTGCAGGCCCAGCCCGACCCAGGCCAGCAACGCCGGACCAATCCAGGCCAGGGGAGCAAGCAGAACTGCCGCCGAGGGTGGGTAGATGAAACCCTTCACGGGCTGTGCTACGCCCTCCATGACTGACAGGGCCTGCTGATAGAAAGGCCCCATCCAGTCTTCCAGAGGCGCACCATTGAAGTCCATGCCCGCGCTGAATCCCGTCGGTCCACCCATGAGCGCCAGGGATCCGAGCAACCCAAGAATCAACCCGGCAAGCGCGAAGCCATCCCAACGATTCACGCCTTGGCCTCCACCAGAGTACCGCCGGATTGAACCCTTACGCCTGCGGCTATTTTCCACCAGGCGCCCCCCGGAGGCCGACACTCCACGCGTAGCCATTCTTCACGGGTCGGGTGAGGAGTGCAAAAACGCAAGCTGTGCAGGGCAACACTTCGATCCGGAAGGGCTGACTCAGCTCCGTACTTCAAGTCCCCCAATAACGGCACCCCCAAGGTCGCACAAGCCAGCCGCAATTGGTGCGATCGCCCCGTGAGAGGCTCCAACTCAACGAGAGAGGTCCTCCCTTCGCTACGCAGCACACGCCAACGGGTACTGGCCAGACGCGCTCCCTCGGTCCCGTGCCCGACGACCATCACCCGATTGGCAGCTTGATCCTTGAGCAGGGTCTGCTCCAGCAGCCCTTCCCCACTCAACTCTCCCTCTACCACACCCAGATAGGTCTTCTGCACTTGTCGCTCCCGCAGACTCTCGGTCAGGCGCGCAGCGCCCTTGCTGGTGCGCCCAAAACAAAGCACACCCGAAACCGGTCGATCCAAACGGTGTACGACCCCCAGAAAAACATCCCCAGGCTTCTTGTATTCCTGTTTGACCCAGACCCGAGCAAGGTCCAGGGCGCTCTCGTCGCCGCTTTCATCGGGCACGCTGGGAAGTCCCGCGGGTTTTTCGATGGCCAACACATGGTTGTCACACCAGAGCACTGCCAACGAACTCACGCCTCCCGTTCCCGGCGCAAGCGCACGCCGAAGCCCGCGGGCAGGAGACGCGAGTTCAAGCTCTCCCGCTTTTGTTCCTCCAAAGCCAGCTCCGCCGCAGCAAATTCATCCCCCGGGTGTGCATGAGCCCGGAACAACTCCTGCAGGGTCAAGGGCGAGTGCCCCACCGCATAGGTTGAGAGCACCAGCCGCCCCCCAGGTGCGAGTAGTTGCAGAGCACACTGGACCAGAGGCTCCAGACCCGCCTCAAGCTGCCACAGTTCCCCCTTGGGACCTCGGCCGTAGTGGGGCGGATCCAACATGATCGCATCGTATTGCTTGCCCCGCCGAACCTCTCGACGAGCAAAGGCCAGGGCATCGTCACAAATCACGCGCATGGAGTCTTGGGCAAGACCACTGGCGACCAGGTTCTCGATAGCCCAGGACAAGGACTGACGAGAAGCATCCACATGAGTCACCTGAAAGCCCCCGGCCACAGCAATCACACTGGCCACCCCGGTGTAGCCGAAGAGGTTGAGCATGCTCTGACCCGCAGGCTGGTCGGGCCCCACAAGCCACTCCCAATTGCCCGCCTGTTCGGGAAAGAGCCCCACGTGCTTGAAAGATGTCGGGCGCAACACAAACGAGGCTCCCCGATGGGCAACAGTCCAACTGAAGCCCTCCTCAGCTGCCCCCTTGGGAGCCGTCGGCCCGGCCTCCCAGCGCCCACCCCGATCAGACTCTCGTTGAAAGTGCAAGTCCGCTGCGTCCCACTCAGCCTGATCAAGACGCCGGCACCAGAGAGCTTGGGGATCGGGCCGCGCGAGCACCAGGTCCCCAAAACGCTCGAGCTTTTCTCCTGCGCCACTATCCAAGAGGCAGTAGTCCGCCAGGGACTCAAGGGGAAATACGGCCACGCTCAACACAACGCTCATCCTAGTGGCAGTTCCCCGGGTCCGGCAACAGAAACAGGGCCGGCCCTCACGAAGAGGACCGGCCCTGGCGTTTGGTCTCAGGGGGTGAATTCAGCCCTTGGCGCCAGCAGTCTTCTTGCTCTCGCAGGGGGAACTACAGTCTGCTTTCTTGGCGGTGGAGGCTTTCTTGGCCTTGGCACCCTCTGCACTGCACTCGCTCTTCTTGGCAGTGGACGCGGCCTTGGCCTTGGCGCCTTCTGCACAGCACTCGCTCTTCTTGGCGGTGGACGCAGCCTTGGCCTTGGCACCTTCGGCACAGCACTCGCTCTTCTTGGCAGTGGACGCGGCCTTGGCCTTGGCACCTTCGGCACAGCACTCGCTCTTCTTGGCGGTGGACGCGGCCTTGGCCTTGGCGCCTTCGGCACAGCACTCGCTCTTCTTGACCGTGGAAGCCTTCTTGGCGTTCACACTGTCGCAGGCGGCTCCACAATCAGCGGGGTTCTTGCCCTCGCAGTCCCCATCGCACGCTGCTTTCTTGGAAACCGTCTTGGCCTTCGCACCATCGGCGCAACATTCGCTCTTCTTGGCGGTTGAAGCCTTCTTGGCCTTCACGACTTCACAGTCGCTGCCGCATTCAAACTTCTTGGTAGCAACCTTGGCCTTGGCATCGTCTGCACAGCACTCGCTTTTCTTGGCCTTCGCGGCCACCTTGGCCTTGGCGGCCTCCAGAGGGCACTCAAACTTCTTGGCCTCAGATACGACCTTGGCCTTGGCGTCGTCTGCACAGCACTCGCTCTTCTTGGCTTTGGATGCGACCTTGGCCTTGGCATCGTCTGCACAGCACTCGCTTTTCTTGGCCTTCGCGGCCACCTTGGCCTTGGCGGCCTCCA
>NYYZ01000045.1 GCA_002686945.1 Planctomycetota bacterium
CGAGGTTGGACAGAGGGGACTGCACGAAGTTTGGACCGAATGCTGTATTGCCCATGGCCGAAATCATCAGATTCTGGCGGTCAGCCATGCCTTGGAAGCGGGAAACGCCTCGGGGCGAGATTGTTTCCCGGCCAGCACCCGGTTCGCCTGAGTTGTTGTAGTTGAATGAAATCTGGCCTCCCCACTCCGGGATGGGCCCGCTGGCTGCATTCCCGAAGGGTGCCTCCTCATCCTTGGAAGAGAAGCGCGAAACACGGCCGCTATTGCGCTGAGGGCCGGCCGTGGGGTCGAGCAGGATGGTCACCTGAGGCAGGCTCTGGGAAAGGGAGTTTCCAGCGAGGTCCGTTGATCCAGTAACTGTGGAGCTCGCGCTCATAAGAGTGAGGAAGTAATCCTCAGAGACAGCGGTGGCATGGGCGAGAGGAAGGTCTGGAATGAAGGTGAACTCCTGAACATCTTGGGACTTGCTGACCGTACCCACTACGTACTCCCAGCTTGCGTCAGGTGCCGGCTCACGGGTCAGGGTGTAGGCGTCAAAGGCTGTGACGCTGACCGGGTCCATGGGTTCACTGAAGCGAACGGTGAAGTACGAGCTTGGTGCGACGCTCGCCGTCGGGTTATTGATGTCGGGTGCCGCGGGAAAGACGGTTATGAAGCATGGGGCCGTCAGGGAGTCCGTACTGGGGTCGAAGGGCGACATGAACGCCGCAGGTCCGATGGCGGAGCTTATCCACTCCATAGGTCCATCCAGGCCGGGTGAATCCCACACGGAAGGCCAAGCCAAGAGTCTCACCTCGACATTGGAAGCTGTGCCTCCAGACTGGGGTGCGGCGGGCTTGGTTACCTCGGCAAATACACCGGTCTGCGTGATGATGTCCCCGGGGACGGGGGTTTGTGCGCAGAAGGTGGACTGGAAGACAACGGCGGGCAGCAAGAAGAGGGTGCCGTCGCCTCCGGGAGGCGGGTTCAGGCTTATGGGGAGGCCTGCAATATTACAGCTCTGCTCACCGACGACAACGGGCGAAACGGAGTCCGCCAGGAAACCGTTGTAGGGGTCTTTGGTGTCCACATAGCGGCCGCCGGCGCGCACCGAGCGCACAAGGTCCCACGTTGACGAGGTGTAATCGATGGTGCCGTTGCTGTTGGTGGCAACGGAATGCTCCGAGGGGTTAGTGAGCAGGTGGTCCTGGCCAAGTACCGCGTCCGTGCGGGTGGGGATGCGGAACTGTGCGTTGGAGAGGGCGGTGTTGATGCTGGCCGGGAGTCCAATGGCGTTGACGGGCAGCGGGGGGGTGGTCTCGAAGGACTCCAACTCGGAGACCGCCATATCGATGAGGATGCGAGTGGAGTAGAACTCCATGCCCGGCTTGCCATCCCAGTCCCCGAGGTCCCCGTGATTGGGGTCCACCATGACGCGTGCTTCGTACGGCATGACCGAAGGGGTGCCGGTCAGCATCCGCAGGGTCGTGGCGTCAAGTGTGGAGGCGTCCAACAGGTCGTCGAATTGGACCATGATCGTCGCGTTGCGAGGGACCATCGTGTAGAGGCCGCTACCAGAGATTCCGGTGTCGTCCACGGGCTTGAGCCCGGCCTCGGCGAGCTTCAGGTAGTTGTAAAACTGGGTGCGTCCGCCGCCTTGGCTGGTGTCATCCACGTTGTAGAGGATGATAAGGACCTGCTGGGAGGTGACCGGATTCGTCTCGAGTACGTAGTTGAAGTTATCCGTTGTCAGGCTTGGGTCGATCAGGAAGTCCTCATTCATGAGGACGCGCGCCCCCGTGCTGTCGATCCCGTACACGTCCAGGAGTCGGCCCCATGCGTGCCGCGTGATTCTCAATTCGCTGCCTGCCCCTCCGTTTGAGCTATCGACGATGAGGTAGCGTCCCGTGTCAGGGTCCTGCACGATGTCGCCAGGATTGTTCGTTCCGCGGTCTGGGGAGACGGTGTTGTTGCAACCCGCAAGCAGGGAGGCGACGGCGCAACTGCCCAGCAAGAGATGCCTCAGGCCTGGAGTCGACGTTCCGAAAAATGGCGCGGTGGTCCAGGGACCAAAGGGGTGGATTTGCATCGATCGACGGTTTGAGGTGCGGATCATGGGGAGTATGGACTACGTCCCCAGCGCGGCCCGAGGGGAGGCCCAGGGACGGATTGAGGGGCAGTCTGCTGCGTGACGTGTTCGGACGAACTAACTGGCCAGAGACAACCTGACCGTCCCAACAGGCAAACGCCGTTCCGGGAAGGCCAAAGAAACCACTGTCCACCCTAGATTAGGGCGGGAAGGGCCTCAGGGCAACGTCAAGCCCCACCACTAGGCCCCGTTCCAGGGGTTTTACACCTCGGCCCCCCCTCTGCGACGCCCGCAGGAGGGGTGTGTGCGGTTTGTATGTGCAGAATCGCACAGGGCAGGTCCGGGGGTAGGGCAAACGTGGGAATTGGGCCTAGGCTGTGGATAGCATGGTCGCATGCGACTCCCACCGCACCTGGGCCGGATCCTCGCCACCACATTCATCCTTCTGGCCGGGGTCCTTGCATTGGCCAGCACTCGGCCGGGGAGTACGGACGACGCCTTTATTCTTCTCGTCCAGGCGCGGGGTCTCCTGGAGGGAACCGGCTGGGAAGTGCAGGCAGGCCAGGGGCCGGTGGAGAGCGTAACCAGCCTGCTTGACCTGGCTCTCAAGATGCTCGTCCTGGCATTCTCTCCCGTGAGCGGGGAGACCACCCTCTGGCGCACCAACGGCGCCCTTTACCTTGGACTCCTGCTCGCCTGTGCCCTGGCCGTAAAACGTGGGCGAGCCTGGCCTGTGGCATTTGGAGCCCTGGCTCTCTGCCCGGGCTTGGCGGAGGGGGCGAGCTACATGCTCGAGACCCCCTTGTACCTTGCCCTGCTGTTGGGGGTTGCGCATGTGGCCCTACGCCGAGGCGAAGGGTTGTGGCCGGAAGTTGCGGTGTTCGTGGCTGCCAGCAGCCTGCTGCTTGCGCGTCCGGAGGGTCTCGTGGTGGCCGCCGTGTTCCTCGCGGGTAGATCACGCATGGTCACCGGTGCCTCACGCTGGCGGCCGGCCCTGGCGGCGGCGGGAGTGGCCTGTTCGCTACTTGTATGGAGGCTTGTGGTTTTTGGGACCTGGGCCCCCAATACCTACTTCGCCAAGAGGTCCGATTCGATGCTGAACGAATTCACGGACGGGGCGAAGTATGTCGTCGCCTCTGTGATGGATTCTGGTCGCCCGGGCCCACTGCCTGAGGCGACCGTGTGGTTGAGTGTTGGTCCTCTGCTGCTGATCGCCCTGGCCGGACCCTGGATTGCGAGTCGCCGGCCGGCCGGGGAATCCGGTCTCCGCCTTGCTGTCCTCGCCTTGGCGGCCACGGCCTCCTTGCTGGCGGTGGTCGTTTCCGGTGGAGATGGTTATAGAGGACTGCGCTTACTTGCACCTGTCTATTGGCTATCGACGCTGACGCTCGTCGAGCTGAGCGCCAGCTCATGCAAACGCTCTGCCACGTGGGGAGTCTCCTTGCTCGCCGTTGTCTTCGGTGCGCGGCTCATCGAGGTTCTCCCTGATCCGGGTTCAAAGTTGGAGGGCGCCTTGCGCGCTGTGCGCGCTGAGACTCCCTGGGACTCTCGACCTCAACAGGCTCTGGCCGCAGGATTGGCTCTGGCCCTTCCCGGGGATGTGGTTGCCCACAGGCACAACCAAGCTCTGCGGTACTACGCTCCCAGGCTACGGGTCATGGACCTGACGGGTCTCACCCAAGCAGTCATCGCGCGCCAGAGCGCCCCGAACCCCGTTGGCTTCGGGCGTGATGCGCTGAGCTGGGCCCTGGAGCAGGGAGTCGGTGCCATCCACCTTGACCCGCTGTCGTCCCGGGGGGCTTCTGCTCATCGCCACGATCTGCGGGGCTTGGCTGAGAACCCCGCGGTCTGGGAGAGGATCCTTGGCCCGGATGTACCGCGGGGGGAGGTCCTGGCGCAGCTGGTTCAGAACTACCGCTGCGCCAGCCTGGCTGGAGTCGCGGGCCCGGGGACCTGGGCCAACTGCCTCATCCGTTCCGACCTGGTCGCCGACTTCCGGAGCGCGGGTTTTGAAGTCTACGGGCCCTAGGGCCTGTTCCCGGATCGGGCCGCATCCCTACTGGCGATCAAGCGCAAGTGAAGGTCCTGCAGCTCTCCAAGGTCGGGGGAGTGCATGATCATCAACTCAACGAGCTCAGCAGCCACGGCGTAGGTCTCGGCAGCGGCATCCTTGTTGCCCGCGATGCCGCGCACCAAAGAGCCCAGGGCGATCAGGGAGTCCGCTGGTCTGAAGTCTTTTCCAAGCTCAGCGGCCCGCAGCTCGAATGCATGCTTCTGCAGGCGCGCTGCGCGTTCATCCTGCCCATTCGCGGCGCATGACTGTGCCAGGCGCACCTCGACGCGCGCGTACTCCAGGGACTCTGTCCCGTGCAGGCGGGTCATGGAGGCCAGGGCCTCATTCAGAAGCACGATAACCTCAGGGTCAGCCTTGTCCTGGGCCTCAAGCAGGCTGGCCAACGCGAGCAGCCCCGTTGCGTAGGTGGGCCCCTGCAATCGGGGGTTGCTACCGTAGAAGGCCAATCCTTGGCGGAGGTGGTCCTTGGCGTCCACGAGGCGCGTGCCAGTCGTGAACCACGCGCTATAGAGCCAGACCCCAAACGCGATATGACGATCTGCTGTGATGAGCGCCTCTTCGGGATAGGCGCGCTGGAAAGCGTCGATCATCTGGGAGCGGATTTCGGCAGCGCGCTGGTGCTGTCCCGCGGCTGTCAGCACCTCGCTCAGGTCTTCGAGGGTGCCCCCCAGGGCATCCTGTTGCTCGGGGAACTCCAGGCGGCGAACGTCCACGACGGCCTGCAATAGGGCTGCGGCCTCGGATAGCCGTCCGCGGCGACGGTGGATGGCCGCCAGGTTGGTGTGCACCTCAAGTAGAGAGGCGTGGACTGGGCCGGCGGTTTCCCTGGCGATCGCCAAGGCTCGCAGCAGGTGGCCCTCGGCATCGTCCACCGCTCCGTCATCCTGCATAAGAGCACCCAGGCGGCCGTGGGCTTCGGCGACCTTGAGGTGTCTTTCGCCGTGAATCTTGACCCATGTACGCAAGGCCTGCTCCTGTAGGTCCCTGGCGGTCTTCAAGTCTCCCGCAGCCCTTGCCTGTTCGGCACCCAGTTCCAGGGCCGCGGCGAAGGCGCCGTGGTCCGAACCAAAGGTTGCGCGGGCCTGGTCCACCAGGTCCGCAGCGGGGATGGCACCGGCCATGAGAGATTCGACAAACTGGCTGCGGTGCTCGGATTGATCCCTTTGGTGTACCGCCTCACGCCAACCCAGGATTGACAGGGCGCCTCCCCCAAGGAGAGCCAGGAGAACGGCGCTCACGGCCAGTACCTTGAGCTGATTGCGGCGTACAAACTTGCGCAGGCGGTAGATCGTGCTGGGTGGACTTGCCAGGACTGGCTCATCCTCAAGGTGACGAAGGATGTCTGCGGCCAAGGCCTCTGCGGAGGAGTAGCGACGGCTGCGTTCCTTCTCGAGGGCTTTCATGACGATCCAGTCAAGGTCGCCGCGTAGGTGCGGTGCACCAGCACGGTCTGAGGGCGGTGGAGGGTCCTCTTCTCGCAGCACCCTCTGGAGTTCGATCAAGGACGCCTCTCGCAGGCGGGTGGAGTCAAAAGGTGGAGAGCCCGCCAGTAGCTCGTAGAGCAGGGCGCCCAGGGAGTAGATATCCGAGCGCGTGTCCACATCGGTCTCGGTGGAGCCCGCCTGCTCGGGGCTCATATACCCGGGCGTTCCCACGAACTGGCCGATCTCGGTGTGGGCCGTCTCGAGGGAAGCTCGGGAGTGGATGGCCTTTGCAACCCCGAAGTCAATCAGGCGCGGGCTGGGCTGCCCATTCTCTTCGACCACCAGGACGTTGGACGGCTTGAGGTCGCGGTGGATGAGGCCCTTCTGGTGTGCATGTTGCACACCACGACAGACGTCGACGAATAGGCGCAGGCGGGCAGACACGTGGAGGTCCTGTTCCGCGCAGTAGCGGCACAGGTCCACCCCGTCGATGAACTCCATGACGAAGTAGGGTCGTCCGGCGGCTGTGGAACCCGCGTCCAGCACAGTGGAGATGAAGGGATGGTCCGTTTGGCCCAAGGCCTGCCGTTCCGCTTGGAAGCGGGAGATAACCCGCCGGGTGTCCATGCCAAGCTTGATGATCTTCAGGGCCACACTGCGCGGAAGCGGCTCCTCCTGTCGCGCCTTGTAGACCACCCCGAAGCCGCCCTCCCCGAGTACTTTCTCGAGAAGGTAGGGTCCGACCCGGGTGCCAAGGGCCGCTGCGGGGTCCACGGGTTGATGTCGGGCGTGCACAGGTTTATCGAGGAATCCGGCGGAGGAGCGGTGGGCGCGCAGCAGGGTGTCCAGTCTGCGTCGCAGGCTCGGATGTGATTCGCAGGCACCGTCGAGGAAGCCCTCGCGCTCAGGGGGAGGGAGGGCAAGGGCCCGGTGGAACAGTTCCTCTGAGTCAGGCACGGCCGGTCCCATCGTCGTCTTGTAGCTCCGCGAAGAGAAATGCTCGGGCGTAAATCCACCAGCGCTCGGCGGTGGCTCTGGATATACCCAGCGTGCTTGCCGCTTCCTCGTAGGTCAGCCCGGCGAAGTACCGGAGTTCAACCAGTTGAGCCTTTTGCGGGGATTCGGCGGCCAGCCGTTCGAGGGCTTCATCTAGTGCGAGGATATCGATGCCGGGCGGGGTCCAGGTTGGATCAACTGAGGAGAGGTCCAGGTGGGCCTGGCCTTCCCCCCGCTTCAAGCGCTTGTGAGCCCGCGCTCGATCCACCAGAACCCTACGCATGGCTTCAGCTGCGGCCCCAAAGAAATGGCGTCGGTTGGAGAACTCCGGGTTGCCCTGCAGCCGGAGCCAAGCCTCGTTGATCAGTGCGGTGGGGTTTAGCGTTGGGGCATGAGACTCGTGACGTAGGCGGGAGCGTGCCAGACGGTGCAGTTCGTCGTAGACCAACTCCATCAGACTGTCCTCGGCAGGCTGGCTCTTTTGCTTGACTGCCTCAAGCAGGCGAGTGACCTCGCCGATTGCTGGATCGGGGGAATCCCGTTGCATATCAATCTGAGGGAGCGTCCTCGATCAGGGAGAGGGAGGCTGAGTTGATGCAGTAGCGTAGACCCGTGGGCTTTGGCCCGTCGGGGAAGACGTGTCCCAGATGCGCGTCGCAGTCCTTGCAGCGCACCTCGATACGCCGCATGCCCAAGGTCGTGTCTTCGAGTTCAACGAGGCGCGAACCTTCGAGGGGTTCAAAGAAGCTAGGCCAGCCACACCCAGAGTCAAACTTGGAGTCTGAGCGAAACAGTGGAGCCTCGCAGCACACGCACTGGTAGGTGCCTGCGGTCTTGGTGTCCCAGTAGATCCCTGTGAATGCCCGTTCCGTCCCGGCTCTGCGGGTGACCTCGTACTGCAGTGGGCTGAGGATCTCCTTCCACTCAAGATCCGTGCGGATGACCCGTGAGGACTCAGCCTCTACATCGTCATCATCCGCTTCCGGGGTCGACTCGGGCTCGGGCGTGGATTCGGGGCCGTGACAGGCGATCAGGCAACAGGCGAGAAGCCAGGGGAGGGCGGCCTGGACAAGATTGCTGAGGTTGTTCGGAGCGGGGTACATCGCCGAGTCATTCTAGGGACTGTGGGCCCGGACGGGAGTTCGGGGCCCCATATAAGGGGTTCCTGAGGGGGGTAGCGCAATTGTGCGTGCCGGTCTCAACCCGGGCTGGGGAGTCTGACGACAGGGGGGGGTATGTCCTGGCGCCCCCAATTGCTTGTGTACGCGCTCATTGCTTTGGCGTTGGTGGGCGTCCCTGCGGACAGGGTCCCCTCGGAGGACCACTCCCGGACCTTGGCCGAGCGCGCGCTGATGTCCCTGAAGATCTCGACCCTGGCGCGTGACCTGGATCGACTTGAGAGCCAGTTCACTGCTGACTGTGAGAGGTATCGTGGAGCCCGATTGCCCGGTCTGTGTAGCGTCTACGCGGAAGCCCTGGAGGGAATTGAATGTCGAGGGGAGGAATTAATCGGGGGGCGCTCACTGCATGGGGGAAGTTGGGATCGATATGAGCGCTGCGTGGAGCAGCCGTTGAGGATCGCTCGACTGCGGCTTGGAGAGATCGAGGCCCATGTCCCGCAGGTGGGTGAGCTTCTGCAGGTC
>NYYZ01000046.1 GCA_002686945.1 Planctomycetota bacterium
ACCGTCCAGGGCAGGTACATCTTGAAGGGAACGCCAGTCGCAGTGCCAGCGATGAAGCACTCTACCGCTGAAAGAAATCAGGATCGCTTCAGGTCCATGTCCTGAGGTGTAGAGGCGTGGGGCTGCCAGTACCTGGTCTGCCATCAGTATTCGGACCCCGCTCGCCCCTTTCGTCTCTTCGTTGCCACCTCCATAGCCGATCCTCTCTATGGCGAACGAGCTTTCGGCGTCGGGATGGGGGCTTGACCAGGCTCCTTCCAAACCTGGGACCCAGCCTTCTTGACGACCTTCGCTGGTACCTTCGTCGCGCCCGCAGGCAAGCAAGCCCAAGGCGGCGGCAAGGATCAGAGAGGTAGCGGTTTGTGTGGGAGAGACTCGCACCTCCCCATTGTGCCAGTTGTGTAGGGGCAGGATCTTCTCGATGTTCATGACCATCCCCGCACGCGGGTCTGGATTCCGAGAGGCCGCAGTTTTAGCATCTCCGAAAGATGCCCAGAAAGACTGCCTTGTTTGAACGTACCGCCGACCTGATGACCAGCGTGGCTTGGAAAGAGTGGGCGGGATACGCGGCGCCGTGCAACTTCGATGCCTATTCCGAGCGCGAGTACTTTGCGATTCGGCACAGCGCGGGTTTACTCGACTTGAGTCCTCTGGCCAAGTACATGGTTACGGGTGCTGATGCGGCTCGTTACCTGGCGCGCATCTGGACACGAGACATCACGCGTCTCAAGCCTGGTCGGGTGGCCTATGGTTGCATGTGCGATGGGGAAGGCAAGCTGCTCGATGATGGCACCGTGGCCTGTCTTGATCCCGAAACTTTTCGCGTGACCTCTTCGGAGGCCTGGTTGGGATGGTTTGAGCGTCACAGTCGTGGATATCAGGTCGAGATCGAGGATTGCACCGACAGGCTGGCGGCCTTGGCTCTGCAGGGGCCGCTCTCACGCGAGATTCTGCAGGCGGTTACCGAAGTGGATCTCGACGCCATGCGGTTTTTTGGTGTTGCAGCTGGGAGCATTGCAGGTGTCAACGGTTGGATTTCTCGCACAGGTTATACGGGAGACCTGGGTTATGAAATCTGGATCGCCTGCGAGGATGCGCTGACGGTTTACGACGCTTTGTTGGTGGCTGGCAAGCCTCATCATCTTGAGCCCATTGGGCTCGATGCTCTTGATGTGGCGCGCATCGAGGCGGGCTTTGTGATGCAGGGTGTGGACTACATTTCGGCGCAGCATTGTCTGATCGAGGCACGCAAGTCCACGCCAGAGGATGCGGGGCTGGGCTGGACGGTGAACTTGGAGCGCGCGGGTTGGATCGGCCGGGAGGCTCTTGTGCAGGAGCAGGAGCAGGGCCCCAAGTGGGGGCTGGTGGGATTGGAACTTGATTGGGCCGAGATCGAGGCGTTGCACGAGGAGTACGGCTTGCCGCCGCATTTGAGTCCACTGGCTTGTCGCAACGCAGTGCCGGTCTATTCAGAGGGAGGTGCGAATGAGAAGCCCGTGGGCCAGGCCACTTCGAGCAGTTGGTCTCCGACCCTCAAGCGCTATCTGGTGTTGGCTCAGGTGCATCGTAAGTACGCGGCATTGGGCACCAGACTCAGCGTCGAGTACACGGTCGAATTCGAACGAAGGACGATCACGGGGACCGTGGTGGAGCGACCGTTCTTCGATCCTGAGCGCAAGACCTTCACACCCAAGGCTGCACCCAAAGGAGCATCCTGATGAGCGCCAAAGGTGCAGAGTCCAACCCCTACGACGCGATTGTGGTGGGTGGCGGGCACAATGGATTGACTGCGGCAGCCTACCTGGCCCGGTCCGGGCGCAAAGTGCTCGTACTCGAGCGTCGACACCTGGTCGGCGGCGCGGCTGTGACCGAGGAGCTCTATCCCGGTTTCAAGTACTCGGTCTGTTCTTATGTGGTCAGCTTGCTACGCCCTTGGATCATTCGTGACCTGAACTTGAGCCGTCACGGTCTGCGCATCGTTCCCCTGGAATGTTCCTACACTCCGCAGCTCGACAGCCCAGGTCTTTGTCGGTGGCCGGATCCGGATCAAAATCGGCAAGAGATCCGTCGCCTATCTCGCCGGGACGCGGACAATTACCCGGAGTTCGGCAAGCTGATGGGCAAGCTGGCGCGTTTTGCCAAACCCTTCATCGATGAGCTTGCGCCTGATCCCACATCGCTTCGCCCTGGAGACCTGTGGCAGTTCAAACGCGCTGCTGATCGTTTCCGCGCCTTGGGTGATGATCTGGTCGCCTTGCAGCTCAAGCTGACCACCATGGGTGGCGTGGATTTCCTGCGCGAGTTTTTTGAGTCCGATCAGCTGATAGCCCCCATGTCATGTTCGGGGATCATTGGCACCATGTTGGGGGTCAACTCGCCAGGTACGGCCTATGTGCTGTTGCACCATTATATGGGCGAGATCGATGGCAGTTCTCGGGCCTGGGGTTTTCCCATCGGAGGCACCGGTGCAGTCAGCGATGCGATCGCTGCCAGTGCCCTGGAATTCGGCGCTGAAATTCGTTGCAACGCGCCTATTGCCAACATCCGTCTCAAGAACGGGCGCGCCACGGGGGTGATCTTGCAGAACGGGGATGAG
The DNA here is from genome assembly GCA_002686945.1 of Planctomycetota bacterium. Taxonomy (GTDB): domain Bacteria; phylum Planctomycetota; class UBA1135; order UBA1135. The sequence goes on from NYYZ01000046.1 coordinate 2,597, forward strand.
ATCGCGGCTCGTTCGGTGGTCAGCGGGTGTGATCCCAGCTTGACCTTCCTGCGTTTTGTTGGCAAAGAGAACCTTCCTGCCGATTTTGCAGCGAGTCTTGAGAATTACAAGAACCGTGGCAGCTCGGGGAAAGTGAACCTGGCTCTCGACCGCTTTCCGGAATTCGTCCAGCGTCCGGGCATCGGTCCCCATGTGCGTGGGGATGTAGCCATCGCCCCTTCCACGGAGTACCTGGAGACTGCCTATGACGAGGCCAAGTACGGAGCGTTCAGTCAGCGCCCGTTCATCAATGTGGTCTTCCCCTCCCTGCTCGATCCGGGCATGGCCCCGCCGGGCAAGCACGTGATGTCCTGCTTTGTTCAGTATGCGCCCTATGATCTGGCAAGTGGTGCCAAGTCCTGGCCCGATCATCGTGAGGCTTTTGGAGATGCGGTGGTGGACACCCTTGCCGAGTACATGCCGACGCTCAAGGAGGACATTTTGCATCGGCAGGTCCTGTCGCCCTGGGACATCGAGCAGGAGATCGGAATCACCGAGGGCAACATCTTCCATGGTGAGCTCGGCTTGGAGCAGCTCCTGTTCCAGCGCCCGGTGGCGGGTTGGGCTCGCTACCGCACGCCTATTGATGGTTTGTGGTTGGGTTCTTCTGGTGCTCACCCCGGCGGAGGAATCATGGCTTCGCCGGGCGCGTTGGCCGCGAAGGAAATGCTCAGGGCGGGAGCGGTCTGATGGATGTGATTGTCATTGGAGGCGGCCATAACGGGTTGGTTGCGGCGGCCACCCTGGCGCGGAAGGGCCATGGGGTGACGCTGCTGGAGGGTCGCGAGAGTTTCGGCGGGGTGGCCGCTGGGCTCCTGCACGATACGGACAGTTTTTCTCCCGAAATCGCCAAGGCCCTGGACCTCGCAGGTCACGGTCTGGAGTTTGCCGATCCCGCGCCCGTCTTCGTGCTCTCCCGCGAGGGTCCCGGACTCCTGCTGCATAGAGATCCCGTCCAAGCTGCCGGAGAATTGGGCGCAGACGCCGAGGCCTATATCAGCTGGCGCGCATTCTTGAAGCGCGTGTTGCCCTTCGCGACATCACAACTTGATTCAGTCGCTCCTGATATCAGCACCAGCGGACCCTTGCTGCCCCTCATGCGCCGCGGGTTTGCTTTTCGGCGAATGGGCAAGACCGATATTCATGAGTGCCTCAGGATCGGACCCGCGTGTGTGGATGACACTCTCTCCGAGCACTTCCAAAGCCCGCTTCTGCGCGCAGCTCTTTCGGCTCGAGCATTGCAAGGTACATGGATGGGACCGCGTTCCCCCTCATCCACGGCAACCTTGCTGCTGGGCGAAGCCCAGTCAGGTCAAGAAATTGTGGGTGGTGCTTCCAGTCTGGTCACGGCTCTGGTCGCGGCATGCGAGAGCTCTGGGGTTGAGCTGAGACCTTCTAGCAGGGTCAGCCGCATTCAAGTCAGTCAAGGTCGGGCGACGGGTGTGACCACTGAGGGAGGCGAATCTCTTCTCGCGGATCGTGTGCTTTCTTGTATTGGTCCCAGGCGTACCTTGCTTGAGTTGATTGAACCTGAGCACTTGCCCATTCGAGAAGCGGGTCAGATGGCCAACTTACGCCTGCGTGGGACTCTCGCCAGGGTCAGCTTGCGGCTCGCAGAGCCGATTGATTACGCCTGCCGCCCAGGCTTGCGGCCCAAGCGTTCCCTGGTTGCCGAACATCCTCTCGATCTCGAACGCGCATTCGATCATGTCAAACACCGTCGCATGCCCACTCAGCTGCCACTCGACATCCACCAGACTGATGGAGAAGCCTCGATACTGATTCGTTGCGCGACGATCGAGTTGCAAGGGGGCTGGAGCGACAAACGCCGTCAGGAACTGGGCGACCTCACCCTCGCTGCTCTTGAGCCCCACGTCCCCAACATTCGTGGGATTGCAAGAGTTACCCGCATTCTGACTCCCACAGACATCGCTCAAGAGTTTGATCTTGAGGGAGGTCACGAGATGCACGGGGAACTCTCCCTTGACCAGCTCGGGCCCATGCGCCCTTCCATGACCCTCGCGCGTCACGCCACGCCGATTGATGCACTGTACCTGGGATCTGCCGGCATTCATCCAGGTGGTGCGATCAGTGGACGACCTGGATGGCAGGCCGCGCAGGTTGTGGGAAGCCCCTAGGCTCAGTCTTCCAGATTCGCTCGTCCAAGCCGTAGGCTGTTGAGCACCACACTGATGCTGCTCATGGCCATGGCAGCAGCGGCGAAAGGTGGTGGCAGATCCGGGCCGCCGAAAACTGTCAGGAGGCCAGCTGCGATGGGCAGGCCCAACAGGTTGTAGATGAATGCCCAGCCAAGGTTTTGAATGATCGTGCGCCTTGCCAGCCGTGAAAGGCGCAGGGCGCGCAAGAGACCCGAGAGGTCAGAGGACATGAGGGCCAGATCTGCGGACTCAAGCGCCACATCAGCACCGCCGCCCATGGCCACACCCACGCTGGCGGCGGCCAGGGCTGGGGCGTCGTTGATGCCGTCACCTACCATGATCGTGCCTCGGCCTTCGGCGCCGAGTTCGGTGAGCAAGGCGGCCTTGCGCTCGGGGGAGGCTGATCCCTCAAAGGGAATTCGTTCCAGGTCGAGAGTCTTGAGCAAGGCCTCTACCGCCAGCGGGTCGTCGCCGGAAGCGATTTGCACTTGCAGGCCTTGGTCTTCCAGAGCGGCCAGCACCTTGGGTGCTTCTTCTCGTGGCCGGTCAGTCAGGCCGATGGTGGCTACCAGTGTGCCGTCTTCCTCCATTGTCACCGGGGTGCTGCCGATGGCTCGCAAGGGTTCGCAGAGTTCATCGACCCAGGCGGGTTCATGATCCCGCTGAATTGCGGCTTTGGGACTACCGATCCAAATTCGACGGCCAGCGACGAGGGCGCTGACTCCCAGGCCGGGCTCCGCCACGAACTGGTCGCTGGGCAAGATCGGTAGGCCCTGTTCCCGAGCGGCGCGCACAAATGCCTGGGCCAGAGGTTGTTCGCTGTTTTGTTCAACAGACGCGGCGCGGGCCAAGAGGCCTTTTTTATTGGCTTTGGGATTGACGGGTACGAGGGATCCGAGTTCAGGTTCTCCCAGGGTCAGGGTGCCGGTCTTGTCGAGCACAATCACCTCGGCCGCGCAGAGCCGCTCCAAGGCTGAGGCCTGACGCACGAGGACTCCCGCCCGCGCTCCTCGGCCTGCTGCCGCGACCACCGCCATGGGCGTTGCCAGGCCCAAGGCACAGGGACACGCGATGACCACAACGCTGATGGCGCGTCCGAGGGAATCCCCCAGTGGCGCGCCGCCCAGCAACCAGGCAACGAGCGTTACCAGGGAAATCAGCAATACCGCTGGCACAAAGAATGCACTGACGCGATCCGCCAGTCGTTGTGAATCAGCGCGGGATGCCTGGGCTTCACGCATGGCTCGGGTGATCCGTCCCAAGGCGGATTCTGCACCAACTCCCTCTGTGATCACCGTCAGAGCGCCGGTACCGTTGATTGCGCCCGCGTGCACGCGTTCGCCAGGGCCTCGTTCCTGGGGTAGGGGTTCGCCAGTGAGCAGGGATTCGTCCAAGGCCGATGTGCCGATCAATACGACTCCGTCCACGGGGACGCGCTCCCCGGGGCGCACGAGAATGTGCGTACCGGCTTTCAATTCTTTGAGGTCTATGTCTTTGACTTCATTGTCCTGGGCCACGTGGGCCACAGCCGGCGCGAGCTTCATCATCATCCCCAGCGCATCGCCCGCTCGTGCCCTTGCGCGTGATTCCAGCACACGTCCTAGCAACACAAAGGCCAAGATCATGGGACCCGCATGGGCGTGATGTCCGGCGCCGCCAAGCAAGTTGGGGGAGAGAACCTCTATCACCGCTGCGCCAAAAGAGGCCAGGGCTCCGATGCCTACCAGGGTGTTCATGTCCGGTGCACGAAGACGCGCAGCGCGCAGCCCATCGGACAGTATGCGTCGGCCACCAATAAAGACACCGGCTCCTGCGCTTATGAGCATCCAGGTTCCATGGATGTGATACCAGGAGAGCCCAATAGTCAGAAGCGCAGAGGCACCTGCGACCCACGCCCCGCGCGTCACACGGCTGCGCTCGTTGTCTTCCATTTCCTGGGCGAAGGCAATTGCGCTGTCCGGGTCATCCTCGCTCAGGGCACCCGCTGGAATCTCGTAGCCGCCCCGGGCCAGGGCCTTGTTGATAGCCTCGATCGTTGCCTCGGGCAGCAATTCCAGACTCAAGGATCGGGCGCCGAAGCTAACCCTCGCGGCTTCAATTCCGGGGACATCCTGCAGCAGGTTCCTTGCGGTCTGGGCACAGGCCTGACAGGACAATCCTGCAATGGGAGCCTGGATGCGGCGGATCTTTTGCTCTTCTGACCCGATTCTTCGATTCTGGTGTTGGCGCGCGGCCTGCTCTTGAGGTTCCATGTGCTCTCCCATGGGTCAAAGCCGATACAGAGCCGTCAAGGCATACAATAATGAAGAGTTCATGAGCTCCACGGATGCTCGTTCTCTGCGCATCTTATCCGAGTACATTGAGCCCGAATCCCGATTTCGTGAATTCGGGATCCAGGACACGATCATCATCTTCGGCAGCGCCCGTTTGCGCTCTCAGGAGGACGCGGAAAATGATCTGGCTGAGGCCAAGGCTGAGGGCGGGGATGTGGTGGCCGCAGAGCGTGTATTGCGAAATGCCAAGTACTATGCGGCTACGCGGGATCTGGCCGAGCGACTGACCCACTGGTCCAAGAACCTTGAGGGATCCGATCGACGCTTCGTGATTTGTTCCGGCGGAGGGCCTGGCATTATGGAAGCCGCAAACCGCGGGGCTTCGGACGCCAAGGGAGAAAATGTCGGGCTGAACATCTCACTGCCCTTCGAGCAGCACGACAACCCATACATCACACGCAGGTTGTCAATTGAGTTCCATTATTTCTTCATGCGCAAGTTCTGGTTCAGTTACCTGGCGAAAGCGGTGGTGGTCATGCCTGGTGGCTTTGGAACCCTGGATGAGTTCATGGAGATCCTGACTCTTGTGCAGACCGGCAAGATCAAGAAGCGCATGCCCATTGTGCTCTTCGGCAAGGAGTTTTGGGACAAGGTGATCAACTTCGAGGCCCTTGTGGAGTTCGGCACCATCAGTCCCAGTGACCTGGATTTATTCCTGGTCACGGACTCGGTGGACGAGGCCTTTGATTATCTGACCAGCGAGCTATCCAAGCACTCGGTCGGGGACCCTGGGTTGCACCTGTAACCCCCACGGTCGGGCACTTTGTACATCACAATTTCAATTGGAGCCTGCTGAAGGCTCATTGACACCGTATCTTGCTCCAATGGAACTTCTGCAAGTGGAAAACCTGGTCAAGGACTATGTCTCTCCCGAGGGTGAGGTGCAGCGCGTCCTGTCCATCGACCGCTTTGCACTTGACTCGGGCGAACAGGTGGCGATCAAGGGCTCCAGCGGCTCCGGCAAGACCACTTTCCTGCACATTGTGGCCGGAATCCTGGCAGCTGACAGCGGCAGGGTCTGCTTCGATGGGAATGAGATCACCCATCTCAGTGAGTCCCGGCGTGATCAGTATCGCGCCCGGGAACTGGGTTATGTGTTCCAGTCCTTCCACCTCCTGGGCGCCTACAGCGCCCTTGAGAACGTGACCCTGGGGGCAGCCTTCGGCTCCGGTGGAGATCCCGATCTGGCCAGGGAACTGCTTGAGACTTTGGGACTCGGGCACCGTCTGCAGCACCGGCCGCACCAGTTGTCTATTGGGCAGCAGCAGCGCGTGGCCCTCGCTCGGGCTCTGGCTGGGCGCCCCCGCATGGTGTTGGCAGATGAGCCTACGGGCAACTTGGATTCGACTCACGCGCAGGAAGCTCTGGAGTTGTTGTGCAGTCTGTGCCGCAAGCAGGGCGCGGCTCTGTTGCTCGTCAGCCATGATCCAACTGTGCTGGCTGCCTTCGACAGGCAAGAGGACTTTGCGGTCCTCAATGGGGCCGTCAAAGAGGTGACCCTTTGAACAGCATGCGCGCCCTGCTATTGATCGTGCGGCGTTCCCTGCGCAAGCATGCCCTGTCGACCACCGTCACCGTAGTTTCCGCGGCCTTGGCCAGCGGGCTGGTGATGGCGGTTTTTGCGGTGGCCGCCCAATCCCGTGCTGCTTTTGCCGGGGGACCGGTTGGCTTTGATGCGGTTCTGGGAGCGCGGGGCAGCGCGACTCAGCTGGTACTGAACACCGTGTTTCACCTGGAGACATCCCCGGGCAACATTCCCTGGACCCTTTACAAAGAGGTCAGCGAAGACAATACCGTGGAACTGGCGATTCCCTATGCGGTGGGCGACAACTATCGCGGCCTGCGAATCGTGGGCACGACGAGTGAGATCTTCACCAGGTTCGAGTACATCAAGGGCCAGAAGTTCAAGTTTGTCGGCCATGGTGAGCCCTTCGATGAGACCTTGCGCCAGGCGGTGGTCGGTTCCGAAGCGGCGCGCATCAGTGGTCTGAAGCGGGGCGATACTTTCCAGCCATCCCACGGAGTGTCGGAGTTCTCCGCTGTGCAGCATGATGAGCGCTATGTGGTCAGTGGTGTGCTCGAGGCCACTAACTCTCCATCAGACCGGGTGATCTGGATTCCCATCGAGGGCATCTTTCGCATGGGCGGCCACATCTTGCGCGGTACGGGTGAGGACTTTGAAGCGGAAGCCGGGGCCACCATCCCTGACGAGCACAAAGAGGTCTCCGCGGTCATGCTCAAGTTCAAGTCGCAAATCCACGGGCTACGAATGGAGAACCGGATCAATCGGCAGGGCAAGGTGGCAACATTGGCCTGGCCCATCGCCAATGTGGTGGCTCAGTTGTTCGAGCGCCTCGGTTGGGTCAATCGCATTCTTGAACTGGTCGCCTATCTGGTGGTGGTTGTGGCCGGCGGCGGCTTGCTCTCCAGTATCTACAACACCATGAACGAGCGGCGGCGGGAGTTCGCGATCCTGCGCGCCCTCGGTGCCAGGAGACGCACGGTGTTTTCGGCCATCGTGTTGGAGGCCACGACGATATCGGCACTGGGGTCGTTGCTTGGATACCTGGTCTACGCTGCGATCATGGTTGTGGCCGCATCGATCATTCGCGAGCGCACAGGCGTTGTGCTCGATACCCTAGAATGGCACTCTGCACTGGTGCAAACCCCTGTTGCCATGTTGGTGGTGGGCGCGATTGCGGGCATCCTGCCTGCTCGCAAGGCTTATGCCACGGATGTTGCCAGTACCCTTTCCGGAAACCTATAGCGATGCAACGAATTGATTTTGTCCTGAGTCTGCCCCTTTACTTCTTGTTGGGATCCTGCGGTGGTCACGCCCACGATCATGACCATACCCACGACAGCACCCACAACGGCGCTCACGAGGACGATCATGATGGCGCCAACGAGGACGCTCACGATGGCGCCCACGATGGCGCCCCCGATGGCGATCACGATGGCGATCACCATGGCACCCATGATGGCGATCACGGGGCCAGCGATGGTGCCCATGGGGAAGGCGGCCACAAACATGTGGCGCCCCACGGCGGAGCGCTGATTCCAATTGCCGATGGAGCTGCCAACATCGAGGTGGTCTTGGACCGGGAACAGGGGGAACTGACTCTCTTCCTGTTCGATGGTTGCGCGGAGAATTCACTGCGTTCCGATCTGGCCTCCATGACTTTGGTTTGCGACAACGAGATCTTTGAACTGGCTGCGCGTGCCAGTGGACTTACGGGTGAAACCGTGGGGGATACCTCTGAGTTTGGCCTCGTAGACGAGCGCTTGAAGGGCCGCGAAAGCCTGTCTGGCAAGCTGGCCCGGGTTTCTCTGCTGGGCAGCACTTTGACTGATGTGGGCATCGAGTGTCCTGTGCCTGAGTAGTGGAAGCAGTGAAGTATGCACCCGGGTTTTGTTGTTGCCTGATCTTCGCGGCTTGCGGTGGAGAAGGGGAACAGGGCCCCCAAGATCTGCCTTTTGCCGGGGGGCGGTTGGATGGGGCGCTTGATGGTGTTTCAGCGAGTGCCGAAGGGGAAGGTATCCCCGCTGCCGCAACTCAAGCCGAGAGCAGTAAGCCAAAACAACGAGTCGACAAGGAAACCGGCTTGCCTTTGGTGACCTGGAACGATCTGCGTCTTCCTGACGAGAGAGTCGACGATCTTGTGGACGCCCTGCTCTACCCAGAGTCCTACAGCGAGGAAGAGAAGGCCTTTCCGGGGCACATAGCGGAACTTGACGGCCAGGAGGTGATTGTCGAAGGCTTCATGATTCCGCTCGAATGGGAAGGCGAGCGCGTGCTGAACTTCATGCTGGTGGGCGACATACTGGCTTGTTGCTTTGGTGGCGCTCCCGAACCCGATGCATGGATAGATGTGAAGATGAGTGGAGAAGGCGCGGAGTATTTCGTTCAACTGCCGATTCTTGTGCGCGGCGTCATTCACATCGAAGGGCTTGATGACGGTACGGGTTATGCCGCTGGTTGCTACACCATGCAGGCCACCAGCAGCGAACTCAGTGAGTAGGCTCGATGCGGCTCGTTCGCAGGCTCCTTGTGGCTACTTGTCGCGACACAGGGCCAGGCACCAGAGTGCCATGCCCGTGCCGTAGCAGCGTCCGATTTCGTGGGAGTCGATGAAGGCCCCGTCGATCTCGGCCAAGTGAATAATCTGCTCCCTTTGGACTCCAAGAGCCACTTTCATGCGCCGCTTGTTGGCGGCCAGCATGGCTTCCGTACGAGCGTGCAGGTCGTACCAGAAGAAGAACCCGCCATAGGCGAAAGTGCGCGTGTGGTCGTCGTATTTTTGGGCCGGCAGCAAGTGTTTTTCGTGTTCCAAAGAGGCTGCCACTGCCTCTTCCAAGGAGCGGGCCTCTTTTACATCCCATAGGTTCAATGCCAACTCGCCAAGGGGAATGCGCCCTACTCCTCCCTCCATGGAAGCGCGGGCCTTGCGTCCCGCGCGTACATTGCCGTAGGTGTAGGCGCCTTCATCTGTGCGGCAACGCAAGAGAGCGGTGATCCCCCTGCGTGCTGCTCTCTCAAGGCCCGCTACCTCGATGTGACGATCCCTGATGCAGTCCAGTGCGATCAGTCCTTCGGCGGTGACAAAGGGATTTGAGTACTCGTGGGCCCAGCTGCCGTCATCCCGTTGGACCTCAAGCAGGCGCTCGCCAATCAACTGCAAGGATGGGCGCAGCCCCTCTGCATCCTGGGGCCGAAGGTCCAGCCAGCGGGCGAGGGTCTGGGCGCGATAGGTGTAGGCCCAGATCAACTCATCAGTGTCGTTGGTGTTCAGGTTGCTTTCATCGAGCAGGTAACGCAGGGCTCTGAGCAGTGCTGCTTCCAAGCGCGGATCGTCCTTCTTGACTGTTGCCCGTTCCAGCAGGGCTCGCGCGCAGATCGCGCTGACCGCCACCTGGACATTGGGCAGTCCGTCTGTGCCACCAAAGTCATAGATGCTGTCCTTCCAGCCCCCGTCCATGCGTTGCATGCTCAAGAGGTAGTCCACGCCCCGTTGCCAGAGCTGCTCCTCTGTATAGGCACCCTCATCGACGCGGGTGCCGTGCCCGGAGGGTTTGGTCGCCGCCGCATCCAATTCGCCATAGACCTCCTGGCCCCGAACAATGCCCCCATGGCTCTCGATTTCCATGGCGGCCTTCGCGGCCAGGGGGTGATCCGGGAAACCGTCCCGCAGTTCGGTCCATAGGGTGCGGGCCAGATCCTCGTCAGCCGCCCAGAAGGCTCCTGCAGCACGGAGGTGCAGGGCTTCCGCCTGCTCGTTGCTGGCGAGCTTTGCGAGGGCTGCGCGGAATCCCTCGTTCGAGGCAATACCCGGGAAATCAAACAGGAACTTCTGTCCCATGTCCGGGTTCATCATGGTGGGCAGGCCATCCGTGCGCCCCGGCTTCAACCCTGCCATGCTGCGTAGACGACTCGCGTACCAGCCCGGGTGCAGGGTTGTGATTTCGCTCTCTCGAAACAGTTCCTTGCCTTCTGCATCCAGTACCAAGAATCCTGGCTCGACAAACGTGTAGCGCTCTACATCAAAGCGCTTGCACAAGTCCCTGCTCGGCACCAATCGCAGGGGCACGAAATTGTCCTGGATCAATGCAATCGTGCGTGGCCAGGAAAAAGGCCCCGCCAGTTGTACATAGTCGATCTCCGCCTTGCGGTCCATGAACGAACCGCGCACGGTGGGCAGGTACCAAAAGACCGGGAGCTCTTCGGCTTCAGCCCGGACAAGGGCAGCGTCCAAATCGGTCTCCCATTTGAGCGTGCTTCCACAGCGCGCCGCCGCCGGACTCGGCTTGAGTCGAATGCGCTTGCCGGAGTTCTGGGCGGGAAGAGAAAACAGCGGACTGCAGGACAGAGCTACCAGCAAGACCAATACAAAGAGCTTTCGCATGGGGAGCATCCTACTCTTTGGTTTCCAATCCTAGCGCTGGAGGTCCGCCACACTTCCGCCCAGCACCGCCAGAGCTGTCCGCACGCGACGTAGCAGGTGCTGGAGGCGCGGGTCCGTGGATTCTCCATCGGGCAGCGTCGCGATCAGGGGCGCATAGCCCTCGGTCAGGGGCGTAGGTCGCAGATCAGGCACAAAGGCCGGGCCCTTGGCGATCACCAGGGCCTCGCTCTTGGATGAGGGGGTGCGCCTCAGGAGTACCTGTTCCAGGTCGCAGCCTGGGGCTCCGAAGAACCGCTTGCCCTCAAGGCCGTCATAGCCCGCAGCCAGACCTCTGACCAGTTTCCTGGTCGTTCCCGGTGGTAGCACCACCACAGCCGGATTGCCCTGGCCCACCAGTAGATGGTCGTCATCGGTCCAACGCAGGAAGAACTCCCCCGCGCGACAGGAGCGCAGTTCAAGACCAATGCGCTCCAGCGAAATCGGGCCGCCCGCGGTCTGCCAGGAGGTCATGGGGGGAGGGTCTCCCTTCAAAGACTTCTCCAGGTGTTCGATAGCTCTTGCGTTGGCTGGTGTGGTTGGCTCCTTCCTGCCGTCGTACCCGGCCAGGTCCAGGCCGCGTTTGCTCAAGGCACGGGAGACAGTGATGCGTGCCGAGGTTCCCGTGGGCCGCTCAAAGTACTTGTCCTCTCGTTTCAGCTCTTCCAGCAGATACCAGAGCACATCCTTTTGTCCACGGTCCAGGAGTGCAAGAGCTGCCGCCTGCCGCGCCCGGTCGTCCTCGTCGAGCAACTTCTTTTCAAGGACGTCAAGGGAGCCCTCGGCTTGGCCGAAGCCCCGTGTCATGGCCGCGCGCACCTCTGCCAGGGGATCGTCCAGATGCAGTTGAAATGCCGCTGTCTCCGTGTCCCGGGGCTGCTCGGCAAGCGCTCGTGCCACACTGGGACGCCATGGAAAGTCTCCATTCGACAGAGCCGGCCAAAGAGCTCCACGCAACTCGTTTGATTGACAGAGTCCGATCGCCTCAATGATCGCAGGTCCCATGGCAGCGAGTCCCAAGCCATCTTCGCCCAGCTCTTTCAGGATCCGCGCTTCTCCTTCTTCCCCCAAAGCCACCAGACGATTTGCTGCCTGGGGCCGAATCACGACGCGCCCATTGAGCGCGGCAGCGAACAGACGCTCGATTTCCTTGTCCGTGTCCGTGTCCTGAGCCGAGAGCCCGGACCCGATGACACCCACCAGAGTCAAGGTCAACGAGAGCCGCAGCAGATCACCCACAAGACCCCTCACGGAAGCCGCTCGACCTCAAGCCGATAGAGGCTGGTAACGAAGCCGTCTTCCTTGACTTCGCCTACGCTGAACTTGCCCACCAGCGTGATGCGTCCCGGCGTGAAAGTCGCCACATCATCTGTCAGGGTCACATCGATGAAGTGCTGTACTTTTGAGCGTCCACACTCGCAGGACTCCGGTACGAACTCAAAGGACTCATCCCCTTCCAAGGTCCCGATTGCCATGTAGCCCACAAGTTGAACCTGCTTGCCATCCAAAGCCAGGATCTCGTCCGGCAGCTTCATCCCCGGTCTGTAGTCGACGCTCGTGAGCCAGTCGATGTTGACTTCGATGGGATCGCCGTCTTGGGCAAGAAGTGTCGATACCTCCGGAACCCAAAGCTCCGTTGTGGCACCGCTCAGGGCAAGCACACTGCACAGGATCGATCGAATCATGATGCTCTCATCTTATCATCGGCCAGACGAGGTTGCCGGGGATCGCATTGTCGGATTCATGTCAGGGGGTGGGCTGTACGGAATCAGGTTCAAATACACCAGGTTCGGCGGAAGGGCTCGGATTGCATGTGCAGAGGGGGCCGGGCGGGTTTTCCCGGAGTCCGAAGCCTCAAACCACGGCTTTGGTGATTTAATTTAGTGACTCAGGTTCTTCTTTCACCGGAGCTCTCCATGTTGACCACCCTCCTCTTCAAGTGTCATCTCCACACGCTATTCCTGTTGCCGGGTCTTGCTTTTTCCCAGGGGGTGGGCACCAACTACTGCACCACCTCGCCCAATTCCGCGGGCGCGGGAGCAGTGATATCCGCCAGTGGATCCAATCAAGTCGCTCTCAACAATCTTCTCTTACAGGCGGATGCATTGCCGACGGGTCAATTTGGCATGTTCTTCTATGGACCCAACCAGGTGTCGAATCCCTTTGGCAATGGGGTTATCTGCGTGGGAGGCGCGTTGCATCGATTGAGCCCCGCCACGTTTTCCGGAGGCACGGGAGTCATCACCTACGCCCTTGACCTCTCAGCTCCGCCCACAGCGGGGGGAGCGATTTTTGCAGGCTCCACTTGGAACTTCCAGGCCTGGTATCGGGATGGAGTTGCCGGTGGCGCTGGGCACAACTTCTCGGATGGCCTGGAGGTGCAGTTCGCCTCGGGTGCTCCGCCCTATGCGGGCATGGCCTTGGTTCCCGGCGGGCTGTTTTCCATGGGCCGGCATGTGGGTTCGGGCCCGGCTCATGAGCTTCCCTTGCATGATGTTCTGCTCAGTGCCTATTTTATGGACATCGAAGAGGTGACCAATCAGAAGTACGCGCATTATCTGAACCTGGATTTTGCTGCCGGGTTGGTGGCGGTTTCCAGTAGTGGTGTGGTGTTGCAGGCTGGAGGTGCGGGTCAAGTTCTTTGTGATACGACGAGCAGCTCAAGCGAGAGCCGGATCACTTGGAATGGATTGAACTTCGGGGTGACAAGTGGAAAGGAAACTCACCCGATGAGCAGAATCAGCTGGTATGGAGCCGGTGCTTACTGCAACTGGCGCAGCAGATTTGATGGACTTGGCCCCTGTTACAATGAAACGAGTTGGGTTTGCGATTTCTTGGCCAGTGGGTATCGCCTGTCGACGGAGGCCGAGTGGGAGTTTGCGGCTCGGGGAGGGCAATTGACGCCCTATGAGAGATATCCTTGGGGGAACTCGATTGACGGTTCCAACGCAAACTACTTCTCTTCAGGAGATCCCTTTGACAATGGGACGACTCCCGCTGGTTATTTCGACGGCAATCAGACGCCGGCTGGGGCGGACATGGCGAATGGCTTTGGCCTCTATGACATGTCAGGCAATGTATGGGAGTGGTGTGGGGATTGGTATGGCCCCTACTCAGGTGCTGCAAGCGTCAATCCAACGGGGCCTGCTGCGGGTACGAGCCGTCTGTTTCGGGGCGGGGGCTGGCAAAGCGTCTCGGTGGGGTTGCGTTCGGCGTATCGCGGATTCATTGATCCGGCTCTTCGATACAGCACCATTGGCTTTCGGGTCGTCGCACCCCGCCCCTAGTTGAATCCAGTCATGCAAGCCAGGTAGCGAGAGCGCATGCCCGCTCGGTTGGGTGTGGGGGGCGTGGCGTATCTTTGAGTGGGTCCTGTGTCGCCTGTTTCACTTGTCCACAAGGGTCTTCTCGATCAGCAGCTCAAAAGACCCCACCAGCTTCGCGTGTTCCTTGCCGGCGGCGGGGCCTGTGAACCCGGTGTGGATTGCCTCAGTGGTGCCGTCTGCATTGAGGAAGAGGGTTGTGGGGTAGGCGCGGACCGCGTCGATGATCGGGAAGCGTTTGCTGGCTTTGGCCTTGTTGGAACTGCCACCAAGGATGACTGGGTAGGGGATTTGAAGGGCCGCTTTCCATTTCTGGATGCGCGCGAGCTGGCCCTTCTGGTCGTCTCCGTGTTCAAAGGCGATGCCCAGGATCTGAAGTCCGCGCTTCTTGTATTGGGGGCTGAGGCGGGCGAGGAGTTTTGCTTCGTCCGTGCAGTTGGGGCACCAGGTGCCGAAG
>NYYZ01000047.1 GCA_002686945.1 Planctomycetota bacterium
GCGGCGGCGGCGGCGGTGGTTACCGCGGCGGCGGCGGCGGCGGCGGCGGTCACCGTGGCGGTGGCGGCGGCGGCTGGGACGGAAAGCGCGGCGGTAAGCGCGGCGATTCCGGCGGCGGCGGCGATAGCGGCGGCGACTCTTGGGGCGACAATTGGTGATCCCCAGGGGAGAGTGCTAAAGCCACCTTCCCCACCACCCCAGCGAATCAGTCAATACGTGCTGTGAGCGCTGTTTGTATACGCAGAGGCGCGGTTCCAATCGGAACCGCGCCTCTTCCTATTGATACCTGGCCTCAAGGGGCGTCGGAAAGCATCTTGATCTCAATGCGACGAAACTCCAGAGGGTGGGACTCTGACTGCAGAGAGAGAGTTCCCTCTGTGAGCAACAAGGCATCCTCCTTGATCAGGAGCTGGGCTTCGGAGTCTTTGGGATCCAGTTGTGGTGCGGTGTACTCCATCACGAGCTCATCTCCCAGGAAGTGACGGATGACCTCGCCCCCGCGCACCTCTACTGTCACCCAAACCCAGTCATCCCCGTGACAGGTCTCGGATGTGGAGTTTATGCAATGACGCCTCTGGAGACTCTCCCCCATGACCACGTTGGTGCCCGGGGTGCAGAGATTGGCATTGGTGCGATTGTTTGTTCCATCGCCCCCCAACAGTTGCATCTCAATCGAGACCGGAAACTCTTGATCAATGGCCATGGTCTTCGGATCTTGCCCATGCAGCATCAGACCGCTGTTGCGCCAGGCCCAGCCAGCGCCACCCACCATCTGCTCGCCAAAGAAACGGTACTCCACGCGCAGCAAGTAGCGCGAGAGAGGCACGTCATAGAACAAGTGCCCATAGCGGGCAGCAAATTTGCCGGCGTAATTTTCGTAGCCTATTCTGATCGATCCATTTTCCACGCGAAAGGTCTGATAGGGATCCTCGCCAAGAGCGTGCCCGCGGATCTTTGGCGTCCAACCGTCAAGCGTCTTGCCGTCAAAAAGAGGAACCCAGTCATCAGTGACCAAAGAAGCAACATTGTCATCGCGGGGCACGACCGTCTCGGGAGTAACGGGCTGTTCTTGTGTGCCTATCCGGCAACTCGCAATCACGAAACAAAAAATCAGAGGATCCAGGTGTCGGAACATGTGTGCAGCTTAGCGAGTATCTAGGGAGATTCGGGGCAAGTCGGCTGGTTCAATACGCTGGACTACGATTTTCCTGTAGCCACCAGCTTCATAGAGACACAACACCGCCCCATCCTCACAAACGAGCAGGCAGGAGTAAGCCGAGGGTCCCGGATCCAGGAGGGCTGACCAGGGCCACGTTGCACCATCATCAAAGGAAGCGCGCAGGGTCATGCGCTCGCGACCCTTGCTGGACGCAGGATTGGAGAAGAGCAGGATACCGGCCTGGTTCGGTGCCGCCCAGGCTAATCGACGGATGCTTGCCTGACAGGTCGGTTCGACCAGAGTTGGGGCAAAGCGTTGATCACGAAAGGTGATGCCTCCATCGTTACTCGTGGCCTGTTGACGAGCACGCGCCACAGGCGAGTAATTGCGCATGTTCAAGAGCAAGCGCCCGTCTTCCAACTCAGCCACTTCGCACTCATTGACCTGGTCCGAAGGTGTACGTCCTCCGAGTTGCCAATGCTGGCCCCCATCATCGCTCCAGATCACATGAGAAAAGTATCTCTTGGTCTCGGCCTCGATGTGATCGCAGGGAATGATCAAGCGACCCTTGTTAGCACCACGCTGGAGTTGAATTCCCGCCCCGGGGCCTGTGGCATACCATGTCCAATTGGCGCGCTTAGTAGAATCTGTGATCTCGCGAGGGGTAGACCAACTGACGCCATGATCGGTGCTTGTCAGCAGCCAGACCGTGCGCGTGCCCAACGAAGTACCAGCGATGATCTGTGACTCGTGATCGCTTCCCAGGTTGTGGGTGCTTAGCAGAGAAATGTTCCCGGTACGCTGATCCACAACCACGCAGGGATTGCCGCAGGTGTTCCCGCCATCGTCCCAAATCACCGTTTCTGGGCCAAAGGTGCGGCCCCCATCCCGAGAGCGTTTCATCACGAGATCGATATCGCCACTGTCCCCACGAGCACCCCGCCGCCCTTCGCAAAAGGCCAGCACATCGCCAGTCTTTGTCAGAGCCAGGGCGGGAATACGGTAGGTGTGTGTGGATGCCTCGCCGGAGACCCAAACGGTGCGACCTGTGCCAATGGTTCCGGGTTGCTCCTTGCTGGGATCCTGGAGATGCGCCGTAGGAGCAAGAGAGAACAACACCAGGAGAGCTTGGATCATGGTCATGAGGACAGGGTAAGGGCTTTGGTCCTGAATTGGATGTGGTACTTTTTGTTGTCCAGAGCAACGAAGAGTAGCTGACAGCGTATGGTTGGCCCCATGAAGCTGATCTACTTCTGGTCACTGGTTCTGTTCGGATGCTTGTCAATTGCGTCAGGCCAACAGACGGGAGTTCCCACCCTGAGCTTCGAGAAGCTCAAGAGTGGAGAGTTTTCTCGCCGCAGCACTCGCCTCGGTCTTCTGCAAGTGGTAGCGGGTCGGGCAGAAATCGACGATGCCCATGGCTCCCAGGGACGCAAGTGCCTGCATCTCTTCGGCGGCAAGGAAACCACCGTGACCATGCGCGTAAATGCGGGAGACTTGCGCGAGGTGCGTTTTCAGGCTGAACGCTGGACCGCCCGAGAGCCATTTGTGTTCTTGGTGGAAGCCCAGATCAACGGGAAATGGCGCACGATTGAAGACGCTAGTACCAAGGTCAAGGTAGGCGGCTTCAAGACGCTCGTGAGAGCGCCTGTTCCTGAAGGTATGCGGCTCTTGCGTCTGCGCTGCTCCTCCCCTGAGAACTCGGGGATCCTGATCGATCAGTTGCAACTGATACCCAACACCCCAATGGAATGCAGCAGCTTGACCGCCTCCCAGCCGGTGCTGCCCTGCTTGGTGGGCAATCGTGTGAACCCGATCCTGCGAGTGGACTTGGAATGGACGGGAGTCATCGAGCCCCTTGAGGTGCGCTCGATCACCATCGATCTGGCGGGGACCTCAGACCTGAATGGCTTCGACACCGTCAGCCTCATGCGCGGGCCAAAAATCCTGGAGTGGCGGGATCCAGAGAATGCCCTGGGAGCGATGTTTGGCGCGGCCCAGAAAGTTCGCCCAGGCAAGATCACGTTTACTGGGAAATGGACCATCGGTGAAGGACACGACCATGTCTGGGTCAGTGTGCTTCCCAAGGCCGACGCAGACATCGATGGTCTCGTGGATGCGGGCCTTCTGTCGATCCAATTGGAGGATGGCCGCACCATCACCCCCAGCATTACCCACCCGAAAGGCGTTCAGCGCATGGGAATCGCCCTACGCAAGAAAGACTCTGATGGGGTTCCTGTGTATCGCATCCCCGGGCTCGTGACAAGCAATTCGGGAACTCTGCTGAGCGTCTATGACCTGCGGCGCCAGGGCTGGCGCGACCTTCCAGGCAACATCGATGTGGGCCTCTCGCGCAGCACGGATGGTGGCCGCACCTGGGAAGCGATGCGCACCATCATGGACATGGGGCAGGACAAAAAATTTGCTTACGACGGGGTCGGAGATCCCGCGATCCTGGTGGATAGAACCACCGGAACGATCTGGGTCGCAGCAACTTGGCATCACGGGAACCTTGGTTGGAATGGTTCGGGCCCCGGGTTTGATCCTCACGAGACAGGGCAATTGCTGCTCGTCCGCAGCGACGATGATGGAGTGACATGGTCCGCCCCCATCAATATCACCAGGCAAGTCAAGCAGCCCGAGTGGTGTTTCCTACTGCAGGGCCCAGGGCGAGGAATCACCATGGAAGATGGAACTCTTGTATTCCCCGCCCAGTACCAGTTGGGCCTACAGGGCAAGCGCGAGCCACGCTCAACAGTTCTATGGTCCAAAGACAACGGCACCAGCTGGCACCTGGGTACAGAAGCCAAGTCCAATACGACCGAGGCAGCAGTGGTGGAACTCAAAGCTGGGACACTCATGCTCAGCATGCGCGACAACCGTGGTCGCAAGCCCCCCGGCAAACGAGCCATTGCCACCAGCAAGGACCTAGGAGGGAACTGGAAGGCGCACAAGACTTCGAGCGAAGCCCTCAATGATCCAGTTTGCATGGCCAGCCTGATTCATGTGGGACGGGACCTGACAGGAAAAGCAGACGGCCAGTTGCTCTTTTCCAATCCCGCTGTGGATCGAGCCCCGCGCAGGCATATGACGATCAGTCATTCCAAGAACTATGGAGTCACATGGAATACCAAAGGAGCCTTGCTCCTCGACGAAGGGGCATCCGCTGGATACTCCTGTCTGACCATGATCAACGAGCGTACCGTGGGGATTGTCTATGAGTCCAGCCGGGCCCACTTGGCTTTCCAGCGCATTCCCCTAGCGGCAATCATCTGGCCGACGAAGACGAACTCACGAACAAAATAGCTCCCCCGCCCACCGATTGAGGTGGACAGGGGAGCAGGGTCAGAGGATCGCAGGCTCTTTGGCAACGAACCTCCCCGGGCTTCACCTTTCGTAGGCGCCCAAATCCACAATCGGTCCTGTCCCGATGCCGGTATCCTTGACCGTCCAGTCATCCTGCAGACGACGGCAGCCGTCGGCATCAAATGGAAGGAACTCAAAGCGGAAGCCATCTCCATCGAGATCAGTCAAATCAGCTTCCAAGAGACTATTCGAGCCAGCATCAATACACGGAGAGTGATCCCGCAGGTGAAAGTCCCCTGCTCTGGCATTCACGAAGAGAGGATCTTTGCTGATGTTCGATCCCGCTTTCCAACCGGCATCATCGATGTTTGACCAACGCAATTGATGACGACCGCCAAGTGCGGAGCCTTGGGGGCCGAGATTGCCCCAGATGATGCTATTCGTGATCCAGCTGGTGGCGGGAATGTGAGTTCCCGTGCGAGCGAAGATCCCACCCCCACGCTCGAAGGCCAGGTTCTCAGCAATAGTGCAGTGAGCAAAGGACGCCCTTCCAGCACCATTGAACTCACTTCCCTGCAAGAAAGCTCCCCCACCAGCGCGTGCCCGGTTGTGAGAAATCACCGTATTGACGAAACTCACGGGTGGCTCCAAGCCTTGAATGAACTGTTCAATCGAATGTGCATAGATCGCGCCCCCGCGATCCGCAGAATTGCCCGAAAATCGAGTGTTCGCCACATGGCAGCGAGACGCTTGGATGCTCAAGGCACCACCGCGCCCGGCAGTAGCGTTATCGATCAAGTTGCAGGACTTGATGCGCACCATGGCGCCGGTCACAAAAATCGCACCGCTCAGGAGACCGAAATTGCGCTTGAAGGTGCAATTCTGGATGCGCAAGAATCCCGTCGAAACACGCAGGCCTGCACCCCTCGCATGGCCCCTCTGGTTGGCGTAGCCGTCTTGAATGACAAATCCATCCAGCACAGATGCTGCCTGAGAACCGAGCGGTATGCCCTCAGAGAGGACCACATGATAGGCGTTGTCCTCGCTGACTCCTGGAATCCCAAGATCACCACTCAAGACTGTCGGAACAAACTGAGTCCCCCGCTGATTCGTCTCGGTTTCGCTGCCGTCGAAGCCGCCGCGCAGGGCAACACCCGGCGGCAGATAGAACGCAGCACTGCGGCTGTCCTGGGGATCCTGCCGCAGAGTAGGAAGATACTGACCTCGGAGCACCCAGACCTCGTCCCCAGGCAATGCCTGCCGAAGGGCTGTGTCCAAGGAACTGATTGCGCTAGCCCACGCCATTCCATCACCTCCCGAAACCCGGCGCTGATCCACATGCCAGCGCACGCCGACTTGCGCAACAGCTGGAACTGCGAAGCTCATGGAAGCAAGCCAGAGCAGAACGATCTGCTGGCAAATGTGGAATCTGGACACGTGTGACATGGGAATGATTTGATTTAACTGATAGGAATCGGGGCAGATGCCTTGATTGGGCACCCTGTCCCTCATTGCTCACCCATTCACTCGGGAAAAAGAACAGGTCTGGAATCAAGCCGTCCCGAACAAGGCGAGGCCTCACAGGTCCAGACTGCTGCTGCTTTGACACCAAGTTTCAAGTGAACCGCCATGGGGGACAGCTTCTAGACTGAAGTGTCGGCGAGGAACATCAGCGTCAAGAGCTAACAGAGGCAGCAATCCCCTTCTTGGGAACGCCCGGGTTGCAAGTCGATAACCTCTGTCTGTGGCTGATGCGGTCTTCTCGAGGGAGAGCGTGAATAGTGCTCCCACCAGAACGGAGATAATCGAATTTGCTGACTGCAATTGTGAGCAGGCAGGCAACAAGGAGCCCGGCTGGGTCCCAAGCCAGCAGGGGTGAGCCCGACCAGAGCGCTGATTTAGCGCGTACAGGCAGACCAGAGGTGAACCAAGCCCACGCGAGCGCTACCCTCGACTGCCCCCATGATCCACGATCTCAGCAAAGCCAAAGACCAACCGGCAGATTCCCACATCTGCATCGTGGGCAGCGGGCCAGCAGGAGCGATCCTGGCCAAGGAATTGCTGAGCACAGGCCTGCGGGTGGTGGTACTGGAGAGCGGTCTCGACAAGATCACCTCGCGTGGGGACGCCCTGCGCGCGACAGAGTCGAAGGGCCTGTGGATCAAGCCCTGGTCACGGGAACGGGTCCTGGGGGGAGCCTCCACCACGTGGGCGGGCCTCTCCAGCCCCCTGGATGATGCTGACCTCGCCCCACGAGCCCACCTGGGCGGTGTGGCCTGGCCGATTCCCGCAGCTGAGTTGTCCGAATTGTGGGAACAGGCTGCCAGGCGTCATCGCTTCCCAGGAGCGTCGGACTTTGGTCCCAGGGGCTTTGCCCGTCTACGAAGCAAGGGCGATCTCCAGCCCATCTGGCAAGAACTCGAAGAAAAGGTCTTCCTGGCAGCAGCTGAGCCCCAGAACTTCGGCACTGAGTGCAGGGCAGTCTGGGAATCGAAGAGCACAGACCTGTTGTTGGATGCGACTGTGACCCAACTGCACTTTGATGAGGGCCTCGGCCGAGTCAGCCACCTGAGCGTCGTGGACCGCATGGGCCAGGGCCACACCATTCGCGCACAAGTGTTTGTCCTGGCCTGCGGCGGAATCGAGAACGCACGGCTGCTGCTGGCTTCCCCGGGGCCAAACGGAGTGTCTCTAGGCAATGGCCATGACCAAGTGGGACGCTGCTTCATGAACCACCCCAAGAGCTACGCGGGGAAAATTCGCTTTTTCGACCCGGTGCGCTCGGCTCCCTATTTCTTCGGCTGCATCGATGGCGGTTTCGCGGGCTACGCCGGGCTGCGCCTACCCACCGAGCGGCAAGCTGAAAAAGGATTGATGAACAGCTACGTACGCCTTGAACCCCTATTTCCCTGGACTGACAACCCGGGCATCGAAGCCCTCGTGACCTTGGTCAAGCAGGCAAGCGGGCTCATGCGCCTCTTTCGTAGGAGTCGCAAGGACGAACTGGTGGAATTGCGGGACTACTCAGAGACCGGCGACGACTCCGAGACCCAAAACGCCCGACGAGGGTTTGGGGGATGGCTGACATTGGGCTTCACCGTGCTGATCCACCTGCCAGGGGTTCTGCACTATCTGGCCTATCGACTGACCCGCCGAACGGCGCCAATTCATGGGGCTCGCATTCGAGCCTTCATGGAAATGGAGCCCCGAGCCCAAAACCGTGTCACACTGAGCGACAAACTCGACCCCAATGGACAACGCCTGCCCCTGGTTACCCATGACGTGAGCCCTCTCGACCGCAAGTCGATCCTGGAGGTCTACGGGGCACTTGACCGAGAAATCGAGAGGCTTGGACTGGGCTCGTTGGAAGGCACTTTGACCGACGAGAATCCCTGGCCGATCAATCAGGACGCTTCGCACCACATGGGAACCACTCGTATGGGCCGTGAGCCAGCCGACAGTGTCACGGATCCGGATCTCCTGGTACGCGGCAGCGGTAATGTATACGCGGCCGGGTCCTCGGTCTTTCCCACCTCGGGTTGCGCCAACCCGACCTATACAATCGCCGCCCTGTCGATCCGTTTGGCGCGTCACCTTGAGCAAGTAGTCGCTATTGACGAAGAGAACAAGGCATGACGTTGGAACTGATCATCATCGGACTGGGCAAGCGGGTGACCGAATGCGCTCTGCCGGCCATTGCTGCAGCAGGCGAGGAAGCTCAGGTGCGGGCGGTCTTCGCACGCAGCGCGCGCACTGAAACAGTAGGCGGCGAGTCAATCGATGTGCGGGCGCTCGATTCGCTTACCTCAGAGGATCTCAGTGGTAACCCCACGGTCTATCTGTGCGTGCCCAAGACCGCTATTCCATATGCGCTGCAGCACCTCGCCGGGCTCAATCCTGAAGGGGCTGATCTGTTGATCGATACCCCAGTGATGCGCTTGCGTGACTTCCGACACGCTGGCTTGCTCAAGCACTGGCACAAGGTAAGCGTGGCAGAGGACTGTGCACGCATGCCCTGGATTGACCTCCTACTTGCCAGCGAGAAGGACTCCATGGGAAAACTCAAAGAAGTTGTCTTTGAACACTCCGCCTATGCATACCACGGTGTTGCAACAGGTCGTGCTTTAGCCCGGGGCAGCGAGGTGATTGATGCACGACAAGCGAAGGCCAACTCAGGTCGAGTACGCTCCTTGAATTTCATGAACGGGTTCGAATGCGAGATCGTCGACCCACGGGATTATTCCAGCGGGCGGATTCTCGCCCGCTATGAAAAGGGTCTGGTTACTGATCGCCTGAGTTCTGGGGAAGATGCACAGGAAATAGACATCGATCTGGATGAAGACGGACAGATAAGGGCTTTGAGCTTAGGGGAGATCCATGTCTCCCTGGATGAAGCCGAGAGCAGCCTGACCGCTGGCGATCCTGCAGGCACAACCCTTATTGCGCGCCAGGCAGCCATGAAGCGAGTCGGGTTCTTGCGCCTGCTTCGCGAGCTGGCCCGGGGGAAAGCGGGTTATCCCCTGGATGACGGGCTGGAGGACATGGTGGTGGACCACTTGCTCGAGCGACTGGGTCGTTATAGAGCCTCACACTTCACCAGCCCCCGCCACAAGCCTGCTCGAATGATCTACAAGCTCGCGTCACGTCTTGCGAGGAGCTGAAACACCCGGTTGGCATTGGCCCCAGCCATGGTGTCCACTGGGGACATGCTGATTGGAATCCTGCTTGGCTTGTTGACCTTCTTTCCATCGTCTCACGCGGACTCGGCTCTTACCAGGCCTGGACCAGGAGACTTGGTTCCTCGCATTTGGATCGCCGGAGAAGCGCCCAGATTGACCGTAGTTCTCGTGGTGGGCCACGACTCGAAGGAGGCCAGCCAATTGGAAGCAACTGCGCGCTTGGGATTGAAGGCCTACCCGGGCAGCACCCTGGAGATTCACACCACAGAAGGTGGAAGCCTGCGAATCAATGAACTCACCAAGCAGACGGGCGGCGTGCGCGGCCCTCTGCGTGCCTTTCCCGGAATCAACTGTCCAGATCTGGTGCCTCGCAAGGTCACGGAAGAAGAACATGGGCCTTTTGCAGAGTCCTTTACCCAGCACATCGATGTCTTCGGAATCGGGGTCTTTGGAACCAAGACCGTTCCCCAGGACAAATTGGTCCACGCGGCGGCGATTCTGGCTCAGTGGCTCGACGACGACGGAGATGGCCTTCCCGACGCACCCGAAGTGGCACACGCTCTTGCCGTGCGTCGAGCCTTCATGGGGATGACGCGCACGGAGCGTGAACGTGACCGCCGCAATCCCTTCGAGGCGGCACATCGCGCGGGCTTCCATCTGGGCCAAGACCTCTACGCCAGCGAGACCAACCCCAAGGGCGAATTTGATGCGGCTCTCGAAGAGTGCCTGCACCTGGTCCAGATGGGCTGGGCACTCTCTTGGCCGGAGACTTATGGCCCCTGGAAAGGGACCAGTCTGAGCGAGTGCCTTGACCGGGCAAGAGGAGGGTTCTTCACAGAGATCCCCGACGAGGTCCCCGAAGGAGCCTGGTATCACTACGACGACGAGACCTGCGAATACGACTGCATGGCAGTTGAGTACTGCTACTTTGCCCTAACCACCCTGCTTGGCGGTCAACTCGGACGGGCCGAAGAAATCAGCAACGAATGGGAATGCACCACTCCTGAGGAGGTCCGCCTGCGCGACCCTTGGATCGTCAAGCTGCTGACTTCCCAGGAACGACGCTTACCGCGGGTCCTCCCGGATGGTCAATACCTCCCCGCCCTGGCCTTGGGAGCGAAACGATAACCAATAGCGCAGGCAGAAGCATCCTCATCGCCATGCACCGGACCTTCCTGATCCAAGTGGCCACAGGATTGGTTTTTCTCATGATCGGGTATCGCCGGGTTGAGGACTGATTGCGCGCCCCCGGTGGTTAGAATTGATGGGACCATGCGCCTCTGCCCTCTTCTGCTGATTGCTGCCTGCCTCGCTCTCTGGGCCTGTTCGGAGAAAAACGAAAAGAGCGAGCCCGAAGCTATTGGCCTGCCCACAGCACAGAGTGCGGTCTATGTAGGAAGGGCACGTTGCGCGACCTGTCACACCGAGGAAGCCGCCGCCTACGCAAATTCACATCACGACCTGGCCCTGCAGAGCGTAATTCCGGACACGGTTCTAGGCGCCTTTGATGGTTCAACCCTGGAACACGACGGAGTGACTTGGACCTTCCGCCGGGAAGGAGATGATTTTCTGGTTGAGACCAACGAGAGCGGCTCCACTATTGGCCATCGAGTCGCCAAGGTCTTTGGCGTTACGCCCCTGCAACAGTATCTGGTGGAGTTTCCAGGGGGACGCATGCAAACCCTTCCCACCGCCTGGGACTCGCGCCCAACAGAGGAAGGAGGCCAACGCTGGTACCACATCTATCCCGACGAACACATTCCGATAGGTGATGAACTCCATTGGCAAGGCATCAACCAGACCTGGAATTCCATGTGCGCCGAATGTCACTCGACAGACCTGGTGCGTGGTTGGAATGCAGAAGACAGCGCATTTCACACGACATGGGTGGAGGAAGATGTCTCTTGCGAGGCCTGCCACGGTCCCGGCAGCCTTCACGTGGAGTGGGCAGAGACTGGGCGCATTGAAAATGCTCCTCCCGGTCTCTTCCTGGTTGCGGGCCTCGGGGACAAGGACGATGGGAAATGGGTCA
>NYYZ01000048.1 GCA_002686945.1 Planctomycetota bacterium
ATGTTGTGGAAGTAGCGGTAGACGAGGAGACCGGTCACCTTGATGTCCAAGAGGTCTGGTGCGCACACGACTGCGGCAAAGCCCTGAATCCGGCCCTGGTAGCGGGCCAGATCGAGGGTTCGGTGTACATGGGCATCGCCGAAGCTCTCTATGAGAACCACCAGACCAATCGCTTCGGCCTGCACGCAGGTCCAAGCTTGTTGGACTACCCCATGGCCACCACCCTTGACACGCCCGAGATCAAGGCTCTGATCGTGGAGAGTCTGGACCCTGAAGGCCCCTACGGAGCCAAGGAAGCAGGCGAGGGGCCCTTGCACTCGGCGATCCCGGCCCTCTCCAACGCAATCTTCGACGCCGTGGGAATTCGCCTGCGGCATCTGCCATTTACGCCGGAAGTCGTGCTGCGAGCCCTGCGAGAAAAACGGGAGGCCGAGGGGCACACCACCAGTCCAGGAGACAACTCCTGATGCTGCGCCTGCCTCCATTTCAACTGGAAGAGCCCAAGAGCCTCTACGCAGCCCTGGTCTTGTTGGCAGAAGCCAAGGGCCAGGCCATGGTTATTGCCGGTGGCACCGACCTCCTGCCCAACCTCAAGCACCGCCTCTTCGAGCCAAAACTGCTTGTTTCTCTTGCCCGCATTGAAGGCTTCGTTGGCATCGAACTGCAAGAAGATGGCGCCCTGCTGATCGGCCCCATGACGCCCCTGGCCCAGGTGGCCGCTTCGGAGTTGGTGCAAGATCGAGCCCCTGCTCTGGCCCAGGCTGCATCGCTTGTGGCCGGGCCGCAGCTCCGCACACAGGGAACCCTCGGCGGCAATGTGATGCTCGACACACGCTGCCAGTGGTACAACCAGACTCACTTCTGGCGCCAGTCCCTCGGATATTGTCTGAAAAAGGACGGCACGGAATGCCACGTTGTCCAAGGAGGTCAAAAGTGCGTGGCGGCGGCGAGCAACGACACGGCTCCGGCCCTGATGACCCTCCAAGCCAGTCTTTGTTTTGAGCGACTGAACGAGAAACGCGACCTGCCCATCAGGGACCTGTGGTCCCCGGACGGAATCTGGAACAAGCGCTGTGACCAAGATGAGCTCTTGACCAGCATTCGCGTCCCTGCCCAGGAAGAGGGGCACAGGGGAGCCTACGGCAAACTCCGCACCCGCGAATCGATTGACTTCCCCCTGCTGGGAATCGCAGCGCGCCTGACTCTCTCAGAAGATGACACGATCAGCTCAGCAGAACTCTGTGGGGTGGCATTGGCGGCAAGGCCTTCTTTGGTACGCGGAGTATCGGAAGCCTTAACAGGCACGAGACCAGGAACTGATGAATTCAACTCCGGCTTGGAGAGCGCCGCCCAACTCGCCTACAAGCAGCTGCGCCCCGTTGACAATGTGCCCGGATCTGCCTGGTACCGCAGGGAAATGGTGCCGGTTCTGGCCAAACGCACACTACAGGCTGCGGCCCGGGGCGAAGGGCCTGTACATCCTCTCTAGGACCCTTTGAACGCCCGCACCCGCAAGCCATCCAATTCAGCGCTGGTGGAAAAACAGGCGAAGCCCAGGGGCAGGCAAGGAAGCATCTCCGGTCGCACACTGCAACGCACTCCCTTCAGGTCCTGGGTCAATCTCAGGTTTCCATCAAGCCAAAGTCGCACACGCTCGGACTCAACGACCAACCGCACCCCCACCGTCTGGTCAGGCGGTGTCCAAAGATAAAAACAAGTCGCATTCTCAGAAGCGTCAGCCCCATCCAGGCTTGAAAGCCCACAGGTGGCCCCCCCCCATCCCCCGAGGATCAGGGTCAAGTGCCCCTCCCGCACGGGAAATGTCAGACCGCAGAAAAAGTCATTACCCACCCGTCGGCGACAAGTTGCTTCGAGTTCAAAGGGAACCTGGGGCAGGGAACCGACGCGCGTGATCCCGGTCAGAGGATAGCCAGTATTCAAGACCAGGGTGTCATCCTTCAGCTCCACTTCTCCCTGACCACCAAAGGCAGTGGCTTGCCAACCAGCCAGGGGATCAGTCGAAGCAGGATCAAACAACACCTCCCAGGGCCGACCCGATTCAAGCGCAGGGGCTGTGATGCAAGCCGAAGTAAGGCATGCAAAAATCAACAGCAGGCCGAAGCCCCCGGCGTCCAGATGCCCCCGATGGTCTTGATTCTCCAGCACAGGAAACCAGACTAGCAGAGCAGCGCCATCCGCTCCTGTGCCCGCCACAGAACTTTAGGGGAATACCCCATGGCAGAAGTGAATCCAGGAACCAGGTCAGGAACCTGGGCACTCCATTCGATACCCTGACCCCTTCAACACTCCTCACTAGAACCAGCGCACCCACAAGAAATATGTACGGAATGGTAAACCGGGCCCTCAAGGACCTGATCTCTGAACGCTTCGGCGAGGCGACCTGGCAGGAGATCCGAACAAAGGCCGGCGTAGAGGTGGACGAGTTCACCTCCATGTCAACATACGATGACGCAATCACCTACGACCTGGCGGGTGCAGCCAGCGAAGTGCTGGAAACGCCGATCGAAGACTTGCTACGGGTTTTTGGACAGTACTGGGTCGAGTTCGCCGGCAAGTCTTCCTACGCGATCCTGCTGGAACAAGCGGGGACGACCATGGGAGAGGTTCTCGGCGCCCTCGACGATATGCATACCCGGCTGGCCCTGTCCTTCCCGGAGTTGCGCCCGCCTAGCTTCCGGGTACTGAGTGACGATGGCGAGACAATCATGCTGAATTACGAGTCCTTCCGGCCAGCTCTTGTACCCTTCGTCTGTGGCCTGATAGAAGGAGTGGCGGACCGGCTCGATGTGCGAGTCACGGTCACTCATGTGGAGGCCAAGAACGAGGACAATCCCGCAGACGTTCTGCGTGTCCAGGTATCCTCCAAGTAGATCAGAGGGCACTCTCCCTTTCACCTCTCAAGCATACCCAGGGTTCCAGACTTCCCATGCCCCCTACTGGATCCGCAGTACTCGACTTTGCGAGCCCCTTCCATCTGCGCTGTGATGAGAACTGGAAGATTCTTGACGCAGGCCCCAGTCTCGTTGCGCACTTGTCCAACAACCCCTCCGGGAAGGCCTTCGACGATTTGCTGGAAGTCCTGCGGCCCGAAATCAAAGGCGCATCCGGTCTCGACAAACTGGCAGGACAACTGATTCTGATCAGGATCAAGGGCACCAAGCTGATCCTGCGCGGCCAGTGGCAGAAGTTGCCGGACCTCGGCCGGATACTGCTTTGCTCTCCCTGGATCACCAATGAAGGGCAGATGCGCGAGACAGGCATCAAGCTGAACCAGTTGGGACCCCAGGATGCCTCAGGGGACTATCTCATGCTGCTCATCGCAGCGCAGCAGCAGGCCCAGGATCTGGAGAACTTGACGAACAAGGCCAAGGCCAGGGAAGCCAGTCTGGCTGCGATAGTGGAGCACATGGAAGAGGGTCTTCTGTTAGTGGATCCAAAGGGTCGGATCCAATCTGCCAATCCCGCTTCCTGTCACTTGCTGGGGAGTACTGCCCGGCGTATTGTAGGCAGCCAAGTCGCGGACCACCTGAAACCCCTGACAACGGCTGACGAAGCCTCTGGCGTCATCGAATGGACCGTCCATCCCGAGGACGGAAAACAATTCAAGGCCCATGGTTCGCAATATGACATCCAAACCAGCCATGGCCCGCGCGAAGTGTTTCTCTTCCGGGATGTCACCGAAGAGGAACGTCTGCTTCAGATGCAACGCAGCTTCCTGTCCATGGTCAGTCACGAACTGCGCACGCCCCTCTCCGCCATCCAAGCTTCCCTGGCCCTGACGACTGCGGGCTCCCTGGGGGAAATCGCACTCGAGGCCCAAGAGGTCCTGGAAATCGCTGCCCGGAATTGCAAGCGCTTACACCATCTGATCGATGATGTGATCGATCTGGAACGCCTCCAGTCGAGTGCCTTGCCCCTGCAGTACTCCTCGTTCCAGAGCAACGAACTTGTCCTCAAGCTGCAAGAAGGACTCACCACTCTGGCCGCAGAGGCAGAAGTTGAACTGATCTTCCAGGACGCTGCCTTCGAGATACAGGCGGATCCCGGACGCGTATTGCAAGTGCTGATCAACCTGGTGAACAACGCGATCAGACACTCCCCAAGGCAAGGAGCAGTCCATGTGTGCCTTGAGAAGGACGAGGAATGGGCACGTTTTCTGGTGACTGATGAGGGCCCCGGAATCTCAGCAGCACTTCGCTCGCGGATCTTCGATCGATTCTGCCAACTGGACCATGGAGCAAATCAGCCAGCAGGAGGCGCGGGCCTGGGGCTGACGATCTCCAAGCAGATTGTGATCCAGCACAAAGGCGATATCAGGGCCGAGCAGGGGCCTGACGGGGTGGGCAGCACCTTTGTCGTTGAAATTCCCTTGAAAGCAGAGTAGTAAGTGAGGAGATGAAGGTCCTAGTGGTGGACGATGACCCCGACATGCGCCGACTTCTGAGTCTCGCTCTGGAGCATGTTGGCGGTATGCAGGTAGTGACCATTTCTGGAGGAGGGGCCATAGTAGAAACTGCCGCCGCCAACAACTTCGATGCAGTTGTGCTCGATGTAATGATGCCTGTGCTAGACGGACCTCAGTGCCTCGCGCTCCTGCGAGCCGATGAGAGCACCCGGGACATTCCCGTTATCTTCCTGACTGCCAAAGGTGACACCGAAGACCATGACAACCTTCGTGAGAAGAGCGGTTTCGACACTCTGCGCAAGCCATTTGACCCCCTGACCCTGGCAGACACCTTAAGGCGAATGCTGGGTAAGGAGTAACTGACTCGGACTATCTCTAGGGGCAGAACTGGACCTCGGCCCCGTTGGCAAAGTTGAAGGTCGAACCCCCAAAGCCCGGGTCCCTGAACCAGAAGGAGAAGTACCAGGTCTCGCCGTTGCTGATGCCGCCACCAACGGGCAGGCTTGGGAAATCCAATCCAATCTGCGCACCGCCCAGGGGATCAATTACCCGCACGGGCAGGCGGAAGAGGGAGCCACCAACACAGCGCACACCAGCACCCGTAGGCACGGACGCAGCGGCGTCCCCGTAGTAGAACAGTCCGAACTGACCCGGAACCGCGCCAGAAACCATCAAGCTGAAGTTGTTGTCGTCCACATTCTGTGACCCGCCTACGGACATAAATGCCCCCAATCCGAAGGAGTTGGGTGAGCCAACACAATAGGTGCTGGGTGCAGGACAGGAGGAAGGATCCACCAGGTAACTCGCCTCGAAATCATCAAATGCAGCCTCCACCACCGAACCGCTCGCAAGGTCCGAAGCCCGAACCCTGAGGCGCATATTGGCGGTGGGGGTCAATATGCTGGCAACATCGACCGAGTGCTCGATCCAGCCTCCGGTGGTCTGGATCCCACTGGGCCCCACGACTTCGGCGGCAACCCAGCTGGCTCCTCCGTTGGAGGACAGGTCAATCAACAGGGTATCTGCCTGAGGTGCGGCTCCGGTCTGATTGGAATACCAGCGCCAATAGGTCACCTGCTGAGCGGTACCCCCACTCAGGTCAAAGACCGGACTGATCAAAGTGGTGGTGCCACCGTCCACATCATTCTCGCCCAGGGAACCACCGATGGAGCCCTGGCCAGTAAACCAGCAATTGGTCCCTACGGGCGTGTGATCGTCCTCGGGCTGAGCGGCGGTTCCAATGGGGTTGCCAACCTCCCAGGTGCCGGTGGTGGCATCGTTGGGGGCGCCCACGCTCCAGCCGCTGGCGCCGGACTCGAAGTCATGGTCGGCCACAACCACCCGGGTGCCCACATTGAAAGTCAAAGGATCAGCGCTTCCCCCGTCGGGAAAGGACCCGGATTGTCCACCCGAGTCGGTTCCCGAGATGTAGTAGCTGACGATCGCCGCCCCCTGAAAGTCGGGAATCTGAGCCTCATAGAGGTCAGGCCCCACAAGCGTCATGGGGACCTGAAAGTAGCCTGTGCCGCTCCAGTTGTAGTGCAGCATCGCTCCCGCGAGGGGTGGGTTGATACCCGCCACAATAGTGGCCTGCACTGTGTAGGGTCCCTGGTTGTCCGGCACATCCGGTAATTGGGTGACTCCACTGATCACAACAAAGGGCAGGTCGTAACCCGGAAATCCCTGGGCCAGGAAGCCACTGTTGATCTCTTGGTAGTTGGGGGTGCCGTTGCCGATGGCTCCATCGTCATCATCCAGGGTCAGCCACTGGATCTCGATGATCGAGTCGATCTGGGTCTGGTTGTAACCGTTCATCCAACCCATGAACAACTGGTCCGCGGTCTGCCCCCCGAGCACATTGCCCAGATTGCCCTGCAGGGCCGCACGAACTTTCCAGGCGGCGCCCATCCAGACCTCGCCATCCGCGTGCACCTGACCATAGCAGCCACCGTTTCCATCACCACAATACTGGCGGGTATTGGTGCCGTTTCGAATCTGGCCAGTACCGTTGAAGAAACCGTGACCCACAATGGGCGAGTCGTAGATGTACATGGCCCAGACATCCGAGTTGCCCTCGCCCATGCCGTCCCCACCGTTGCCCGTGTTGTAACGAGAATTCAACCAGTGGCCCAACTCGTGGGCAACCACGTTGGAAAACGCGGTGTTGGAGCATCCCCCG
Organism: Planctomycetota bacterium; assembly: GCA_002686945.1. Classification (GTDB taxonomy): domain Bacteria; phylum Planctomycetota; class UBA1135; order UBA1135. Next base: position 6,606 of record NYYZ01000048.1, read on the forward strand.
CCAGAAGTAAAGAAATTGGTAGAGCTGCCATTATAGAAAGCGTTGCAGTTGTCATTCAGGTTGACGTTGGAGACCACCGTGAAATCTCCATGTGTGTCACCAGGAGAGGTGCTGACTATGAAATCGCGCACAACCCCATTGTGGATGAAGGCGTTTGCCTGGGCAGTCAAGAATTCTGTGGGGCTGGGGTTCATCACCAGAACATTGGCCTGGTTCGGCTGGACATTGTTGAAGGTGACCGAGTAGTCAGTTCCTTGGTCATTGTTGACATTGCTATAGTCACCCAGGAATGAGACCGTCAGGTTGACTGCTGAGTTGACCCCGGAAATATTGAAGTTGCCGTCCGCGTCCGTGTCCACAGTGCCAGCGCTACTGACCACGCGCAGGAATGGCACCGGCAAAGGAGTCTCACTTGCGACTGTGTCGTTGGATCCGATGCCAGCAGTGGCCAGGCAGTCGATGCGACCGGTCACGTCAAAGAGATTGTGAATCGCCTCGTCCCGGCGCAAGAAGGCACCGTCATCAGCCGAGATCATGTAGATCGCACCCTGGGGCTCAAACCCGGATCTCTCCGCGAGCACCTGCACGCGCCAGGCGAGTCGACCATGAGCGCGCCCGTGGTCCTCAAGACGCGCAAACAAGAGTTCTGGCTCCGAGACCGAAGTGGGTGTCAAGCGGGTCTCGGCCCGGAAGAAACGCTGGGCCCGAGCAACCGCCGCAGCCCCATCGATGGACGGGGAAGAGGAAGCTCCGGTCAAGCCAGGCAAGGAGGTGTTGGCAAGAGAGAGCAAAGACCCCTCGGTGTTGAAGAGAGCATTCACAAAACCACCCTCCACTGGCACGCCGCCGATTTCTTGACGCAACTCAACGCTCATCTTGTCCGTGCCATTGGCCATGCCCAGGGGCAAGAAACTAACCTCAACATTGACCAACTCGCCCGGATGGATCCCCAAGAGAGGACTGGCTTCGAAAGCCCAGGCCCGGGTCAGACCGAACCAATCACTATCGTCTGCGGGCTCAAAGGGCGCAGCAGCGTTGAAACCAAAAAGGATCTCAGCTTGACCAGTACCACGATCCCAACGAACCTGCCACTCCTGGCCATGATTGGTGCGCCAGACTTCAAGAGCCGGTTCCAGTTGGGGAAAATTGCCATCAAGATCAAAATTTGATTGCAAGGTGGGAAGCAGAAGCAGGGGAATCAGAGTCAGGCTCATTGGAACTGGGGGTCAGTCGAAGGAAGAGGGTCCGTGATTCAGGGACGACACAAGAGAACCAACGGTTCCCGCGGAACTCGCCGCCGGGGCCAGGTGCCCCATCCGGACCAGCATAGTGTGCCCTCCACCTAGCTTTCCTGCTCTACTGGGTCTCCATTCTCTCAACCGGCCAGTCGCCGTGAAGCGCTCCCGGACACGACCTGGACAGAGTTCAGCGCCCCCGAGCCTCGACAGCGTCGAGAGCCAGGGGGGATGGGACACTGCTAGCAGCGGTTTCCACCGATGTTGCTCCGGACCCACCGGCAGAGGGCTGCAAAGCCTCCACCATCGGCGAGAGTTCCAAGGGCACGGGCAGCCCCACCGTCTGCGGTTCCGCGGCAATCACCCCCTCAGGAGTCCCACCGGCCTGCAGCCCCAATGCAAGCCCCACGCCGAGCAGGGCGCTGAGCCAGGGGAACGAAGAGGGAGACTTGGGCCGGGAGAGCATGGCGGAATCGTTTGTAGCAACTCAGCCCCCCTGAACACCAGCCCCCTGGAGGAATCCCGCCCAACCCCGCAATCCAGCCGAGCCTGAAGCAGATTCAGGGGCGCCGGGCCCCTATGCTGCCCCCATGGCAAGAAGCCCCGGTGCCCCTACCTTGATCCTGATACCCACCCTCTTGGAAGCAGAAGGCCTTGAGCGCGCAGGGGGCCTGGGCCCAGGCCAGGGCCTGGTGGAATGCGCAGGCTTCGGACCCCTCACGGCCGCCGCGCGCTGCGCAGGATTGATCGAGCGTCTCAGTCCCTGCCGGGTCCTCCTGCTGGGGATCGCCGGAACCTTGGACCCAGACGCGCTACCCGTGGGCACGGCACAGCAGGCGGCCGAGGTCCTGCTCGACGGAATCGGCGCCGGAGATGGCCCCGAGCGACTGGGTCCCCGGACTATGGGCCTGCCCCAGTGGGATCCTGGCGAGGGCGCCCCTCCTCTCTATGACCACCTCTCCCTGGTGGGCGGTGAAGGCCGACTTCTGACCGTCTGCGCGGCCAGCGCAAGCCCCACCCAAGCTCTTGAACGGCGGGAACGCTTCTCCGCCCAGGCGGAGGACATGGAGGGGTTTGGCGTCGCCTTGGCCTGCTCCCTGGCCAGTGTTCCTCTGACCATCGTGCGCGGCATCTCCAACTGCGCGGGTGAGCGGGACACAACCAGGTGGCGCGTGCAAGATGCCCTGGCCGCCGCCCGCAAGCTGGCTCTGGTTACTCTTGAGCACGAAGCCGGCGAAGATGGCTTCCCTGCCCCATAAGACTTCCTCGTGACCTCCCTGCACATCGGGCTCTCCACCTGCCCCAACGACACCTTCCTCTTCCACGGGCTGCTTACGGGCGCAGTGCCCACACCCGGGTTGGAGTTGCAGTTCGAATTACTCGACATCGAGACACTCAACCAAGGACTGCTGGCCGGGCGCTTTGATGTGGCCAAGGGCTCTTATGCACTGGCCCTCTCCAAAGCGGACCAGTTGACTGTGCTGCCCGTGGGATCCGCACTTGGTTCGGGCAACGGTCCTCTCCTCTTGGCGAGGGAAGAGGGCTTACTGCCAAGCCCCGGACGGCACCTCCTGGCACCTGGGGAACACACCACTGCAACCCTGCTGCTGCGCTTGTTTCACAGACAGAAGCTACCCCACATGCGAGTGGAGCAAGTGCTCTTCTCCACGATCGCCCCGGCCCTCTTGGCAGGGGACTGCGACCTGGGCCTTTGCATCCACGAGGGACGCTTCACCTACCGAGAGCAGGGACTGGTGTGCTTGGAAGACCTGGGGGAACGCTGGGAATCCGAAACCTCGGAACTCCTGCCCCTGGGTGGATTGTTCGCCAGACGCGCCCTGGGCGGGGATCTTCTGCAAGGCCTGACCCAAGCGCTTGTTTCCAGCCTGGATTATGGGCTGACCCATCGAGAGGAAGCCCTTTGCAGCATGCGCCAACACGCCCAGGAACTCAGTGATCAGGTGCTTTGGCAGCATGTGGACCTCTATGTAAACCAGTGGACCCGAGACCTGGGGACCGCAGGCCAGCGAGCTGTGAGGATACTGGGAGAACGAGCGCAAGCAGCGGGGCTGATGCCCCCCGCCAGCAATCTCGAGGTGTGGCAGCCCAAGCAGGGCGCCTAAGAGCCAACCCCAAAAGGAACGCGCACATCCCCCCGTTCTGGGGAACGCGCGCGATGCACTCAAATCGGGCCCCTGGGGTCCCTCTTCAGTGTTCGAGAAGTCAGGCGCCAGCGTTTCCGGCGCCGCCGGAATCCCGCAGTTCAAGCATTTCCTTGCGCAGAACACCTGCAAGGTTCTTGACCGCCATCATGGATTTGCGCACGCGTGCGCAGGCGGCCTTGTTGCCTTCAGTAGCCTTTTGGATGTCCGCACGGGTCTCCTCGATCACGGAGCTGAGCTGGTCAAAGTTAGCAGTCATGTTGAGATCTGGTCTGGTGGTTATCCCAGGGCAGGGACGCCCTGGAGGGTTTGGATGCTCTAGGAGACACCCAGAGGGCGGTCCGGATCAAGCCAGAAAACAGGACGGGGGGCGGCTGAGGGGGGGCCAGATCCCAATAATCGTGACCCAAAACCACCCTAACCCGTTACCTGGAAAGCACTTAGACTCAAAAAGCAGATCCAGAAAAAATGCCCTCCCAAAAGGCCCTCAAAGGCCCATTGCGGCCCCCGTGAAGCCCCCCCCCGCACCCCTAGGGGCCCGTGGGATCATCCGCCACGCCCCCCAACTGGAGCACCCGGCGCCACTCCTTGACGCTCACAGGCTGCACCGAGAGGCGCTGACCACGTTGCACCAGGGCCATACCGGCCAGGCCCCTTTCCTGCTTCAGGTCCCCCAAGGAGAGGGGCTTGGACAGGGCCTGCACCCCCTGAATGGTCACCTGAACCCAGCGCGGGTCCTTTGGATCGCTGCCAGCGTCATAACCCTTGCTGCCCTCTTCGAACTGGGTCGGGTCTGGGTGCCCAGCGCGGGTCACCTTGGCCAGCCCCACAATCGATGGAGCCTTTCCGCCTGAGTGGTAGTACAGCACCCCGTCTCCGACTGCGATGTCATCGCGCAGGAGGTTTCGCGCCTGATAATTGCGCACCCCGTCCCAGCCCGTGCGTTTGCCCCGGGCGCGGAGCAGGTCCTCGAACGAAAACACACCGGGTTCGCTCTTGAACAACCAAAAACGGCGGGGGGAAGCCATGGGTGAAGATCCTAGGGCCAGCGCTCGCCTATGGGTAGCTCAATCCCGGGGGTGAACTGACTTCGAAGAGCGCACCGAAAAGTGGGCGTCCCCCAGAGACCAGGGCCAGGCACAGCGCAGAGCTTCCAGGTCCAGAACGCGACGACTCCAAGCCTCTTCCGATGCACGCCCCTCGGGGGCCAGAGCCGCCGGCCTCACCAAGAGATCCAGGGAACTTGGCATGAGCCGCAGCCCCGCTCCCACCCAAACATCAAACGCCGGCTGCCAGGAAGGCATGGCCAAGGACAGTTCGCAGTCCTGTGCCCGGGCTTCGCGGCCCAGGCCAAGGACCAGGTTCTGCGCCGCTCCCGCCCCGTCCGGCGCAACCCAGAATTCCAGGACCGGTATTGTTGAACTGGAGTTCTCGGATCCCAACGCGGACTGCGCAGGTCCCACCACCGCCAGGGCAGACAACTCTCCCCTCTCAAGAACTCCCCGCGCGCCATGACCGCCTCCCGGCGCACGGCCGTAGCGCCAATCCAGCCACGCAGAACTGCGCCGGGGAACCCAGGCGCTCGCCGGAGCGCAGCGTCGCATGAACTCAGCAGCGTTTTCATCCAGATCCACGGTTTGAATATCGGTCTTGCCAGCGCTCAACTGTTCGAAAGGCAGTCCCTCGAGCACAGACCAGCAGCCCAATCGCTCGAAGCCCAAGGGCAAGTCGGATTCAGAAACCTGGGTGTCAAACCAGGCGACAACCACCCCCTCGGGACTGTCCTGCCCACGCAAGAAGTTCTCTTCCAGGCCGCGAACCAACGCCGCAGCACGTTTCCGATCGATACCCGGCGCCAGCAAGGGGCGTCCCCACTCAAACATGGGAGGCCGCTCATGAGGAAGTGGGTCCCCCAGTTCGACCACCGGCAATAGGGCCAGAAGGCTCCCCTCCTCGCAGGCGACCAAGGACCGCACGGGCCGAGTGGAATCCAAGAGCAACCACTCAAGCAGGCGTCCCCGGGGCATGGAATCCCAGGCCAGGATCGAAGCCACATCACTAGGCTCAATAGCCCTGATCGAAACGGTGCTCGGGGAGTCTTGCATCAAACCAGATCCGTATCCCCCAGGGTCCAGCGCAAGCGACGGGCCCAATCATGAACGGGGCGGGCAGGGTCAAAGGAACGACCCACCATGCAGTACTCTGAACGCCCCACGCGCCAGCCCCGCCTCTGGGCGTCACCCAATTCCGGACCGTGCTCACCGCTGGCACCCACCAGATGGGTCACACCACCTGCAAGGGCCCGGGTTCCCAACCAGTGATCCAACGCAAACTCCCCTGCTTCGTCCCCGGGCACACAGAAACGATCACAGACCAAGGCCACGCGCTCGCCGGACCAGGTCGTTACCCGAAGCACTGCCCAGCCAACAAGATCCTGTCCCCGCCGTAACAAACACTTCGCATACTTCACCTTCGGCCTTTCATCAAAACGCCAACGCAAGAACTCCGCGTCGCGCAAGAACGGTACACCCAGTTTCTCCGCGTGTTCGGCAAACAAGGGTGCCAGATCCTCCGGCCAGTCAGCGTCCTGCTCAAGGCCAAGGTCACCCGCAACCTCGGCCCGCGCGGCATCTTCAGCAGAAATTCCGAGCCGCCAAAACTCCTGCAAAACGCTGTACCCCATATACGCCCGCCCTATGCGCCAGGCGGGACGCACGGGAAAGCCATAACAAAGGACAAAGCCATCTGGCTCAGGCAGACAAGTGCGCTTCACAAAGCCCTCGCAGGCCAGAGTAAAAGCCCGCACCCTCCTGGGCAGACTCAAATCCTGAGCAGCGAAGGTATCCACCACCTGGGCCACGGGCAGCCGCTGGCCCTGCCAGAGAACCGCAGTTCCCAGGGAGGCGTAATGAGCCTGTACGCAACCCTCAGAATCCAGCAGAGTCTCCGCAGGAGCTCCGCCCGGCACCCCTGCCGTGCGCCAACTCCACTCCTCCCCGCTGCGGGGCTGATGTGCGGAATCCAGTGCAGCGAAGGCCCCCTCAAATGCAGCCTTGAGAGCGGGGGTTATCTCGACGGAGGGTCCCATGGGGCTCATTCTCGGCTTTTGGCGAAGGGAAAGGAAGGACCTCCTGAAGGATCCGCACCCTTGGTAGGCGCACCAGACCCAACACTTCCCATGAGCATGAACAAGATGGCGGGAGTGCATGGGAATCGAACCCACCGGTCACGCTGTTCACGCAACCCAACCGGCTTTGAAGGCCGGGCGGAACACCAGCTCCGATCCACTCCCACTTGGGGCGAGCAGCATAGCGCCGACATGGGGCCCTGGGTCCTCACTCAATCCGCTCCACCGCAGATCTCTTGCTCCCCTGTACTTGGACCTACGCTTCTCGAGGAGGCAACAAGCGTCCCGGAGATCCGTGACCCAAGCCCATCGGCAATCCACCCGCCCATCGGCGGCGACGCAAGACCCCATCCCGCAGGCCTTCGATGCCCACACAGAAGGGCAAGCCACTGGCGCTATCATCGAAGCCACGCGGCAAGATCAATTCCACCCCCGGCGCACCCCGCTGCACGCTTTGCCCCAGCCGCCCCACCAACACCGCGCCTTCAAGACCTCCCGTATGTTCTATCCGCAGGGAAAGCCGTTGGCCCGTGCGCCGCAAGAGCACGCTGGCGGGACGATCCCCCGCACTCTCCGCCAAGAGAGTCAACCGCGCAGTCAGGGGTTCCGCCCAGGCCCTGCGCTCGCGCACGAGAGGCGCGTCCAATAGCAGGCGTCCGCCAGCAGCGAGGTTGCTCTGTCCAGGCCAGAGGTTGCCCTGCCAACTGATCGCCGCGCCGATCAATGGATCGGGTCCCGGAGAGCGGCTGCCTCCGTCCAGACGAAAAGGAATCTGCAACGTCTCGCCCACCGGGACGGTAGCCGCGTGGGGTAATCCTTCCACATCGAAAGCTCCCCCACGACTGAAGAACCCAAGCCGCACTTCAATCGGAACGGGCAGGGGATTGCTGAAGCTCACGCTGCTATTCCAGCGACCGAACCACTCCCCGCGCTCACGATCCTCGGCACTCAAGCCCTCGGGTATCACCAGCAGGTGCGGGACCTCTAGAGGCCACTCTTTCAGGTCCGGTACCAACCGCTTGAGTGCACGGGCTGCCAGAGCACGATGGGGTTCATTGGTGTTGAAGCCTGTGAACTCTCCGTCGCAAACCCTGAGAAGGTCCGCGGGGCTGTCTATGGACCAAGCCCAGCGCTCCAGGCCGCGGGGCAGCCGCTGCCATGCCTCATGGTTCCAACCTCCAGGGCCTACCCCCAGGGCACCGAAACGGTGACTTGCCAATTGAGAGATCACGCGATCATTCACCTGATCCGCCAGCAGCATTCCCATTGGACTATTGGCTGGCAATCTTGCCAACTCCTCCCCATCGAAGGACGCGATGCGCAAGTCCACCCGAGGACCGATGTCCTCCAGCCGCCCGAGCAAAGTCTGCAGCAGCCCACGCTCCTTGATCTCGATCATGTGCATGGCAGGTCGGCCATCGAGCAAAGCCAACTCCAGAGCCTCGTCCAGGAGCGGCAAGGGTTCTCCGCGGTGATTGCGGGAATGCCAGCCACCAGCATCGACTCCCATCAGGGAAGCAAGGTTTCGCTTGCCAAGCTCGCCATGGCTGTCGGTGGTGCGCTCTAAGGTCGCGTCGTGCAGCAGCACCAGCTCACCCCCGGCACAGGCGCGCAGATCGTATTCGATCCCATCGAGCCCCACATCCAGCGCGCGCCGCAGAGAGACCAGAGTATTCTCGGGAGCCTCACGAGGGGAACCCCGATGTCCCAAGATCAGAGGTGGCGGCCCCACAAACTGCCCTGCAGGAAACAGTTGGTCGTGATCCCGAAATGGATCGGAAGCGAACTCGGAACTCTTCAACGGTCAACGACTGAAGAGGAGCAAACGACCAGAGTAACCGCAGGCCACAAGGCACATGCCCAGTTGCCCCACCTCTCCGGCGGCCAAATGATGCAGACGCCCAGTGTCACTGCCGATGGTGGGACAATGAAATCCGGACTTGAGAACGGAACCACCTCCAGAAGAGACCCAGGTCCCATCTCGGCCACAGACCATTCGAACAAGACCATCGTAGCCGGCGGTGGCACCCTCCACCCCAGGACGGGTGACGTCCAGATCAGCCAAGACTGCGCCGCGCAAGCGATCTGCACTGGTCAGCAAGGTCTCCACTGCACCCTTTCGCCAAACGCGCAAGCGACCATCATTTCCCCCAAAGAGCACCACATCGTTGGTGGCGGCGACCCGAGCAAGGGCCTCGATGCCTTCAAAGAGCAGCCGCGGCTCGAAGCCCCCGGAGTGGCGCACGATTTCCACCAGACGCCCATCGTCCTGGGCCAGGACCGCACCGCGCAGGCCCACCGCAGCTCCCTTTATGGGGCCACTTGTGGCCACGGTCGCTTCCACTTCAATCTGGCCATCGCCCACGTGCCGCAACACGATTGCCTGATTGGTAAAGCCACCCACAACCAACTCGTTGCCACTGTGCAATGGATCCGCATCGCCGATAGCCACCGCATGCACAAGTGCACTTGTGCGCAGAAGTTCGGTGCTCTCCCAACCTGCCTCCCGGCGTCGGTGCAAGAGGACTACTCCTTCACCCGGCTCATCCTCGCCGCCTGTGTGCTTGCCTACGGTCACCAGTTCTGCCCCCGGACTGGTGGGATCGAGTTCGCCGATGGCGCACTGAATCGCTTCACCCGCAAGACCCGCGACCACTTCGTGTTTGAATCCGTCACCACTGGCCCAAGCCACCACCACAAGGCCGTCCCCGGTGGTCACAGCAATCTCATCCCCGGGTAGATCAGGCAGCAGGTCCCCAACGGCACAGCCCCCCATCTTGATACCCAGGTCACAGACGACGCGTGCATTCCAGGAATCCCGAGCGGCGGGCGGGCTCAAGCATGCGCTGCCCAAGCAAACGCTCAGCAGGAAACCGACAGACAGTGGAGAAAAGCGCATCTGGTTGCAGCTGGAAGAACGACGAAGAGGTGACACAAAAATCAATTCAGGAACATCTAGTTCAGAAGAATGGAATGGTCACCAACGGGGATCACCTCGCCCACCCCATGAACGGGCACATCGCGGGCTGCAAGTGCCCTCTCCAGGGTAGGGGCCTCCTCGGCCGGTACGCAGATCAGAAGACCTCCTGACGTCTCCGCATCAAAAACAATGCGCACCAGGTCAGGATCCAAGCCCTCTGCCAGCCCCACATCATCACCGATGGCCGACCTGCTGCGTGCAGATCCTCCGGACACGACGCCTTCTCGGGCCAGGGCCAGGGCTCCTTCAAAAATGGGCAGGGCGCCTGCGTCAAAGCTCAAGGTCACACTACTGGCCTTGGCGATGTTGCGCGCATGTCCCAACAGACCAAAGCCGGTTACGTCAGTGCAGGCCCGAGCGCCGACTTCTGCCATGGCTTCTGCGGCGGCAAGATTGAGTGTTGCCATGACCTCGGCCGCACGTCGCATCAAGTCCCCCGAAGCCTTGCCAAGCTTGCCCCCGGTGGTCACTGAGCCCATACCCAGAGGCTTGGTCAAGTACAGCCGGTCCCCGGCTCGGGCCCCTGCATTGGTGATCACCCGCTGGGGATCGACCACGCCAGTAACCGCAAAACCAAAGAGTGGCTCAGGTCCTTGGACCGTATGGCCCCCAGCCAAGATCGTTTCAGCTTCGCGCAGCTTGTCAAACCCACCACGGAAAATCTCAGAGATCCACTCGGACTTGAAGTCTTTGGGAAAGCCCGCAAGATTGAGAGCCGAGAGGGGGCGCGCTCCCATGGCGTACACATCCGAAAGGGCGTTCGCTGCGGCCACGGCTCCATAGAAGAAGGGGTCGTCGAGCACCGGCGGAAAGTAATCCACGGTCTGGACCAAAGCAACTCGCGAACCAGCGAGCACACCTTCGTCTTCTCCAAGCAGAACCACTCCCGCGTCGTCCACGGATTGAGGACCTACCAAGAGGCGTTCGTCTACAGCTGGATTGGCCTCGCGCAGGACCTGCTCGAGTTGCCCCATGGGCAATTTGGCGGCTCAGCCAGCGCAGGCGGCGTAGTCGGTCAGTCGCTTGGGATTGGATGTCATGGTTTACGGTTGAGGTCCGCGCTGGTTGATTCCTGAGCCGGACCAGGGGAACTATACGCTCAAGCCCCCGCCGTGCTGCCAAGGGAAGCAAAGACCTTGAGCAGATCCTCTTGGTCATCCGGCATTCCTGATGCCCCCGAGGATGTCGCCGCCCGCAACAAGGTTCGCGGATCGAGCAGCAAGGCATCCCCCTGCACCCGTGCAAAGACAGGGGGGGACGACTCGCGCAGAGCTGCCGCAAGCCCAGCTGGTGTTCGCTTGGGATCGGTCACCCGCAACACCGGCCCCTTGAGAAAAATGCCAGGAGCCGAACCCGAGCCCGGCTGGGATTCGCCCTCTTCGATCTTCACCTTGAAGCCCAGGTCCACGAGGGCCTCCTTCAGTTGTTCAGCAATCGGATGCAGGTCCTCAGGCGAGGCCAACAACATGCGGCGAGCGGGCAGCTCATCCCCGCGCCCCGCCAGAATCAACTCAACGGTCGCTTCAAGTCCCGCCAAGGTCACCTTGTCGCATCGCAGAGCTCGATAGAGAGGATCTTGTCGCAAGCGCGCCACAGCCTCTGCCGTGCCCACGATCAAGCCCGCCTGTGGACCACCCAGCAACTTGTCTCCGCTGAAAGAAACAATGTCAATCCCGCTTGCGAGGGCATCGGACACCTCTGTTTCCCCGCCAACCTTGGCGCCCAGCGGCTGCATGGTCTTGGCTTCCACGAGTCCGGAACCCAGGTCCCAGGCACTGGCCACCCGGTGTTGCCGACCCAGGGCTGCGAGTTCCTCAGGCTTGACTTCGCTTGTGAAACCAACCACCCGAAAGTTGGAGGGATGCACCTTCATCAAGAGTGCGGTCTCGGCGGTCATGCCGCCCTCGTAGTCAGCGATGCTCGTGCGATTCGTCGCGCCTACTTCCACCATGCGCACGCCCGCAGCGGCCATCACCTCGGGCACCCGAAAGGACCCACCGATCTCCACCAGCTCTCCGCGACTGACGATAGCCTCCTTGCCCGTGGCCAATGCGTGCATGGTCAGCAGCGCCGCCCCTGCGTTGTTGTTGACCGCAATGCCCTCTTCCGATCCCACCAGGCGACCGAGCAACTGACTCAGGCGCTCGTCCCGACGGTTACGCTCCCCGCTGACTCGATCAACTTCAAGCACACAGAACGAGCGAGCTGCGGCTTCCATGCGCGCTGCCACCTCCGGATGCACGGGTGCGCGACCGAGGCCGGTGTTGAGCACCACGCCACTCACATTGATCGCCCTGCGCAAACCCCGTGCGCGGTCCTCATTCAGAAGCTCCCCCATGGCGCGGCCAAGGCCTCCTTCCACAAGGCGCGTCTCAAGCTGTGCCGCATCAAGTGCGCCCTCCTTGATCTCCTCACGCCATGACTCCACAAGCTGTTGCGCAAGAGTGCGCAGGACGCCCCGGCCCACATTCTCCACCAGGGCCACCACACTGGGATCGCGCAGGACTTCGTCCACGGCGGGTAGCAAGCGATAGGGATTGCCGCCTGTGGGTCTTGCACTGGGCTCCATGGGGCATAGTGTGGGGTGCTAGAGGCCGGGAGCCAAGCGTCCAGCCGAGCGCATCTGCCCAAGAGTTGGGATTTTTGCCCTTATCAGGCCCTGCCATGAAGGCCTGGGAGGGCTAACCTACTCCGGTGAATCACCCCCCTGCTCGACCCTGGAACCTGTGCGATCCCGACCCCGAAATCGTCACTGACATCGGCCGGAAACAGGTGGTCAAGCCCCTCTTGGCCCGACTGCTTGCCAATAGAGGTCACACACCGGGTGAGCCCCTCACACGGCACCTCGAGCCGACCCTCATGCTGCTGCACGACCCTGACGGGCTGCCGGATATGCAGCAGGCAGTGAAGCGGCTGCAAGCAGCGATTGACAAGAACGAGGTGATCTTGATCCACGGGGATTACGACGTGGACGGGGTAACGGGCACCACAATCCTCGTGCGGCTGTTGCGGCTCCTGGAAGCAAGAGTCGAGTGGCACATCCCCCACCGAAGAAAGGACGGCTACTCCTTCGGCCCGCACTCGATCAAGAAAGCCCAGGAAGTCGGGGCCAGCCTGATAGTCAGCGTGGACAACGGCACCAGCGCGGTTGAGGTCATCAACGAGCTCAAGGACCTGGGCATCGATACCATCGTGACCGATCACCACGAACCGCCCCAGGGAGACCTTCCCGAGGCAGTGGCCATCGTCAATCCAAAGATGCCAGACTCCAGCTACCCCTTTCGCGAACTGTGCGGCGGGGCGGTGGCCTACAAATTGGCCTGGGGTCTCTGCCAGGCGATCAGCGGAGGACCCAAGGTCAGGCCAAGTCTGAAGGAGTTCCTGCTCGATGCCATGGGTTTGGTGGCCATCGCCACAGTGGGCGATGTGGTACCTCTGCTCGATGAGAACCGGGTGCTGGCCCGCGCTGGGCTCAAGGCCTTGCAGGCCAGTCCACACCCGGGAACGCGTGCTCTCTTGCAGGTCTGCGGCCTGACAAACAAGACCCTCGCCGCAGACGACATCGGATTCGGCATTGGCCCGCGCATCAATGCAGCGGGGCGCCTGGACACCGCCGCTTTGGCCGTAGAACTCCTGCTGGAAGAAGAACCGGTTCAAGCGCGGGCCCTGGCGAAGAAACTGGAGGACCTCAATCAAGAACGAAAAAACATGACCAGCGACCTGATGGTCCTGGCTGAAGAAGCAGCTTCTGAATTCTCTGATACAAAGCGCTGGCCGATCCTGGTGCTGGCGGGGCAGGGCTGGCACCAGGGTCTGGTGGGCATCGTGGCAGGCCGCATGGTGGAAACGCACGGGCGCCCGACCATTGTAATTGGTCTCGACGGTGAAACCGGCAGGGCCAGCGCACGAACGGTGCAGGGGGTCAGCATTCTGGAACTGATGCACGCCGGCAAGGAGCATGTGCTCCGCTATGGCGGACACGCTGCTGCAGCCGGTTGCGAGATAAAAGCCGAACAAGTCGGTGCCTACCGCGATGCTCTCTGCAATGCTGCCCGAGAGACTCTTTCCCCGGACTCCTTCGGTGCCTCGCCGCTGAAAATCGATGCGGTTATTCCCCTTGCCCAGGTAGGTCGTGAGGTCCAAGAGCAGGTCGACCGCCTGGAACCCTTCGGAGAAGGCAACCCCAGCCCGGTGCTGCTGGCCTGCAACTGCCGCCTGGCGGAACCAGCCCGCGCCAGCCGCGATGGCAAGCACCTGATCCTCAAGCTACGCGACGGTGGCACGGTCCTGAGAGCCATGGGCTTCTTCCAGGGCGAGCGCATCGATGAGCTGCAAATGGGCGAAGACCTGCACATCGCCTTCACCCCCGTCTGGAACGAATTCCGGGGAGAACGCAACCAAGAGCTGCGCGTGCTCGACTTTGCCGTTGGGGAAATGCCCCCATTGGAAGTCCAAGGGCGTGTGGATGCGATGAAATAGGGAAGCAGCCGGTTCCCAGCGTCTGGAGTTCAGCGCCACAAGGAATCTGACTGCCTGAAGGCTCGGAGGCCAGACAACCGGGTTCCAGTCAATCGCAGCACAGAGGAGTCGCCCAGCTGGGCAACGCCTCCGAACTTCGGGTACACCTGCCTCTTACTGGGTGAACCGGATCGAGACCATGTTGGTCACATTGCTCCCGTTTCCGCAGGTGAACTGCAGATCGCGGTAGTACACCTGGAAGTGCAAGGTCTTCCCGCGGGCAAACTGCCCCACCTGGGGCATGTTCTGGGCCACATAGCCGCCGAGGCCAGGGCCAACCGAACCGAGGCCCAGACTGTCGGTCAGCAAAGGCGGGCCGATGCGCAGGAGGACTGAGCTTGCACAACGCAGCCCCGCACCCATGACCACCGGCGCGGTCCCCTCGTCCAGACCATAGAACAGGATTCCAAAGGTCTGGGGGGGCAGTTGCTCCACACTGAAGGCCAGATCGTCCAGATAGAGGCTGGAGCTCCCAATGCCCCGGAGACGCCCACCCGAACCAGTTGAGTTCTTGCAGCCAGCGCCTGCATCATCGTTGGAACACGGGCTGGACCCGACCGAACAGAAACACGTCACTTCATCCACCGGCTCGCATTCGTCAGGGATGCCGTTGTCGTTGTCGTCAGGGCTGGATCCCTTGGCAATGTCGACATGATCGGGAATCCCGTTCTCGTTGCAATCGATAATATCTTCATCGGTCTTGCGAATAGTGGCCCCAGACAGATCGTCTCCTTCGCCGCCACCAGATCCTCGACTTGTCTTGAGCCCCATGGACTCCCCGGAGATCAAGATCATGGGAGTGCTTGAACCGGGGGCCGGAGGCCCGAGCAGATCACTCTCCTCAATGGGCAATTGCATCAGCGAGTCGATCTGCCCAAGGATGGGTGATCCACGCCTCAAACTGAAGAGCAACATGTCAGTCGGGCTGTTCGGATCCAGCCAGGTGTAGGGACCATCGCCCGCCTGAAACCCTGGGATTCCGTTCTCCCACAGAACCAGTGCGTCGATGTCGTCGCCCGCTCCAAGACCCAGCTGGCCCGGAGTGGCATAGACCGTAATCACTCCACCTGAGCTCTCCAGCACAGCCCCCGGATCAGTTCCTTGAAAACCAGCGCTGCCTGAGTTGACATAGCCATGAAGCGGATCGATCAATCCGCCGTCCAAGGAGAAGTAGACGGAGTTCTGATTCAGATTGCTCACTGGGGCGATGCTGAGAGCATCCAGATGCGAACCGGTGTCCTGTGCCGCGTTGGGCAGGCCCTGCCCCGGGATATTTGGCTCGATCAGACCCAGGCCAGGCGCCAGACCGCTGCCACCGGTCGCCAGAACTTGACCATCTCCGTCGAAAGCCAACACATGCTGACCCGGCCATTGCCCGACCGGCTGTGGAAATACCGGCAAGTCAGGCAGCTCGATGGTTGAGAACACACTTGCAGACGACTCACCAAATGGATTCTCCGTGAGCACCGAAGGAGCAACGAACAGACCTGTACTTCCCTTGGCATACTCATCGACACTGAAGTAGAGAAAGTACTCCTGCCCACCACCGAGCAGCCTCAAGTCCTCTCCAAGGGAGAGCGCATCCAGATCGATTCCGCAGGGCGTACCGCCTGGATGGCCAAGGCAGGTGCTGTAGCGGTTGAGTCCCAACAGCCCTCCGTTCCGCCGGATCCTGAGTTGTGCACCACCTAGCTGAGGCAGCCCCCCGCCCATCAGATCACCCTCGGTGATCAGGACTCCGCCAGCAGCCTGGGTTCCCACCAGAGGTCCATGGTAGTCCACGCTGAAGAGGAGCTCAAAGGGCAGCCCCGGGTTCTGAGAAACAGCCGTTGAGCAGAGCAGCAGGCCACAGGCAAGGATTCGTATCGATTGAAACATAATGATTTGAAGAGGGATCATAGACCCAGGACACCAGGATAAGCGAAGCATGCAATTCCTGCTTCAGCCCTGGAAGGAAAGCCCCTGGAGGACTCCCCTGAAACAGAGATGGCCCGGAGCACCGATAGTCCTTGCACATCCGGTGAAAGAAAAGGACCTTTGCTACTACTCTGAACCGAAGCCCCGCCAGCGGACAAGAAACTGACAGAACCAAGAGAACGGCGGATCTGGGCGATCAAACCCAAGCCCAACGAGTTGTCGTGCACCACCGCCGGATGGCTGCCGAGGCCCCCCGGAGGGAACCAAACGGCCAACCATCAAGCGAACGGCACACGGCTCTGAGGACGGTCCAAGATCCCAGGCTCTACCTGAACATCACTTCAATCGCATCGGTGAAGTTCGTGTTGTTTGCAGAACTGTCCCGGTACCAGGCCTGGAAATTCCAAGTCGAGCCAATCGGCCAGAGAGCGCCCTGGGGCAAGTTGCCCGGATCAGGACTGAAGCTGAATGCTCCCAAGGAACCAGAGTTGAGCACCTGACCCGTAAAGGGACCTGAGAAACGGTAGAGAGGGGAACCCAGGCAAAGATTGCCGGCACTGCCAGCCACATTGGGGATCCATCCCCGGCTGTTGGCCATCAAGAAGTAACCCGGCTGACCCGTGGGCAGCTGAGATGCGGTCAGTGTGAGGTTGTAGAGGGGATAGTTGGAGATCACGGGTGTACCAGAGACCGAGATGACTGCGGCCTGGCCAGTGGAGTTGGGATTTGATGTGCAGTAATTGGGAGACGCACAGACATCAAGAACCCCGTCCCCATTCCAATCCAGGCTCGGATTACCAGCGATCTCGATGGCATCCGGAATCAGGTTGTTGTTGCAATCAGGGATGGTCAGGTTCCTGTACCAGGCCAGCTTGTCATCGCTGAAAGAAGCTGAAAGCACATCGATTTCCTGGTCGCCATCCATGTCTCCTGTAAACACCACCTGAGCATGGATTGCATCCGTGGCGATCACCTGCTGGGCCCCGAAGGACCCGCCACCCTGATTCTCGTACCAGGCGATCGTGTGGTCAACGGCTGATGCCGAGAGCACATCATTGTCTCCGTCCTTGTCCAGGTCCGCGGCATGGACAGAGAAGGCACCATCTGTCACTGTTGTGATCACCTGCTGAGCCCCATAGGATCCGCCATTGACCCCGTTCCCTGGGCCTACGTATGGATACCAGGCGATCTTGTCGTCATTGCGCGAAGCCGAGAGCACATCCAGCCACTGGTCTCCGTCAAGATAAGCCACGGTCACATCGATGGCTGCATCGGCGCTGGTGGTGATCACCTGCTGCGGCCCAAATGAGCCACCACCCAGGTTCTCGTACCAGGCAACCATGTCGTCACCCTGGGAAGCCGAAAGCACATCCGCATCTCCATCCTTGTCCAAATCCGCCGCATAGACACACATGGGAATAAAGACGGAGTTGGTGACCACCTGCTCGGGCCCAAAGTCCTGCTGTGATTGATTGAGGCGGTTCTCAAACCAGACGACTCTTCCCCCATTCGGGTAGGCTGAAAGCACGTCGGCATCTCCATCACCATCCAGGTCGATTGCAAAGAGAGAATTGGGGCCGTCGGCGCTGATGAAGATCACCTGCTGCGATCCAAAATTTCCACCGCCCAGGTTCTTGTACCAGGCAATCTTGTTGTCCAGATGGGAAACCGACAAGACATCGATCTTTTGATCTCCGTCCAGATCCGCAGCGAAGACAAATACTGCACCAAGAGCGTTGGTTGTGATGATTTGCTGAGGACCAAAGACCCCAGCACCGAGGTTTTCGTTCCAGGCGATCTTGTGGTCAAATTGAGAAGCAGACAACACATCCAGGTCGCCGTCATCATCCAGATCAGCGACGCACCCCTGACGGGCAGCGTCGGCGCTGGTGGTAATCACATCTGTGGGCCCGAAATTCTGACAATAGGCCGCAGAGGTGGAAAGAAGGACCGAAACGAACATGAATCGGACCTTGGCAGGGGCACTTCGGGTGGAAGTGCCCAGGGTAAAGAGAAAGGGGAATCTAGGGGTGAGTAGCATCGCAAGGGGTCCGGGGTTGGGGATTGTCGCGAGGTCCAGAGCCTGCTGAGTGCAGGGCGGTCCGCGCGGGATCACCCCCAACTGGCCCTGAGTGCGAGCAGCGGACAGAAATCTGGATTATTTCCCAAATACCCTTCTGCGAAACACTTGCCCACAAGCCCCTGGCCGGGCCCAGGTCCATAGAGGCACCCAGTGCCTGTCACTCCAAATCACGCTCCCAAGCCGCCAGGGGACGGGCAAAGCGTGTGCGGGCCACGGCCAGTGGGTCGAGAGGAAGAATACAGGCGCGGCCGTCCTGGCCGAAGGTCAGCCAGCGCACCGCCCCCTGGGATGGATCAAAGATGGCCCGCGGGCTCTTCCCGTGCCCCTGGATGAAGCAGGTCACCTCACCTCCAGGGACTCTCCAGACCGCGAGGCCACCATCGGCTCCAGTGGCCAAAGCAACATCGCCGCCACGGGCCACGGCCAACTCCAGCATGCGGCCATCCAAGGGTAGCCGTACGAAGAAAGCCTTGGTCGGTTCCTGGCCAAGAGGCTGAACACGCGCAGAGGCTGCGGTTGCGCTCCGACCAGTGACGAAACCGTGAGGCGTTGCATGCAGCCAGTCTGAGGGCACAATCCGCTGGCTCGCGCGGGTCGTCTGGCCCGTCTCGGGATCGAGAAAATAGACATGGTTGTCGCTACCCCAGGCCAGAACCTCCTCCTGCCACATTTCCAGGCCCCGGATGCCGAACGAGACGGCATTCTCTCCCCCCTGGAGCGACCAGACGGTTTCACCGCTTATGTAGTCGAAGGCTCTTCGATGGGACCCTAGACCTGCGATCACCACACGCCCACGGGAGTTGTCAAAGTAGAGGCTCTGAGCAAGGAAGCCCAATTCCAGGGCCTGTTTTCCGGCCTCGGTCCAAAGCTGCGCACCACCCTGCTCGTCGAGCGAAGCCCATGTGGAACCATCGTCGGACACTGCCCCCGCTACCAGGGGATATTCGTGAGCCTCATCGGAGCCGAGCAGGTCTCCGTTGATGTCAAACGACAGGGCGCGACCATCGCTGCCAAAGGTGTGCAAGCTGCCCGCATCTCGAGCAAAGATCAACTGGCGCACGGGCCCCTGATGCACGACTGAGCGCCAGAGCAGGACTCCAGGTTCAGGACCACGAGTTCCAGCTCCGGAACGCGGACTGGCGCACATCCGGACCTCTCCATCCCGATCTGCGAGAGCCGCCCTGCTGCCATCAGCCGAAAGAGCCGCTTCATCAACGGGCCGCCCAGAAGACTCGAGGACAAAACAACCTCCCAACCGCCGTGCGGAGAAGATGTGTACATGGGCCGACTTGCCGACCGCCAGATAATGCTGGCCGGAATCGGACCAGAAGAGGTTCTGGGGTACCAGATAGTCCCGGTCCTCAGCCAGGAGCGCCCCCCGACTGCTGAACAGACTCAAGGTCTGCCGGGAGTCATCAACCAGCAGCCTGGAACCATCCGGGGACCAGGCCAGCATGCGCGCAGAATTCTCCAACAGGGATACCCAGGCCTCATCCCCGCTACCGATCAGGACTCCGCCCCTGCCCGCCACAGCGAGGTTCTTCCCCGACTCATCCAAGGAGACAAAGGCAGGGGCAAAGCCTTCGGGCAAAGCACGCTCCGGCCCCACAACACGCAATTCACCTGACTTGAGTTCGAGCATTTTCACTGAGTCATTGGTGAACAGTGCGATTGCATCGCCTTGCACATGCAAACCCAGGGGCGGATCAGCCCCCCCCCCAAGGGAATGCTGCAGCGCACCACTGCTTCCATCAAGGAACCAGATCTGCCCAGTCCCCGGGCCCAAGCTGCCTCGCCGGGGCATGGTCGCGAGACACAGGGCTCCATCAGAACCCAGCCAATCGAGCCGGCGGGCCCCGGACGAAGCCAGATCCAGCGTCGACTGGTGTTCGCCCTGGAGCACTTCAAGCACATAGCCGGGGCCCTCCGCAGGCAACACGGCCAGCCTGTCTCCCTGCCTGTCGAAACGAATGTCCCGGCAGGGCGCACCGCTCCCCGCCAGACGCCAACGCTGCGACCATCCAAGGGCTGCCGAATGCTCCAGCAATACGATTTCCCCCTCTTCAGAAGAAGCCGCCAGGAGCTGACCGTCTTCAGAGGCTGCCAGCAGAAGAGGTCTTGACTGCGAGGATGCTTTCTTGTCAAACAGGGTCGTGGACCACTGGGATTGTTCTCCGAAGTAGGATTGGACCACCAGCTTTCCATCTCGACCCAGGACTGCCAATTTGTTGGATGGACCGGGAAAAACCACGCAGACGCTGATGGCGGTAGCTCCTTTCAGGGAAACGACCCTCTCCAGGCGTGAACGCAGGAGAGGTTCATAGAGCACACCGAGCGCCCTTTCTCCAGGAGCCTTCTGATTTGCCTCCAGAGCCAGGGTCAAGGCTGCAGTGGGACTGTCCGCAACCCTTTCCACCGATGCTTCCCGCAGTTGCCGACCAATGAGCAGGTCATTGGCAGCCTGCACTCTCGACAACAGCACCAGGGAGATGCTCAACCCCACCACCAGGACACTGAAAAGCCCCATCAGGCCGCTCGCGATTCCTGGGGAACGCCGGGCCCATCTGGCGAGGCGCAAGAAGACCCCCGCCGGGCGAGCATGCACCGGTTCAAACTCGCAGATGCGTCGCAGATCTTCCGCCAGGGCCAGGCAGGTGGGATAGCGGCGGGCGGGGTTCTTGTCCAAGGCCACCTGCAGGACCGCCACCAGATCCTCTCCCACAATCGGATTGAGCAGGCGCGGATCCGCAGGAGGCTGATTCAAGATCGCCATCTGCAGGGCGATGAAGTTGGCTCCTTGAAAGGGCCGCTCGCCAGTCAAGGACTCCTGCAAGGTGACACCCAGAGAAAACACATCGACCCGACGATCCCCACGCGCCTCGTCCGAATCACCAGCCTTGGAATCAGCCTGCTCGGGTGGCATGTAGGCTGGCGTACCAAACACATCTCCAGCCTGGGTCAGGGTCTCGGCTTCTTCCGAAGCATCGTGGGCCAGTCCGAAGTCGAGCAACATCGGATGGCCGTTGGTGAGCACAAAAATATTGCCCGGTTTGATGTCCCTGTGCACCACACCCGCTTCGTGAGCCGCGTGCATGGCGCGCGCCGCGGTCTCAAAGAAACGCAACACTCCCTGCAATTCCGTCCGGGTGCGGGGCTTGAAGTGTGGACAGTTGGGGGGTAGAGGGTCCTTGGATGCGAGAATCTGGCGCAGGTCACGCCCCTTGAGCACCGGCATCGCCAGGAACGGAATCTCGCCCTCGATCTCAGCCTCCAGCACGGGACAGATCGCGGGATGGGCCAATGCACCCAGAGCCTCTGCCTCACGCCGCAAACGCGCGCGACCGGCCAGGCTGACGAAGACCCCGTTGAGCAACTTGAGGGCCACCGTGCGGCGAATGCGTTGGTCCTCCGCCAGAAAAACGCTGCCCTGGCCCCCCGCTCCCAATTCACCCAGGATCCGATAATGACCCACCTGTCGGCGATCGTCCCCGACCTTCTCCGCCAAAGGGATACTGCCCCCTTCCTGGTCCTCCTCCGCCTGGGAAGGAGTTGCGGACCTTGTCAAGCGCAGGTATTCGTCCGCCACCTCCGCCTGCTGGCGTGGGAACCGGGCCAGATACTCCGCCAACGGGCGATCGCGGCCATCTTCCTGGTCCTCCTCCCAGAGGCATAGGAAGTCAAATAGGGCTGCGGCCCCCTCGTTGGCGTGGGCATCCATCGCTCGGCATGGTACAAACTAGGACAGCATGGTCCCCGCTTCCCACCCCAGCGCCCAGGACAATCCCGACCCCAAGGGCCCCCATCCCGACGATTCCGGAGCAACCCAGTTCTGGGTGAGAGCGTACAAGGACGGAGACAGATCAGCCTTTGAGAGCCTCTACACCCATCTGGCTCCAACGATCTTCGCGTGGTCATCCATGCGCATCCGTCCCAGCCTGCGGGGACAAGTCGATCCGGGCGATGTGGTCCAGGAGGTCTTTCTACGAGCCTTCAAGGGATTCCCTGACTTTGATCCTGATGGCCCCTCGATCCGCGCCTGGCTCTTCCGTATTGCAAAGAACGTGCTCCTGGAAGCAGGCCGGGCAGGCCAAAAGCACTGGGTTGCAGGAGCTGGATCCAATACGCGCTTCCTGCAATTGAAAGGGGTCCCTGACTCAATCACGGCGATCTCCGTGCGTCTCGCGCGGGACGAGAACATGGCTGCCTTCAACAAGGCCATCGAAGCTCTCAAAGATGAGGAGCGCGCCTTGGTCATCCACTGCGGCTTGGAGGGCATGCTGCACGCCGAAGTGGCCGAACGCCTGGGATTGAATTCTGAAGCGGTCACAAAGCGCTGGCAACGGCTGCGCAAGAAACTCGTAGAACAGGGCTTACCCCAGATCCTGATAACG
>NYYZ01000049.1 GCA_002686945.1 Planctomycetota bacterium
ACGGTCCTGACGCATCCCTACTTGAACATCCCTACTCTCGGTAACGACCCCTGGACCACCCAGGAAACGGGCGGCAACAGCGTAGATCTGCTCTATGAGTTTCAAGCCGCCTGGGTCGGGAACATCCCCAACGGTTGCGTCACGGCCCACTTCATGTCGGGCGCTTCTCTAGGAGGAGGCGTCGCCTGGTTGGGCGTGCTTTGCAACGACACCTTCAACTTCGCCGTATCTGGCAACATCGGCGCCGGAGTCAATTTCCCGGTGGTCCAGCAGCCGTCCAACTGGGATTTCATGGTCTGTGCCCACGAACTGGGGCATAACTTCAACAGCCCCCACACGCACGACTTCTGCCCTCCCTTGGACGAGTGCGCACCGTCGGGATACTTCGGATCCTGCCAGACCCAACAGGTATGCACCAGCGCGGGCACGATCATGTCCTATTGCCATCTGTGCTCTGGGGGCACAGCCAACATAACCACCTTCTTCCACCCCACGGCGGCGGGGGTCATGACCCAGCACGCGATCGCCTGCCTGGACACCTATGTGGATGCCAGCGCAGATGCGCCTAGCATTCTGGTTCCAGGTGTACCCACCCCAGTGACACTGACCACAACCGCAGTTCCGACCAGCCCACCGAGCCTGCACTACAGTGCGACCGGCACGGGCTTCCAGGCGATCAGCATGACGCCTGGTGCCCCAGGAACCTGGAGCGCAGACATTCCCGCCGCGGCCTGCAGCGACACTCCTGCCTTTTATTACAGCTTGGATGATCCCTCCTGTGGGCCCATCTTTCTTCCCGCCGGCGCCCCCGCAGCGGTGTACACGGCCCTGGTAGGAAACTCCATCACTTCGGTCTTTGATGACTGCGAAGCCCCCAGTGGTTGGACAGCTGGTGTGCCTGGAGATGATGCGACCACCGGAATCTGGGAGCGGGTCAGCCCCGAAGGCACTCAGGCCGCCCCCGGAACGGACCACTCGCCCAGCGGAACCCAATGCTGGGTGACCGGCCAGGGCGCACCAGGCGGATCGCTAGGTGCGAACGACGTGGATGGCGGGAGCACAACCTTGCTGACTCCGATTTATGACCTGACTGGGGGCAGCAACCCACTCATCTCCTACTGGCGCTGGTACTCCAACGACACGGGAGGCAGCCCCGCAGCGGACACCATGACTGTGGACATCTCCGATGACGGAGGCGCATCCTGGGTGTCCCTGGAAGTTGTCGGCCCAACGCAGGACTCCAGCGGGGGATGGATCGAGGCGATCTTCACCCTGACCGATTTTGTCAATGTCACATCTCAGGTACAGCTCAGGTTCGTAGCGAGCGACTTGGGTGCCGGTTCGATTGTGGAGGCGGCTATCGATGATCTTTGGATCAAGGATGTCTCCTGCAACTCCTCGGTGGGCTCGAACTACTGCACACCAGCAGTTTCCAACTCCAGCGGCTCGCCGGCAGGCATTGGCGGCACCGGGAGCGATGTGGCCTTGGCCAACAACCTGACCCTGACCGTGAGCGATCTGCCCAACGGACAATTCAGCTATTTCATCGCCAGCCAGAGCCAGGGCAGCACGCCCAACCCGGGTGGCAGCCAAGGGGTGTTGTGCCTGGGAGCGCCGATTGCGCGCTTCAATGCCAGTGTGCTCGTTGTCAGCGGAGGTCAGGTGAGCTTGAGTCCGGATCTGGGCCAGGTACCCCTGCCCCCCACCTTCGCCCACACGGTTGTGGCGGGTGAGAGCTGGAACTTCCAGCTCTGGTTCCGGGACAACAACCCAGGCCCGACTAGCAATTTCAGTGACGGGTTGACGATCACATTCCAGTGATCTGAACAGGCCTGCGGCACCTCGTCATGCGCCCCTGGATCGCCCTCTCGGGCGATCCAGGGGCACATCTATTCAGGGCTGCGTTCCTGCGCTTCTCGGCGCTGGTCCGAGCGTGTCTCACTTTGGGACCCGAGCCGGATTCCAGGGATCAGGTATGCTCTATGCAATCCCCTATGCCCCCCATCTTCAGCATATGAAGCCAGCCCTGTTCCTGTTTCTGACGGGCCTGATAGTCCCTTCCACCCAGGCGTCACAAACCGTCGGTTTTCCACTCGAACCCGGCGGCCGTGATGATGTCCTCGGCGGCCTGATTCTCACGCCGGACCTGATCGAGATCGCGGCATTGCTGCCCAACCAGACCCTTCGCATGGAGCAGGTGCCCTTGACTGATGGGCGCGTGGTGAGTTTGGATTTGGAACGCCTCTCGATTGCTCGCCATCGATTTGGTCTGCATGTGGATGGGGTAGCGGCGCCCGGACTCATAGAGGAGTTGGGTATTTCGGTCTGGAAGGGCGTTGTTGTAGGGCAGCCCAGTAGCGATGTGATGCTGGCATTCGCCCCCTACGGCTGTCGCGGCTGGATCAAGGTCGGTGCTGAGACGACCCACCTGATGCCCCAGCCCGATGCCCGGGGAAACTGGGCAGCGGGTCACTGTCTCCTGGTCACAGAGACCATGTTGAATGATCGTGGACTCACACCGCAGATCGAATGCGCAGCTGTGGCCCCGCCTGGAACGAACATTTCCACGATCCGATCCCAAGGCGCCAACATAGATCCCCCGCTTGAGTCAGGAGGCACCTGCTACGTCAGGACCGGCAGTGTGGCGATCGAATGCGATGATCAGTTTTTTGCGCTGTTCAACGACCTGAACGCGGCGACCACCTATGCGGTCAGCCTGTGGACCTTCATAGGAGACCGCTTTGCAACACAGGTCAATACGATCCTGACGCACCCATACCTGAACATACCCACCCAGGGCAATGACCCCTGGACCTCCCAGGACAACGGAGGCACGAGCTCGGATCTAATTACCGAATTTCAAGCCGCCTGGGTAGGGAACATCCCCAACGACTGCACCACAGCGCACTTCATGTCGGGCGCCATCCTCACTGGCGGAGTGGCCTGGGTCAGCGTTATCTGCGGCGGAGACTACAACTTCGCGGTCTCCGGGAATCTGTTTGGGGGAGTCCAGTTTCCCGTGCTGCAGCAACCATTGAACTGGGACTTCTTTGTCTGCGCGCACGAACTGGGGCACAACTTCGGAAGCATCCACACCCATGAATTCTGCCCGCCACTGGACGAGTGCGCCCCGCCGCCCTTCTTCGGTGGCTGCCACAACCAGCAGGTCTGCAGCAATCAGGGCACGCTCATGTCCTATTGCTTTTATTGCCCGGGGCGCACCAGCAACATCACCACCTACTTCCATACGGTTACGGCTTCGATCATGCGGCAGGAAGCAGCTGATTGCCTGGACCTCTATGCGTCCGTCACTGCGGATTCGCCCCAGTTGCTGACTCCAGGAGTGACCACGGCGGTGACCTTGACGACCAATCTGGCACCCTCTTCTCCTCCGACCCTGCACTACGACGCCACAGGCAACGGTTATCAGCCGATCCCCATGTCATCTTCGGGACCCGATACCTGGACCGCTGATTTGCCTGCAGGCACCTGCGGCGACACTCCTGCGTACTACTACAGTCTGAACGACCCCGTTTGCGGCGGCGTCACGCTGCCGGGGAGTGCCCCGTGGATCGTCTACACCGCCAATGTGGGCTATCCCGCTCCCCTTGTGCTGGATGACCTCGAAAGCCCAAGCGGTTGGACAGTGGGCAGTGCCAGTGACGACGCAACCGAGGGGATCTGGGAACTCGTGGATCCCGAGGGCACGATTGCTCAACCAGGCGATGACCACACGGTCCTGGGTACGCACTGCTGGGTAACCGGCCAGGGGCTTCCCGGGAGCCCACCAGACAGCGCGGACGTGGATGGCGGAACCACCACTCTCTTTTCGCCTATCTATGATCTGAGCACAGCAAGCGCAGCGCGCGTCTCCTACTGGCACTGGTTCTCGAACGACACGGGGCCCAATCCCATCCAGGACACCCTCAAGGTGAAGTTCTCCAATAACGGAGGTGCCAGCTGGACTTTTCTGGAGACCATAGGTCCTACGCAGAATTCCAGCGGAGGCTGGGTGCAATCCACTTTCTACCTGAGTGACTACCTGCCCCTCACGGGTCAAATGCAGTTGACCTTTATCGTCAGCGACCTGGTCAATGACTCAACAGTGGAGGCCGCTATTGATGATTTTCAGATCGAGACCCTTGAGTGCACAACCAGCGTGGGGACCAACTACTGCACTCCTGCTGCAGCAAACTCGACCGGCCAATACGCCAGCATCGCCGGCGTCGGCACCGTCTTCGCCCTGGACAACAACCTGACCCTGACCGTAAGTGACCTGCCCAACGGCCAGTTCAGTTATTTCATTGCCAGCCAGAGCCAGGGCAACATCCCTGGCCCGGGCGGCAGCCAAGGTGTCTTGTGCCTTGGGTCGCCCATTGCCCGCTTCAATTCCAACGTTCTGGTCGTCAGTGGCGGACAGGTGAACTTGGCTGTGGACCTGGCCGCAGTGCCCTTGCCCCCTACCTTCTCCCATTCAGTGGTGCCCGGAGAATCCTGGAACTTCCAGCTGTGGTTCCGGGACAACAACCCGAGCGCTACCAGCAACTTCAGTGATGGCCTCGCGGTAACTTTCCAGTAGCCCTGGAAAAACCCCTCTGGTGGGACTTCAGCAGGTTTTCCTTGGAAAACTTGTGGAGGCGCTCCATCCTAGGTCCCAGGCCGTAGGCACCGCCCAAAGCAAATCTCTGATAGGGAAGATGCTGCACAAACGGAGGGGCTTTGGCACGTTAGGTGTACACGAGCTCTAGTTATCCAGCCCATCCGCCTCCCTCCCATGAAGCACCTCATTCTGCTGCTCTCTACCCTCCTGCTCCAGAGCCTGGCTTCGGCCGCCCAGACAGTGCCTTTCCCCCTGCACCCTGCGGGACGAGCAGCGGTTTTCGACGGTCTTCTGCTGACTCCGGATTTGGCGGGGGTTGCAGACCTCTTAGGGCACCAATCAGTACGCATGGACCGTGTGCCCCTGAGCGATGGGACTTACGTCAGCTTGGAGCTAGAGCGTCTCTCAATCGAGCGCCACAAGTTCGGCCTGCATGTGGATGGAGTGCCCGCCCCCGGGGTGATCGAAGGCCTGGGGATCAGCGTGTGGAAGGGCATGGTTGTGGGGCAGCCGGATAGCGACGTGATGCTGGCCTTCGCGCCCTATGGATGCCGCGGTTGGATCAAAGCCTCAGGAGAAATGACCCACTTGATGCCGCAACCGGATAACGCCGGAGACTGGGGAACGGGCTATTGCATCCTCGCTACAGAGACCTCACTCCATTCCCGCGGGCTCTCCCCCCAAGGCGGCTGTTCCGCGATCACTCCCCCGGGGTCCAGCCCCCCCAGCCCAATCCCCTCTGGAGTCAATGCCCCGCCCACGGTGGAATCCGCCGGTACCTGCTACCTGCTCACTTGCAGCGTGGCGATTGAGTGTGATGACCAGTACTTTTCCAGATTCAATAATCTGAACGCGGCCACCACCTACGGTGTCAGCCTTTGGACTTTCATCGGCGATCGGTATGAAACTCAAGCCAACACGGTCCTGACTCATCCCTACTTCAACATCCCAACTCAGGGCAACGACCCGTGGACCTCCCAGGACAATGGGGGCAGCGCTGGAGATGTATTGAATGAATTCCGAACAGCTTGGGCCGGAAACATCCCCCTCGGGTGCATCACCGCGCACATGGTGTCGGGTGCTGGACTCGGCGGAGGGGTTGCATACCTCGATGTGCTTTGTGGAGGCACCTACAACTTTGCGGTCTCGGGCAACATCAACGGGAACGTCAATTTTCCCGTGGTTCAGGCCCCTTCGAACTGGGACTTCATGGTCTGCGCCCATGAACTAGGACACAACTTTGGCAGCCCCCACACCCACGACTACTGCCCGCCCCTGGACGAGTGCGCCCCTTCCGCCTATTTCGGCGGTTGCCAAACCCAACAGGTCTGCACCAATCAGGGCACAATCATGTCCTACTGCCACCTTTGCAACGGCGGCACGAACAACATCACCACTTACTTCCACACGGACACGGCCCTGACAATGCGACTGCGCGCCACCACGTGCCTTCAACCCTATGCGAGCATCACTGGGGATTCTCCCCAGCTTTTGGCGCCCGGCGTCAGCACCCCTGTAACCCTCACCACGTCGGTCGTGCCTAGCGCTCCCCCCACCTTGCATTTCCGCGGCTCCAGCGGCGTGTTTCAGGCGATCCCCATGGTTTCCTCGGGCATGGATACTTGGAGCGCTGATTTGCCCCCCAGCGCCTGTGGCACGACACCCGCTTATTACTACAGCTTGGACGAACCCCATTGCGGCTCGGTGCATATACCCCTGGGAGCTCCCGGGAACTTCTACACCGCCAATGTGGGCACCTTGACCACAGTCCTCACAGATGACCTAGAGGTCGCAAGCGGCTGGACGGTCGGCCATGTACTGGACGACGCGACTGAGGGCATCTGGGAGTTGGTGGACCCCGAGGGCACGATTGCTCAGCCCGGCGATGACCACACGGCCTTGGGTACGCACTGCTGGGTAACCGGCCAGGGGGTTCCGGGGGGCTCACCAGGCAGCGCCGACGTGGACGGGGGAACCACCACTCTCTTCTCGCCGATCTATGATCTGAGCACAGCAAGCGCAGCGCGCGTCTCCTTTTGGCACTGGTTATCGAACGACACAGGACCCAATCCCAACCAGGACACTCTCAAGGTGAAGTTCTCCAATAACGGAGGTGCCAGCTGGGCTTTTCTGGAGACCATTGGCCCCACGCAAGATTCCAGCGGAGGCTGGGTCCAATCCGCCTTCTACCTAAGCGACTACCTGCCCCTTACGAGTCAAATGCAGCTGACCTTCATCGTTAGCGACCTGGTCAACGACTCAACAGTAGAGGCCGCCATCGATGACCTCCGGATCGATATCCTTGAATGCACGACCAGCGTGGGGACCAACTACTGCACTCCTGCTGCAGCAAACTCTACCGGGCAATCGGCCAGTATCGCCGGTGACGGCGCTGTCTTCGCCCTGGACAACAACCTGACCCTGACCGTGAGCGATCTGCCCAACGGACAATTCAGCTATTTCATCGCCAGCCAGAGCCAAGGAACCACCCCCAACCCGGGTGGCAGCCAAGGTGTGTTGTGCCTGGGTGCGCCGATTGCGCGCTTCAATGCCAGTGTGCTGGTTGTCAGCGGAGGTCAGGTGAGCTTGAGTCCGGATCTGGGTCAGGTACCCCTGCCCCCCACCTTCGCCCACACGGTTGTGGCGGGTGAGAGCTGGAACTTCCAGCTCTGGTTCCGGGACAACAACCCAGGCC
>NYYZ01000050.1 GCA_002686945.1 Planctomycetota bacterium
AAATATCGCGCCCCCCGCGGAAACAGAGTTGGCCGCCGGAGGCGAACAATGACGAGTGGTAATGCAACCACAGGCGTCGAGCGTGATCAGATAGATCGCGCCTCCACCTTGCCCCGCGCCTGCACCCACTCCCAGGGTCAATGACCCATCACCAGTCATGTCTCCCACCACTCCAAGAGCTCGTCCGAAGCGGTCTCCAGCGGGCATGTTCAAACCTGGAAAGCTGTTTCGGTCCACCCGCACCTCTTCAAGCACCGTCCCCTGGGGCGTCAGACTCAACAGAAACATTGAGCCCGCGTCGACAAGGCCCACATCGTCCAGGTTGTTTCCCACTGCCACATCCGGGACTCCGTCATAGTTGATGTCGCCCAGAGGAGCCAAGGTCATGCCAAATAAGTCACCGTCCTCCAATGGCCCGACCAGACCGCCCTCGTTGTTCGAGACCTTCTGATGCCCGATCACGTTCAGACTTGAGTTCAAGAACAACACATAGAAGGCACCGCGATCAGGCCCTCCGTCATCGTCCCGAAACGTGCCCACGGCCAAGTCAATAGCTCCGTCGCCGTTCACATCCCCCAGAGCACAAACAGCCCGGCCTCCAAACTGATCGTTGTTGTCAAAGACGCCAGTGAAACCGCCAACCCCCTGGGCAATGCGACGCTCTTGGGCCACAGTTCCGTCAGCTGCCAGTGAAAGCAGATGTAAACGCCCCCTGTTCGTGCCGCCGTTGTCTGCCAGAGGAGCCGCCACGCCGAGTTCCGGTTGGCCGTCCCCGTCGAGGTCTCCCAGGAACCCCATGCCCATTCCAAAGGAATCTCCCACCGAGAGGTTGCCGGGCAGGTTGCCGGCATTGGAGATCTTGACCGTGCTGGCCACGCTGCCCGCTGGGGTGAGTTCGAACAGGTAGACCGCACCTGCATTGCCTGCGCCGTCATCATCATTGGGCGCACCGACCGCCAAGGTCGGCATGCCGTCCCCATCCATGTCCCCAACCAGGGCCAGGGTATAGCCAAACCAGTCCCCCGCCTCCACAAGTCCAGGGGGCAGATTGCCGAAGAGGTTGCTGATCTTGGCCTCGTCACGCACGGTCTTGTCCGGATTCATGAACAGGATCCAGACCGCGCCACAATCGATGCCCCCATCGTCATCGGAACGTGCACCCACGGCCACATCCAACACACCGTCACTATCGAGATCGCCAATGCCCACCACCGAACGACCGAATCGATCGCCATTCTCCAGCAAGCCACCAAAGCCGCCCGCATTGGCGTCGATGCGCTGCGCTCCGCCCGACAAGCACTGAGCAGTCAGGGGTGCACTCAGGACCAACCCCAAGAAGGTGACAGCGAACAGGGAGGCAGAGGAATTCATGGAAGCCTTGAAGAGGAGTTGGGGGCAATCGGCTCAGTCTTGGACAAGGACCGATCGAATGGGTGATCCAAACTCTAACCGCCTGAAGTCAATCATGCCTGACAGGCGCGCCAAAGGAATGTCCATGATCCGTCCTGGGCATGCCCTGGACCGAGCCGTCTCTGTTTGACCCTCAGGAAGACACCTCAAAGGGTAGAAAGAACGGGCCCCAACGCTCAGAATGAACCCATGGAACAAGCTCCCCAGCCATCCGGCGGCAAGTCCGCACTGCACGGCTCCCTCGGCATCCTCAGCGCACTGGGCACCTATGCTCTCGCTCGCCTGGCCAATGACCAGGGCTGGCTCTGCGGATCGTGAGGTTCGGTGGCGAGCTCTCCGGTCGGAGTAGCCATTGTCCTGGGCCTCATCTTTCAACTGGGTCTGCCCATGCGCGCCCTGCGCACTGGCTGGGCGGTTGCCGCGCAAGGAAATGCCGACCGCAAGCTCGGCGTACTTGGCTTGATCGTTGGTGCGATTGCGGGCCTCTTGCAGCTGGCTCTGCTGGCTGCCCTGCTGTTGGGAATCCCGGCCCTGTTCTAGCTCACGGAAGCTCGTCAGTCAGCATCGCAAGATCTGCCCGAACTCCCAAGGTCGGACAGTTGGGATTCATCTTGTGACGGGTGAAACGCTCTGCTCGCCGAGCGGCGCGCAACAGATCGGGCACCAACTCACCGTCAAGTCCTGCCATGGAGGGAGCCCCCACCGCACTCTCAATCAAGGCCCCGATCCGTGCCTCCTCCCGGGCCAGATCCTCGTTGTCCTCAAACAAGCCGACCCCCTGGGGCGAATCCGCAAAGCGCGCCACGCGCTCGATCAGACCAACCCGCGCGTAGGTCCCCGTTTCCGGGTCGATGTAACTGTAGAAGGTTTCCCCATGCCCTCGCAGGCCCAGATACTCGCCGATCTCTTCCTCATCCGTGTGCGGGTCTTCTCGGCCCCACAACTCCGGCGTGGGCGGTGCGGTGATGATCGTGGCGTAGGCCTCTTGCGATGAAAGCCGCTGGCCCAAAGCCCAGGCCAACTGATAGACCTCGCCCTTGGACAACATGGCGATCGGATTGGTGTCCACCTCACCATCGCCGCCCTTCTGATAGAACCGCAGCCAACGGTCTTCGCACTCGTTGCCCGTGCCGTGACGCACACCAGGACCGGTCAGACGCAGATAGCCACGCCCCAGCGGAGCCCGCAGACAACTGCGCATGGAACCAAGTACCCGACCGTCGCCGTCGATACGTGCTTCAATCGCTTGCATGTCGAACCCTGCCTCTGCCAGGTTCCGACGCATGTCCCGCAGCAAGCCGTCGTAGATCTCAGTCAGCTCATGCACAATCAAACGAGCACCCAGAGCCTCGACCAAAGCGCTGGCCCTCTGACGCGAGGCCTCCCCGCTATGGATCGAAGAGTAGACCAGAGTCAAGTGCTCCGGCCCGAGGGCCAGGACCAGCAACCCCGCCAATACCGCACTGTCAACACCCCCGGACACATCGAGTTCCGCCCGTGGCAGACCGCAGGCCTTGTGATAGTCCCGCAGGGCTTGTACGCGGTTGTCAATCAGGGCTTGTGCATCGAGAACGGGCATGGATATGAGCGCAGTGTACTGCCCCTTGCGCGGGTCAGCGACCCTTCTCCCGCCTGTCCCCAAAGCCGGTCCAGACGCCGCGGGCGGTGCGCACCAAATTGTGATCCGGAGGCACCAGTCGCTGCTTGCCAGCGGGCAGGCGAATATCCACCGAGGTCATCATGCCATCCACCCGAGCCACCATGCGCGAGGACTGCCCATCAAGCAGCAGTCCAAGGGCATGGTGCCCGAAGTGGGTGGCCAGTATTCGATCGGCGGCCGTGGGCGATCCACCACGCAACAGATGCCCCAGCACAACCGAACGCGACTCGATGCCGGTGACTGACTCGATCTCATGAGCCAGAACAGGCCCGATCCCTCCCAGACGAATCGAATCCGGGGAAGTGGGGTCGACCAACTTGATCACCGGCTCGCCTCCGATGGGACACGCACCTTCGGCCACGCAGAGCACAGTGGAGCCGCGTTCCGCCACCCTCTGCTGGACATGTTCCGCAACTGCTTCGATGGAATAGGGCATCTCGGGGATCAGAATCTGATCCGCTGCGCCAGCGATGCCCGCATAGAGCGCAATCCAGCCCGCATTGCGCCCCATGACCTCTACCACCAGTACGCGTCCGTGGCTGTCGGCGGTTGTGCGTACACGGTCCAGAGCCTCTGTAGCGATCTGCACTGCGGTCAAGAAACCAAAAGTGATCTCGGTGCCCTCGATGTCATTATCGATGGTCTTGGGCACACCGATCACATTGATGCCGGCCTCGACAAAGGGCTGAGCGCAGGTCATGGTGCCATCACCACCGATGACCACAAGCGCAGATATGTCCTGATCGCGCATCCGCTGCAAACAGTTGGGCACACGGTCCTCATAGATCGCATCCCCGTTGCTGTCATGACCCACGCAGTAATGGCTGGGATTCGAGCGATTTGAGGAACCAAGTATCGTGCCCCCGTCATCCAGGATCCCGCGCACATCTCGCAGGCCCAGAGGCCTGAACCTGCCCTCCACCAGCCCCTCGAAGCCATCTTCAATGCCCAGCACCTCAATGCCAGCAGCAATGGCCTCCAGGGTCACCACACGAATCACCGCATTCAGGCCTGGGCAGTCCCCGCCCCCGGTCAGAACACCGATACGCTTGGGTCTGGAAGATGCCATGGACGACAGAGTACGAATCCATAGCCCACCAAGGCTGAATCAAAGAGTGTTCTTTTGGCCCCAGACGCTCTGCTCAGCGCCTGTGCATCAGAAAGTCACAGAGATCCCGTCAGAGAAATTCGAACTCAGGCCGTCGCGATACCAAAGTTGAAAGTGCCACGTGTCTCCAGAAGCGATCACGCCACCGGGCGGATTAGGCAGGTTGCTGGGCACGTCGTATCCACTCAGAACGCTCGAATTGCCCACTTGATTGATCAGCACGCCATTCAAGTTGAAGCGTCCCAGTGAGTGCAAGTTCGTCCCGGGCCCGGAGTAGCGACCAAGGGGTGGACCCAGACAAAGGTGCCCGTCAGCCACGACTGTGCCCGGCGCAATAGGTGTAGCCGACACAAGAAAGTAGGCAAACTCGTGCGCAGGACCGCCGCTTGCTTCCAGATGAAACACACCGGGTCCTGTGGAAGAAGATCCACCCAGGGTAACCGAGGTGCCACCAGAGTTCAGATCCCCCGGTGAACAGTAGAGGGTCGCCGCACTGCCTATGTTCTCGTACCAGGCAATCAGATCCCCAACCGCTGAGGCAGAACAAAGATCCAGATCCTGGTCTCCATCGAGGTCCGCTGCCCAGACCGAGTGGGCTCCCTCTGCATTGGTGGTCACAACCTGCTGGGGACCGAAGTTCCCACCGCCCAGGTTCTCATGCCAGGCGATTTTCCCATCGATCCAGGAAGCAGAAAGGATTTCCGCATCACCGTCACCATCGAGGTCCGCGGCATGGACGCCCCGCGCGTGGATTGCCGAAGTGCTGACCACTTCTTGTGGCCCAAATGTGCCACCCCCCAGGTTCTCGTACCAGGTCACATAAGGTTGTCCGTTGCCCCCAGCGATCACATCCGGGTCGCCATCTCCATCGAGGTCGGTGGCGTAGACCGAGATCACCGTGTTGGCGTTGGTGGTAATCGTCTGCGCAGGACCAAAGGCTCCTGAACCCAAGTTCTCATACCAGGCAACGCGGTTGTCCCCGGCCGAAGCCACAAAGACGTCGGGATCCCCGTCCCCATCCGCATCAGCGGTCACGACGCAGCGAGCACTGAGAGCCGTGTTGGATATGAGCAGTTCGTTACTGAATGCGCCGTTGCCTTCGTTCTTGTACCAGGCAACCTTGTCATCCCCATAGGAAGCTGAAAGCACATCCAAGAGGCCATCGCCGTCCAGGTCATCGATCCAAACATAGCGTGCATGATCGGCCTCGTCGCTGATCACGCGCTCGCCGCCAAAGCTGCCCGTCCCGTCATTTCGGAACCAGGACACCTCGTCATCCGCGGCTCCCGTAGCAACTATGTCGATGTCTCCATCGCCGTCCATGTCGAAAGCCATGGCCGCCGTGGCATAGATCACCTCCAAAGAGACGATGATCTCCGGGCCAAAAACCCCATTGCCGTCATTTGGAAACCAGGCCACCTTGTCGTCAAAAGAAGAGGAGGTGACAATGTCCATGTCTCCGTCTTGATCGATATCTACTGGGAATGCTGTATAAGCGAAATCCGCGTTGGTCGAGATCACCTGTTGAGGACCGAACTGTGCTGTGGCATCAGTGCACAGCAAAAGAGTCAGCGTGGGCGCAACCCAACGAAGCAAGGGAGGAGCGATGAAAGAGGATTGCATCATGCCGAATAACTACTCAGGAAAGGGACACGCCTGAGCCGGGCGCCGACTTCTGCGTCGCCGCGCCGTACTCACCACGCACTAATTGTTTTGGACCCTGTGAAGGGGCGCGAGCAACTGCTCCCTTGAAACCGGGATGCAGGGCCACGCAAGGAAGATTCCACCACAGGTACCCAAGTCCCACAAGGCCACCTCTCATCCGGTGCACCTTGCGCGCCCCAAGAGCCCTCCCTGCCCCGAAGAAGAACACGCTGATGGACACCACAAGGCACCAGAATGACTAGTTATGAGACTCTCCCGTACGCCATGTTTTTCCTTAGGCTAGGCCCCATGAGCATCGGATCCGTCCTCTTCACCGCCTTTCTGATCGCCCCCAACGCGCAGGAACCCGCCCTGCCCCAGACCCTGATCGCAGGACCGCTGGTCGGGCACGTCACCCCGACCAGCATATCCGTCTGGCTCAAGACCAACCCCGGAGAGGTCGTCCTCACCGCCTGGCCCAAGAAGAACCCCAGCGCCCGCATCAGCACCAAGGCCACTGCCCTGCCCGAACACCTGGGATGCATCACCATCACCCTTGAAGATCTACAGCCCGACACCACCTATCTTTATGCCTTCGACTTTCAGGAGTCGTCCGAGGGCCAACTCGCCCGCACGGCGCCCCTGCCCACGAGCACCCAGCCCGTACGCCTTGCTTTCGTTTCCTGCGCGCGCCAGGACAAGGTGACCGCCGAAAGCTTCGACGCCATCGCCGACCGCGACATCGATGTACTGCTCTGCATCGGTGACACCCCCTACATCGATACCACCAAGCTGGAAGTCCAGCGCCAACGCTACATCGACTTCAACACCTTTCCCCCCTTTGCCGCCATCGCCCGTCGCACCCCCATCATCAGCACCTGGGACGACCACGATTTTGGCGCCAACGACACCAACGGCCAGCTCAAGGGCAAGGAAAACTCCCGGCAGGCATTTATCGAGCACCGGCCCAATCCTTCCTTCGGCGACAACAAGACGAAGGGCATCTACACGAGCTTCCGCCGCGGACCCGCCGAGGTCTTTGTCCTCGATGCCCGCTGGTACGCCGCCTGCGAACCAAGCCCCGCCGATCCCTCAAAGCCCACCCTGCTGGGGGCCGACCAATACTCCTGGCTGTGCAAGGCTCTCAAGGCTTCCAGCGCGCCGGTCAAGGTCCTTGTCACCGGCATGGTCTGGAATGGCTCCGTACGCCCCAACAAGTCGGACCATTGGGGCAACTACAGACACGAGAGGGACGCTCTCTTCCGCTTCATTGGCGACAACAAGATCTCCGGAGTGGTTCTCGTGGCTGGCGACATCCACCGCTCACGGGTCATTCGCCACCAAACCATCCCTCTCGCTGGCTACCCGCTGGTGGAGTTCATCTCATCCCCGATCCATGACCACATCATCGCCACAGCAAATCAGCCACACCCTGGGCTGTTGAAGGATCTGGGAACGCCCCAGACCTGGTTGGAATTGGTGGTGACACCCGGAGAGCAGGATCTGGTGACAGGGACCCTGAGGAGTGCGACTGGCGGCGAGTTGTTCCAGTTGGGGTTGAGTGCGAAGGAATTGATGAAAGGAAAGTAGGAATTCAGCCACAAGACCAACTGTGTCTGGGGAAGAACAGACTTGACCTGCCCACCGCCTGACAGCCTGATGTCACTCTGACGAGAATCCAAAAATGACAAGCAAGTTCACAGCTGATATTGCAGAGATTGTGGTACGCGATCTGGGCGCCCTGGCCCAGGAGGTGGAAGGCACCCCGCTGAAAGATCTTTGGGAGGTGCCTGAGGGAGTCAAGAACTCTGTCGGAACCCTGGCCTTGCACCTGTGCGGCAACCTCCGCCATTTCATCGGACATGGACTGGGAGAGGACGATTACAAGCGTGACCGCCAGGCCGAATTCGGACGCCGCGATGCAAGCAAGGAAGAGATCCTCCAGGAGATTGAACGAACCCAGGCCACGACACTCGCTGCACTTGCCGATCTCGGCGAAGAGGACGTGCAGAAGGACATGCCAATTACGCCCCCCCAACACGAGGGACGCAGCGTTGGATTTTTCCTGGTCCAACTATGCTGCCACCTCTCCTGGCATCGAGGACAACTGAACTACCTGCGCCGCATGCTGAATGAAGGTGCCCGGGATTGAGCCTGGCCAGACAGTAACCGCTGACGAATTCCAGGCAGACGCACAGTTTGCTTCGCAAACTACTCAATGGCCTGGCGCAGGACTTAGGATGGATGGCCATGATCCCCATTCGGATGCCCGCCATGATTCTTGCCCCCGCGCTCGTTTGCTGTGGGTTGCTGACTGACTGCGCCTCCAGCCAAGAGCAATCCCCACGCCCCAACATCCTGTTCATCTTCAGCGATGATCACGCGCCCCATGCGATTGGGGCTTATGGGTCGGCGTTTGCAGAGCTGGATCCCACGCCGCGCATCGATGCGTTGGCGGAGGAGGGCATGTTGTTTCGGAACTCGTTCTGCACCAACAGCATTTGCGGGCCCAGTCGGGCTGTGATCCTGACGGGGTTGCACAGTCATCGCAATGGGTTCCGGGACAACGGCGACCGGTTTGATGGGGATCAGGTCACCTTTCCCAAGTTGCTGCAAGGGGCTGGGTATGAAACGGCCCTGCTTGGGAAATGGCACCTGGGATCTGCGCCCCAGGGATTTGATTACTGGGAGGTCCTGCCGGGGCAGGGGGACTACTACAACCCGAAGTTGGTCTCGGCGAAAGGCGAGCGTGTGGTGGAAGGCTATTGCACGGACATCGTGACGGACCTGGCGCTTGAGTGGCTTGAAGGGCGCGAGGATTCGGAACAACCATTCCTGTTGATGTGCCAGCACAAGGCGCCCCACCGCAATTGGA
Organism: Planctomycetota bacterium; assembly: GCA_002686945.1. Taxonomy (GTDB): domain Bacteria; phylum Planctomycetota; class UBA1135; order UBA1135. The sequence goes on from NYYZ01000050.1 coordinate 8,698, forward strand.
TGCCGCCCCTGCGGCACCTGGACTTGTGGGAAGACCAGCAGGTGACCGAGCCGGCGACGCTCTTTGATGCGCACACCGATGACGCGGTCGTGGCACGGCTGCAGGAAATGGAAGTGGACCGGGACATGAACCTGGTCTATGACCTCTTTGTAAGTGAGCATGAGGGATGGGATCCGGCTGCGGGCTTTGCCAATGATTCCAGTGGCTTCCGGAACCTGGCGCGCATGAATGAACTCCAGCGGGCAACCTGGGATGCGGCTTATGGGCCACGAAATGCGGCCTTCCTGCAAGCCAAACTGACGGGCAAGGAACTGGTGCAATGGAAGTATCAGCGCTACATCAAGAACTATCTGCGCACGGTGCGCGGGGTGGATGACAGTGTTGGGCGGCTGCTTGACTATCTACGGGCCAATGGGCTGGCGGACAACAGCATCGTTGTGTACTCGTCGGATCAGGGTTTCTTTCTGGGAGACCACGGCTGGTTCGACAAGCGCTGGATGTATGAAGAGTCCCTCCGAATGCCGTTGATCGTGCGTTGGCCAGGGGTTACGGCGCCGGGATCGGTGGACGAGCACCTGGTACAGAACCTGGACTACGCTCAGACTTTTTTGGCAGCAGCTGGAGTGCCCGCTCCGCAGGGAATGCAGGGGGAATCTCTGGTGCCTCTGCTACGGGGAGAAGATCCCAAGAACTGGCGCTCGTCGATCTACTATCACTACTACGCCTTTCCAAGCATTCACCGGGTGGCACGACACCACGGCATCCGTACAAAGCGCCACAAGTTGATCCACTACTATCAGTTCGGAACCTGGGAGCTGTTTGACCTCGAAACAGATCCGGACGAACGAATGAACCTCTTTGGCCAGAAAGGCTGCGAGGAATTGACGCGCGGATTGATGGACGGCCTGCGGGGACTGCGGCTTCAATACGGCGATCTTACGGAGACCAAAATGGAATCGAAGGAGTGGCAGGATCAGTTCCGGGTGCGCCGCTGACCCCCCAACTGTGAATCCATGCTGCGTTGAACATGTAGGAAACGGCTCCCTTGGCGCTTTCAAGCAAGATCGGGCAATCGCCCGATCCGGCGCGGGTATGCTGGAGGCCATGAATGACCTACGCCCCATGCCTCTTTTGTTGGTGGTTCTGCTGGGTGGAGCCAGCGCCGCGCTGACCAGTTACCTGCTCAACCCGAGCCCGCCAGCCCAGCCAGCTCCCGTCCAGACCGCGCTGCCCCTGGACAGCCAGATTCTCGAAGAGGTCCTGACCCTTCGTCAGGAACTGGGCAAGCTGAGTTCTCGAATCGATGTGCTTGAAGTCGCCCCTGTGGAACGCGTTGTGGTCAAGGCCCAACCAGCAGAGGATTTCGAGACTGAGGTCCGCGCCTTCATGGCCAAGCAACAGGCCAACACAAACCCCGGTCTCCCCGTTGTGAAGGAGGCCCTCGCGGCGATCCGCGATCAAGAGCAAACCGAAAAGGAAGCTCTAGCCCTGCAACGGCGCGACGAATGGCTGGCTGGTGCGGTGGAGGACATCACCCCCAAACTCAACCTGAGTAGCACTCAGGCGGATGAGATGTACGAGCTGCTGACTGCCAAGGCGGACCAGGATGCTGAACTGGGGCGGCGCTGGCAATCAGGCGAGGATCGTGAAGCGATTGGCGAGACCAAGCGCCTCAACGAGGAGCAGCACCAAACTGAACTGCAGGGGGTGCTCTCACCCTCCCAGTACGAGGACTACAGGGAACTGGTACGACAGTTCCGCAGGGGCGGGAAGTGACCGGCTGAGGACAGGAGGCCGGCTGCGAGGGAGTCTCCTGATCCCTGGATCTCACTTGGAAACAAGCGCACACCAGGGAGCCACGATTTGCCCCCTATTCTCGGCGGGACGCGCTACCCTGATCGGGATTGATTTTGAATAGACAGGTCTCTTCAGGACCTGACCCAGGCCCCTTCCCCCAACTCAGAAATGCTCTCCTCCCTGACACGCCTGCTTCCCGCCCTGCTGCTAGCCCCCGCTGGCCTGGCCGGGACCATCTATGTGAACGCCAACCTGTCCACCGGTCTGAACGACGGCAGCAGCTGGGCCAACG
>NYYZ01000051.1 GCA_002686945.1 Planctomycetota bacterium
CCAGCAGGCTCGTATCCAGCGTCGCTGTCGTAGCGCCCGCGGGGATCGTGTAGGTGCCCGTGAAAGAGGTGAAGTCCACACCATCGGTTGCCGTACCAGCCACCGTGTAGTTACCCGTCACCATCAGACCCGAAGGCGTATCCAAGCTCAGGCCGATGGCGACAGCGCCAATCCCTTCGTCCTGGGATTGGGCCGAAAGATCAAACTCAATCGTCGGCGGCGCGTCGTTGTCGTCAATCGTCAGCGTGTGCACGATGGTAGTGCCCAGGGTCGCGTTACTCGGCCCAGCCAGGGTGAGGACCACCGTCTCCGCTAGCTCATCGAGAGTGTCTTCCAGCAGGGTCGTGTCCAGCGTGGCTGTCGTGTCCCCCGCAGGGATCGTGTAGTTGCCGGCGAATGCCGTGTAGTCCGTGCCACTGATGGCCGTGCCACCCACCGTGTAGGTACCCGTCACCGTCAGACCCGAGGGGGCATCCAGGCTCAAACCGATGGCGACAGCGCCAGCACCCTCGTCAAGGGACTGGGCTACCAGATCGAAGTCGATCGTCGGCGGCGCGTCGTTGTCGTCAATCGTCAGCGTGTGCACCACGGTGGTGCCCAGAGCCGCGTTGGTCGGAGTGGTCAGGGTGAGGATGACGGTTTCCGCCAGCTCATCGAGGGCGTCTTCGAGCAGGGCCGTATCCAGCGTCGCCGTCGTGGCGCCCGCGGGAATCGTGTAGCTGCCAGCGAATGCCGTGTAGTCCGTGCCACTGATGGCCGTGCCACCCACCGTGTAAGTACCCGTAACCGTCAGACCTGAAGGCGTGTCCAGGCTCAGTCCGATGGCGACAGCGCCAGCACCCTCGTCAAGGGACTGGGCTACCAGATCGAAGTCGATCGTCGGCGGGACATCGTTGTCGTCAATCGTCAGCGTGTGCACGACGCTGGCGCCCAAGGTCGCATTGACCGGCGCTGCCAGCGTAAGTACGACGGTCTCGCCCAACTCGTCGAGGATGTCGTCGATCAGGGCCGTGTCCAGCGTCACCGTCGTGGCGCCTGCTGGAATCGTGTAGCTGCCGGCGAATGCCGTGTAGTCCGTGCCGCTGATAGCCGTTCCAGCCACCGTGTAGGCGCCACTCACCGCAAGGCCCGAAGGCGTGTCCAGGCTCAAGCCGATGGCGACGGCACCCGCGCCCTCGTCCAGCGACTGGGCCAAGAGATCAAAGTCGATCGTCGGCGGCGCGTCGTTGTCGTCGATCGTCAGCGTGTGCACGACGGTGGCGCCCAAGGTCGCGTTGGTCGGCGTGGCCAGGGAGAGGACCACCGTCTCCGACAGCTCGTCGAGAGTGTCGTCAAGCAGGCTCGTATCCAGCGTCGCTGTCGTAGCGCCCGCGGGAATCGTGTAGCTGCCGGCGAATGCCATGTAGTCCATGCCACTGATGGCCGTGCCAGCCACCGAGTAGGTGCCACTCACAGCGAGACCCGAAGGCGTGTCCAGGCTCAGGGCGATGGCGACAGCGCCAGTCCCCTCATCCAGAGACTGAGTTGCCAGATCGAAGTCGATCGTCGGCGGCGCGTCGTTGTCGTCAATCGTCAGCGTGTGGACACCCACGGCCCCGATCGTCGCGTTGGTCGGTGCAGCCAAGGTGAGGATCACGGTTTCTGCCAGCTCGTCGAGGGTGTCCTCGAGCAGGCTCGTATCCAGCGTCGCTGCCGTAGCGCCCGCGGGAATCGTGTAGGTGCCGGCGAATGCCGTGTAGTCCGTGCCACTGATGGCCGTGCCAGCCACCGTGTAGGTACCGCTCACGGCCAAACCCGAGGGCGCATCCAGGCTCAAGCCGATCGCGACGGCGCCCGCGCCCTCGTCAATCGACTGGGCCAAGAGATCAAACTCGATCGTCGGCGGCGCGTCGTTGTCGTCGATCGTCAGGGTGTGGACACGGGTCGCGCCCAGGGTCGCGTTGGTCGGCGTGGCCAGGGTGAGGATGACCGTCTCGGCCAACTCATCGAGAGTGTCATCGATGAGGGTTGTGTCCAGGGTGATTGTCGTGGCACCGGCAGGGATCGTGTAGCTGCCAGCGAATACCGTGTGATCCACCCCGCTAATGGCCGTGCCCGTCACCGTGTAGGCACCACTCACCGTCAGGCCCGAAGGCGTATCCAGGCTCAGAGCTATGGCGACTGCACCCGTGCCCTCGTCCAGGGACTGGGACGCCAGATCAAAGTCAATCGGCGGCGGCGCGTCGTTGTCGTCGATCGTCAGCGTGTGCAGGACGGTGGTGCCCAAGGTCGCATTGGTCGGGGCGGCCAGGGTGAGGATGACCGTCTCGGCCAGCTCATCGAGGGTGTCATCCAACAGGGTTGTGTCCAGGGTGACCGACGTGGCTCCCGCGGGGATCCTGTAGGTGCCCGTGAAGGAGGTGAAATCCACGCCATCCGTGGCCGTACCCGCCACCGAGTAGGCGCCGCTCACGGCAAGGCCCGAGGGGGCGTCCAAACTCAGGCCGATGCCTACAGCGCCAGCACCCTCGTCCAGGGACTGGGCCACCAGATCAAAATCGATCGCTGGTGGCGCATCGTTGTCGTCGATCGTCAGCGTGTGCACGACGCTGGCACCCAGGGCCGCATTGGTCGGCGCAGCAAGGGTGACGATCACCGTCTCTGCCAGTTCATCCAGCGCGTCATCGAGCAGGGTCGTGTCCAGCGTGGCAGTCGTGGCCCCCGCGGGGATCGTGTAGGTGCCCGTGAAAGAGGTGAAGTCCACACCATCGGTGGCCGTACCGGTCACAGAGTAGGAACCGCTGACCATCAGGCCCGAGGGGGCGTCCAGGCTCATCCCGATGGCCACGGCACCGGCCGATTCGTCCTGGGACTGGGCCGCAAGATCGAACTGCAGCACGGGCGGCGCATCGTCATCGCGCAAGGTGGCCACGTGGCTGCCGGGAGTGCCCACGCTGGCATTGGTGGGTGGATCGAGGGTCAGGATCACCTGTTCGTCGGTCTCATCCAGCGCGTCACTGACCGGGTTCAAGGCCACCGACTTGGAAGTCTCCCCGGGCTGGAACACCAGCGGGCCGGACGTGGACAGGCTGTAGTCATCGGGATCAATCGCATCACCCGAGACGCTGAACGGCGCCGTGATGACGAATGCCGAGGGAGCGGAGAGGTCCACGCTGATCAGCGCACTGCCAGCGGCCTCGTTCACATCCTGGCTGGCCGTGGTGAAGAGCACCTGGGGCGGCGCGTCGTCATCCAGCAGGGTCGAGGTGTTGACGTTGGGCGAGCCCAGGCTTGCGTTCGTCGGTGCCTGCAAGGTCAAGACCACAGTCTCGTCGGGCTCGTCCAGTGTGTCCGAGACCAGGGCCAGGCTGATCTGTCCCCCTGGATTGCCCGCGGGTATCACGAGTGGGCTCGTGCTGGGCGTGTAGTCCGCAGGATCCGAAGCCGTGCCGCTGACTACGAACGGCACGCTGACGGGCTTGCCCGAGATGGCGGACAGCGCCAGGGAGACCCCCACCACACCATCACCCTCCGAGAAGGACTGGCCCGAGCGCACGAAAGCAACCGATACGGGCGCATCGTCGTCCAGGATCGTGAGGGTGTGGACCGTGGGTGCTCCCAATTGGGCATTGGTGGGCGCCGTGAGAGTGAAGACTGCCGTCTCGTCGTACTCGTCCAGCGTGTCTGACACGAGGTCGACTCCGATGGCCGCCGTGGTTGCACCCGCGTTGAAAACGATCGGGCCGGGTGTGGTCAGCGAGAAGTCGCCCGGGTCGAGCGCCGTACCGGTCACGTCGAAGGGAACGCTCACCGCGACACCAGCGGGCACGTCCAAGGACAGGGTCAGGTTGCTCAAGCCACTGCCCTCCCCGGCGGAACTGCCACCGAGGTCGAAGCTCACCACGGGCAAGGGATCGTTGTCCGTGATGGTCAGCGTGTGATCGCCCTGAACCCCCACCACTGCGTTGGTCGGACTCCCTATGCTGAGGATGACCGTCTCGCTCAACTCGAAGAGCGCATCATCCGCCAACCCCATCCAGAACTGCACCTGGGTTGTTCCCGAAGGAATAGTGACTGGGTTGGCCGAGATCAGCGAGTAGTCGTCCGGATCGACGGCGCTGCCCGCCAGTACCAGGGGAACGGTGACGTCAATGCAGGAAGCTTCGGAGAGAACAAGGGTCGCGAAGACCGATCCGGCACCCTCATCCGCACTCTGACCCGAGGTGGTGAACTGCACGCTGGGGGACGCCTCGTCGTCCACGATCGTGAGCGTCATGGCGGATTGAGCACCCAGGGTGGCCCCACTGGGGTTGGAGAGGGTCACCATGACCGTCTCGTCGTACTCATCGCACAGATCGTCGAGAAGCGTCAGCGGGATCGTACCTGCCGTCTGCATGCAGGGGATGGAGAGGGTTCCGCTGGTCAGGGTGTAGTCGGCACCATTGGTGGCCGTGCCACCGGTGACGGCGTAGTCCACGGTAACGTTGCTACCCGTGAACCCGGACAGGCGCACTCCCAGGTTCGTGGACCCGTCGGCCTCGCCGGCATTCTGCGTGGGTCCCACAAACTCGAGTGTGGGCGTATTGGCTTGTTGGAAGGTTATCCACAGGCCATTGGAGTAGTTGAAGCCACTCTTGCCGGCCTTGGTGTCCGTGTAGATGGCCTGGAAGTACCAGGTGGTCCCGGCCCAGATGTCACCACCATCGGGCAGGTTCGTGAAGTCCACGGGCATCCGCATGAAGAAGCCCTGCTCCGGTACGCCTGGAAGCAGGCGGTAGACGGGGGCACCGGAGCCGCCGATGCAGAGGTATCCGTCTCCGGAAGGAACTCCATTGCCACCATTGCTCCAGGCGCTGCTGTAATTGAAGAACCCGAATGATCCCGAAGGCACGGGAAAAGCGACGAGCTCCAGTGAGTTGTCGTCCAGCCCCAGCGATCCGTTGCTGCCGATCAGGGTCGGCAGGCCAATAGAGTTGGGAAGCGACTGACAGAACGTGCCTTCATTACACTGACCGTTGGCGGTGCCCAGGGGAAAGGCAGCCAATAGGGTCAAGGCCAACAGGTTGGCGCGGCAGGAGAAGCGGTGGAAAATCATGGGAACGCACCCCGGCGCAATGCGGGACGGGGCGCTGCGGATGCTGATTTAAAAAAGCGGAAGTGTCTGCCGCGTTTCCAATCCGAGGCGCGCCAGGAAATGCACCCAAGAGGGGGGATGGTGCAGACTGATCCCGGCAGGCGGCGATGCGGCAAGTTCGATGCGGTAGACCGCAGGAGTGTCCCACGAGGAGACAATATGCGCTACTCCCCCTGTTTGATTTGCTCCCAAGTACCCCAATGCACCTTCCTGTCTTATATTGAGACATAGGTCTTTTCATGTGCATTTTGCAATCAGGCCCGCCAGTAACCTCATGCGGGGCATCGGTTTGCAACCTCCTAAAGCAGGCATGGGGAACCGCTGGGTTCTTGGTGGCGGGTCCAAGTGCGGACCGCTACCTTGACGGCGCTGTCCCCGCCGGATCCGTCTCCCCGTCCCCCGCATTTTCCTCGCGTGTCCTCGCCCCAATTTTCCACTCCCGAAACCTGCTCAGCCTGCGGCGGTGGTTCCCTGGAACCGCTCTTCGAGACACTCCAGACACCAGTATTGCTGTGCGAGCTCTGGCCGGATGAGGCAAGCGCAGTGGCTTGCCCCCGGGGCGATATTCGCCTGGCTCTCTGTGGCACGTGCGGCCTGATCGAGAACCACGCCTTCAGGCCGGACCTGGTTCACTACTCCGATGCCTACGAGAACTCCCTTGAGGGGTCCGCCTTGTTCCAGGAGTACCAGGAAGCACTGGCGCAGAACCTCATTGAGCGACATGGGCTGTGCCACAAGCGAGTGATGGAAGTGGGCTGCGGCAATGGCTCCTTCCTGCTGAGACTCTGTGAGGAGACAGGCAACACCGGCCTGGGATTTGATCCTAGCTACCCCAGCGAACTTCCAAGCACGCGACTCGATGGCTCCGTGCAGTTTCACCGTGCCTATTTTGGACCGGGTCAGGAGCACCCACGCGTGGACCTGGTCGTCTCCAGGCAAGTGCTCGAACACATCCCCGAACCGCGGCCCTTCCTGAGCGATGTGCTAAAGGCAGGCCTCGCCCCGGGAGCTCACAGCGCGGTCGTCCTGGAGGTCCCCAACACGGAAGCCACCTTGAGGAATCTGGCACTGTGGGAGGTGACGTACGAGCACTGCACCTACTTCACGCGCGGGAGTCTGGCGCGGCTATTGACCTCATGTGGGTTCGACGTGATCCACTCGGAGCAGACTTATGCAGAGCAGTTCATCACGCTGGATGCTCGGCCCTCCACGACTCCAACGGGCGAGATCCGAGCTGAGATCGAAGACCTCGAGAGCCTCGCGGAATTGGCTCGGAGTTTCGCGGCGAACTACGCTGACCACCTCCTCTACTGGACCCAACGGCTGCAATCCTGGGCGACTGAGAGCCAAAGAGTGGCCCTCTGGGGCAGCGGGACCCGGGGGATCAGCTTCCTGAACCTGGCGGATAAGGACCGCTCGATCCGCACGGTGATTGACGTCAACCCACGTAAGCACGGTAAGCACCTGCCCGGAACGGGCCAGATGATCGTGGGACCTGACTCCCTGAAGCCCGGAGACCGCGAACCCGATGTGGTGCTCGTGGTCAATCCGATCTACCGGGAAGAGATCACCCGGGACCTTCGCGATCGGGGCCTGTCCGCCTCGGTTCTGACCCTTGAAGCCGACACGCCCGCCGGGACTACGCCGACCCTGTGAAGGGCAGGGGCGAGCGGAAACGATTCAGCACGGTCCCGTGCATCTCCACTCCGGCCTTCTGGATGATGTCCGCCGCTTCGCGCACACGGTCCTTGCGACTCTTACCCGCTCTCAAGACCAAAACGACTCCATCCACGTGCTCAAGCAAGGTCCGCGCTCCATTGGACTCAAGCAGAGGCGGGGCATCCAAGATGACGTAGCGGCCCTTGGAGAACAATGAGGTCAGGGCCTCCCTCGCCTCCGGCGCGGCCAACTCTCCCCGAATGGGATCGCGTCCCGCCCCGGCGGGCAGGACCATCAGGTCCGGGCACCCGGGCATCGGGCGCAGGCAAGCCTCTACTGAACTCGTACCCGCAACCAGGTCCCCAAAACCGGGGCCCGATTCCAATTCCAGAAAACTGGAGACAGCGGGCCGCAGGAGGTTGGCCTCGATCAGGGTCACGGACTGACGAGTGTGCCGCGCCAAACCCAGGGCGCAGGCCGTGCTGATGAGGGTATTGCCGGATTCTCCCTCAACGGAGGTGACCATGATACGGGCGGTGCCCTCCCGACCATTGAGGGGGGCCAGGTTCGACCAGACTGTGTCGGCGAGGGGCCGGACGGTATCGATCAGCCGCTCGAAGTTGGAGAGCGTTGCGGGTTCGGTTTCCATGGTTCAGCTCGATCTCCGGCGCTTGGGTTGATTGCGCAGACGGCGCAGTTCAGGGACGACCCCGAGCATGACGAGCCCCAGATCCTTCTCCACGGTTTCCGGATAGCGCACGCGCCGATCCAGAAGCTGCCGCAGGACGGCCAGACCCAGGCCCAGGGCCAGCCCGATGCCAAACCCGGCCAGTACAGGCTTGCTGCGCTGGGGTTTGACCTTGTCCGGGTTGAGGGAGGCCTCATGCCAGACCCTCATATTGGAGAGCTCACTGACGTCAAGGAGCCCAAAGGCCTGCGCTTGCTGCAGGCGATCCGCCACTTTCTCATGAGCTTGGGTCAGCAGAGTGTGCGTCTGCGCAAACCGGTTATGCCCTGGTTTGCACTCCGCAATCTTCCGCCGCTGGCCCTCAGCCTCCTTGAGACGAACTTCAGTCGCCTTCAATTCGATCTGCAATTGCTCGACACCCCCCTCTTTCTCCACAATATCAATCTCGAGTCCCAACTTGGCCTCGTTGGGTACGGTGGCAAGGGTCTCCGGCTGAGTTTCAATCATCTGGGGTTCCTCGCTCAATTCCTCCTCCAGCGCCTTGAGTTTCAACTCCAAGGCACTAATGGTCTGGCGATTGACCGAGGTCGTAGGTTGAGCGCGCAGCTCTGCCAAACGGAGCTTGGTCTCTCGGATGCCCTCTTTGAGACTCACCCATAGGAGGTTGACGTTCGTCACGGATGGCACAACGACCTGGATTGTGTCGGCCATGTCAGCATGGTGCTTCTTGGTGTGCTCGAGTGATTTTATCAGTCCCTGCATTGAGGAGCGCTTCGAACCCAGGTCGGAGGCCAACTGGTCAATCAACGCCTCATTGCTTGCCTCTGCGGAGGCATGGTTGAACACACCGCAGGTGAGCCGCCACTGCTGCCAAGCCCTTGCATTGGCATCCAAGGTCACTTGAGCTTCCTGCTCCTTGACCGTCAACTCCTCAATAAGGACCTGATTGGTCCTCTTGCGGAAGGACTGATCCGCAGCGATCAGGCCCTGCGTGATCGAGTAGTTGATCTCCTGAGCTTTTTCAGCGGAGTTCGCAAGGCAAGTGACTGTGAACACCCATTCACTGGTCGCGCGCAGGATGGTGTTTTCCCGCAAACTGGTCGCCGCGGCCAGGGTCAGGAGTGGGCTCACGCCCTCGCTGCCCGCATAGGCGACCCGAGCCCCCTTCCGCCAATGCAAGAGCAACCTCTGGAGCCGGTGCCATTCGCTTACGACAAGAGACGTGCGTGGCGTGTCGTACATCGTGGGATCACTGTCCGCCAAGACCCAAGCAGGCCCCAGATCGAGGGCAACAGCCTCAAAGACGCCCTCCTGCTCATTCAACCAGTTCACGTGATCCGCAATTCCAGGCCCCATGTACGGCTTGGTGTTGCCCGCAAATCCCATGGACTGCCCCGGGCTCATGCCGCCGCGCTCATCGGGCAACAACTTCACCTGCGAAACCGACTGATACATGTTCGGTATGGAACCGGCGTACATGATACCCCCGGCGAGGCCCAGCAAACTGAAGAGCAGTACCCGCCCTTTGGAGCGGTATGCCCCGTAGAGCAAGAGAACCTTCAGATCCAAGGTGGACTCATCGTCCTCTTCGTAATCGTCGTAGGTAGCGGTGGTGTCCAAGAGATTTATTCCTGTACGGCGCAGGGGTCAGAGAGCCCGGTCAGTTCACGAAAACACGCGGGAACGGGATCATGTTGCGCATCCAAACATCGATCCAGGTGTTGACCTCCACGACCGGCGTGTCGGGTACGTACACCACGTCTCCGGGCCGCAGGAGCACCATCTCCGAGGCTCCCCACCATCGCTGGCGGGCATCGATCACCCAGGAGGCGTAGCTCTTCGCCTCGGGATTCCAGCGTACGAGCAGGGTGTTGCCCAGGTAGGAGCGTTGACTCGCCACTCCCCCGGCATCGGCAAACGCCTGAATCAGGGTCATGCTCTGCTCTGGTGGCAACGGCAGAGGGCCCGGACGACCCACACTGCCCATGATGTGAACCATGCGCGGTGCCTGCTTGGCGATCGTCACGGCGAACAGCGGATTGGGTCCCAAAACGTCCGTGTATCTGCCAGAGAGTTTCTCGGTCAGCTCCCCGGGGGTCAGACCCGCCGCGGACACAACTCCGACCCCCATCAGCGTGAGGGTCCCGTCACGCTGAACGAGGGCCTGCTGCGAGAGGTCCAGTTGGCCGAGTTCAATGTTGGCAGCAAACTGCATGGCGAGGAGATCGCCGGGCGCGATCACGTCACGTGCGGCAAGCCCGCCCACGGCGTTGATCTCGAAAGCGATGTCGGGAAGGGCGGGTCCCCGGGGCGATGCGCAAGCGGCGAGCAGGGCCCAGGCCAGGAACGGAATTCGTAGGAGTTTCATCATTTGCGGTGAGAGGAGTGGGTCGAACATGGTACCGACTGGTCGAGATTTGGATACCCGACCCGACCGGGGCCACCCCACCGAGGCACAGTAGCCCCCCTCACACGGCCCGTGAATCCGGCCCTCGCGCAGTCTAGGATGGGGCCTGACCTGCGATATCGCCCCTTGGCAGGGGCGAGCCCCCGTCATTGAGCACCCACCGGAGCCCTAGAGGAGGAATCGGATGCACCGCCGCCCGCACCCCCCGTTTCAACCGCCTTCGCATGGGTCAATCCACCCCGAACATGCCGTCGAAGGACATGGTGTGCACACTCTTCGCCGCTGGAAGGGGACCGTTGTCGGCGTCTATGGGAACGACGTCTTTGTCGAATTGGGGCCGCGAATGCAGGGAGTCATCGCCTGTGCAGACTTTCTGGAAGGCCCCCACATCGGGGATGAACACCACTTCACACTGAGGGGGAAAGAGGATCGACTTTGGGCTTTGGCGCTCGCCGGCTCACCCAGCCTGCGCAGCTGGGAGTCCATGGAGGCGGGCTCCCTGGTAGAAGCACGAGTCCAACGAGCCGTGGAGGGCGGGCTGCAACTCAAGGTGGGTCGCCTCCACGCGTTCATGCCTCGCTCGCACTGCGGCCTCAGACGCGATCGCAAGACCACACGCCTGCTGGGCAAGACCATCACCTGTGAAGTGCTCGAAGTGGATGCCCAGCGGCAAAGAGTGATCCTCTCTCGCAAGACTGTGCTGCAACGGGAAAGAGACCAGAGTGCAAGCAGTGCACCATCGGGGTTGCGCGTGGGTCAACGGGTTGCCGGTCGGGTCACGCGTATCGAGTCCTTCGGGGTCTTCTTGGCTTGGGGCCGTGGACACGAGGGCATGGTGCACGTCTCCAACATCTGCAATGAGCACGTCCAACATCCCGACGAACACTACTCGATCGGCGACCCGGTAGAGGCGCAGATCCTGTACCTCAGACGCGGGGGTAAGCGCATCGGACTGGGAATCAAACAGTTGTATGAAGACCCCTGGCGGGCCCTCGCAAGGGACCCCGGTCCGGGGGGTATCACCCAGGGAGTGGTGACGGCCTTGCGTCAGGGGGGCGCTCGCATCCGGTTGCACACGGGCGTGGAGGCTTTCCTGCCCTACGCGGAGTACCGCATCTCGGCCAGCGGGCGCCACCCCATTCTGCGCGTGGGGCAGCATCTTGCAGTGCGCCTCGTCAAGATCTGTCCCGACTCACGCCGTGCCTCGCTGTCTCTCAACAGATCGAACGGTGCTCCGATTGACGAGCACGACCTGCAGAACACAGAACCCGAGTGGGTCGATTTCAACCGCATCCCCTCATCAAAGGGCTCCAAGCACGTCGATCCGACACCCGCCTCTCAGCGCCACCTGGGGACGAATCTGGGCCATCTGCTCCGCCAGGCCCTTTCGCCACCTGCCCGAGAAGCCGCTTCCTGATCTGACAGCACGACGCCGAGGCGATCAACGCGTCTGCTGGAGTTCCACTTCCGCCAGACCGACGGTGCGAGCCCCCTTCGGGCCAGGCACTCTCCAGGGGATCGAAATGTCCAGGCGCTGAATGCGACGCGTTCCTGGAAGTCGCAGACGACCCTTGCGCCCTTCCTCTGAGTGCATACGCAGGCGGTAGGTGCTGGTCTCATTGACGGTCACCATCACCTCAAGCGCCAGCCCATGGGCAACCGCACGCCCAGATCCCGGATGCGGATGTCCGACCACCACCGTGTTTGCCATAACGTCGGATTCCAGCTCGATGGTCAGAGTCGGGTTCTCATCGTCGGCCTCAGCCAACCAGAAAGTGCCCTGATCGAAGTCGACCGCGCTGGAGGGTCCGTGTGTGCCTCCGATGGAGGATGCGGTCGCGCGAGTCTGCACCCCCACCAGGAGGTTGGCCGACCGGTCCCGGGCGTTCTCAATCATCCAATCGGG
>NYYZ01000052.1 GCA_002686945.1 Planctomycetota bacterium
AACCCTCTTCAGAACCTCCGCTTCCTGCTTGTGCTCATAAGTGGCTGGGCGCACACAAATCCAGGCGCGTGATGCAGCAATAACTGCCGGGGCAGAGAAGAAACTCTCCTCTGTATTGCGATAGCCGGGTCACCACATGCCCGGCACCGCGCGGCATTGAGGCGCAGCGGATTGAATCAAGATGGGCAGGTTGAGCCTGGCTGCGTCCTTCTGGGCCTGATCCCAAGAGGTGTACCAGGCGACGCGCGCGGTCTGGCTGACAGAGGGTTCGGCCTCTTCCGCGCGATCTGGCGCGGGAGCAATACCTTCCTGAGCGTTCAAGACCGGCTGCCAAAGGGACAGCAGAGCCATCAAGGGGACTAGTTGCTGAAGTGCTCTCATACTTGAATCGGTTTCCGAGGTAGTCTGAATCAACTGCCATATGGTAAGGCGAACCAGCGGTCGATACTCTCCACCAGAGTGCTGTGGACACACTTCGGTCGACAAGACTGCCCCAGACCGCCCCCCAGACCCTGCAAGTCCCATGAGTGAACTCCCCACCCCCACGGAAATCCGCAACGAACAGTTGCTCTCGATCCAGTCCTACCTGCTTGCTGAGGAGGCCCAGCACCCCCATGCATCGGGACGTTTCACATGGATTCTATCGGCAATCTCTCTGGCCACCAAGTTCATCGCTGCGCGCTGCCGGCGGGCTCGTATCGAGGGCGTGCTGGGTTCCATGGACACCGAAAATGTCCAGGGTGAAGTGCAGCAGAAACTCGATGTGATCGCCAACGAGACCCTGATCTCATGCCTCGGGTCTCGTGCGGGTCTAGCCATTGTGGCCTCTGAAGAAAACGACGAGCCAATCATGCTGCACGCGGACAACAGCAGTGAGCGTCCATACATCGCACTCTTCGATCCCCTCGATGGTTCGTCAAACCTCGACACCTGCGGAACGGTAGGGACAATTTTTTCGATCCTTGAACACGACCGGCGCAGCAATTCACCCGAAGAAGCACTCCGCCAATCAGGCACCAAGCAAGTAGCTGCGGGCTATGTGCTCTATGGGCCCTCCACGGTGATGGTCTTGACCCATGGAAGAGGCGTGCAGATGTTTGTCCTGGATCCGACGATTGGTTCCTTCCTATTGGTAGAGAAGGATCTGCGTATTCCGACCGCAGCCAAGACCTACTCCATGAACGAAGCCTACAGCAACGAATTCGCACTAGGCTACAAGAACTACCTCAAGTGGGCTCACGAGAACGGCTATTCGACCCGCTACGCTGGAGCGATGGTAGCAGATGTGCACAGGGTGATGATCAAGGGTGGAGTCTTCCTCTATCCACCCACCACGAAAGCGCCCGTGGGAAAGCTACGCTTGATGTACGAAGCCAACCCAATGGCCATGCTAGTAGAACAGGCTGGCGGCAAGTCCTTCTCTGGCATGACGCGGACGCTGGAAATCCAACCTGACTCGCTGCACCAACGCACGAGCGTCGTAATGGGTTCTCCCGACGAAGTAGATCATGTCATGCGCCACCTTGAAGAGAACCCGCCAGAGTGATGTCTCTCAACGCCGGCGAATAAGCCAACGATCGGGATCAAGCTGCCACTCCTGCTCGGCCACGGGAAGCATGCCCTCGCCACCAGGACACTCCACTCGCACACGCTTGTCGCCGACCAGAACCTCTACGGGCATGTCGTAGGTCTCCTTGCCCGCGCTAGTCCATTCAAGGTGCAGCACCCCGTTCTTCACCTCAGCCACCAGGCGAGGCAGCTCTTTCTGCTTCAGAACCACTTCAAAATACCAGCCGAGGTCCTGCCCAGCTTGGCGCGAAGCGACTTGGATCAGTTCATCGGTAGAGACAAACCGTGGTTTTCCCTCCTTCCCTGGCCTGGCCCATTCACGCAAGAGCTTGAAAAAATCTTCATCACCTATCAGCCAGCGCAGGTTGTGCACAACCCACGATCCCTTGAAGTAAATGTCTCCGCCGGGCGCATCAGGAACACCACCGGCAAAGTACATGGATTGAGTCCCGCGGGGAGCAGCGGGGGCAATAGCCCCGTGAAAACCGATCCGGCCCCAGTCAATGGCCATCTTCTTGCGATAAGCCTCGGGTCCGAACCGGCTCTCTAAGTAGAGCGCCTGCATGTAAGTCCCCAGTCCCTCGTGGATCCAAAAGTCTGCCCAATCGACGCAAGTCAAGAGGTTGGACCACCACTCATGGGACATCTCATGGTGGTGCAACCAGTCGTAGTCGAATTCCGGGTCGCCGGAATAGTTGTTGCCGTAGCCGATGATCGTCTGGTGCTCCATGCCAAGGTGCGGCGTCTCGACCACACCGTACTTGTCCTGATGAAATGGGTAAGGCCCGCAAACTGATTCCAAGTGCTTGAGATGATCGACGATCTCTTCAAACAGCACCTTGGCTTTCTCAGCGTTCTCCGGAAGGTGCCAGAATGTGACCGGGATCATGTCCCCATCAATGCCTTCCACGGTGCGGGAAATTGTCTCGTAAGGAGCGATGTTGAGGGAAATGGAGTAGTTCGCAATCGGCATGCTGGTGTGCCAGTGAAAAGTACGCGCTCCGTTGCCACCCTCTTGAACGCCCATCAGTCGGCCGTTCGAAGCACAAACAAGACCCGCAGGAACGGTGACCTTCAAATCGAAGCTCTCCGGCTTGTCGGAAGGGTGGTCCTTACAAGGCCACCAAAGATCCGCGCCCTCCATTTGACAGGTGGTACTGATCCAATCCGCTCCGGAGGGTGTCTTGGCCCAGGTGAAACCGCCGACCCAGGGGGCATTCGGCGCTTCTCGTGGCGTGCCCATATAGAGAACATTGACCTGGAGTTCTTGATTCGCCAGACCCTGTCCCTGGGGCATGGGAATCTCAATGCGCCCTTCCTTGTGACTGGCCTCCACTTCGGCTCCGCCGACGGTCACGCGGCGCACGGTGAAGCGGCTGTCCAGATCCAAGCTGATCTGCTTGCTGGCCTCCCCCATGCGCGCAGTCATGGTCAAGGAGGCCCCAATTTTCTTCGACTCGGGCACCACGACCAGGATCAGCTCATAGTGCTGCACATCAAAGCAGGCCTGGTCTGCGCGCAACGGTCCGCCAGAGTCCTCAGTTTGCAGGGCAAGCAGAGGTACGCTCGCGAGAACGCTCAGGATCGCGAACTGCACAAACCAGCGCCTGATGTCATTTGTGAGTTGCTCCGGGTTCATTACCTTCACAGGGGGGCCGCACCGCAGTTGATCATGGACAGAGCCTACAACAGCAAGAGGGCAAGCAGGCTTTCTCCGCTTGCCATCATCCGGAATGCTGATCCAAGAAACCCTGCAAGGCCTGGGTCAACGCTGCCTGATGAGCGCTCGCTTGTGCGTAACGAGGTGGAATGACCTCAAGCTGCGCCTCGTCAATGGCCTGAGACAATTTGACCCCAAGAGGAAGGGGGTGCACGGGATCACCTTCGTTTGCTATGACCAGGGTCGGACAGCGGATCTCCGCCATCTCATCCATCGCCCCAAATGGTCGGTCGTCCACCATCCGATACAAGACCTCGGCAGCATCCAGTGCCTGGGGCCGCTCGAGGACTGCCGCCAAGGACGCGGCGCATGCCGGATCGGTTCGCAACATCTCCAGATAGAAGGAATCCACTTCCAACTTCACCCGAGCAGCGTCGAGCCCGTCATCTTCAATCCAATGCCCCAGCCGAGCCACAAGGTCGAGGTTTCTGGGCCTACGGCCAGCAAGCCAGGCCGGCCGCACCAACATCAAGGACCGCACTCTATCGGGTGTCCGCAAAGCCAAGGCCAAAGCAATCCCTGAGCCCATGGAGATGCCCCCCACAGCCGCCGACTCAATACCCAGGTGATCGAGCAACCCAAGCACACAGTCCGCGAAACTCTGAAAGCTGGCGGTCCCAAGCTCCCCACAGGTTTCTCCATGCCCCGGAGCATCCATGGCAACGACTCGGTAGCCGGTCAGCCCACCCAACGCGGCGAGAGCCTGCCGTCGATCTCCCCCTAGGCCGTGCTGAAAGACAACCACCGGCCCAGCGCCCACGGCGTCGTAGTAGATCGCTCTGTCGACATGCTTGAATTCAGGCATCGCGTCTTGCTCGCCTCCCTGGTGCAGATGCGTCAGAGGAAGAAAGGGACGTCTATTCTTGCTTCAGAAGCCGGTCCATGCAATCGGATCTGCTCAAGCAAGAACTGCCATGTCACGAACAAGAGTGGGCGATCCTTCAAAGCCCCTGGATTCCTGCACACTATCAATGGACTCCTTGTTGAACTCCTTGATCAGGCGGCTACCGCGCTCAGAGGCCTCAAGGGCGGCGTGGTGCTCGCCCCTGCCCTTGAAGACCTCAGCCAGGGCGAAGGCTGCCCAGGAACGCTCACGCAGTGTCAGGTTCTCGTCCACCAGGGATTCCCTGAGGCTACCAATGGGCACATTGCAGCCCATGTTGACTAGCTGCAGCCAGACAAGCGTCTGAGACGGAGCAACAATAATTGTCCTCAGATAGGCCGCCTCAGCCTCGATCTTGCGGCCCAACATTTCTAAAGCCCGAGAACGCAGGTAATTCAACTTCCCGTCAGCGCTCAAACGGCCCAACCAGGCTTCAGTAACCTCAAGACAACCCTCAGGGTCATTGTTGAAGTGACGCGCAGTTGCAACACTGATCGCAGCCCGGGGATCATGGGGGTTAGCAGCGTGGACTTCCTCCGCCGCCATGACCCCTGCCTTGACCTCATTCATGCAGATCAAACACATGCTGCGTAGGATCTGAGCTTCCGTGGAATTGCCAGGCACTTTCACGAGGCGATCAGCAAGGACCAGAGATTCTTGGAAACGTCCAGAAGCCTGATGGTGCAAGGCGGTCAGATACAGGACCTCACGGACCTGCCCGAAGATGCCGCGAAGATCGGCGATCCTCTGGGCAGCTTGATCCAAGTGTCCTGCAAACAGCAGGGCATTGACTTGCTCGACTTGAACGTAGGAGGGGACCGCAGAGAGCCCAGATTGCTTCACAGGAGATTGCTGAGTCATACGGTGGTGTGTATCGACCTGCTACGTTCTTCCCTTGAGGAAGCCGCCCCAGGGGCCATCAGGCCGGAACCGGGGATTCCAAGATTCGCCACCTTGGGCAGAGAATCACTCCCCACCTGAGGACCCTCCCGCTAACCTAGCGGCCCCCATGCGAAGCCTATTCCTGCCCCTCGCCCCGCTAATCCCCTGCCTTCTGGCCCCGCTCCTGGCACAGGAGACCGGCCCGACGAAAGAGCTGTTCATGGCCCACTGCGCAGCCTGCCATGGGGAAAAGGGAGACGGAGAGGGCACCACAACTCTTGAGCGGCCCGCACGGTCATTCTTGGAAGGCGGATTTTCCTATGGCAATACGCCAGAGGCAATTCTGCGCACTCTCTCCTATGGCATTCCGGGAACGCCCATGCCAGCCTTCGATGTGGCCCTGACTGAGGGGCAGCGCAAACTGCTGGCGCAATATGTGATTTCCTTGGGTCCCCCCGGCACGATTGTCGATCCGGCCCAAACGGAGTTGATAGTCACCGATGTAGCACAGCTGGCGCGGGGCCTCTTGCCGCCGATATCTCCTACAACCGAGAAGCAACCCCGAGGCCTCTTGATCGGACTGCCCAGCGGCACAACCTTTGAGTATCGCACAGACGATGTGCGTCTGCTAGGCATACGTAGCGGACGCTTTGCAGACCGCAAGGATTGGACCGGCCGAGGTGGCACAGCACTCGAACCCCTAGGGCGCCTGATTGACTTGTTTGGAAGTGGCAAACCCAAGGCCCCATGGCGCATGGCGACAATTGGCAGCAAGGAAGCAGCCAAGGAACTCGGTGCCGCCATGCGAACGAGTTTCACCAGGGATACGGTGGGCGGAATTGGGTACGAGCTGATTGACGAGGGCAGACCCGCGGGCATGGTCATGGAAACAGTCAGTCATGTACGAACACCGGCGGGTAGTGGATGGCGCCGCACTTTTACAATCATGTCGGACACCCCAGACAAGGTCCTGCGCTTCGACGGTCTGGATGTAATCAAGCCATCAGACCTGGTGGATGCTCGTGAAGTGGACCTGCGCAAGGCCCTCGATGGGCATACGGATCGGCTCTACGGTACGCAGCACTGGGTGGTGCGCAAGAATCCCAACGGGTACGAGGTTACAGTGATTCGCTCCTTGGACTTTCTCAATCAAGGAGGCGCGGTTCCCGGGCCACGCGGCGATGTGGGCTTCTGGATCTACCCAAGCAGCCGCAATGTGACTGTAGACATCACCCGGCTGACCTGTCTCACCTGGGATGACACCACACAAACCGCCATCATCGAAGAGCACTCCAAATGATGCTGACTGCTCTACTCCTAGCGGCCATCCAGAGCGATGTAGCCGAGTCCACCTACTACAAGCTCGAAACATTTGAGCCCCCACCGGGGGTGGTACTGGAAGTCGGTGGCATGGACTACCTGTCGGACGGCCGCCTGGTGGTCAGCACACGCAGAGGCCAGGTCTGGATTGTTGAAGGCACCCTCGCTGCTGACGCTTCAATGGCCCGCTTCACGCTCTTCGCCGAAGGGTTGCAAGAAGGACTTGGCCTGAATGTTGTGAATGACCAGATCTATGTCATGCAGCGAGGAGAACTCTCGCGCCTTCTCGACACTGACCGTGATGGACGCTGCGACCGAATCGACACGGTCTCAAACACCTGGGGCCTTTCTGGAAATTACCACGAGTTCGGATTCGGGCTGCCCAGGGACAAACAAGGCAACTTCTACATCACGCTGAATGTCTCCTTTGCGGATCCCTGGTGGCTCGGAAAATCGCCAGTCCCCTTTCGCGGTTGGTGCATGCAGATATCTCCTGACGGCACCACACGGCCCTTCGCCTATGGACTACGCAGTCCTTGCGGCGTGGGAACCAATGCTGCAGGTGATCTGTTCGTCACCGACAACCAGGGGGACTGGGTTGCATCCAGTCCCATCTACCATGTGACCGAGGGTGCGTTCTTTGGCCACCCGGCTTCGCTGATGTGGACCGACGAGTATCTCTCCACCGGATCCGAGCCGAGCTACGAGATCCCTTCATCAGCTGCTTCAAGACGCAAACCCCCTGCAATCTGGATTCCATACCGCTGGTCGCGCTCCACAGGAAACCTGACCCATGATCCCAGCGCAGGAAAATTCGGTCCATTCGCGGATCAGCTGTTTGTGGCCGAAATGACCAATGGGCGAGTATTGCGCGCCTTGCTGGAAAGAGTGCGCGGGGAATACCAAGGCGCGGTGATTCCCTTCCGCGGCGATTTGGGCTCTGCCTGCCGGATCACCTTTGCAGAGGACGGCAGCATGATACTGGGTTATACCAACCGTGGCTGGGGAGGCCGCGCACCAGCGGATGGTCTGGCGCGTCTTCGCTGGACCGGACGCACTCCCCTTGATATTCATGAGTTACGCCTGCAGCAAGATGGCTTTGAGATCAACTTGACCGAACCCCTCGCCAAGGGGATCACAATCGAACCATCGACCGTCGAGGCCCTGCAGTACGATTACAACTACTGGTGGGAGTATGGTTCGCCGCCCCAACACCTGTTGCCTTTCAATGCGACAAAGGTAGAGATCACCCCAGACCGCAAGACTCTGCGCTTGACCTTCCCTCAACTCACTGCGGCCACTTGTCTAGATGTCAAGCTTCCAGGAAACCTGACCACGGAAGATGGCCGGCCCCTGCTACACCGGGAATTCTCCTACACCATCAACCAGCTGCCAGAGGGACCACTCTGTGAAGAACAGGTTTCCAAGGTCGTTCCCCCGCCACCCTCCAAGGACAATGCAATGGAAGGCTGGCTGCGCTTGACCTATTCCGATGCAACTGCCCTCTGGGATTTCAAAGGCTGGCGGCTGACAGATGCAGGGCCCACCGATGGGGACGACAGCATCCTCAGCTTGACCCCAGGCAACGGCGCCCTGGTACCGATTGAGGCAAATGCGCCATTCAAGGGCAAGGTCCTGTTAGCGGATCACAAGGGCGAGCTCGAATTCCAGTTGACCCGCGGAGGTTCCGCCCAGATTTGGCTGCTGGGGCAGTATGCCATCCAGCTGACAGACGATAGTGCTTGCGGAACTGTCGCCGGCAAGCAGCCGGACCCAGCGATTCACGGCTACTTTGGCAAGAGCCAATGGAACGAACTCTCCTGGGACATTCAAGCAGCCCGCTTTGACGCCACAGGCAACAAGACCCGTGATGCTGTGCTGCGTTCTCTGCGCATCAACGATCAGCCCATGCTGGAGAATGTGGTGCTGCACAAGCCTGACGAGGGCGCCCCCTCTGCTCATGAGAGCGCAACCGGGCCAATTGTCCTGACCGGCGCGGCCAAGCGCTGCGCGTTCCGCGGACTGATGGTCCAGCCAGGTCGCCGATCCACACCCGCGGAAGGCTGGGCCGAGGTCTTCCCGGAGATCGAGTTTGACGACTGGATCACCACTGGAGACGCAGATTGGGAGTTGACCGATGATGGCACCTTGATCGGCACGGGCAAGACCGGACACCTCTTCTCAAAACGCGGTGACTACAAGAACTTCGAACTCAAGGGGCGCTTCAAGATCAATGACGGAGGCAACTCAGGGTTCTACTTCCGGGTGCAGCCGGTTGAGGGCTGGCCTCCCGGTTACGAGGCCCAGATCAACTCGAACTTTCCCGATCCCCAGAAAACCGGAAGCCTCTATTCCCTGGCTCCTGTCCCCACCTGGCTGGTGCCTGAGAACGCATGGTTCGACTATGAGATTCTCTGTGTGGATACGGAAGCAGGACTCCACATAGCTATCACGGTCAACGGTGCGTTGATCTCGGAATTCGTTGATCCAGAACGGAGGCATGGTGCAGGGCACATCGCCCTTCAACAACACCATGAGGGTTCGCGTATCGAGGCCAAGAACATCATGATCCGGATCCTGGACTAGAACTATAGGTGGAGCGCCTCTGACATCGAGCCAGGGGGTATGATGCGCCGCATGAAGCGCTTCACGATGATTGCTCTGGCGACCTTTACCTTGGGCGCATGGGCCAACTCCCGCCAGTCTCCGACTGAAACCACAAACGAACAAGACCCGAAGCCCGGAGCCCTCCTGGTTGTTGGCGGCGGTGGAACTCCCACAGAAGTCCTGTTCGAAGGCCTGGCACTAACCGGCTCTGCCAAGCCAAGGGTGGTGATCCTGCCTCAAGCATCCCAAACCGAAGATCGGGGCCAGGGCTCGGCCAAGATGTTCGCGGATATTGGCGTGGAGTTGATCGATGTGATCGATCCTCTCGACAGCACCGCAGAAATGAGAATCGCCAACGCGGATCTGATCTGGTTTCCGGGGGGCAGTCAAACACGGCTCTCAAGCGCCCTCGCAAAAGCCAAATTGGTCAACATCATTCATAAGCGACGACGCGAAGGAGCTGTAGTCGGGGGCACCAGCGCAGGAGCCGCGATCATGAGCAAGGTGATGATCTCTGGCGCGCCCGATCCCGCTCCCCTCCACAAGGGAGCCATGAGTCCCAAGAGAGGTCTGGGCCTGTGGCCTCCTGTCATTGTCGACCAGCACTTCACCCAGCGCGATCGTCTCTCACGGCTCCTGACCGCAGTCCTCGACCACCCACGCTACGTGGGCATCGGCATCGCAGAAAAAACAGCCTGCATTGTTGAAGGAGACTCCTTCCGAGTGTTGGGCGAGGGCCATGTACTGGTCTATGACGCACGTACTGCCAAGCTGCCCAAATTCAAGGAGAAGGGCCAGCAGTCCGGCACAGGCATCGAGTTGCACCTCCTACGAGAAGGGGACAGCTGGTGTCTCTTGCCCTGAGAGTCACGAAACTCCTCGCAGCAAGGGCTCTCAGCTGCCGTCCTGCTCGAGATTTTGCACTCAACCACACGATGGTGCCGTCCTATGGATAAAGTCGGGGCATGCGATTGCCTGCCCTCATCTGTTTCTTTGCTCTTACAGCGCTCAGCACCGCCCAAGAACCAATCAAGGTCCTGATTGTTTCAGGGGCCAACAATCATGACTGGGAATGGACAACCCCTTCCCTGGATCGGATTCTCTCGGCTTCAAGTCGCTTTGAAGTGGAGGTCACATTTGAGCCTGCCAAGTATCTGGTCGACCTTGATCGCCTTCGCAGTTTCGACGCAATCCTGCTGGACTACAACGGTCCGCGCTGGGGCGAACCTGCCGAGAGCAATTTCCTGACGGCGGTTCGCTCAGGGCTCGGGGTATCGGTAGTGCACGCCGCCAACAATGCCTTCCCTGGTTGGCAGGCATACGAGTCAATGGTCTGCCACTGCTGGCGCAAAGGAACTGGCCATGGCAGGTTCCATCCGTTTGATGTGCGCGTGGAAGATCGCAGCCACCCTATCACGCGCACCTTGCCCGATCTGGTGGCCCATCCAGACGAGCTGTATCACCGCCTGATGCACATGCACGACTGTGGATTTGACCAGATCGCCAGTGCATTTTCTGATCCTGCCACCGGCGGGACCAATTCATATGAGCCCATGATTGTTGTACGCATGGAGGGCAAGGGACGCATTTTTCACACGCCCCTTGGCCACGTGTGGAAAGGCGGAACCCACGCAGCCCACGAGGACCTGCAGTTTGCAGAAGTGATCCGTCGCGGCACGGAATGGGCAGCCACGGGAGATGTGATCGACGGAACAAGCAATGCGAACACCCTGACCAGTACCCAACGCAAGACAGGCTGGCAACTGCTATTCGACGGCAAGAGCCTGGCCGGCTGGGAGAACGCCAAGGGCGAGGCCCCTGGTGCGGGCTGGCAGGTCGTCAACGGCTGCCTGCGTAGAGCCACTGCCGCGGGCAACCTGTTCACCAAGACAAAATACACCGACTTCGAATTGGAGTTCGAGTTCCAGGTGGCTGCCCAGGCGAACAGTGGCTTGAAGTACCGGGTGCAGCACACAACTTCCGGTGTGATCGGGCCGGAATTTCAGATCCTTGACGACACTTTTCACGAGAATCTGCCTTCCAAGCAACTCAGCGCCTCACTCTACGATGTGATCACAGCGGATAAATCGACGCCCATCGGCCCACTGCGCTGGCATCAAGCTCGCGTTGTGACCCGAGGTAACCACATCGAACATTGGATTGACGGTCAGCTGGTTGTGAGCGCAGATGTGAGCGGCGATCAGTTCCAAGAGGCACGTCTTAACTCCAAGTTCAAGAACCACGAGGACTTTGCCAAAGCACAAGCGGGCCCCATCATGCTCCAGGACCACGGTGGAGAGGTCTGGTATCGCTCCATGCGTCTGCGCTCTAGTGAATCCCTGGCCAAGAAAGAGGTTTCCCTCTTCCAGGGTGATGGTCTTGAAGGCTGGACCCCTACAGGCGATGCCGCCTGGACACGACACGGCGACACCATCATCGGCAAGGTCAAAGGCGGCGGGCAGTCCTTCCTGCACACCGCCGATGAGTACCAGGACTTCCTTTTCGAAGCGGAGGTGTGGGTCGAGGTCAAGGGCAACTCAGGCATTCAATTTCGCAGCTATCTGAAAGACGGCAAGCGAGTCTGCGGCTACCAGGCAGAAATCGATCCCTCCGACCGCTCCTGGTCCGGCGGAATATTTTGCGAGTGCGATAACTGGATCCAAGACCTGAAGGACAACCCACAGGCGCGCGCCGCGTTTCAACTGAACAGCTGGAACCGCTACCGCATCGAGTGCCTTGGGAGTCACCTACGGGTCTCGATCAACGGCATCCCCACCGCAGATCTGCACGACGACCGTTTTGCCTCAGGCTTCATCGCCCTGCAAGTGCACAGTGGACGAAAGGGCACAATCCACTGGCGTAATCCGCGCCTTTATGAATTCAAGTAGCAGCGCTACTTGAGTTCGAAGCGGTCGAGTTCCTCTATAGACCAAGGACCCTTGCGCTCGGCAATCGCGGAGCGCACCCGGGTAACCAACTCCGTCTCCACCGGATCTGCCCCATGGCCCCAAGCGCGACGCAGGTATGTGGCCACGGCGGCCACATCCCCATCACTAAAAGCCATGGCAGGCATATCCCCGTCCCAGACCTTGCCGGCAACCAGGACGGGGCCGCTCAAACCGTGCAGAAGAAGAGCCGCGAGGCGCTCTGGCTTGCCCAGGGGAACGCGCTGACCACGCAGAGGGGGCGCCTGACCTGGATCCCCGAGACCAGAGGCTTGGTGACAAGCGGCGCAGATCTGGCCGTAGAGTTCGGCGCCCCGTGCGAAACGCTGGCCTTCGTCTTCGGTCAAGGGCCTGAGTTGCCATTCCTCAAAACCCGCACGGCCTGGCCAGACGAAAGCTGCAGAAACGGCGCGCACATTGGCGGAATCGCTTTCTTGAACAACGCGCTCCAAGTCCGCGCAAGCACTCAAGGCTCGCGCCACCCGCACAGGACCAGGTTTGCTCTCTGCGCCCTTGGGCCGAGAGGCCAGGATTCCCCCTGAGATCGCATCCGCCATCCATGAATGACCACCCCGCAGATCCAGCACCAATTCAAGCATGGCATTGATGCGCTCGAGGTTCCCTTCACGCACAACACAACGGACAAGAGAACGAATCAACTTGTCGTGATTATCGGTCTTGCCAACAAGCCCGTCGGCCCCGCAAAGCCCGCGCAAGAACTCCAGTTCCCGCCGATAGAGTCCACCAAGCAGGGCCTCCCGAGTCTGCCCCGATGGCTCACTGGCAATTGCCAGCCGCAGCAGGGCTTGATCCCCAGCAACAGTCCGGGCACTGCCCAAGCTATGTAGAACCTGCAAGCGCAGGGCCGGGGATTTCGTCTCAGAACCCAACGCCACCACCGCCGCACTTAGTTCCTCGTGCCCGGTGGAGAGCAACTCCTCCGCAACCCGCACGACCTGAGCCTGCACGCGAGGATCACTATCGCCCAAGGCCTGCAACAAGAACCCAGGGCGCAACTCATCACAGCCTTCCAAAGTCCAAAGCGCATGAGCCCGCGTCTCGGCAGAGTTCTTCTGGTCAAAAGCCAAGACCTCAAGCCGATCACGCACGAAGGTGTCCCCGTCATAGTCCTCGACAATCACCCTCTGAGCCGTGGTCCGCAGCCAGCCGTTGTCATCCTTAAGGGCCGCAATCAACACGGTCCAAGTCCAATCCGCCATGTTCAGAGCCTTGGAACGCTTGAGATCAGGTCTTCGAATGCGCCAGATGCGACCAAGTGCATGGGGCTTTTCCAAGCCACGCTCCTCGATCTGCTTGCGCAAGAACGAGGTCAGGAAAATGCGGTGCTGGATCAGCCCCCTGGCAAGATCCGCAACGTACAAGGCACCATCCGGGCCCCCGCAGAGGGCCACGGGTCGAAAGCGCTCATCTGTGGAGGTCAGGAACTCAAACCCTGGCTCAGGTCGACTTGCTTTCTGATTGATCCCGTCGGGGCACGCCAGCTCAAAGCGTGAAAGCAGATTGCCTGTGGGCTCGCAGACAATGGCGCTGCCGCTCAGTGACTCACCCAGGCCTCCACTACGAATGATGTACGGCGAGCAGGAGCCTGTGTTCACGCGCAGGGTATAGTCATCCCGCAGAGTCCCCTTGCGATAGCCGCGATTGACCCCTGGGTTGATGCGTCCGGGCCAGACGCTCTTGTCCCCCACATAGCCACGATTGATCCCGCGCGCAGTTCCGTGATTTGGATTTCGCACCGCGTAGTGGCTGGGCCAAGGATCTCCACGGAGGGGGTCGGAGTTAGTGTTGTAGAAGGCACGGCCCCAATCATCGAAAGCCACACCCCATTGGCCTCCTCCTGCAGTCACTCCGCGCACCAGCTCGTTCCCCTTCCAACGATAGCGAGCACTGGACTTGACGCATCGAAACCAGTTGTCGAGGCCCAGCACTAGGCCATTGATCGCGTGCTCGGGATTTTCAATGCCCCCAAGAGATGTATCCAACACCCGGGTCTCGTCTGCGCGCCCATCTCCGTCCGTATCGCGGGCATACAACAGCACAGGCGGCGCAATGATCAAGGCCCCGCCCCTGGTAGGCATGACCGCGCGAGGCATGACCAACTCATCCATGAAGTCAACCCGACGGTCCATCTGTCCGTCCCCATCCGTGTCCTCAAGCACAGCTATGCGGCCAATCGGCTGGTCCTCACCCCTGCCGTCCGCGTCAGGCATGTAGCCACGCATCTCGCAAACCCAAAGACGACCCAACTCGTCAAAAGCAATCTGCACCGGATCAACCACCAGAGGCTCCGCCGCAACCAGCTCGATAACCAGGTCCCCCTCCAACTTGAATCCCGCAAGTTGCTCAGCCGGGGAGAGCACCGGAGCCGCAGGCACAACCAGATCCTTTGGCAGAGGGGGCTGGTCCTCTCCCTGACGGTCACCATTTTGAGCTGCCAGGGGTGCCACGAGGGCCAGCGCCACGATCAAGAGGTTTCGTTTCATGGAAGGCCCTATCATGGCAAACACCGGGCGCCACGTTGATTAGAATCGCCCGTCCTACACACCGATCAGGGCCCAAAGAACAGATCATGCAGACCAACATCATGGACGCACCCCACGGAATGAACCTCGTGGTTGAGTGCAGCGACGGCTCGATCGTGATCGGCCGATTTGATTCCTCCAATGGCTTCGAAGTCATTATGCACGATGTAGACCTCTACGATCCCACCAGCGGCAGCGACTCTGAGGCCTGGGTGCGCGAGACCGCGACCTACGGGGTGGATGTCAAACATAGGGACTGGAACATTGATGTCCAGGTGATCAATAACTGGACCCCTCTTGGTCAGATCGAAAAACTGACTTGAGAGCAAAGACCAGTCAGCGATCCACAAAAATGCCACGGCCGCTGATACCGATCTTGTCTTCGGATTTTTCTGTGCGCTCAAAGACGCGCTCACTATTGTTGCCAACCTGCTCTGGCGCGGCATCTGGATAAGAGTCTTCAGCTCCTCCCGCATCGAGAAAAATCCCCAGGCTCGCAACACCACGCCCAACGTCTTTGGAATGACCCGCTTGCCCGAAAGCCGGGTCTCCTCCTTGCTCGTAGGAGTCCTTACCCCCTCCGTCCATAAAGCACGCGAGCGAAGTGATCGTCGCACCGCCCAAGCAGATGCCTCCGCCCCGATAGGTGTCATCACCAACGCAATCCGCAAAAAACGACATGGTCAAATCCCAATTACCCGCAATTCCCGCGGTGTAGGGCGCCGACCACAAGTCATCACCTTTGTCGTCGAGCACGATACCGACGCCAAAGTGGGCACCAGTGGCGATGCCGTAGCGACTCGCCTCGGTCGAGTCGTTTCCAGCGAGATCACGCACAATTCCGACGCCAAAGAAATAACCCATTCCAAAACCAAACTCCCCCACCTGATTGACGTCATCGCCGGCGCAATCCACCAGGACGCCCCAACCGCCGGCAGCCTGAACCAATGATGGATCAAGCATGCGAAAGCCCAGTCCCGCACCCATGGAACCCGCGTTGAACTGACCCTCGGTGCCATACGGCGAGGGGTAGACCCCACGAGCCACGCGTCTGTCATCTCCCGCCCCGTCCACGAGCATCCCAACACTCAGAGGACCACCAAAACCCATGGAATAGAGGGGCGAAGTCATCTGGTCGTTACCCAATCGATCCAGGCACAACCCCACCCCAAAGACTGCCGATCCCAGGGCAAAGGAATCAGCGGAGTAAGTGTCATTGCCGTCGTAGTCCACCAGCACACCAACCCCAAGAGCACCTGCGCCGCAGGCGAGTCGTCCCGCCTCGTAGGTGTCGTTGCCAGAGTGATCTACCAGCACGCTCACGCCCACAATTCCTGCGCCCAGGCCTCCGTGCTCAGATGCTTGATAGTGATCCGTTCCTGAACGGTCCACGATCAGATTCACGGGCACATTGGCGCTGCTGCGAGTGGCGCGACCGGAGTAGAAATCGTCTCCCCCAAGATCCAGGATGTAGGCCACATCTGCGTCATAATGATTGGGTCCCCGGCCTCCGATCAACACCCACCCATAGGGAGTCTCTGCCGCCATGCGCAATTCACCGGTAACTCCTTCAGGACGCGGGCCGCGAAAAATACCTGGGGACACATTCTCAAGAGTACTGGCGGCACTGGGTGTGCTCCAATAGAGCAACTCGCAGGCGATAGTCAGTAGCGCGACACGATCCAGATGTTCAGCCTTTATTGACAGCTGCTGATGAGCTTCTTCTTCGTGGACATAAACTGTCTTGCTCAGGGTCTCGAGCAGCGCATGCATGTCGGCTCCCAATTCGGAACGAGTCCCCACATCTTTGAATGCGGTCTCGCAACGCTCGGCCAACTGCGCGAGGTGCGGCACAAGAGCTGGGTCCTGGGAGGGCCCAGTGTTAGGAATCGGTGATTGCAGATCGAGGATTCCCGCTGCCTCTGCAAGGACCAGGTCCCAACTCCCGCGGGCCCCGGAGCGCGCGATGCGGTCAGTGCGTGCGAGCGCTGCAGTGGGCGCATTAAACGGCTGCGCGAACATCTTGGCGGTGGATGTTGAGACACCCCTGGGTTGAACCCGGTCGATGTATCTGGCCCAGGCCTTGATGAGACTCTCTTCTGTGCTGTGCAGTTCCTTGGCTGCAACCAAGGCGCGAGTCTGCGCAAGAACCTCCCAGTCGTCCGAGCCCTCCTGAGTGGAACCGGAGGAATTCATGGCCACGGCAATGGCCCAGAGAAAATAGACCGCAGAAAACCGGTGGGGAACCATTAGCTCAGGATAGCTCCTGGTCACGAATGGGGTAGGCTGGAACTGATGACCAAGGGCACACTAAGCAGGCGTGGGGACAAGAGAACGGGCAACAGGCTCACAATCTGGGGTGGATCACTGCTGGCCATCGGCATTGGAGCCTCCTGCGGAGACTACGGACCGGATCCCACACCTGAGTCCACCGCGCATGGTCCCAATGTTCTGCTGATCGTGGTAGACACCCTGCGCCGTGACCACCTCTCATGCTATGGACACGAGTCCAATACCAGTCCAGCCATCGACGCCCTGGCCCGGAAGAGCGTGGTCTACACCAGAGCCTATGCCCAAGCCCCATGGACCACGCCATCTATCGGGGCCTTGCTGAGTTCACGCTATCCGACTTCCCTCGGAATCAAGGGCGATCAATCTACCCTGGCCCCAGAGTTGCTGCTCCTGCCAGAAGTCCTGCAGGGTGCGGGCTACAATACCGCTGCAGTAGTAAGCCACTCATTTTGTTCAGCACGCTGGGGCTTTGACCAGGGGTTCGATGCCTTCGATGAAACCAATGTGCAGGGACATGGAGCCGTCACCAGCAGAGGTGTCACAGACCAGGGCCTGGCATTTCTAGAGTCCCAAGACGACGAATCCAGTCCTTGGTTCCTCTGGCTGCACTACTTCGATCCCCACTGCGCCTATGTGGAACACGAACGCCCTTCCGCACGGCCGGATTCCTACGAAGGATTGGTGGAGAGCGGACAACTCTACAGAGAGCTTTGGCAAGCACGGCGGGATTTGAATTCAGAGGACTACGCCGAACTACGTCGACTCTATGACTCGGAAATCCGACACACGGATGCGAATATCGGGCGGGTGCTTGAACAGCTTGAGCAATCTGGTGATCTTGATGACACGATCATCGTCTTCACCGCTGATCACGGTGAGGAGTTTGGTGACCATGGCAGCATCGGACATGCGCGCACTCTGTACGAGGAGTTGATCGGAGTTCCTTTGATTGCCCACATTCCCGGCGTACCACCCTCAGTAATCCACCAACCGGTGGCATTGATCGATGTATACCCGACCATCCTGAACACGCTTGGTCTGACCCCACCACCTGGCCTCGAAGGCCGCGACATCCGGCCAGATTCCAGTGACCTGAAAGACCCACGGGTGATCTTCAGCGAAACCAACCGAGGCGGCAGACTGCGGGCTGCAATCTCAGGCAACTTGAAGCTTGTTGCCCGTGGACGCTTCGGCCAATTGACCGCCTTTGAGTTGAGTACCGATCCAACTGAATCAACACCCCTCAACGCTCAACAGAATCCAGCCGCTTTGGCCCTGGCTCCTGTCCTCGCCCAATGGTGGGAGCGCGTGCAGGCAGAGGCACTC
Organism: Planctomycetota bacterium; assembly: GCA_002686945.1. GTDB lineage: Bacteria > Planctomycetota > UBA1135 > UBA1135. The sequence continues at coordinate 18,088 of NYYZ01000052.1, forward strand.
CCCGAACAAACCATTCAGCTCACGGGCGACGAACGCTCACAACTGGAGCAGCTCGGCTACGGAGGCGACCAAGAGCAAGCGCCCCGGCGACGCAAGCGCAAGGACTGACCACCCAGTGATCTGAGCAACTCAGGCAGCCCCCTCCCAGGGTCAGCCGACTACCGTTCCTTGAGCCTGAGCGCAATCAGTCGATTGTCCAGCGATCGCCAGCGCAAACCAGATCCTCGACCTTGCCAGGACCCTTATCCGCCACGGCTGCCTCGACCTGCTGATGAACCTGTTGCTCATAGACCTGAGCGTCCACAGAGCGGAAGACTCCAATGGGCTTGGGGGTTTCGGGATCCTGGTCCAGCTGAGAGATGGCATAGGCTTGGGATTCCGTCGCTGTCGCGGGGTCCCAGAGATCCGCATCTGCTGCACTGCACTTCTCAAGACCATTGGCACAGAATCGCATCCCTTTGTCCTCTTCGGCGCCGTAGATGATCTTCTCACCCGGAGTCAAATCAACAGTCATGTCTGCGCGCACAGACCTATCCACCACCTTGCTATAGAAGTCCTTATTGAAAATCACGCAGTTCTGCAAGATCTCGACGAAGGAAGTCCCCCGATGGGCATCGGCAGCGGCGAACACCTTGGTCAGATGCTTCGCATCAGTATCAATGCTGCGAGCCACAAAGGTTGCGTTACAGCCAAGGGCGAATGAGATGGGATTGAAGGGACGATCCACGGACCCCATGGGAGTGGACTTGCGCACGGTGCCCACTGGACTGGTGGGCGAATACTGGCCCTTGGTCAAACCATATATCTCGTTGTTGAACAACAAGATGTTCACATCAACATTCCGACGCAGAATATGCGCCAGGTGATTCCCACCAATTGAAAGGGCGTCCCCGTCTCCAGTCACTATCCAGACGCTCAAGTCAGGATTGGCCACCTTGATTCCAGTTGCAATAGCGGGAGCGCGGCCGTGAATGGTGTGGAATCCATAGGTGTTCATGTAGTAAGGAAAGCGGCTGGAGCAGCCAATACCGCTGACAAAGACAGTCTTTGCCGGGTCAGCGCCCGAATCCGCCATGTACTTCTGCATGGAGGCGAGGATGGCGTAGTCCCCACACCCCGGACACCAGCGCACTTCCTGGTCGGAAACGAAGTCCTTTCGGGTCAGCTTTGTAGTTGCAGTCTCAGACATGATTCAACCCTTGAGGATGTTCTCGATCTTGGCGGCGACCTCGGTAGTGAGGAATGGCTGGCCAGTGACCTTGTTGTGTGGGATAAAGTTGTGATGAGGCATTTCGCCACGCAGAACACGGGTCAGTTGCCCCATGTTCATCTCAGGGACGAGGATCGCCTTGAAGTTGCTGAAGATCTCTTCAAGACCCTTGGGCAAGGGCCAGATGTGAGTCAGGTGCAGGCGACTTACAGACAAGCCGTTCTCACGAACAGTCTCCACCGCCTGAGTCAAGATACCCACCGTGGAACCCCAACCCAAGACCAGCAAGTCACCGCTGTCAGGCCCATCTACAGCCGGCGTAGGAATTGTCTGCGCAATCGCTGCGATCTTGTTGTGACGCTGGTCGGTCATGGCCTGATGGTTCTCAGGGTCATAGGAGACATTTCCATCAATGTCCTTTTCCAAACCGCCGATCCGGAATTCCATCCCCGGTGTACCGGGCTTGGCCCAGGCCCGCGAGCCCTTCTCATCCCGTGCAAAGGTCCGATGATTCTCAGGATCTTCCGCAAACTGAACCGGAAAAGGCTTGATGTCCTTGAGATCAGGCAAGAGCCATGGTTCAGCTCCATTGGCGATGAAGTTGTCGCTCAAGAGAATCACAGGAGTCATGTACTGCACGGCAATCCGGACAGCATCAATTGTCAGCTCGAAAGCATCGGAAGGGCGAGAGCAACTGATCACAGGAATCGGGGCATCACCATTGCGACCAAAAATCGCTTGCAGCAAGTCGGATTGCTCCACCTTGGTTGGCATTCCAGTTGAAGGTCCGGCCCGTTGGATATTGACAATCACCAAAGGCAACTCTGTTGAAATCGCCAAACCCATGGCCTCGGTCTTTAGGGCCATGCCTGGTCCTGAAGTAGTGGTGATCCCCAAGGACCCAGAAAAGGAGGCTCCAATCGCCGAACAAATCGCCGCGATTTCGTCTTCCATCTGCATGGTGACCACACCATGGTGCTTGTAAGAAGCCAAGGACTCAAGAATAGTCGATGCGGGAGTAATGGGATAAGACCCCAATACAGGTTGCAGCCCGGCCAACTGAGCGCCAGCCACGAGACCCATGGCGATCGCATCGTTGCCCATCATGTTGCGGTAGGTTCCAGCAGGCAATTCCTCAGTCTTGGGGACCTCGTACTGGCCCTGGAACAATTCATGAATATCGCCTGCGTTGAAGCCTGCCCTCAGCGCAAGCTCATTGGCCTCAATCAATTCCGGACGACTCTTGAACTTGACCTTCAGCCAGTTGACGGTTGAATCCAAAGGACGGCTGTAAAGCCAGTACATCAAGCCAAGGGTGTAGAAGTTCTTGCAACGCGCCTTCTCCTTGGTCGAAAGGGCTGAATCACTCAGCGCTTCCAGAACACGCGCGTTGATATCCACAGGAATTACGCGGTAGCCATCAAGGGTACCGTCCTCCAGCGGGTTGCTGCCCAGCTTGGCCTTCTTGAGGTCGTTCGCCTTGAAGGCCCCGGTGTTGATCACAAGAGTTCCACCAGCCTTGAGCGCCCCAAGGTTGACTACCAAGGCCGCCGGGTTCATGGCTACCAACACATCTGGCGCATCACCGGGAGTATGAATGTCCTTGGAACTGAATTGCAGCTGAAAGCCCGATACGCCGGGGCGGGTTCCCGCTGGCGCGCGAATCTCGGCTGGGAAATCCGGAAGAGTTGCCAGATCATTGCCAAAAACAGCGCTGGTCTGGGTGAATTGGTTGCCGGTGATTTGCATCCCATCGCCGGAGTCTCCGGCAAATCGGATGACGACTCGCTCCAACTGTTGAAGGGGCAAGTCGGCACCGGGGGTTTCAGTAGTGGTCATGATTGACGACTCGGAATCTGGCCTTGGCCAGGGATTCTTTGGGGGTCTCTTGGGAGTATCAAATGGGCCAGAAAGCCGCCCCTCGATGCAGATTCTCGGGAGAGCACACCACCCCAAAGGCGTATTTTCGCCGCACAGGTTACCCCCCTTTGGCCCGCTCGGGACCGGCGATTAGAAGAAAGTCTGCCGGGCCTCTCACTTGGGACCAAAAATGCAAATTCCAATGGGCGCCACGAAGCCACAAGGCACTCCTCTTGAGCACCTTTCCTTTCTAGGATGAACGGCCCATGACGACTCCCACGATCGCCCTCTTGCTTGCAGGAATCGCCCTTGCCCTGGCCCTGCTCGCCTTCCTGCGAGCCAGCGGAGCACGCCAGGAAGTACAGGCCGAAGCCAATGACCTGCGTAGGCGCCTTGCCAATCAGGACCAGAAGTGGCAGCAGGATAGGGAGTTCCAAGCCCGATCCCTGACCCGCCTCGCCTCGGGCAAACCCATGACGCCTGAGATGATCCTTGAGCAACGCCTGTGGGATGATCTGGAGGGAGATGATGCCGCCCTGCGGGTAGCCAGCGGCACCATTCCCCTCGATGTGCGCGGCCAATCGGAGGTCCGTTCAGGAATGATTCCAGGAGCCCTGCACATTCCCCTCGATGCCCTCGAGAGCCGCATCTCAGAGCTCCCCCGCAACCAGCCCATTCTAGTCTACTGTGCGGCAGGAGTACGCTCTGCCGAAGCCTGTGAGTTCCTCTGCCAGGAGGGGTTCCAAGAAGTCTCCAATCTGGCCGCAGGATTTCCTTCCTGGCCGCAAACCAGTCAAACGCCATCAGCCCCATGACCGCCCACGAAACAGACCTCGCCTTCGCCCTGCTCGCTGCAACCAAAGCCGGTGAGCGCCTCGACCGTCTGCGCCAGAGCGGGCGCTGGGAGGGCAAAATGATGGGTGATGTGGGCGATCAGGCTGCAGATGGATACCTGCAGGGCCTGATTCTGGGCCGCTATCCAGAAGACGGCCTGCTCTCGGAGGAAACAATCAGCGATGCGGGGCGCACGACCTGTTCCCGAGCCTGGATCGTGGACCCTCTGGATGGCACAAAGGAATATTCCGCCGGACGCCATGACTGGGCGGTGCATGTGGCCCTTGCCATCGACGGCCAGCCCGTACTGGGGGCCGTATCCCTGCCCACGCAGGGAAGACTGCTCTGGGGCGTATGCGTCCCAGGGGAGGAACGCAGCGGACTGGAAGGCCCGGCCCGCGACGAAGGAGTGGTGCTGCGTCGCGGCAGCGATTCCTCCGCCGAGCGCCTGAAGGTCGCGGTCAGCCGCAGCCACACTCCCGAGTGGGTCGAACGATTTGCTGAGGAAATGAATGCCGACCTGATTCCAGCGGGCAGCGTCGGCAACAAGGTCTGCATGCTTCTGACCGGCGAAGCCGATCTCTATGTACACCAGATCGGTCTCAAGGAATGGGACACCTGTGCGCCCGAGTGCATCGCTCGATCGCTGGGTTGGCATGTATCCAAGTTGCGGGGGGAAGCTCATCTCTACAACCGCGAGGATCCGCGCAACCATGAGTTGGTGGTCTGCCCCCCTGCGCTGCAAGACCAGGTGCTGGCCGCAATCGCCGTCAGCGGTGCGCTTGGTTCATGAGCTGACCACGAAGCTGGATCGTCAATCCATCCCAGACTCAAGGTGATGGGGCCGAGCATGTGCGCGTTGTCATGTCAGAAACAGTCCAGGATTAGCTCACGTACATGGACCTCGGCAACTCAAAGAGGGTCTTGCCACCCCTCAGGCGCACCCCCTCTGTAAGACTCGAAGTACATCACCCAAATACCCCTGCACATACTCCAGGAGCGCTTTAGACTGAATAGACATTCATCCTCTCTGAGATCCTCTGCCTTGCTGCCTTCCCAATCCACACGGCGCGAACTCCTACGGGCTGGAGGGAGTTCTTTGCTCGGGCTTTCTCTGGCTGATGCCCTTCGGGCCCAGGCCTGGGCCACGCCTCGCAACGGCGGGCCCGGCTGGGGCCGCGCCAAGGGTGTGATCCTTGTCTTTCTCCAGGGCGGGCCGAGCCACCTGGACCTGTGGGATCCGAAGGAGAATGTACCCGACTCCGTACGCAGCCCATTCAAAACGATTCGCTCCAAGGTGGATGGAATGGAAGTCACCGAGCTGTTGCCTCGAACAGCGGAAGTGACTGACCGACTGACATTCATTCGGTCCATGAGCTACTCACCCATTGGCTTGTTCAACCACACAGCCGCCCACTACCAGATGCTGACCGGTTACACAGCCGACAAGGTCAGCCCCTCGGGACAGCTCGACCCTCCCTCTCCCAAGGACTTCCCCAACCTGGGGGCCAATATCGCCCGCATGAAACCGCCTGAGAAGGCCATGCTGCCCTTTGTGATGATGCCACGGCCTCTTCAAGAGTCGAACGTCATCGGTAAAGCCGGCAACGCAGGTTTCCTGGGCCGCGCTCACGATCCCTACCCCCTCTACCCCGCGGGGGACGACTTCAATGAGTCAAAGATGGACCGTATTCAGGCTGCGGCTCTGAGCCTGCGCCCGGAGCTTTCGGTCCAGCGCCTCGGACGGCGTGCAGATCTTCGCAATCAGATCAGCGCGGCAACCCCGCATCTGCAGAAGGCCATCGAAGACATGAGCCTGGATGAGTATTTTGATCAAGCCCTCGGACTGATTCTCTCAGGCCGAGCCCGAGATGCTTTTGATCTAAGCAAGGAGCCCGATGCCCTGCGAGATCGATACGGTCGCACGACATTTGGGCAGTCCTGCCTGATGGCGCGCCGCTTCATCGAGGCCGGCACACGCTTCGTACAGATCAACTGGCCCAAGCAGGCCAACTCTGACCGCCACTCATGGGATGTGCACAAGGACTTGTTCAAGCGCATGAAGGATGACGCCGCCCCACGATTTGATCCGGGCTTTGCCACTCTGATCGAAGACATGGATGATCGCGGCCTTCTTGAAGAGAATCTAGTGGTCGCCATTGGCGAGTTCGGGCGCAGCCCCAAGAAGGGCCTGTCTACTTCTGGCAACGACAATGACCCAGATGGGCGCGACCACTGGCCTTACTGCTTCACCGCGGCAGTGGCAGGAGCCGGAATCAAGCGTGGACACATACACGGAGAGTCGGATTCAACGGGATCAGCACCTCTGCGCGACCCGGTGCACCCCACGGACTTACTGGCGACGATCTACCATGCTCTGGGCATCGACCCGCACACCATGGTCTTGAATCACCTCCTTCAACCCCGAGAACTCGTGACCGGCGAACCCGTCACGGACTTGTTCGTCCGATGAGCCTGACCCTTTTGCTCATAGGTCTGCTCAACCCTGCGCCATTGCCCGCCCAGGAGACCGGGCAGGGAAGAGTCAGCTTCGAGCGCGACATAATTCCCCTGCTTCGAACCAGTTGCCAGGGCTGCCACCAACCGGCCAAAGCCAAGGGGAAGTTGGACCTGACGCGCTACGAGACAATGATGAGATCCGAGGACCCGGTGATCATTCCCGGCAAGCCCGAAGAGAGCCTCCTGCTTGAGTTGGTCTTGCCCTTGGATGATGAGAAACCGGAGATGCCCAAGAACGAAGAACCCTTGTCGGCCAAAGAGATCGACCTCCTTCGTCGCTGGATTGCTGAGGGTGCCGTGGATGACTCGACGACCAAGCCCGGCCCATTGGTCGATTCCGAGCATCCACCGATCTACCCCTGCCTGCCTGTGGTGACGAGTGTGGCCTACTCTCCGGACGGATCGATGCTGGCTGTAGCGGGCTGGCACGAAGTCCTGCTTTATCCAGCGCAGTACAAGGAGGGATTGCCCCTCGCGCGCCTTGTCGGTCTGTCTCCACGAATCGAGTCACTCTCCTTCTCGCCCGACGGGAAGCACCTGGCTGTTGGGTGCGGGACGCCTGGATTGGAAGGCGAACTTCAAGTGTGGGACGTACACCGCCAGAAATTGGCCCTTTCCATGCGGGTCACCTTCGACACGCTTCGTGGCCTGAGTTGGTCTCCAGACGGATCACGCATCGCTTTTGGGTGCTCGGACAGGAGCCTGCGTGTGGTAGAGGCCAAGACGGGCAAGCAGGTGCTCTACCAGGCCACACACGAGGACTGGGTCCTCGGCACGGCCTGGTCTCTAGATGGCAAGTTTCTCGTTTCAGTCAGCCGGGACCGATCTCTGAAGCTGGTGGAGGTCGCCACGGAACAATTCATCGACAACATCACGAGCATCACGCCGGGTGCGGTAAAGGGGGGACTGATCAGTGTGCGGAGGCACCCTGATCGTGATGAACTCCTAGTAGGCGGCGCTGACGGCGTACCCAGGGCCTACAAGATGCACCGCGAAAAGAAGCGCGTGATCGGGGATGACTACAACCTCCTGCGGGCCTACCCACCTATGCATGGACTCATTTACGGTGTCGAGTGGAGCGCGAACGGCTCCCTCGTAGCGGCGGTGAGCGGGTTGGGCAGAAAAGGGGAAGTGTGTGTTTCCAATGCAATGGACGGTACTGAGGTCTGGCGCGATGAATTCTCCTTTGGCGTCTACACACTCAGCCTGAACGCCGCAGATACGCGACTGGCCCTGGCAGGTGACGATGGGTTTGTAAGGGAATACGCCATCCAAGACGGAACCCTCATACGCAAGTTCCCGAGCGCCCCGGTGACGGAAAAGCAGCCCGAGCCACCCACGGCAAAGGAGACCACGCAATGAGATCGCGCTTGCTCTTGCTCCTCGTGCCCACACTCTTGCTCACGATCTCCACGGCTAGTGAAGATCGCCCGGACAAGGCTACCTTCCACGCCTCCCCAGATACGGTTCACCTCTCCGGGTCCTACGACTCCGTGCAGCTGATCCTGACTGGGAGAAGCGCAGGGGGAAATCAGGTGGACTGGACGCGTTCCGCCACGCTGATCTCCCAGCCCAATCTAGTCCAGATCGACGACAGACGGCACATCCGTCCCCTAGCCGAAGGCCAGGAGGTTCTCGTCTTCCGACAAGGCGATGCCGAAATCAAAGTCCCGATCGAGGTAACGGGTCTGAGCCATTCCCCACGAGTGAGTTTTGTGCGCGATGTGGCTCCGATCTTTAGTCGCCTCGGTTGCAATGCGGGAACCTGCCACGGTACGGCCCAGGGCAAGAACGGGTTCAAACTCTCCCTGCGCGGCTATGACGCCCTTGCAGATCACCTGGCCCTTACCAGCGACCTGGCCGGCCGCCGTGTGGACCGGGTATCCCCGAGCGCCAGTCTCTTCCTGACCAAGTCGACTTCACTCGTGCCTCATGAAGGCGGTCAAGTGCTTGATCCCAAGTCAGTTCCATACAGCCTGCTGCTTTCCTGGATTGAACAGGGAGCCGAGTTGGTGGAGACCGATCCACGCCCCGTAGCACTGCAAGTCATCCCCGAAGAAGCGACCATCCCGCTACCCGGCATGAACCAGCAATTTGCGGTCCTGGCAACATTTTCGGACGGTACTTCGCGCGATGTAACAGCGCAGGCCTTCGTGGAGACCGGTGACGCTGAAGTCCTGACTATGGACAAGCGTGGACTCGGCACAGCCGTACGCCGTGGCGAAACAGCCATTCTCGTGCGCTATGAAGGCAACTATGCAGCCGCACGTCTTGTGGTCATGGGCGATCGGAGTGGTTGGACATACGCGGAGACTCCTGCCTTCAACTGGATTGACACCCTGGTACACGAAAAGCTTGAGACCTTGAGAAGTCAACCGGGCGAACTGTGCACTGATGCTGAGTTCCATCGAAGGGCCTCCCTAGACCTCACTGGAAAGCTGCCGGATGTCGAAGCTGCACGAGTGTTCCTCATGGATTCACGCGCCACCCAGACCAAGCGCAAGGAACTCATCGATCGCTTGCTGGGCAGTACAAACTATGTGGATCACTGGACCAATCGGTGGGCCAACCTGATGCAGGTCAACTCCAAGTACCTGGGCCAGCAGGGAGTCAATCACTGGCGAGATTGGATCAGGGCGCAGGTGGCGAGCAACACGCCTTACGACCGGTTCGTTCACGAATTGCTCAGCGCCACAGGCACCACACGCGACCACCCTCAGACCGCGTTCTGGAGAGTTCAACGCGAGCCCGACCAAGCCATGGAATCGGTGACGCAGCTCTTTCTTGGTGTTCGTTTCAACTGCAACAAGTGCCACGATCATCCCTTCGAACGCTGGACCCAGGACCAGCACTGGCAGCTTGCAGCATACCTGGCTCAAGTCACGCGCAAGCCCGTTCCAGCCATGGATGGTCACGGTCCGGACGAGAACATTGGCAACGGCAACCAGGGAGAAGTCACACACCAGCGTACCGGCCAGACTGCAGCCCTCTCCTTTCCATTTGAACACGCGGGCATGGCAGACAAGAAAGCGCCCCGCCGTGAACAGTTCGCCGCCTGGCTCACCGCCAGCGAAAACCAGTACTTCGCTCGGAACTACACCAACCGCCTGTGGGCATACCTGACGGGCACTGGCCTGATTGAGCCTATCGACGACATGCGTGCTGGCAACCCGCCCACCAATCCAGAGCTCCTCAGGCGGCTGACGAAGGAATTCACGGACAGCGGATTTGATGTACGCCACATACTGCGTCTGATTTGTCAGTCGAGGACGTATCAACTCAGCACCCAGACGAACGAGTGGAACGCCGACGACCACAGCAACTACTCCCACGCCAAGGCACGAAGGCTGCCTGCGGAAGTGCTATTTGACGCAATTTATCAAGCCACCGGTGCGACGCCTGATCTGGCTGGCCAAAGGCCCGGAACCCTGGCGGCCCAGCTCCCGGACTCTTCAACAAAGACCTCTGATGGGTTCTTGGATCTATTCGGCAGGCCACCCCGCGAGAGCATCTGCGAATGCGAACGCTCCAACACGCTTTCCCTTGGGCAGGCCCTGAATCTGGTCAATGGCCCGACCATCGCATCTGCGATCGAAGCACGAGGCAACGCCATTGAGGAGCTTGTCAAGTACGAGCCTTCAAACCAGAAGGTGCTCGAAGAACTCTACCTGCGCTTCCTTGGCCGGCCCCCCAGCGAGGAAGAAACGGTCCAGATGCAACCCTACCTGGATCCGTCGCGCCGCGCCAACCGCGATGCCTTGCCCCCAAGCGCCATCAAAGCTCTTGCAGAAAACCAGATCAGCTGGGAGAACAAGATGCGGGCACAAGCCTGGATCACGCCTCCCATTGTCGCCACCCGATCAGAGGGTAAAGGCGCATACGAAGTCACAGGGGACGGCAGCTTCAAGGCAACTGGCGACCCACCCGAAAAGGAGCAGGTGACCTTCACCTTGGATCTTCAGGGCACGGGTTTCACTGGGCTGCGATTGGAGGCCCTGCCCCATGAATCCCTCATTGGCGGAGGACCCGGTCAGGCAGAAAATGGAAACTTCGTATTGGGCGAGATCGAGGTAGTGGCCATACCCAAGCCCGACATCCTCGCGGCACGACGCATACAACTGAGTGCTGCAACCGCCGATTTCTCCCAGGCCAGCTGGCCCGTGGCTGCGGCCATTGATGGGAACCCCGCCACCGGCTGGGCCATCATGCCAGAATTCGGCAAGCGCCATGTAGCGGTGTTTGAGGCCGCCGAGGACTTCGGAAAGGAGGATGGTATCCTCCTGGTAGTCACCTTGAAGCAGCCATACGGGACGCGGCACACCCTTGGCCACGGCCGGCTCTCCGTCACACGTGGACCACGCCCTGTACGCCACCTCGGACTGACCCATGAGACCGAGATCAGCCTGTTGACCGATCCCGAAGCCCGCAGCGAGGAGCAGCTGGATCTTCTCCACCGCGCATTGTTGAAGGCCACACCAACCATGGCAGCTCAGATCCGCCTGGCAAGCGCGCGTGATCTGGCCTGGGCCCTGGCCACCAGCCCAGGTTTCCTGTTCAACCATTGACAGGAAGGCCGCATCGTCCGACTTCCAATACTGCACAACTGTGCACTGATAGCAGTAACAGCCAACAGTGCGCCGGGGAGTAGAAGAGGACAAACCGGGCAAGGGCGATACCGCCCCTGACAAGCTCCCGTGTACTTGCTCACACCCGGCGCTCCGCTACCTGATAGGTCAAACGAGTGCGCCGGGTGCGAAATCCAAGCCCATCTAGCCGGACGATCCCCCCGAAACAGGATCCGGGTTGCAGACCTTGGTCTGAAAATCCTCCACAACGCCTCCATCGGTCACATAGGGGTACCCATTGACAAGAGCAGGAGTGCAGCGAATAGATGCTCCAAAAACCCCCAGCAGCCAATACTCCGCTCGGCACTCATAGTGGTGTACCAGGATTTTCATGTCGCCCTGGGGCACGCATTTGGATCCAGGAAGTGGTACGCCCTGGCAAATCTGATGAGCCGGCGTAACTACAATCAACTGGGCACAATTGGATCCTGAGGAGATGGTAAGTCCATCGATGATAATTGACCCTCCACACCTCAGCGTGACCCCACCGAGTTCCACATCCAGGGGAATGTCGGAAGCCTGTGTGTTGGGGCACTTCAAAGCGGGTGTTTGCGAGAGTGCAGATCCTGGCAACAACAGACTTGCGACAACACTGAGCACAAGTACAACAATCGTTCGGTTCATTTCGATCCTCCTTCTTGGTTTGATGATTCACCCATTCGGGTGTCTAAAAAGGGTCCCCCTCGCTCGGATCAGTGGGATATCCCCAGCCGGTCGAGTTCGGCATGAACCCTGCTCTTGGCGCTTTCATCCAGCGTGCCCCTCTCAAGTAGGTCTTCAAACAACCGGATGGATCGCTTGAACAGGGGATCACTGCTGGCCATGTTTCTACGTGTGATATTCGTCACAGCCATAGCCGTGTAATGAGGCGGCAAACCCGTGGGATCATCGGGAGGCAAATCAAGACTCGACTCCAACAAGCCCAGGCACTCGTCTTGGGATTTGAACTCAAGGAGCCCGCTTGCGGTGATGAGCGCCTGCCCACGCACCTTGGGTTCGGGATCGGTTTCGGCCACGCCCAGGAGAACGCTGGGATCGGACACACCAGATATCAGCAATCTCCGGAACTCAGGTTCAGACCCAGCCATGACCAGGGCGCTGTATCGCTCAAGAACAGCCTCTTGACCGCCGGCACGGTAGGAAAGGGCCAGGGCCAGGCCAAGCTCGCTCCCCTTGCTAAACTCCTGCGAGCAGTCCAGGGCCATATCCATTGGCGCCGCACTTGCCACCGCCTTCAGGACGGCAGATCGCAAGCGGGGCGGGGTGTCCTGCCCGGTCAAGAACACCCGCGCAAGACCCATGGCAAGCTGGTCCTTCCCTTGACCAAAGAGTTGCTCGAGAGCCAGACGCACCAGGAGAGGATCCTCCTGGTCACCCTGCAGGATGTCGAGCAGCAGTTGCTGATCCACCTTCGGCATGTCTTTCAAGATGTACCCAAGCAGAGTGCTGTAGAAGGGCCCGATGTCGGGGTGAAGAGCACGCAGTTCGACCACATGCCGAATGTGGCGCCCGGTCAAAAAGCGTCCCTTCTCGGTGGAAAAGGCCTCGGCCAGATGGAGCAACCGACCTCGAACAGGTTCAGTCCAAGTAGGTGCCCCCTCCAAGGCCAGAGCCACCACCGGTTCCGGATTGCCCGCCCGCAGCTTGCTTCCTGACCTCTGCCCATGCCGATGGATCAATGAACCCAATACGAGCCCCCTCAAGGCCCCGCGCTCAGGAGCACTGGCCAAGGTCGGATCTTCTGTCAGACGCCCATTGGTCAACAGTTCAATCGCCCGTTGCAATCGTCCGATGGGTGTGATCACTGCCAGGGTCAACTTGTTCACCCGGGCTTCTATTCCGGGTACATCTCCCCTTGTGTATTCATCAAGGGACCCCAGGGCCCGCAGGGCGGCGATCAATTCATCATCGTCAGGCATCACCTCTGGCGGTGCATCAGGGGCGGAATCCACCACTCGCAAGTGGGGTTCTGCGTCTTCAGAGAACAACAGGACTGGAGCCTGGCTCCCGGAATCCTGGTGCTCCTGAGCCGCAGCGACTATTCCAGGCTCAACATCAGACCCTGTCCACAATCCAATGGCAGCAGCTACTGCCAGAGCCAATCCAATCCACACCATCCACAGTTTGCGTTCGTTCATAGTTCTTGGGCTCCTTCAAGAGCAAGAACGAGAACTCCCCCGTCAGGTTTCACCTCACATCTTGAAAATTCCCAGATAAGCAGGGATCCATATCCCAGACAAACCCCTCCATTCGGCTCGACAGCCTGGAAGAGGACTGACAGACCAGGGGGCTCTCATCCCAAATGAAGCCTGGCAAGGAAACCTCCACCCAATGGCAGCGATCAGAAGAAGGTCACACTCACCGCGTCCGTGAAGTTGGAGGTAGTCCCGGGATTGTTGTCGGTGAACCACGCCTGGAAGTTCCATGTCTGTCCAGGAAGCAGCGGGGTCCGTCGCCAGGTTGGCAGTGCACTGGTGTTGACAGATATCTCAAGCGACCCTGTGGGCCCCGTGGAGGCGGCCTGGGAGACAAAACGGCCAAGGTTGCCACTGACGCAGAGGTTCCCCTGGCTGCCACCCGGCAGGGGAATGAACGTCTGTGCATCGCCCAACACGAAATAACCAAACTCATTCGCAGGAATCTGGAGTGCGAGCAGGGAGACAAGGTCCGCTTGCGCCAGGGGATTTCCGACGGCCTGGATATGCCCGCTTTGACCCGTGGAATTCACGGCGGCAGGAAAGCAGTACGTGCTACCGAGCTGAATCACATCTGTGCCCTTCCTGAAGGTCACCTGATTCCAGTTGGCGATCGCAGTCCCACCGCTGGAACCGCTGCCCCAATTCATCCCGCCTGCCGGCGCAGAACCACTCGACTGGGAATTGGGCCAAGGTCCCAACGCCACCCCATCGAACAAGAACTCTGCCACGGGGTTGGCCACTCCTGCGGGCTTGCGGAGAGCGAAGTTGTGATAGGCACCATTCATTGCACCTGGACAGACGAAACTCACCCCTGTCAGATGGTTGGAGGCCAGGACATCGGAGCCCTGAACCTCCAGCCAGAGCAGGTAGCGATCGTTGGCGGACGAAGTCCCCATGGCAAAATCAACAAAGACGCACAGTCCGTTACTCTGCACCAGCCGCAGATCAGCCGCCATTTCCCAGCCCCAGTCCATGGCCTGATCAAGATCCCCTTGAGAAAAGACCTGTCCGTAATGGGCTCGCGCCCCGCCGAAGGTCACCTGATCGTCAACCACCCAGGCATTCAAGCCGGTGGCACCATCAGGCGAGAGATCAGTCAACACCACTGCCCCATTCGATGGATCAGTCAGGGTCCAGCCCTGGGTCTGGGGATCGGGCGCCGTTGGGGGCGCGCCCGCAGTACCCGCCTGGTATTGGGCCATTGTGACCTGGGCGCCAGCAGGAGCAGCCAGGAGAACCGAGAGGAGAAGTGCACGCATGACAGGGGGTCCCCGGGGAGAAGAGAACGGTGAGTGAACACCGAGTCTAGGTCACACGCTCCATTCCCGCTGTAATACTGGGGTCCAGATGCTGTATCGCCGCCACACAACGCCTCCAGGGAGTTGGAAGAAGAAGCCAAGAGCAGAGCCGGAGTCTCTGGGACTGCACCAACGACTGCTGGGAATCTGAACAGGCCGCTAGATCTCTACGCCCAGGGGCTTCAATGCAGCGAAGCCAAAGGCCATGGAGAGCAGCACGAAGGCCAACAGAACCGCGATCGGGCCAGACCCCGGTAGCCAGCCCAGGGGGCGCTCGGGATAGACCGTGCGAATCAAGGCGAAGGGGCTGTCGCCGGCAAAGGCGGGCTCGGCTGGCCAGAGCAATGCGCTCAGAAATCCGCGGCCGCGCTCTGGCTGCATCTCACGCTCAAGCCCTTCGATTCCCGCGTGCAGCAGTTTGGTTTCCGTGTGGGTGCCACTGGTAAACGAGATCTCATGGATGCCCGACTTGATTGCGATCACTTCGATAAAGGCTCGGCCCTGGCCGGGAATGCGTACCAGGGGCGAAACGGCAACCACGCCCTCTGGAAGGTCCACGACAAGATCCCCGGCAGCACTCTTCATTGCAGATGTGAATTCAATCTCAAAGGTCGTGCCCTGACCTGCAAGACGATCGTCCTCGACAGTCTGCACGGCCACCGGCTCAAAGCCATAGCGCACAACAAGTTGGGCCGCCACCATTCCAAAAGGCACCATCAAGGGCAGGAACGGTCCAAAGTTCAGCACCACGTACTGCAGGTTGCGGTAGAGCACCTTGCCTATCGCTCTGCTGACCAGGCCGAGATCATCCTGGTAGATGCGAATCTCGATCATGTGCCCCTTGATCTTGTCCTTGGTGCTCTTGATCCCCGCCTGCCATGAGATGCGCTTGAAGACAACCAACGCCAAGACTCCAAAGACGCCGCTGACCAGAGTCAATGACAGCCAGGCCCCCACCACATCCAGTGGCGAAAGCAAGAGATCAAAGATCCGGTTGGTGAGAGAGTTGACGGCGTTCATTGAGTCTGGTCAGACCGGTTCCAGGCGTCCAACGGTCAGGAGATATAGCCGAGGCCCTTGAGCTTCTCGGTGATGTCATCGTCAGAACCAGCCTCGTCGAACTGGGAGACTTCGCGTTCGAGCACATGATGAATGAACTCTTCATGGCTTGCGTAGCCAGCCACTTCAGAGATCTTCTTGATGCGCTCCAAGAGGTCCTTGTCAATCTTGATTTTGTCGCCGCCAAACATGGTGTGTCCTTGGGTCAGTGGGTTAGAGATCACTTGAACGCCACGCGACCGTCCATCTTGGGCTCGGGCGCGACGCCGTAGTGATGCAGAATAGAAAGGGTGAGGTCCTCGAGGCGTGGGTCCTCAAGGGTGATCGGGAAATTCGTCAGCAGAGTGCCTTGCACGACTTCAGGGGCCATCAGGTGACTTCCGTTGAATGTGCCGCCTCTGTTGTCACTCAGGACAGCATGGGGGACACGGCCAAGTGAAGCCTCGTCAGAATTGCCATAGTTCGTGTTGTAGCCCACCAAGATGTCGGGGGCTTCTGCGAGGCGCTCACCATTGTAGACCACGGTTGCCAGATCGGCGCGCAGCACGACCGGGGTTCCATCCGTGTCGCGCAACTCTTCGAGCTTGGATTTGATCTCGGCCAAGAGTGCGGGAGCGTCAGCGGCTTTCACGATGCCCTCGCTTTCGCGATCGGCCCGGTTGATGTAGAGGCCGTTGAAACCAATACCGTAGGCACGGGTCTTGGACCAGTCCACGGCTGCTTGGATGAAGACTGGCGCGTAAGAAGGATCATCTTCGGGCAGTTCCCGCTTGAACTCGTCCTTGAGGGCCAGGTAGCCGTTTTCCAGGAGCCAGGTGTTGAGGGCGAACTTACGCCGATAGGGAGCAAAGCCATGATCGCTCATGACCATGATTGCGGTTTCGGAGCCGATGCGTTGCCGCACCTTGCCCAGCACAGGATCCATCCGTAGGTAGAGATCATCGATCACATCCGACCAAGTGCTGCCGGGGCGGCCGGACCAGTCAGACGAGTCCTCGGCAGCCAAGGACTCGTCGTGATAGGGATGCAGCCTGTCCGCATGGCGCCACATCATGTGCATGGAAAGATCCACTGACGAGTAGTAGAAGAAGAGCAAACCACCCTCCTTACGATCCATGAAGTGCTCCAAGGCCACATCCAGCATGCGACCGCGCTCTTCGTAGACCAATGCCGCCTGACTCATGAACTCCGCATCGGTCAGCATGTGATCTTTGAGACCGTTGACATCCTCAGCCATGCCCTGGGTGTAATACAGACCGATCAGCTCGGCCAATTCCGCCGAAGCCTCATCCGGAGCAGACACGGGCTGAATCGGAGCGCGAGGATCCACATTCACCGGAGAGGCGTATATCTCAAGCTCGGGCGTGATGCTGCGCACATAGAATCGCACGATGCCCGCCATGTCCGACATGCCGAGCGGCAGCATTGAAAAAGTCACTGGAACAAAGTCACTCCAGGCGCCGGCTTCCATCACCAGGGGCTGTGCGCCCTCGACGACAATGGCCACTGCTCCCGCTTCTTCGTCCACATAGAAATCCACGGCGGCCTGAGACCGATCACTGTGGGCTTGCCCTTCGGGAGGATCCTTGAAAGCATTTTCAGGTCCAAGAATCATGGTCCGCGCTACCCCGCGCACAACCCTCAGGGCGATCACCTTCTCCTGCCCCAAGTGTTGAGGACCCGGATCGGTGGTATAGAAAGTCGGCAAGCCATAGGCCGAGTCCACCGCTGGAGTCATCATGCCAGGGAAAGACCAACCCTGGCCCGGCTCCACCGGAAAGTTGATCGGCATGCGCCAGACATCCGAGGGCACTCCTGCATCGCCCAGGACTGTCCAGAATGCTCTTCCCGTACGGTTGGAATCACCTCCGGAAGAGGTGGGGAAACGGTAGGAACCGGGCAAAGAAACATGACCGGCGGCGGATTCGGTCACGGTGGAAGGGACCGGAGAGTAGGTCTTCGGGGAACGGTGAATGAAGTCAAAGACCCCATGCCCACCGGGGTTGCGGCCAGTGATGAAATTCGACCAGGCCACTGGACTCTGGGGCGGAGTCGAAGTTCCAAGAGACTGCACGCCGCCGCCATCCGCAATCAAGGCGCGGAAGTTCTTCATGCCCTCGGGATGACGCGCAATCACATCCGCCAGGATCTCTGGGTCGAGCCCATCAATACCAAGCACCACCAGACGAGGATGGGTGGTGGCACCTTCGCCAGCTATCACCTTTGCGGCGACACCAGCAGCAGGCCGGGCGGGCACCCGTTTAGGGACTGCGGTCAACAGCAGCACGGCCACCGTCGCCAGAGCCGGGTAAGCGGTCCAACGGGGCAATCTCATGAGGGCACCCTGACTCCACCACGGTCGGCCAGTTTGTCCGTGGAAAGGGGTGTCACATGAGTGCGTTCGCCAAATAGTGGCGCGCCCAGCATGTAGCCGGGAATATCCACGCCAAAGAGATCAAGCGCTGTGGGCGCCATGTCTGCCAGACAAGGCTGATCAGTATTGACCTTTCGGTTCGACCAGATCACGCCTGGTACGAGGCGCGGATCAACGCAGTGGTCACCGGACCAGCTCTTGGTGTTGTCACTGAAAATGTCCTCGGTGACCGAACCTGTTGCGCAGTCCCAAGAATGCCGATAGCCGCGCTTGTAACCCAGCAACAATTCCGGGGCCAGATCCGCATAGGGTCCATCGTGAACTTCACGCGTCTGGAAGACCTCATTCATGATGGTCTCGCCGCTTTCTGGATCAACCAGTTGATCGAGCTTCCCTTGGATCTCGCGGGCCAGGGCGGGAGCCTCAGAAGGTTCCACGATGCCACCGCGCTCGCGACCCTTCTTGTTCAAGAAGATACCCGTCAAGCCCAGGGTGAATGCGCGAGTCTTTTCCCAGTCAACATTCTCGAACCAGTCTCCAGAAGTGCGCGCGTCGTCCTTGAGCACAAGGTAGCCCTCATCCCGCAGCCAGGCGTTGATGTTCACGCCCCGACGGAAATTACAGAAGCCGTGGTCACTGATGACCATGAAGACCGTGTCAGGGTCGTTGCCAACCTTCTCGCGCACCTCCACCAAGAAATCATCCATGCGCGCATAGAGGTCCGGGATCACATCCTTGAATTCAGTTGTGTCCTTGCCTTCGTTCGCCGGATGAGTGGGATCAAGGTAGCGATAGAACATGTGGCTGATGCGGTCGGTGGTGTCGAACACGCAGGTGACCATGCCCTTCTTGGTTTTCTCCAAAGCGTCCCAGAACATCTTCTTGCGCTCTTCAAAGATCAGCCAGGCCTGATCCAAGAACGCCTTCTCGTCGATCACGCGCTCATTCAAGGCCCAAGTGTCTTCCGCCAGCCCAAGGGTGGCGTACTTGCCGATCATCTTGGACAGGTAGATCGAGTAGACAAAGGGCTCGGAAATCGGCATGGCCGGCTTGTCCGGATCGATGTTGATTGGAGTGACATAGATTTCCACATCCTTGTCATCCCAGGTCTGAATGCGCAGGCGAGCTATCCCTTGCACGCCTCCGTCGAAGCTGACAGTCATCCAAGGGGTGTACTCTGCAAGACCTACCTGCACGCTG
>NYYZ01000053.1 GCA_002686945.1 Planctomycetota bacterium
CTTGCGCTTGGCCTTCTTCTTGGTTGCCTTGCGCTTGGCCTTCTTCTTGGTTGCCTTGCGCTTGGCCTTCTTCTTGGTTGCCTTGCGTTTAGCCTTCTTCTTGGTTGCACGCTTCTTGCGTGCGGGGGCCTTTCTGGCCTTACGTTTAGTGGCCTTCTTTCGAGTGGCCTTTTTCTTGGCAGCTTTTTTCTTTCTAGCCATGAGAGATCTCCTTGGACGTGTCGTCCGGGGGGTGTTGCCCTAAATGGGCGGAGGCACGAAGCCACAACATCAAGGACGAGCATCGTCTCAGGCAGGCACAATCGAGACGACCGAATGGAAAGAAATGTGAGTTTTTCAAATCTAATAGACGCAAAAACAAGCCCGAGCTAAACCAATGCAATCCGTCAGGAGACCTCAAACAGTCATCACCCTGGGCCAAGAATAATGCCTAACCTAGTGTCTGCAATGGACTTAGACACGCAAGACCAGGCATCTCGACGCCGCCGTAGGCAGTCGGGAGTGCTTCTGCGGGGCTCCTGACCGGGCCAGAAGGCCTAGCGCGATAATTTTGCAGCTTCCCGGCAGATTCAACCGGCCTGATTGTGGAAAAGCCGCCCGCTAGTGGATAACTCGTTTACAAGAGCTCCCGACCGGGGTCACCTTGCGAGAGCAGGTACCCCACGGATCAGAACAGGTCATCGAGCGCTTGGGAGGCCTGCTCGGAATAGTTCTGGGCCAGACCATCGTCACCAAGGTCTGTTGCCGGACCAGATTGCTCAAGAACTCGCTTGAGATTCTCTGCAGTCTCCTTGGCATAGAAACGCACCAGACCCAAGTTTGTCTTTGAATCCCAGACCACCGCCAGAAGAGTTCGCAAGCCAACCGCCGACAACTGAATGCCCTGCTCCTGACCCTGGTGGGCGAGGGAATGGAAACCCTCTTCCCCCAGCAGCTGCGCAACCTGGTGGGTAGCGGCAAAAGAGCCTGCGACCAGAGCCGCCAAGGACTCAAGCCTCTCACCGGGAACCTCTCCTCGACGAGTGATCATGTGCCCTTCCGTATCAATCAGAAGGGCACTTCTCGCCCCGGACAGTTCCAAGAAACCATCGAGTTCCCGGTCAAGGCGTTGCACATCGTCCGCGTAGAAGACCATGCGATCTGCGCGCAGGCGTTCGTTGGGTGTCTGCATTGTCGATCTCCTTACATGGCCTGAAAGAGAATACCACCGAGAACCATCCCGGCTCCCAAAGCAGCAGTGATGCAAGCCACAGCGAGCGCAACTGTCTTCTTGCTGGAACGCTGCACGGGAGTGGCCGCCACCTGAGCGCGGGGCCGAATGCGGGTCGGTGGGTTCATGTTCGCCACACGCCGAGGCGCAGGAGCAGGAGTCGACTGATCAGCGGGGACCTGCATCATGGCCGAGCGCTTGGAAACCTGCGCAGACTCCACCGGAGGATCGAGGGGCTCGAACTCAAGGGCCAGGCTGCTTGTGGACTGCTGCTCTTGGGCCTGAATCGCAGGGACCTCGGGCATGGACTCCGGCTCCAAGGATGAGGCCATGCGAAGAGTCGGGGCGGGCGGGTCTGACTGCTCCATCCCTTCCTGCTCTACTTGGGCCTGCACAACCGGATCGCTGCTCGCAGTTACAGGAAACTCCGCTGCCATGGGTGAAGCGGCGGGTGGCATGCTGGGGGGCGCCATGCTGGGAGAAGGTGCGGGAGTACCGGCGCCAGTGTCCGCAACGCTTTCGTGCGAATGTTCGGCCGCAATCCGCGGGCCACTGCCCAAGGGACTTGGACCATCGGAAACCAGACGCAGCGGACTCGAGGCGGGCGGGTCTATACTGGACTGACTCGATGGGACTGGTTGACTCGCTGGACTTGAGGGAGTCGGCGGGAAGGGTGGGGTGAAACCCGTTGAACCGGAAGTCGGCGGAGCCAGGGTCGGCTCCTTGGGTACAGCAGACTCAGCGACAGGAAACTCAACTGGGGGAGGCGCAACAGCCTCAGACGCAGCGGGTGCCTTGGCATGAACCGGGTCTGACACAACGGGTTCGCTCTTGGTTGGCTCTGTACCGCTGTTCGCACCGCTGGCCTTGTGCACCGTATCAAGCACAAGGGCTGCGAGACTCTTGAGGGTCGGGAAGACTCCTTGACCGGAACTTGCAACCCCTTCAATGGTGGGCACTCCTCCCGGATTCAAGGTCGCATCGAGTTCCTCCACAGTCAACGCATCCGGCAAGTCACGTTTGTTGTACTGAATGACCATGGGCATCTCGGCCAGGTCCTTGCCGTAATCCGCCAGGTTTTCAGCCAGATTGCGCATGGACTCTTGGTTCTCCTCAACCATCGAAGCGGAAGAGTCAGCCACAAAAATCACACCGTCGACTCCTTGCAAGACAAGTTTCCGCGTACTGTTGTAGTAGACCTGACCAGGCACCGTGTAGATCTGGAACTGGGTGCGCATTCCCGCCACCGTGCCCAGGTCCAAGGGCATAAAGTCGAAGAACAGGGTGCGGTCACCATCAGTGGAGATGCTGGTCAATTCTCCCCGACTCTGATCGGGTGCACGCTGATGAATGACCTCCAAGTTGGTCGTCTTGCCGGACATGCCGGGGCCGTAGTAGACGATCTTGACCGTCACGCTTTTTTGGGCAAAATTGATCTGAACCATATCAGGCTTCTTCTTTCTTGTGGTAGGTGCCCGTAAGACCAGTGATCGGCCGGGCGGAGTTGTGTTCTTGTGAATTCTGTTCGGTGGGTGCTTCGCTGGGGAGCGCGCCGGTGGGCTCAGCGCTGGGCTTGGAAGAGACATCCATCTCCGCAACCGAAGTGGATTGGCTTTGCCCTAATCCGCGCAAGAGCCGTGCGATACGACCAAGCGCTGCCTCCATAGGAACCCGCAGGTCTTCGGGCAAGGCGCCCGGCTCAAGCCAGACTGCCAGACAGGCCTGTGGCCCAGGGCAGACCACCAATGTGGCCTGACTGCCCCTCACTACAAGTCTTCGCGGATCGTCCCAGGACAAGCGCCCGAATGATCCTTCAAGATCGCGCACCCAGCCCAGCACCAGGGCACAGGTCGCCTCTTGCTGCAGGAAGTCATGCCTCGTGGTACTGCCCACCAAGGAGTGCACCAAGAGACCATCACGCCCAATCACAAAGGCCTGACGCAGCCCCGGCACCTGAGCCAATGGGTTCAACACATGCTTCATGACTTGCCTCCCAACTGTTGGCCAAGATAGGCCAACTGGCCCGTCAACTCATCTGTTGGCTCATGCTCACACCAGACAGTTGCTATCCCCAGCTTGCCTGCGCTCGTCAGAAGACTCCCATGACTTCCTTCAACGCTGAGCAAGTCCAAGCGACCCAACCCAACGCGAGCAGCAAGCTCCCGGGTCTTGTGGGCACTCTCTCGAAATGACCGCGCCGTGCGATCTGCCGCGGCTCCTGTAAGACCCTGGACCAATGCCGTACTTCCCTGGTGATAGGTTGCGCAATGAACGCCTTCTTGACGTGCAATGTTCTTCAGCAATCCGCGCACACTGCCTTTCCGTGCTGGCTGTGCATTTGCGGCAACTTGATCTTCGGGAGGATCAACATCCAAGACTCCTCTGCGAGTGCACTCCAGCAGGGCTTGAGCAAACTCGGGCGCATTGGCACCTTGCTGGGTGGACTCACGAAAGGCCGCTTCCGCCTCAGGCTCGCCTGGTCGAAGTTCAAGCAGCCTTGCCAAGAGAGTGCGACGCTCTCCATGAGCACCAACCCGACCGCTCAAGGCAATCAAAGTCTCAAGAGGCCGTGGATCGCGAGGCATGGCCTTGACCGCACGCTGACCCAGTTCCCAGGCCAACTGACCGTCCTCACGTACGCCGCCGCCAAAGAAAGCGCCCATTGACGCGCAAGATTCAAGATGCAGTGCCTCGCCGGAGCCCCCAGCCTGACGCCAACGCCGGGCCGCGGCCTGTGCGCGTGCAAAGCGCCCAGACTCCATGTGTACCTCAATCAACTCGCTCCAAAGAGCGGGTCGAGGCGCCAGCAGCAGGTCCGCTTCGAGTTCACGTACACGGCCGTCCAGGCGCAACCTTGCTGCCCGACGAGCCATTTGAATCAGCTCTGAACTCTCTGGATGCAGGTCGAGGGCTTCGTGACAGATCGCCTCAACCCGACTGGATTCACCACTGACCACCGACTCGTGAGCCAGAGCGAGGTAATTCTGCACGGAAGGATCCAGAGCTACCCGACGCGCAGCGCTGCGCTGCCTGCTCCGGTGAAATACACGCCCAAAGAGACTCATCGCCCGGCCTCCTGTTCCTGGGCCAGATGCTGGAAGAGGGCCTCGTGATCCACACGAATCTGGGACAAGTGCTCCCAACCCTCAGGTGCCTTTTCGAGGGCCTCGCCAAAAGCGGCCAGGGCCGCCTTGAAATCTCCGCGCTCTGCGTGGGTCAGACCTCGCACACGAGCAGCTTCGGCCTGGGCCCACTGCAATTGCTCTGCCAACTCTGCTGCAATTTGTTCTTCACGCTCCAGACGCTGGATCTCACGCATTTGCCAATGAATACGATCTTGCTCCTCACGCACCTTGAGCGAACCACTCCATACAGGCCGCGTCGCACTTAGATTCTGAAGCCCTTCGAGCCGCGCCGCCATCATCTGAAGATCGGAACCCGACACTGAGGGGAGGTTCGCGTAACGACGGGCTGCCTCCCTGTTCCAGGCCACGCCCATTGTGACCAGGAAACACAGACTTGAAATCCCCAACACAAGGCGCACTCCACGGCGCTTGCGACGCTCGCGCTCCACCTCTCCATAACGCAGATCACGAATCATTCGCGCCACATCCCGGCGGGTGCGATCCAAGAGCAGAACCTCCTGCAACCAAGGGATCGCCTCGCTCACGCGGCCTGCATTCACGGCATCATCTGCCCGAACCAGGTAGCGTTCTACCAATTCCTCGGTGTTACCGTTGCGCCGCATGAGACCCGCAAGTTCCTGATCGACGGTACGGTCAAGTGGCATGTGCCCGGCCAAGAACTCCAAGAGCGCCTGGGCTCGTTCCACATCACCGGAACGCTCAAGCAACACAGCAAGTCGTCGACCCTCCACCGCCAAGGAGATGCGCGCCTCACTCAGCACGTCAGGGTGTGCCAGGCCAAGGATCACCAACGCTTCCAGGAGGCGCATGTTGGCCGGGTCCTCGCTCAGATGATCGAGCAGAGCCAAGCCAAAGGCGCGAGCCGTGCGGCGGTCAAAATCCGAAGCCGCAGACTCCATCATGGAACGCAAGCCATCGGCGTCCAGTTCGTGATCCGGACCGCCGGTAATCGCCTGCACGGCATCATCCACGTAGGTCTTGCCGCCTTGCAGCGGGTCGTTATTGGGTTCTTGAGGCAATGGGATTTTCGGCGCTGGAGTGAGGGATGAAAAAAGTTCCCCCATGTCTCCATCCTTCGGGTCTCCTGACGCCTGATCTGAAATCGAAACCGGGCGGGTCTCTCAGAAGCGAATCCAGAGAGCCCATGACCCCTCCAGACAGCCTCCAGGGGCCGCTACTGCCCAAAAAAGGTGCCTGCGGGGCCCGACTCACCGCGCGCAAGTCAAGCCCCGCAGGCGGGGGATCCTTGGATCTGTCTTGCTCTAGAAAATCAGCGGGTCCATGACATGCTCGCCCAGCAAAGTGCCACCCCCATGGCGGAAGGCCGACTGCACGGCGAGAGCAGTTCCAACCAGGGCCGGGTCCGAAGGAATGGCGAACTGATGGTCAGCAATGCCATCGATATCCGCTAATGAGGGCAGAATCGAAAGAGTGGTGCGGTCAAGGTGCAGGAGTCCAACAACTCCAGCCACGGCCGATGCATCGGCACGCTGTCCTACGAGCAGAAGAGAGATCACTGCTCCCTCCTTCTTGGTGGAGAACGAAGCCACGCCGCCAATGGTCATGGGGTTGTTTTGGCGTAGATCATTCTCGCCCGTATCGAAGAGCCGGATGCCTCCCGTTGTACCGAAAGTGCTGGCGTGTACATCCTTGTGAGCCACCACGATGCAGGTTCCCGTCTCGTCCAGGTCCAACCCCGTGACGCTGCCCGGAACATCGATTTCCCATACGGGCTGAGTTGCGCCCGCCTCCAGCAAGATCACTTCGGGTGAGAAGCTATCGCCCCAGGAACCAAACGCTCCCCGGGATCCATCAGGGGTCACACGAGCCACTCGGGGGAGATTCTGACGGGCGCCAAGGCCACCTGATTGTTCATGCTGTGCCACCAACATGGCGTTGCTACGCAGCTCATAGCGTGCCCAGGTACCGGTGGTGTGACGCCACCAAGCAACGGCCATGACCCCTCCGTCTGCAGAGAGATCCAAAGCGGTGACCACATCGGTCTGAGAGCGGGTCAAGGTAATCACCAGGCCCCAGCCACTCGATCCCTGCTGCAGGACAACCAACTGCCCTACGGAACCCACCGCGACTCTGTTGCCATCACCGGCCACAGCGATTGCACTGGGCGCGGTGTTGAGAGCCTGCTGGTGCACAATCTGGCCACTCCCATTGAGGATGTAGAGATCCAATCCAGCCGCCAGGACGATGATGGAACCATCGGAACTCACCTTGAGACTGGACAGTGCCAAACCAGGCAGATCTTGGCCACTGAGCAGCGCTCCATTGCTGCCATCAAGCAACTCCAATCGCACCGAACCCGATGCGCTCTCAAAAGCCGCGACAACCACCAGGCTGCCCGTGTCATCAGTCGCAATCTGCGCCGCAGAGTTGACCAGAGGTGCAATGGTGTGATTCCAATCAATCGAGAAGGTGCCCGTGCGCGCTGCACTCACGGGAGTGTGACGGGTGATGTGAGTGGCCCTCTGATAGATGTTCGGGGCAGCCTCCTGCACCAGACCAAAGACCACATCGCTCTTGGGAGGAGCAACCGTACGGCTGAAGAGAGCATTGGCGGGCGAGGTCGTGTCCAGGAATCGGGCAGGCCCGGTCTGATCGCGGGGTACATCGAGCACCATCCACTGAGGGTTTTGCCCCTCGGCCCCGGCCCAGACCAGATTGTCTTCGGCACAAAAGTGCACATCCCGAGGAATCCAGGCCTCGCTGCTTGCGGGAACGTGTCCCCAACGCAGGCTGGGTTCAAACGAATTGTTGACCTGGGCGCTGGCCCCAGCGGTCAAACAGAGAAAGAGAGTGAAAATGAGTTTCTGCGCGGTGTTCATGGCTTGTGCGGCCCTCCAAATCAACGCTACCCCCCCCTGGACACAGGGACGGCTGGCAGGGCAAAAGGGCGGGCCCCGTCTCGGGAAGAGACACAAAAATCGTCCTGGGCGAACCCCGTGTCCCATGCCTGGACGAAATGAGCATTCAGACGAACCACCCCAACGGGCCCAGAGGCTAGAATCCGGCCCCCGCTGATCTGGGGAGAGCCCAACCCGACGAGGTTGGCGCCGAAGGGGCAAGCCGCAGCCAAGCGGTGAAACTCTCAGGCACCCAGGACCCAGATCTCAACGGCTCACTGGACGCATGTGCGAACAGGTGCGCGGATACCAATCCACCCGCCCCGGCCCTCCCCATCCCCGGGATGCCAGACTCCTGATCCATGCAGCAGACACCCCTTCATTCGGTCCATGAACGCCTCGGTGCGCGCATGGTTGAATTCGGTGGCTGGCACATGCCCGTGCAGTACGGCCCAATCCTGGACGAGGTGCGCTGCGTTCGCGAGAAGGTCGGCCTGTTTGATCTCTCGCACATGGGACGATTTCGTCTGACAGGTGCAGATCGAATAAGTGCCCTCGACAAGATCGTGACCACCTTTGTGGGCCGTATTCCCGTGGACTCGATTCGCTATGGACTGATCTGCCAGGAAGACGGTGGTGCTCTCGACGACATTCTGGTCTACCGCGGCGAAGAGGATGTGTTCCTGGTGGTCAACGCCTCGAACACTGAACGCGATATGGCCTGGCTGAAAGAACACCTCGCCGGGGCCAACGTAAGTCTTGAAGACCAAACCGACGAACTGGCTATGCTGGCCCTGCAAGGACAGGATTCGGTAGCAACCTTGCAAACGGTTGTGGAAGACCTCGACCTCTTGACCATCGGTTACTACAAGTCTGGCTTCGGGACCCTTTGCGGCCTACCCAATGTGCGCGTAAGCCGCACGGGCTACACCGGCGAAGACGGCTTCGAGATCTACTTCGACAGCGGGGAATCCGAACGGGTCTGGAATGCGTTGATGGAAGCTGGCGCGCAGTACGGCCTCAAGCCCATCGGCTTGGGAGCCCGGGACACCTTGCGTCTGGAAGCGGGAATGTCCCTCTATGGGCATGAGATCAGCGAGACCCGCAACCCTATCGAGGCAGGTCTCTCCTTTGGAATCTCCTTTCACGAGGACAAGGGCGATTGGATCGGCCGAGATGCCCTGGCCCAGATCAAAGCCAATCCCACCAACAAGCTTGTAGGCGTAACAACAGACGGCAAACGCGCTCCCCGTGAGGGCTACCCGGTAATGAGCGGGGATGAGCAGATTGGCGTGGTTTGTTCCGGCGCCATCTCCCCCACACTCTCCAAGAACATCGGCACGGCCTATGTTCCCCTCGCCTTCAGCGAAGCGGGAACCAAAGTCCAAATGGATCTGCGCGGCAAACGCCAGGACCTGACCGTGACCGACCTTCCTTTCTACTCCCGAAAACGATAGTTCCAAGAAGACAACACCATGCGCCCCGACGACCGACGCTACGCAACTACTCACGAATGGGCCAAGATTGACGGAGACTCCGTCATTATTGGCATCACCGACTTCGCCATCGACGAACTCTGCAACGGCAACGAGGGGGACCTCGTGTACTGTGACCTGCCCGAAGTGGGCCGCATGGTCGAGATCGGCGAGACTTTCGGCGAAATCGAATCAGTCAAGGCAGTATCCGACCTGCAGGCTCCGATAACCGGCGAAGTTGTCGAGGTCAACCCGGTCATCGAAGACCATCTACAGGTTCTGGCAGAAGACACGTGGGGCAAGGGCTGGATGGTACGCATCAGATCCAAGGCCCCCAACCTGGACCACATGTTGGACGCAGCGGCTTACGAAGAGCACGTCGCTGCAGCCCACTAGAGTTGCCAGGCCAGGGCATACGATTGCCCTTCAGACTACGGCCATGCAAGACATCTGGCGCTTGATCACCACCTGGGGCACCAGCCCCGAATTCAACATGGGTCTGGATGAAGCCCTCCTCTTGGAGGGAGATCAGCCGACCTTGCGCCTCTACACTTGGTCCCCCGATGCTCTGAGTTTGGGTTGGTTCCAAAAAGCAACCCAGGTCAGCGAGATTGAATCCGCCAGCGCCACCGTGCGCCGTTTGACCGGGGGCGGAGCAATCCATCACGAGGGCGAGCTGACTTTTTCCATCAGCTGCCCGCAAGCGCACCCCCTCTACCGAGGTCCCGTGGGCCCAAGCTACGCGCGCATCCATGGAGCGATCATTCTGGCCCTGCGCCAGATCGGCCTGCCCGCGCGTTTGCGAGGAGAGGAACCCCTGACCTCTGACAACCCCGCAAGCTCCATGTGCTTCCACCACTCCACGCCTCTGGATGTGGCCTGGAACGGACGCAAGGGGGTGGGTTCTGCCCAACGGCGCAAGGCCGGCCGGGTACTGCACCACGGTTCGATCAAGGTCAGTAGCACACCACTTGAGGGCTCCATTGCGACTTTCGAGAATGCCAGCGAAGAACACACCGCCCAGTCATTCGCACCCCTGCTCTTGGAGCACATGCGCCAACACCTGGGCCTACAACTCGTCCCAAGCGTTCCCAGCCGCGAGGAGAGAGAACTTGCCGAGGATCTCGGCGCTCGCTACTCCACGGACGAATGGATCCGTCAACGATGATCCGCCAGGCCGAGCACTGCGCCCCAACCAGGGCGACCTCGCCAGCTGGCGCAAAACCCAAGGCAGGTATTGCTCTTGACCGTTCTCAAAGGACGCCATGCAACCGAGTTGGGCCTCTCGGAGCGCAGACCATGCTTGAGGGCCTGGGTCGAGATTGACTCGGCCATCTGGGTCCCATGAGCCGGGCCGTCCAACACGACCAGAAAGTCGACCCGCTCTATGCCGCGCTTGACAGGCAAGCGGAATGCGCAGGAAAGTTGAATTTCAAAGGACTCCTTCTCTTCTCGCTCGGCCACCACTTCAAAGTATGCCGGGGCACTGGAGAGACTCGCCAATGATGCGACTAGCCCATTGGGCACCAGCACTTCCACGCGCAGGGCATCCACGATGATGAAGGTACTTGTTGCGGACTTGCCCGAATATCCGGACTGGAGCACATCGAAGCCCGCTTTGCTCAAGCGTGCCGCAACCAGCCCAGCCACCTCCTGGCCGCTCGTGTTGGGAGCGAGGAACAACTCAAGTTCAACATTGCGGGCCTCTCCGCGCACCATGGCCTTCACCTTGACCACCAGCATTCCCGGCAAGCCAAGCTGAGTCTCAGACACCACTCCCTCTGGGCCCCGCACGAGCCCTGCAAAGCGCAGTTGGGCAAGTTCCTGGGCCCTCGCGGTGGAAGAAAAAAGAATGAGCGCCAGAACGCTCAAGACAGGGCGGAAGTAGCGGGTGATGTTCATGACTGCAAAGGGTGAAACCACAGAATGCGGTTTGCCAGCCCCCTTGACGACCGACAGGGCACAGGACTTCCCGCCGAATCCCACCGGACGCTCTGGGGCGGGGCCTTCCCGCCCCAACAAGTCTCCCAAATGCACCTCACCCTGAGCACATGCCATAGGCCGGGCCAGGGTGTGAAGCAAAATTGATCGGCCCTGGACCAAGTGCCTGGGTACGAACTGTGCCCGGACTCTTTGAAGACCTGCCCCCCCGACACCAGTCAAGGAACGGCAAGAAAAGGGCCCTCCGCTTCAGAAGAGATCCTGAGGGGAGGGCCGCTGATTGTGGTTACCCCGCCAGGACTTGAACCTGAAACGTCTGGACCAAAACCAGATGTGTTGCCAATTACACCACGGGGTAATTCGAGGAAGAGAATAGCGATCCGAACGACCCTGCGCGAGACCCCAAAGAAAATTCCTGACCGGATCCGAAGCTGGGACCACTCAAGAACTCTGATCAAAATCCAGCCGGCCCTCCAGGGCCCGAATCCCACGCACGAGGGCATGACTGGTGGCCCAGACCCGGATCTGCTCGCGCCCTGCCAACGGCGCCCAGTTGCGCTTTCCGGTCCAGACCCGACCCCTGTAGCAGACCCCAAAGGTCACGAGCCCCACGGGTCTTTCTGGGGTCCCGCCCTCGGGTCCAGCGATCCCGCTTATGGACAGAGCAAGATGTGCCCCGGTCCTTTCCGCAGCACCCAGGGCCATGGCCCCCGCCACCTGTTCGCTCACCGCACCGTGATCCCTCAAGAGGTGCTCCGGCACCCCGAGAACGTCCTGCTTGGCATTTGCGGAGTAGACAGTATGAGCCACGGAGAACACTGCGCTGGCTCCGGGGACTCCAGTCAGGGCCGCAGAAAGAAGCCCTCCGGTGCAGGATTCGGCACAGGAGATCGTCTCCCCACGCTGCTCCAGGAGTCGCACCAGAACTTCAGCTGGATCCGAGGTGTCCTGACTGAAGATCCACTGATCAAACCGCTGGCGCAGTTGATCCGCGCGGGCGTCGAGCAGTTCTTGCACCTGATCCTCGTTCTGGCCCCGTGCAACGCAGCGCACAGTGAGCACCCCTCTGGCAACAGCAACCCCCAGCAAAGGATTCTCATCCCGCCCCAACCAGTCTCCGCACTGATCCGCAAAAACACTCTCGGACAACCCCTGCAGATGAAAGCTCCGTGCCAGCCGCACGCACTCCACCGGCGCGCTGGCAATCAACAGTGGCTCAACCACTTCGCTCCAGATGGCCTGCAACTCAGCTGGCGGCCCCGGCAAGACCAACACGCGCGAAGTTCCGCAGGCAACCTCGAATCCCGGCGCGGTGCCGGTGGGGTTGAAGAGCACCTTCGCCCCCTTGGGCACCAATGCCTGGCGCAAGTTGGAACCCGGCATCTCTCGTCGACTGCGCGCATACCAGGCTTCGATCTGCGCCAGAGCCTCGGGGGAGGTAACCAACTCGCTCTCCACCGCTCGTGCCACGCCATGGCGGGTCACATCATCAAGCGTCGGCCCCAGTCCCCCAGTCACAAATACCAGCTGTGCAGAACGAGCAAGTCGCTTGACGCTCTCGGCAATCAGGGCCTCATCATCCCCGACCACGATGACCTGCCTCACCTCGTGGCCCATTTCCAACAGCGCCCGCGCGAGAAAGGGCGAGTTGAGATCAGGGTGCGCCCCCGCCAGCAGCTCGTCCCCCACCGCACAGATGGCGATGGACTTGGCCATGCCAGCACCCATCAACTCAGCGCCTGCTCAGATGCTTCCCTGCTCGCGGCCAGACGGGTCAAGAACACGCCCACTTCGTAGAGAATCACAATCGGCCCGGCCATCAACATTTGAGTGATGGGGTCCGGAGGAGTCAGAACCGCGGCGATCACCAAAGCGCCCACAACCATATGCCGCCGGTACTGGGACCAGACACTTGCTTCCACTAGACCCAGCTTGGAAAGGGCCAGCATGATGACCGGCAACTGAAACACAGCTCCCATGGCCAGGGCCAACCCCTTCATGAACTCCAGGTAACTGCTCGCAATCTGGGCACTCACCTCAAGAGTCTCCAAGTTGAGATCGTCCAGCCCCAGAAAATAGAGGGCGTAAGGCACCATTACGAAGTACCCAAACAACACCCCCCCCACAAACAGTCCCAAGGACGTGGGCAGATAGCGGTGGACGACCGACTTCTCACTACGGTAGAGACCCGCCGCAATAAAACCCCACATCTGCAGCAACAGGTAGGGCCCCGCCAAGAAAATAGAAATCCAAAAACAGACCCTGAGGCGCAACAAAAATCCTTGGTCTGCGGAAAAGTGCTTCAGGCGATCTTCGTTGCGAAAACTTGGGGTCAGGACCTTGGCCTCGGGGTAGCCATCTTCAAACCAGGTTGAGGGATCCACCTCTTTTCCCGCCGCCTGACGCTCTTGAATCAACTCGTGAAAGTGCTCAGCACGAGCTTCGTTGAGCATCACCATGGCCTTCTGATGGGGCCCCTGAATAATGCTGAACACATCGAATCGCCAGGCGTAGACCACCGAGAAAATCAGCACAAGAACCACCACGCTCTTGAACAGTCGACCGCGCAGTTCTTCGAGGTGCTCCCCCAAGGTCATGCGCGAGGCCTCGATCTCTTGCTCGTCGTCGGGATTTGGTAGGGTCGCCATATCACTTCCAATGCTCGCGGCCGGACCCCTGTGGTAAGAGGCCCGGCCGCTGCAAGGATCCGAATTGTGGGGGTCCTCCGCAAGGGACGGCCCGCCGATTGGGGGTCACTTGACGAAGAACCGGCGAATGTCCTCGATGGACACAATGGTCAGGCCAGCAGCCTCGGCGTCCTTGTAGACAGCCAGCTCGGAGATCGCCATGGGCTCCTCAAGAGGTTCGCCGGTCTCGGGATCGTTATAGAGTGGATCTCCAACGATCAGGAAGGCGGTGGACTTGTCCATCGTGCTCTGCACATTGATGCCGATCTCGCCCATCAGCGTGCGAAGCTCAGCCTCGTTCCAGCTGCCTGAGAAGCGGCCCGCCATCACGGCATTGCGTTCGCCACCGGGGACGAAGAGCGGGTTGGAAGCCAGATCGCGCTCGACAATCGGGTCATACTGATCCATCAGGGAGATGATCCTGCAGATTGCGCGGTCGGACTCCACATCGATCACTTCCACAGTGCCCTTGTGTGTGCTGGACCCGGGCTTACCGCTGGTGATGTCGAATCGCATGCCTCGGCTGACGCGATCAGATGCGCCCAGGTTCAGGTAGGCGATATTGAGGCTGGCAGAAGTGGCAAGAATCTCACCGTCGTGGCCCTGCTTTTCCTTGGTCAGGCCAGCTTGTTCAGAAAGCGCACGGGTCAAGGCACCGTGACGGGTGCGGGCCGCCTGGCCGTCCATTTCTCGTGCACGTTTCTCATCAGCCAGTTCTGCCTGAGAAGCCTTCCAACTGGCGTCTGCCGAGGAAAACTGATTGCGGGCAGCGGATAGCTGGCGCTCCAAGTCATCACGCTCGTCCTGAGCGTTGGACTGAGAATCGGCCAACTGCTGCTCCAAGCCCCGGATCGCAGTGTTCTTGGCATCGGTTACTGAAGCGGTAGCCGAGTTTGCAGCGCTGACTTGATTGCGCAGGTCGGCAACCTGACCTTCCAGGGTGCGAATAGTGTTGAGCGTCTGCTGGTAGGCGCTAGCCGCCTGTGGCCAGGACTCTTCCCAGGTTCTCTCCGCATCGGTCATGCCACCGAAAGCGTTCTTGAACTCGCTCAGGCCGGAGGTTGCAAGAACCACATCCGAACGGGAAGTCGCGTTGTCACGGTCATACCAGCCGAGGACCTCGGAGATGCGCCGACTTGAGTCGAGGGCATCCGCACGGTCCTGCACAGCAACGGCAGTCTCATCTTCTGCAGCCTCCTTGGCTTCAATAGCCTTGGTCCGTGCACCGCTGGTGGAATAGGCCATCATGGTGGCTCCAAGGAAGAGGACAAACACCAGGATCATCCAAATGGCGCTTACGCGGGCCGTGCCGCTGTTGGATCGCTGCATCATGCATCGGGCCTCCCGATCGTGAACGACCATCAGGGAGGCGGGGCTAGGGGGTTCTGGGGGGAGGACGGGACCAGCCGCTGGGACAGGACCCGTATGAGGGGGGCACTAGATAACCGATAAGGGGGTCTGGAGGCAAGGTTGGAAGCCGCAGGTTGGCGAAGGGCCGGTCCCTTTCTACCCTGATGCGGTGGCCTTCCAGCCCCCGAAGAGGCTCAGAGAGCTCCTCCGTCCACTCCTAACCCCATCAGCACCCCTGGTTTCCGAGTCTTGCAAGCCACTCCCCAAACATCCGTGGTCTTTGGCCTCCTGGGCGGCGTCGCCGCTGGAAAAAGTACTGTGGCAGACCTCGTGGCAGGTCCCTCGGGAAGAGTGATCTCAGCCGACCACCTGGCCCACGAGATCCTTGCGGAGCCCGCAATGATCGCCCGTATCGCCGAGGCCTTCGGCACTGATGTGCTCGATTCCAGCGGCCAGGTCAACCGCTCAGCCCTGGGAAAGGTGATTTTTGAGGATCAGGAGGCACGCAAGCAACTTGAAGGCTGGACCCACCCGGCCATCCGTGCCAGAATATCCAGCGACCTCAAGCGGGCCAGGGCCTGCGGAGTCCCGCACATTGTGCTCGATGTTCCTCTCCTCTTGGAGAATGATGCCGAGCACGGTCTGGCGGCGGCCTGCGATCACCTGATTTTCATCGAGGTCCCTGACGAGGAACGAGACCGGCGTGCACAGCACGACCGTGGCTGGGCCCCGGGCGAAGTTGCCCGGCGCGAGGCTACTCAACTCCCCTTGAGCGCGAAGCAGGCGGCCGCCCACTGGACCCTGCGCGCCGACGGCACCCTATCCGAACTGAACGAAAACGTGCAAACACTGCTTACGACCATCGCAAGCCTATCCTCTCCCAAAGCTCCATGACCGCCACAAGAAAGAAGCGTAGCCACGGCCCCAACAAGGGCAAGTTCAAGAACAAGCA
This sequence comes from Planctomycetota bacterium, assembly GCA_002686945.1. Classification (GTDB taxonomy): domain Bacteria; phylum Planctomycetota; class UBA1135; order UBA1135. Next base: position 15,620 of record NYYZ01000053.1, read on the forward strand.
AGGCTACCGACGCAAGAAAGGCAAAGGCTTCCAAGGCGCGAAGGGTCCCCTCAAGGAGGTTGGCCTGCGGATTGACTACGAGGCCTTGCCCAAAGACCTTAGCGCCGATGAGAAAGCAGAATTGCTTGAAGCCTTGCCCGAAGTCAAGAAAGGCGCGGCCCCGGATCCTGTGGAGCACGATGCGCTCCTGGGCATGCACCTCAATGAAATGCACGAGTTGGCAGAGGACTTGAAGGTCGATGACTTCCAGGGCCGCAATCGGCGCGAAGCAATCTGGGAGATCACCCGCCACCGTCTGCAAAACCACGTACCGGTCCAAGTCCAAGGTGTGGTTGATGTCTGGGACAGCAAGCATGTCTTCCTGCGCACACAGCACACGGACTACATGCCCTCTGAAGAGGATGTCTTCGTCCCGCACTCCATTGCCGAAACTTGCAGCCTGGCAAAAGGCATGACGCTGACAGGCACCCTGCGCCCACTTGGGGAAGGGGAGAAGTACTTTTGCCTCGATCAGGTCAACTCGATAGACGGGGACGAACCAGAGGAGTCCATGGGCCGCGCAGGCTTCAAGGAACTCATCCCCCTCTATCCCGAGCAGCGCTTCACTCTGGAGGGAACCCAAGAAAACCCCCTCGAGATGCGCATCATCGACCTGGTAGCTCCCGTGGGCCGCGGTCAGCGCGGCTTGATCGTCGCGCCCCCGCGCACGGGCAAGACAGTCCTGCTCCATATGCTGGCCAAATCCATCGTGGCCAACGCCACCGACTGCCACCTGATTATCCTGCTGGTGGACGAGCGACCCGAAGAGGTCACCGACTTTGAGCGCAGCGTGATCGGCGACAAGGTAGAGGTGGTTTCCTCCACCTTTGACGAACCCGCCAGCCGTCACATACAAGTGGCCGAGATGGTGATCGAGAAGGCCAAGTGCATGGTCGAGGCCGGGGAAGATGTGGTCATCCTGTTGGACTCGATCACGCGCCTAGCTCGTGCCTGCAACACCGAAGCCCCGAGCAACGGCAAGCTGCTCTCAGGTGGTCTTGAGGCAACGGCGCTGCAGTTTCCCAAACGCTTTTTCGGCGCAGCGCGCAACATCGAACACGGAGGATCCCTGACAATCCTTGGCACAGCCCTGATTGAAACCGGTTCCAAAATGGACGAAGTCATCTTTGAGGAGTTCAAGGGCACAGGCAACTCGGAAATCGTCCTCGACCGACGCCTCTCCGATCGGCGGATCTTCCCCGCAATCGACATCAACCGCTCCGGCACCCGCAAGGAAGAATTGCTCTTCACTGAGGAGGAAATCGAGCGTGTCTGGATGTTGCGCAAGGTCCTCAACGAACTAGACCCGGTGGAAGCCATGGAAATGCTAATCGCCAAGATGCGCAAGACCACAGTCAACGCCGAGTTCCTGATGACCATCGGCTGATGCGCATTGCCCTGGCGGTTGGGCGCTGGGAGCCCATCGGTGGCAGCGAACGCTATGCCTTGGACCTAGCTGAACAACTGGCCGCGGCCGGAGACGAGTTGGTAATCCTCAGCGCGGGGGGCGATGCTCCCCTGCCGCCAGGTGCCGAGGCCGTTGCCTACTCACCTCTGGGGGACTTCTTCGCCGCCCAGGGAGATCACCCTGATGCCGGGGACGTGTTGGCAGCCCTGCGTGTGGATCTGATTCTCCTGGTCTCTGGAGTCGCGCCCTGGGTCGCAATACAACTGGCCTTGGTCGCGCCCCTGGTGCGGTTTGTTCAAGATCACACCTTTTTCTGTCCCGGCCTGAACAAGCGCCGAACCAAAGGAACCATCTGCGATTCCCCCGCCCCCTTGGCGTGCCTGCCTCGGATCTTGGACGGAGGTTGCATGGACCTTCCCCAGGGCTGGCGCGGAGTTCGTCGGGTTCTGGGCCGGGTGCGCGAGATCCGTCGCATGGGCGCCGCGCAACATTTGATTGTGGCTTCGGAGTACATGGCCAAGGAACTCGAAGCCGCCGGAGCGCAAAGCGACAAGATCACAGTCTGTCCCTACTTCACTCTCGAAGCACCCGACCCCGATGCTTCCCTGCCCGAGAACCTCACCAATTTCTTTGAAACCCTATCTCCGCGCCCCGTATTCCTCTGCGCCGCTCGTCTGGTACCGGAGAAGGGGCTTGAGTTCCTGCTTGAATCCATCGCGAGGGTCCCAGGCTGCAGCCTGATCATCGCCGGCGACGGCCCCCTGCTCGAACCTCTCAAGGCCAGCGCCGAAGGCCACGGAATTTCCGAACGCGTATTGTTCACCGGCTGGGTCTCAGCTTACTCCATGCGGGCAATCCTGACCCACGTGCGCGCATCGCTGATGCCCAGCCTGTGGGCCGAACCCTTCGGCATAGTTGGAATCGAAGCCATGGCCCACGCCCGTGCCATGATCGCCTGCGATGTGGGCGGCGTACGCCAATGGCTCGAACCGGAGGTCACCGGCTTGCTCGTTCCGCCAGGCGACATTCAAGCCTTGGTCCAAGCCATCGGCCGCCTGACCGAAGACCCAGCCCTCGCCAACCGACTCGGGCAGGCGGGCCAGGCCAAGGTCGAAGCGGAATTCCGGGCAAAGCACCATGTCCAGATCCTGGGCGAGGTTCTTGACCGCGTGCGTAGTTGAGTTCCGTGCTCCCGGTTTCAGCCCCGGCTCGGATCTGCGGCCACGAGAGCTGCATCCAGGGTTCTCTGCATGGATCCCAATCCACTGCGCGAGGCGGTGGCAGCTTCCAGGTCTTCCAGTGCCAGGGCCATCCAGATCAACTCTTCCCGACGATCGCCGATGCCTGCGTCCAAGGCATCGCGATAGAGGGCAAGGTAATGCTCGTGGGCGGCTGCTTTGGAATCCAAGTGCTTCCAATGGACTAACAAGCGATTGCGTTCAATAGCGGCACGCACGATGTTCTCAGGCACCACGCGACCTATGGTCCCACGATGGTGATGCTCCACAACGCTGTTGGGAATCTCCAGCACCTTGCGGCCACGGCGCCACGCGGTGAGGCCCAGGTCTGTGTCTTCGAAGTAGAACGGCGCGAGGAGAGGATCGAAACCGCCCTCAGCCAGGAACTCTTCCCGGCGAACCATCATGGCGCCGCCCAGAGGGAAAGGAATCGGCAGGGGTTCACTTGAAGCGGGATCAGGAATCAGAGGCTGGCTGACGAGGCGACCTCCGTCCACCAACATCCGCTGGTGGGTTTCGGCTTGGTGGACATCGCCATTGAGCAGCACGCGGGGGGAAACCGAGTGAACCTCAGGATCGACCATGGCTTCCACCAAAGGGTTCAGGAAGCCGGGGCGCACCCGTACATCGGGGTTCAAGCACAAGAGCAGTTCCGCCGTACCCAGGCGAGCGCCCGTAACGAGAGCCTTGGCAAATCCCCCACAACTCTGACGCACGATCACACGCACACGACCAGGAAATCGTTCCGCGATCCAAGCGGCCAAGAGATCCTGACCCGTGTCGTCCACCACGGTCAACTCATCGTCGCAACCACGGGCCTCCAACTCGTCGATCAACAGGGGCAGGCTCTGAGTCAACAGATCCCGATCGTCCAGAGAGGGAATGACCACGGCAACTCGTTGGCTCATGACTCTTCCTCATCATCAGAAGGTATGCCGTCGGGAGCAGACCAGTGCAGGCCGCCCTCGGGCTCGTCCTTTTCGGAACTCGGGGGTTCCGGATCGACAACGGGTGGCACCGGGGCCGAGGGACCGGGGGTCAGTTCCCAGGACCGGATGCGATCCGCAAGCTCCGGCGCGGCGAGACGCGCGAGCAATCGATCAGACCCCTCCCGGGCAGCCAACATCTCCTTCCGCCGCCAGACAAGCTCGCCCATGGAGCGAGCAGCGGCGGCACGCATGCTGGCCAGGGCTCGGGGTAACTCATCAGCTACCAACGCTTCGCTCCCAGGACTTTGGCTCTCAAGAATGCTGGCAATAGTGGCAAGTTCGGTATACAGCCAACGTTCGTGGGAGTGCATAGCCAGGAGTTCGCGCTCCAATGCCTCGTGAGCCGCAAAAATCGCCGCATGGTCCTTTGAGGAGTCTTCCCCCTCCGGCACCGCATCGCCGGTCAGCCGCTCGCGAATCCAACGCAACTCCTGCTGGCGAGATTCCAGGACCCCACGCATCCAATCCCGCTCCTGCGCCAGGGCTGCCAAAGCTCGAGTGGCTTCCGTAGCGGACGCCTGCGCGGCAGTTATTGCAGCTTCTCCATCGTCAGCCTTCTCCTGAAGCCAGCGGTTCTCCCGGCGCAACTCTTCTGCGGTCTCCTTGAGCCACTCGTTCTCCGCAGTAGTCTGCTCCCGAGACTCGGCAGTCCACTCCTGAGCCTTTTGAGCATCTTCGGCGGCCTCTGCGCCGGCAGCATTGGCCTTTTCGGTTTCTGCGGCCGCCTCCCGCATGGCCTGATTGGCTTTCTCTGTTTCCTCCCCAGCCTTTTGGATTGAGTCTTCAGCCCACTCACGCATTTTCTGAGCCTCTTGCTCAGCTTGATCGAGGGACTCACGCAACCAGACATTCGTCTTCTCGGTCTCCGCCTGCTGCCGACGCAGCCAGTCGCGCTCCTGCTCCAGATCCTGCTTGGACTCCTTCAACCAATCGCGTTCCACGCCTGTCGTGCTCTCGCCGTGATCCACCTGTTGACTGAGCCACTGAGCCCGCTTTTCAGCGCTGGCGAGTTGTTCCTGGAACCAGCTCGCGCGCTTTTCCATTTCGTCTCGGGCATGTTCCACATCCGCCAGACTCTTGCGCAACCATTCAAGGGCCCGGTCATGATCCAGCAATAGATCTCTGGTCGGCGACCCCGAAGACACCGCCTGGGTCAAGAGATCCGCCGGTGCCTGTGCCACCCCCATACAAGTCCCGAGTTTTTCCAGCCCAGTCTGCACCTTCTCGAACAAGTCCCGGGTGGGTAGGACCTCAAGGGCTGCATAGCGCTCCGCAAAAGGCTCAACGCTGGCGGGCAACACGGGCACCGGTTTCTTAACCTGCGCATCGCGCACAAGATCCCCATAGGTCTGCCCGTAGGCCCGAGCTTCCGCGTCGATTGAAAGGGGCGCATTGATGCCCGTGACCAGTTGCCCAAAGAGCCCATCCTCATCGACTAGACGCCTCAGGGCCGCGCTCAAGGCGGCGGCATCCCCCTGAGCAAACAAGAGGCCGTCTTCGCCGTCCCTCACGCTCTCGCGCAAGGCTTCAGTGTCCGAAACCAGTACAGGCCGATGGGCGGCAAAGGCCTCGCGAATCACATAGGGCGCATTCTCAACCCAAAGGGAAGGCACAACCAGCAGATCGAGGCCCGCCAAGATCTCAGGCAATTCCCCGCGGCTGTATTCCCCGTGCATGACCGCTCCCACCTCAGCCGCACGCTCGCGCAGGAGTCGCACATAGACCCGATCATGAGAAGCCCCATGAATGTGTAGCTCCGCCGACCGATCGAGCTGAGCAAAGGCCTCCAAGAGGACATGCACACCCTTATGCTTGAGCAGCCCACCTATGAAGCCAATGCGTAGTGGTCCTCCGTGGGAACAGGCTGGAGGCAGAGCGGAAAGGTGATCACTCCGAATGCCACTGGGGCGCAGTTCCACTGCACGACCAAGTTCCCTGCCCAAGGAACGAGCAAGCATCCCTGAGGTAGCGAAATGCCTGCCGACCTTGGCAAAGGTCTCGCGCATGACCTCGGCCCGCAAGCGGACTTCGTTTCGCGCCTCTTCAAGGCCTCCATCTCGCTGCCCATCAAGGATCGCGCGCAGGGTCACCGCCGAAGCCTCCCCGAGCTGATTTGCAAGCCCGGGTTGATCCAACAAGACGGTGCCGTGGTGATCTCCGAGGCCGCTCAACTTGTCGAGAAAACCCCTGGCCTGATTTACCCGCGCCTGCATCTCCAGATCGCCGCACTCAAAGGGCACCAGGTCCGGCCGGATCAGATTCAGGGTCTCGTGGACGGGATAGAAATCATGGGCCGTGTAAACCATGGGAATCTTGCGTTGCGCCACCTCTTCGATCGCTGCTGCACCCAGGTGGATCATGTGCTGGAGGTGCACCACATCCGGTCGCTCGCGATCCAAGAAAGCCCCCACCGCCCGCGCCATGTGGCGCGGATCAGCAGGGCCTTCAACCTGCACCCAGGTGACCCCGTAACCCGAGCCATGCAGTTCGCGTCGCTGGGAATACAGGGCCCGCCCTGGCAAGCAACAGGGCGCGAGAACCTCCACGGAATACCCCGCCCGCACCAGCGCCTCCGCAAAGGCCTGGGTGTGTGATTCAACCCCGTGGGTCGACCGGGGCGGAAGCCCATGAACAAATATCCCGATTCGCATCTGACCCTAGGATAGAAAAGGAAGGGCTCCAGCTTCCAGATGGAAGCCGTGAGCACCATCCTAGGACATGCTCGCTGCTTTTTTTCACAATCTTGGGGACCAGGGCCTATACCGACCTGCGCAGGACAACATCCGCCACCACAGGGGCAATGATCACAGAATCGGAGTCCTGAGTGCGTTCGCTCCACTCAGAGCAGAAGGCCTCGTGGTCAGCCTGGCCAAAAGCACCCTGACGCACGAGGCGCGCGAGATAGCTCTGCAAGAATTCCCCCAGCCAATTCCAGACGGGGGTACCGGGCTGACCGGAGCGGGCGTTGACGGAGAAAGACTCCACCTTCAGGCCCGCCGCGCAAGCCAGAGCTGGAACCTCCTCTGCGATATTGATCTTGCCGACGCCGCGGGTCCAGCTCTGCATGCAGGCCTGAATGGCAGCCTCAAAGACCTGACTGTGGGGCAGCAGTTTCATTGCCTGCCATTCGAGGTACTCCTGCATGATGTACGCGCCCCCGGGCCTGAGGGCCCTGGTGACTTGCTCGAAGACTGCGGGCACATCGGCCACCCAGGAGAGGATCCAACGGCCGTAGGCGGCGTCCAGGCTGTTTGGCTCGAGGGCAAGTTCCTCCACGGACTGAATCCTGGCTTCAATGTTGTCGAGACCCAAGCGCTGGGCCGCAGAAGAGAGGGTTTGGATACAGGCGCGACTTTCGTCAACAGCAAGGACCTTGCCTCTTGTTCCAACGCAGCGCGCCAACTCAAGAGAAGTGGTTCCAGGGCCGCACCCCAAGTCCAAGACCACATGCCCGGAGGCCAGGCCAGCCCGACTCAGCAATGCACGCATCTCATCCTCCCAGACTTGATGCTGGGACCAAAGTCGCTCCAACTCGTTGGAATCGACACCCAGGATGTACTCGGCTTCGGGCTCGTGATGCAAGAGAAGTAGCGGTGACCCGCGCGCAGCAGCCAGAAGGCCTTAGTGATCTTGTTCTTCCAGCCAGCGCTCGGAGTCAATGGCAGCCATACAACCAGTGCCCGCGGCGGTGACCGCCTGACGGTAGGTCGCATCCATCACATCGCCACAGGCAAAAACGCCCTCCACCGAGGTCTGAGTGCCTCCAGGAGTGACGACCACATAGCCCTTGTCATCAAGTTCGACCTTGTCTTTGAAAATCTTGGTGTTGGGAGAGTGCCCGATTGCCACAAAAAGGCCCTCGCACTCAAGCATCTGAGTCGAGTCATCCGTGGTGCTCTTCAAGGTGACCGCATTGACCTTGCCGTCTTCCCCAGCGTGAATATCCTCGACCACATTGTTCAAAGCCCATTCGATTTTCGGATTGGCTTTCGCTCGGTCCACCATGATCTTGGAGGCCCGCAAGCCTTCGCGCCGGTGGACAACGGTGACCTTGGATGCAAAACGCGTCAGGTAGTTGGACTCTTCCATGGCGGAATCACCACCCCCAACCACCACGACTTCCTTATCCGGGAAGAACGCAGCATCACAGGTGGCGCAGGCACTGACCCCATGCCCCATCAGGCGGGTCTCTGCTTCGAGACCGATCAACTTGGCTGTGGCTCCGGTGGAGATGATCACCGCCTTGGCCTGCACCTCGCCAAACTGGGACCTGATAGTGAAAGGACGCTTGGAGAAGTCCACCTCCACAACCTCGTCAAAACGTATGTCCGTACCGAACCGCTCGGCCTGCTTGCGCAAGTCCTCCATCATCTCCGGGCCCAGGATTCCGTCTGGATAGCCAGGAAAGTTCTCCACATCGGTGGTAATAGTCAGCTGACCCCCGGGCTGCATCCCTTGAAACAGGATCGGCTTGAGATTGGCGCGGGCGCTATATATCGCAGCGGTGTAACCGGCAGGACCGGAACCAATAATGACGATATCGTGGAGTTCTGACATGGGGACACTTGGGGAGTGCGGAGAAGAATGGGTTGCTCAGATTCGGACGCAGAGTGTAGTCCCCCATCGAGGAAGCTCAAGGGATTGGGCCAGGCTCTTCAAGACCAGGAGAGGTTTCTGGGCCCGCAAAGCAGATAAGAGTTGTCGACCCTGTGCACCCCATCACCATGAGGGGCCTGCGAGCAGCCCAAAGGCGCGGAAATCTACCCTGAAATCCGATGCATGTGGATAGGTTGGACGTCTTGGCACCCTCCTCCCACTCCCCCTCACGGCCAACAGCCCTGCTCTGCGCAGGAATTGTGGTCTCTCTCCTAGGTTGCAACAAGGCCTCGGATGGCTCAGGAGGAACGGACCCGGGCAGTGGTGGCCCGGGAGGTGGCGGTACTGGGGGCGGCGGCGTCGTGGCATCGGGTCGATTCGAGACAGAGGATCTCCTTGATCTGGACGATGGCGGTGGCGGCGGCGGCGGCGGCGATCCGGACCTTGGAATCGGCCAGGCGGGTGAATTAGGAGAAGCAGAAATCCTCGCGTGGCAGGTGGAGCAGCCGGGTCCACGCTCGTTGACGGTCAGCTGGACCACCAATGTCCCAACCCTCTGCGAACTCGACTGGGGCACCAGTGAAGAGTTGGGAGCAATCCAATCCAGCGGCAATGACCTCGCCCTGGAACACGCGGTGACTTTGGAGAACCTGGGCGAAGGTGTGACCTACTGGCTGCACATCACGGCCGCAGCCCCTGCAGGATCTGTTGACACAGAGGGACCTTTCTCAGCGCTGGTGGACTCTGCGGACGGGCGCACAGTGAGCGGCACCCTGACCAAGTGGCACCCTGTGACCTTGACCTTTGAGGGGCCAGCCTTCAGCGAGGCGGATGAATCCCCGAACCCCTTCCTCGACCGGCGCCTGTGGATTGACTTCAGCGCACCATCGGGAGCCACCATGCGTGTAGAGGGCTTCTTCGCCGGAGATGGCGCCGGAGGCAGCCTGGGCACAGCCTGGCAGGTGCGCGCGGCGTTCTTTGAAGAAGGCACATGGGAGTACACCGTGCACTTCCGCGAAGGCGCCGGGGTCGCCACCAACCTGGACCCAGCGGCGGGCCAGGCGGGAATGCTCGCCGGATTGGAAGGCCTCTTGCCCATTGGACCCAGAGACACTGGGGCCCCCGGGTTCCTGAGCTTCGGCGCGCTGGAGTATGTGGGTGCACACTACCTCAAGTTCCGGGACGGACCGTACTTCCTCAAGGGCGGAACGGACAGCCCTGAGAACCTCTTTGGATTCGAGGGATTTGACGACACCTGGGACGAGCCCGGGGGCGCGAGCACCAGTGGCCTGCCTTCAGGCTTGCACCGTTTTCTGCCCCACGTAGAGGACTTTGGCGAGGATGGGCTCGGGGACGACACAAGTCCCCTCTTCACCTCCAGCACAACCGGCGTTGACTCCCGTGGGCTGGTCGGAGCCCTGGATTACCTTGCCAGTCGCGGAGTCAACTCGGCCTATTTCCTGCCCATGAACCTGGGGGGCGATGGACGCGACACCTGGCCGTTCCTCGGGCCCCTGGATTCTTCTTCGGACAAACTGCACTACGACCTCTCCAAGCTGCACCAGTGGGGCCTCGTGTTCGCCCATGCCATGCGCCGGGGAATCGCCCTGCACCTGGTGCTCGGGGAAACCGAATGGGACAATGAGCATTGGCTCGACAATGGACAGCTGGGACCCGAACGCAAGATCTTCTACCGCGAACTGGTAGCGCGCTTCGGACACCACTCAGCGATCAAGTGGAACCTGGGAGAGGAAACCAATCACCAGGTACCTCAACTAGAAGAGTTCGCGGCCTGGATCCAAGAGCTGACACCCTACGAGCACCCCATCGCCTTCCACACCCACGGCATCGGACCCAGCGGCGACTACGCTCCGTACAGCAATATCCTGGGCAACCCCCTCTTCCAAGCCACCTCGCTGCAAGCCTCACCGAACGACTCTGGCCCCATCGTCGAACGCTGGCGCGCGGACTCCGCCGCTGCGGGACACCCCTGGGTAATCGACTTTGACGAGCAAACCGAGGGTCTGACCGAGACGAACACCAACTCCCTGCGCAAACAGCACCTTTGGGATGTGTTCCTCTCCGGCGGCCAGTTGGAGTGGTACTTCGGCTACCACGGCCTGCCCCTGGGCGGTGATCTGCGCACCGAGAACTTCCGAACTCGAGAGGCAATGTGGGACCAGATGCGCTACGCCCGGGAATTCCTCGAAGCCCTGCCGTTCTGGGAGATGCAGCCCCAGGACGATCTGATGACCGATGAGCGGCAAGCCTATGGGGGCGGCGAAGTCTTCGCACGTCCCGGCGAAGTCTATGCCCTCTACATGCCGGTCTCGGATCTGGCCCCCACCCTGAACCTGAGTTCCGCACCAGGAACCTTCCACCTCACCTGGTTCGACCCGCGCAACGGCGTCTCCTACCCAATTGCCGCCCCCATCAACGGGGGAGCCCCGGTTTCCCTCGGTCTGCCACCCTTCGCCCACAGCCAGGACTGGGCGGCGTTGGTTGAGCGCGATTAGTCACAAGGTGCCGATGGAAGGGGATTCACACATCCCCCGATTCACCGAGGAACTCCAGCAGCAAGCTTGGTGGCCGGGCCACGATGGCACGCTGCCCGTGCACCACAATCGGCCGCTGCAGGAGGCTCGGATCCTGCACCAGCGCTGCAATCAATCCCGCCTCGTCCAAGGACAAGTCCGCCCCGCGCACCCAATCCCGCACGGGCAGGTCCAACTGTTCCCTCAGACGCTGCAGTTCCTCTGCAGACAGGGGCTGCTGCAAATAGTCCCTAGCAACAAAATCCTGGCCGCTCTGCTCCAGCAATTCCATTGCTGCGCGACTCTTGGAACAATTCGGGTTGTAGATCAGACAGGGTGCGGACTCGGAGGAAGTGCTCATGGAACAGAGGGTAGATCCTCTCCCGCCTTGTCGCCCGTCGCCAGCAGCCTTTTTGCCCAAAAAAGAAGCGCAGAACCATGAACAGTCTCCGGGACCCGATGGCTTAGGCTGCGATGGTGGAAAGGGTGGATTTTGATGTTCTGGTAATCGGCTGCGGAATTGGCGGGGCCGGGGTGGCCCAGGCTTTGGCGGCAGCAGGGCATGAGGCTCTGGTGGTGGAAAAGAAGGAGCCAGCAGCTGGGACCTCAAGCCGATCAAGCAAACTGATCCACGGGGGGCTGCGTTACCTGGAAACCCTGGAACTGCGACTGGTGCACGAATCCCTGCGTGAGCGCATGATCATGCTCAAGATCGCGCCACATCTTGTGCGACTGATCGACTTCCATATTCCTGTATATGGGGACATGAAACGCGGCCCCTCGACCATGCGCGCTGGATTGAGCCTCTATTCGCTCCTGGCAGGCTTCAGGAAGGACAGCCGCTTTTGCAGCCTGCCCAAGAGTGAATGGGACGATCTGGATGGCCTGCGCACCAATGGCCTGCGAGCGGTCTATCGATATCAGGATGGAGCCACCGATGACACACTCCTGACCCGCGCGGTACTGGCTTCGGCGATTGAACTGGGAGCACAGCACTCCCTCAATACGGAGTTGGTGAGGGCGGAATGGAAGCGGGACTGCTGGCAGGTGGAACTCCTGCGCGAGAGCAAGACCGAAACCTTGAAGGCCCGCATCCTGGTCAATGCGGCAGGGCCCTGGGCAGCTGAAGTAGCAAAGCGGCTGCATCCCGCGGCGCCTTGCCCCCAGGTGGCGCTGGTTGCAGGCAGCCACCTTGAACTCCCCGGAGCCCTGAACAAAGGAGCCTTCTATGTGGAAGCTCAGCATGACCGCCGCGCGGTGTTCGCAGTACCTTGGAAAGGACACACCCTCCTGGGAACCACCGAACGCCCCTACGCCGGGGAGCCGGACAAGATCGTTCCGAGCCAAGAGGAAATCGACTACCTGCGTACGGTCTTCCAGAGGCATTTCCCACAGGCCGACTCCACGCCCCTCACTAGCTGGGCTGGACTGCGGGTCTTGGAAGACGGCAAGGGCCGCGCCTTCAAGCGTTCGAGAGAGGTGCTGCTGCCTATCGACGATGCACACAATCCCAGGGTGCTCTCAATCCTCGGTGGAAAACTCACCGCCTACCGGGCCACGGCAGAGCGCGTCTTGGAGACCCTCGCCCCCAGTCTGCCCAAGGCCGAACGCAAGGCAGATACAAGCACCTTGCGCCTGCCTGAAGAGAAGCGCAGCGCTTGACCTGAGCACTGCTGCATCAGGGCGACAAACCGCTCTGCCTCTTCCGTCAGCATGCCCCCTGAATCCGGAGCTGGCTGCTCTGTCGATTGAATCGCTGAGTTGAGATCGATCAGGCCCCTTGGATCCGGATCTGGAAAGTACAGTCTGAACTCCCATACAAAACCCAGGTCCAATCTCAAGTGCCCGCGGCCAGCCAGAAAACCCTGTAAGGGTTCTACCTCTCAGAACACTACCCTAGCGCGGTGCACATCCTTGCCCTCTGCGCTGTCCCACCCTGGCCAGCCCTCGATGGAGGGCGCCGCCGAACCCTGGAGTTGCTCTCAGCACTGGCTCAACGGATTCCTGTCACCCTCTGCGCGGTGGAAGACCCAGGTCCCCATCACGATCTGCCCGTAGCGGCGAATGCTTTTCAGGCGGTACACATCTTCCCTCGCAGCCCCCTGCCTCCGGGAGTCGCTCCCCTCGCAGCCCGACCAGAACGCTGGTTCCACTCTCAAGCTCTGAAGACCTGGCTGGCAAAGCGCGACCACAGTAGCCGTTTTTCTGCTCTGTTCTTGGATGAGCCATGGCTCCTGCGCACAGTGCCCAGAAGATCTCCACCAATCCTCGCTCATCACCACAAACTGGAAGTGGAACTCGCCCGGGAACTACAACATCCCTGGCATGAGCGGTTGCGGGTAGAACGCTTGGAGCGCATGGTTGCCCTACGCGCAAGAACCCACGTATTCGCCAGCCAAGAAGACCGCACCCGTTTCCTCGGGCGCCACCCCAAAGCCAGGGTTCGAGTGCTGCCGGCGGGTGTGGATCCGCGACGCTTTGTGGTGCCCGAAGCAGATCGGGATCGCAACCGACTCCTGTTCTTTGGCAGCTTGAACTATGAACCCAACCGCCGCGCCCTGGCCGAGTTGTTCCGCAACCACTGGCCCCACATCCACCAACAACATCCGCAGTTGGTGCTGGAAGTGGTTGGTGCTGGGGAAGCGCCCGAACTCTGCGAGGGAAGGCCCGATGGTGTGGAATGGGTAGGCTATGTGCCCGACCCCCTGCCTTACCTGCAACATGCTTGTGCTCTTCTGGCGCCAATACCCATCGCCGGGGGCGCGCGGCAGAAAATGGTGGAGGCCCTGGCCACAGGCTGTCCGATCATCGCCACCGAGCGCGCGGCGGAAGGCCTGCCCCAGGCCAAGGACTGGCTTCAATTGACTCAACCGGGAGAAGCCTTCGAACATGGAGTTCTTGAACATCTGGCCAACCCCGAACCAGGCTTCGAACGAAGCCTGCGGGCGGCAGAATGGGTGCGCAGACACTTCAGTTGGGATGCTCTGGCGGGACAGCTCGAAGGCTTCCTGGGCTGAGAGCTAGGCAGCCTGATCGGTCCGCGCCTGCAACACACTTGCATAGACCGCCAACACGTCTTCGGTCATCTCCAAGGTGCTCTTGATCGCCTCACAGGGCTGAATCAGACCCCTTTTGAATGCGCGGATCGCCTCCGTCCAGGCTTCTTGATTGCCAGGTTCCACCAGGGTCACGCCCGGATCCTGATCCAGTTGAACCAAGCCGCCAATGCGCGAGGCCAGCACGGGCAGGCCGGTGGCCCGGGCTTCGCGAGCGCCGAGGCCAAAGCCCTCTTCCCAGAGCGAGGGCACCACCACACCGTCGAGCATCGCCAGAACTTGGGCCCGGCGGGCGGGATGAAAGCTCGGATGCAAACGGATGGCGGAATGATCCCTGGCCAGGGCCTCGACCTTGGTCACCGTTTGGGAATCTCCGTGGTAACTGGTGCGCGGCCCATGAATCTCAAGCACGAGATCCGCACGACCTGCGGCCACAACAGCCTCAGCCAGGGGCAGCACTCCCTTGGAAGGTTGCACGCTGCCTAGCACGCCCAAACGCAATAGATCATCATCACCGCGCAAGGCGCGCAGGCGCTTTGTTTCTAATCCTAGACTTTCGGCTTCAATTCCCAAGGGCATCACCCTCCCAAGGGCATGCGGCCCCGCGCACTCAAGCCCCGCTCGTTGATGTGCTTCAAGCAGAGTGCTGGAAGGAGCCAAGATCCGGTCCACGGATTGCAATGCCTGGTTCGCATGCAGGAGGCGTTTGGTCAGTTGCTCAGCTGTCTGCGCCAATTCACCATGGGATTCCCCCAGGCACTTCGCGCAGGCATCAGGATCCGGAACCCTGCAAAGGTAGTTCGAAACATGCCAACGCTGTCCCCGAGGACAAATCAGCCAATCGTCGTGCAAGGTGACCACCACCGGCAGACCGCGCTTTCGAAGTACATCCAGAGCCCTCGCGCCCCATCCCGACAGGTGATGCACATGCACCAATTCCGGGCGCAGGGTATCGAGCCAGAGTTCAAGAGCGTCATCACTCTTGCCTCCCCCAGCAAAGGCAGCAGGCTCGTCCCTCAGGCGCGGCTGCCTGGTGACGGTCACGCCACCTTGATTCAATAAGCAAGCGTCCTGCTCGGCGGATCCCCAGGCCAGGGCACCAACCTCAACTCCCTGCTGCACGAGTGCCTCCGCCAGAGCAGAAGTGTGCACCTCTATCCCCCCCGCATCCGGGCTCCAACCCTGGCCCAAGAAGCCGATCCGACGGGGAAGACGCACGGTCCTCCATCGACCAACTGACCCCGATGGCCTTGAGTCGGGAGCCTTTCAATGCCCCAAGAATGCCCCAGGCCTAGCTCCCAGACACCAGCCGCAGACCTGGCCGACCCTCGCGCAGATGTCGGTAGTGGCCCAGCAGGGCATCGATGTGGTCACCATGAGAGATCGGCATGGCCTCGGGCACGAGGTCTCGGCGGGCTCCATTGCGAATCATGGTGCCCATTGCAACTGAGAGGGCGGCGGCATCCCCGGGTGTGATGAAGGTGGTGCCCTGGGGCACCACCTCACGAATGCCCGGCACATCCGAGACAATCATAGGCAGACCCATGGCCATAGCCTGCAACACCGTCAGGGGCGCGTTTTCGGTCCAGCAGCTTGGCACAATGACCGCATCCAACTCAGCCATGGCCCAGGGAGCCTGAAGGGGTTCGAATGAACCATGAAACTCTATCCGGGGTGCCAGCCGAGGATCCCAAGTGCGTGCAATGAAGCGTCCGTGTCGGCCTCCCACCGGCGTACCGTGCACGCGCACGGACCACTTGTGGTCCCGGTAGGTGGAGTCTTCTGCCAACCGGTCCACGGCCCGAAAGATCACGTCAAGTCCCTTGTGGGGCTGAAACTGACCTAGGAACCCGAAGCGAAACAGGTCCTCGCCGTGGGTTGACGGTGCGTCGTTGAAAGGCCGTTCGTCGATTCCATAACAGAGCACCTCGAGCTTCTCAGCAGGAACCGCGCTTCCGCGCAGACGAGTAGCAATTGCTTCCGTAGGCGCAATGAAGAGATCGGTAGCCTGAACGGTTTCCTTCAGGGCCCGGTTACGTTCCTTGAGGTCAGCAGCCGTAGGCACGAGACCCAAACCGCCAACACCAGCCATGGCGGTCGCCAGGAGTTGTTTGGCACTGCGCAAGGGTTGGGGTCCATCGTACTGACCAAGGGTGCGCACACAGCGGGCGCACTTGGCAGGTTCACTGCCCTCGCATGGTTTGAGGAACGCGTCAAGAAACTGACCGCGGTGACAACTGATGCCAAAGTCCGTCAAGGTCACCAAAACCTTTGCGCCGCTATCACGGGCCAAGGACGGTAGGCGCGCTGAGAGTCCCCACAGAAAATGAGTGAAGTGCACCACGTCAGGCTTGTGAGACCGAAGAAGCGCATCGAAGCAGCGCTCGACGCCCTCGCTCAGATAGCTATCCCGGAATCGCTTGGTGCGAGTTGGCGGATTCGAGACCTCATGCAGGGTCAAGCCATAACGCGTGGTGCTGGTTACGCTAAAGCGTTCAGCCTCACCCTCTCGCCTCGGACAAAAGACGCTCACATGGTGACCTCGGGCGGCAAGGCCGACCGCCGCCTGATGAGTGTAGAACTCAGTACCCCACTGTCCGTTGGGTGGGAATCCGTTGGCAACGAAGAGAATCTTCAAGGATTTCGCAGCCCACCGATCTCAAGGCTGCCTGGCGAGTGGATATCTAGCTCGTGCAGTCTACGGCGTCGCTCCTCCAGGGAGGCTCCCACCCTGCCCTTGGGACCAAAATAATCCTCAAAACTGGCTGGCAGGCCTTCAGGGAGTTCCACCAGATCCGATCGCGCAGCACGCCAGCTGCGACCAGTGACACGTTGCTCCAGGAAAATCCACCTGGCAGCGTTGGGTGGACGGCCAGGAATGCCCGTCAGGGCCCGCAGCAAGGCGGGCTTGGACCCCGCGTCCATCATGAACATGCTGTCGGTGACAAAGCCCTGCCCGCCCATCAAGACGCTGGTCAAGAGCACCGGCACCTCTCCCCCAAGACCACCGTGCGCTTGGTCCCAAGGAAAGAGCTCCCCTCGCTGACTTGGATCGGACCGGGGAGCATCCCCATCTACGCTACGCAAATAAGCCGCCATGGAGATCCCAGTCATGCCCACGGGTCCTGGAGGATCGCTGCCATGGATTTCCAACAATGTTGGCGCCAAGTCCACCAACCCCATCAAGCCTCCTGCTGCGCGGCCAGTTGGAACGCCGGCGGCCTTGCGGGGCCAAAGCACCAACGGCACAGCCACATCATGAGAAGACAGCCCTGAAGATGAATAGAAAACCCCCGCGTCTCCAAAAGACATGCCCATGGATCCCGTCATGGCAATGGTGGTTTCGTCCGGGTCCATGCGCCTGCGTACATCTTGCACCATGGCTCCCAACAAGCCGTCAAGACTAGCCAAGGCCGTATCGTAGGCGCACAGTCCTTCACCATGGGTGCGGGGCGGGTCGGATTGGTTCTGGGAGGCCACTGAATGATACGAAGGCCAGCGAATTCCAGTGGGTGGAGTCCAATCGTCCTCGGCCCCGCGCAGGAATGCCTCGTCCATGGGCAGCTCCTTGTCGTTCCAGATGCGCATCAAGTCTCCCACATGCACCCAGGCAAACCACTTTGCTCCCCTTGGCAGGTGATCCAACCAATGCATCAAACGCTGGTGGGTCAATTCGATGCCATGGCCTTCCTCGATCGCACTAAGGGATGCCGATCCACCAAAGGGAATCACATCGTGGAAGCCGGTAGTAAGCCCGCGCAAGCTTCCCAGACGCGGATTGTCAAGAAACGCGGCGGTAGCCCAACCCTTGGCCAAGAACCGCCGAGACAGCCGGGGAAGGCGATCGGGCATTGCAGTGCTATAAACCGGCTGGATTACCGTGCCATCATCGAGCACCACCTCGGGTACCAAACTGAACATGGACTCGCTGCCAGAGAGCAGAGATGCGTGAGACATGACCGGATCCCCGTCGTGGGCCCAGGCGTTGGTCATGAAAATCGCCTCGGGAGCCTCTGAGGAAAGCCAGGGGGTCGTGTCAAAGGGCGCTCCAAAGGCGCCCAGATGATCCCGACGCCAGCCGTCCACGGTGATCAGCAACACACCCTCTCCCAGGCGCTGGGCCTCCTGATGAGGAGAGCAGCTCAACAACAGCAGGCCAGGGATCAACACACGAAAGGTCATCGAGCCTAGGATCGCCCCCGGGGAGGCCCAGCACAAGCAACAATCAACGAGTCAGCCGGAATGTGGAATCTTCTGGCACCCAGTGGCGCTGACCATCGTCCCCGCGCAGCAGAATCCAACCGGGCCAGGAGTCGATGCGATCATGCACACTTCCTGGGGCCAGATGGGCCTGACGAGAGGAATCAGGCCGGGGTTCGGCGCGAGCAAGAACACCGCCCGCCTCAATCACCATGTATGGGTCCCCAGAATTGTTCCAGTTACGGGCGAGCAAGGGACCGAGGAAGAGGGGCTGGAGCAGGGCAGCCAGCATGAGCAGCTGCGCCGCGCGTCGCCCCCCCCGCATGGCCTCCAGCACCGCCGTGAGGCTGAGGAGCAAGAGCCCCCCAAGACCAATCCACCCGGCCTCCGCGGGAGTCCATTCGGTCAGCATGAAGCCCAAGGCATCGAGCAGAGAACCAGAATCCAACCCAGCCATGCCCGCCTGTGCGCGAGTCAACTCCAAGTCATGCAGTAGGTCATCGTTGCGCGGATCGAGAGCCAGGGCCGCGCTGAACCAGGCGACAGATTCCTCCGTACGTCCCTCGCGATATGCAACAGTACCCAGGTTGGCACACAAGCGCGACCGCTCCAGAACAGGAGCCGGTTCATCCAGGGCTTCAAGCCAAAGGGTCTGGGACGAGACCAGATCCCCTTGACGATAGAGACTACTGGCCAGGTCCAATTCCACACCCTGAGGGGCTGCGGCACTTGCACCAAGGAGCACGGGGAAAAGGAACAGAGTAGAGAGCATTTAGATCCCTGCCCCGCGGGCAACCCGCTCAATCATGGCCTTGTCCAGAGGTGCGTTGTCGCCCCCGTGAATCGCTGCGTCGAGGGACGCGAGCAAAATTTCGAGTTCTTGCCCTCCCGCAGAACTCAAGAGGCCTGGAGCGCGACCGATCCAGGACTGGTCGCTCTGACCCGAGCAGGCGCCGAGAAAAGTCGCCAGAGCCTGGCGCTGGTCGGCCGCATTTTCAGCCCTGCCAAGGGCGCGAGACAAATGCCGCGGCGCAGCCCGACGACGACGGGCAGCAAGGCCTCCGGGATCTCCCCGGCGACGCACAAACATGCGCCCCGCAAGCCATGCCAGGGGCAGCAAGAAGTAGCCGACCAGAAGGTTCGATCCCGAAGGACCCTCAGGATCAGGCCCTGTGCGTGCATGCGGATCGATGCCCAGGACATCCGGAGCGTCAAGCACTGGTCCACCAAGGGCAGGATCAAGGCCACCTTCCACCGCTCGCACGCGAATCGGAACCGGCTCGCTCTCCAGCATCTCGTAGGCCTTGGACATCGGATTGAAGACCCACAGGGGAATCGCCGGAATGGCCTCCAGATTGGCGTCCACTGGAACCAACTCCCAGGTCGCCTTGCGCTCCAAGACTCCAGGAATGTCCTCTACCCCAAGAATCCGAAACCCTCGGAAAGCGTCCAGCCGGGAGAGGTCCGGCAGATCAAAGAACTCCAGGTTGCCATCCCCCTGCCAACGCATGGTCAAGTGAATCGAAGCGCCCTGGTCCACGTCTCGAGTGTCGGTTTCCCGGTCCACGCTCAGGGAACCAACTGCTCCGGTCCAAGCGAATGGGCGCCCCTCTTCAGGAACACGCAGCACCTGCACATCAAACTGCGGCAGGACGGCGTAAAAGTCCCGGGTCTTGCGTCGGCCAAAGGGACCGGCGTTGCCCACCAACTCGCCGAATTCAAAGATCCCCTGGGCAAAGTCCAAGACGCCCGGACGGGTGGGCAAGAAACGCCGCTTGAGTTCCACTACATGAAAGACCCCATTGTCCCGGTTCTCCTCGATTGGGCCGACCACATCCACCCGACCGGATCGGTTGAGACCAATTGTGACCACCTTACGTCCCACGTTTTCTTGACCAGTGTTCAACTCCAGGGTTCCTGGCAAGCGGCCCCACCAGGGCAAGACCATGCCGGCCGAGGCCACCTGCAGATTTGCATCCCAGCCCGCACGCAGATGCACGCTGAACGGCTGGCCCTCATATACCCTCTCCGGCACTTCGGATACTTCCAGAAAACCCATGTCAGCTCCCTGGATGTCACACACCACCGTCAATGAGGCGGGCAGCACCTGCCCCAAATGGCCGCGTCCGTTGGACACCACGCGCACACTCGGCAACTCGAACTTGCCTTCGCGCAGAGTCTCTACCTGCAGAGTCCAACTCAGAGTGATGCGCCGGACCTGCCTTCCGGCCACTCGATGGGTGAACTCGGAATACATGGGCGAGGCGGGTTGAGAAATACGCAAGCCGTCCACCGGGGGCAAAGATTCCAGAGTGGCAGCCGGGTCACCCTCTGCAGTTATCACCAGTTGGACATTGGCGCCAAGTTTAGCCACCCCGGTGGAAAGCTGGGCACGCACGCGAACGGGGCGCTGAGGCGCAGCTGTGGCGCTGGCAATCAAGACCAGGCTGATCAGAGCCATGGCGATACGAACCAAATGCGCCCTTGGGGGGCACTTGCCGCCTGAGCTCCACTGACCTTGCTGGAGGCTCCCTTGTTTGAGGTGAATACTGGTCAACTGCATGGTCTCTGGAGAAAGTCTTGTTCGTCTGTGCGGAAAGTGGAAGCTACCAGTCCTTGTCGGTGGATCGGGCGCGCAGGCGTGCGAGTCGTTCACGCAGCTCCTCACCTTTCTCGTTATGTCGTCGAAGCTGATCGAGCAGGCGTTGTTGTTCTTCCTTGGTCAACAGCCGCTCTTCCGGTTCAGCCTGTTCTTCGCCGTCTCCCTCTTCGGGCTGCTGCTCGGGATCATCGGAGTCCTCCTCATTCTCCTGGGGGTCACCCTCGCCTTCGGGATCCCCCTCGCTCTCCTTTTGCTGGTCGGACTCCTGGGGTTCGTCCTCGGAGTTCTCAGAACCCTCATCCGAAGAGTCATTTGAGTCTTCGGCTTCGCTGTCCTGGGATTGATCGTCAGAACGCTCCTGGCCATCCTCCTGTCTGCGCTCTGCTTCAATTTCGTCCAACCTATGAAGGCGCTTTTGAATCAACTCCACATTGGCCCGCGTAGCCTCGTTGCGCCAGTCCACTCGCAAGCGCTCCACCAGATGTTCACGGGCTGCGAGGTAGGATTCTCGGGCCAGGGAAAGAGGATCCGGAGGTTCCTCTTCGCCCGTACCTTGGGTTGATGCGGGCGGCACGGTGAAATTCGGCGCCATGGGGTTGTTGGATTTTCCCTGAACCTCGGGAATCTGTTCGAAGTGCTTTTCTGCCAGCTCCAGGTCCAAGAGGCCCAGCCCGTCACAAGCAGCAAGGGATCCGCGCCCAGTGGCCAGGGCACGAGCCGCCTGCCAGGCCTCTTCCGCTGCTTCCAAGGCCCCGCGCTTGTGATGAGCAAGGCCCTCCAGATTCCGTGCCGCCGACTGCTGGACCCGAGAGCGCCCGGAATCAACCCAACCGGCCAGGGGACTCGACTCCCGGAAGAACAAGCGCTCGCTGAGCCCCCGGGTTCTGGTCTGCCAGGACCGACGCCTGAGACTTGCCTTGTTCTCCTGGGCCAAACGCTTTGCAAGGGCCGCAGCCTCCAGATTCCGGCCGTCTTCGAAAGCGGCGCAGGCCTCATCAAAGCCGTCAAGATAGGGGCCTTCCCATGACAGGGTGATCTCCTGGACAGGTTCAGCGGGGCCTGTGTCGATGGGCACCGGTTGTTCCACTTGCTGATCCTCAACGGCCTGAACTTGAACAGCCTCATCCTGACCCCAAACCAAGGGAGCAAGAGCCAGACAGGCCAACAAGCAGGCCGTGTCCCTGATACCCATGGGCTTGCAACGACTCACTCTCATTGGAGCACCCCTTCTGTCCTGGACCGGCGCTCGTTCAACAACATGGACACAGCCATGCACGCGATTGTCAGTACCAGAGGCCACTGAAAACGATCATGGGGTACGCGCTCCATGCCCTGATCGTAGACTTGTCCCTCAAGGGTGGAAATCCCCTCGCGGTACAATCGCTCAAGACCCAGTACAGCGCCCTCGACCCCCACATACCTGCCTCCGGTAACCCGGGCTACCTCCTCCAAGCTCTCCGATGCCAGACGGGAGACCACTTCCTTGCCATCGGGGCCACGCACCCAGCCACCGTTGGGCATGGGAATCTTGCCCCCGGCATGCGTGCCGACCCCGAGCACATGCACAGCAATCCCGCGCCGCGCCGCCTCTACCGCAACCTCAAAGCCCCGACCTCCATGGTCTTCCCCATCGGTAATCAACACGATGGCTTCACTGGCTCCGGTGCGACCATCAAAGAGGTCCAGGGCATCGCTCAAGGCCGCCGCCAGGTCTGTGCCCCCCAGGGCATGATCTGCGGGATCCACACCGTCCAGGAACCAACCCAGAGTACGCAGGTCCCGGGTCAAGGGCGCAATGCGGCGAGCTTCGCCAGAGAAAGAAATCAATGCCACTCGATCCCCTGCAAGTCTTGGAAAAACCGATTTGATCTGGCGCTTGGCTTCGTCCAACCGACTCAGGCCCAGGTCCTCCACCAGCATGGACTTGCTCGCATCCAAACAGAACACCAGGTCCACCCCCTGACGTTGAATCTCGCGCAGGGTGAAGCCACGCACGGGGCCCGAAAGAGAAAGACCCCCAAGAAGCAATGCCAAGACCGCGCAGTACAGGCGCACCCGCGCCGCCAGTAAAGAACGATCTCCAAAGAACGCCGCCGCGCGCTGGGGGTCCACCATCAAGAGAACATCGGCCTGAGTACGCACATAAGCCGCCCGCCCCAGCAACAACAACAGGGGCGCCAGACCGATCCAAGCCAGATCCAGGGGACGCAATATCTCGAAACCAAGCAACGAGATCATGGAGTCCTCCTGGCCCAGGAGTGGCGTGAAAACTGAGCGCAGCTGAACAACAACATGGCTGCCAGAATCCAAGAGCGATAGAGGTCAAAGTGCTCAGCCTGGGCCTGCTCGATGCGCGGAGTGCGTTCTAGCCGTTCGATCTCTGCATAGGCCTCTTCCAACTCGGCCTCGTCCTGGGCATGAAAGAAACGAGCGCCCGTGACCTTGGCCAAGGCGGGCAGGAGTTTGACGCGCACAGGAGTATTGACCCGTCGCCGGGTCAGAGGGTCATAGCGAGTCACCACTCGTGGCCCTGCAAATACCGCATAGATGCGCACGCCCTTTTCCATCGCCAGCCGCGCGGAATCCAGAGGATCGATCAGACCGGTGGTGTCTTCCCCGTCGGTCAGGATCACCACCACCTTGGACTTGGCTTCGCTCAATTCCAGCAACCGCACAGCCTCGGAGACCGCAAGACCGATGCTGGTGCCGTCCAGGTCCCGGCGCTGCTCCACATCCAAGTCCTTCAGAACTCCCGAAATGGCTCCTGCGTCCAAGGTAAACGGACACAGCAACTCGGTGAACATGGCAAAGCCGACCAGGCAGACATTGTCCGCAGCCCCTTCCCGGTCAGTCATACGCCGCACGGCGAAGTCCCCCACCGCTCGCTTGGCAATATCGAAGCGCCGTTCGCCTGAGCCCTCTTGGCCCTGTTCCATGGAAGTGGAACGATCCAGCAGAAGCACGATATCCACCCCTTCATTTTCGCTGGTCAGATAGATCTCCCCCTCAAGGGGCCTCGCCAGCGCAAAAAGCGCACAGGCCAAAGCCGCCACTTCGAAAGCCAGAGGCAACCAGGAAAAACGCACACGCCAGGTGCTGGGCAACTCATGAGCGATCATTGGAGCCCGAGCGGGAATCGCACGACGACGTTCCCTTGTAAGCCAGGCCACCAGGGGTAGACCCAGGAGCAGAGGAAGGAACCAGGGATCCGCCAGGGACACTCCAAGAAACTCCACTTGACCTTGCGCCAGGGTTCGGGTGGGCTCTTGGATCAAGATGCCGATCATGCCACGGCCTCCGTCGTTTGAGTCCTGGCCAGGAGCGCTTCGACTCGCTCAAGGGCATCACTCAGGGCCATCTTGGAGGGCTGCACCTGAGCAAATTCTATGGTGTCGGCCCAGGCCAAGAGTTGCTGGGCATCATCAATGACAACCTGGTCAATCCCACCACGTGCGCGCACATCTTGAATCCAGTCCTCATCGATCATGCCTTGGCGCGACACGCATTGTTCTGTGTCGATGGATTCACGGATGCGTCCGGAGAGAGCCGCAGCAAAATCGCCAGAATCGGCGCTGCCCGCAAGCAGCGCTGCCAGATCCACCGGAGGCACCGGGTTGATTGCCTGAGGCTCAGCCCGCCCTCGGCGCAGAAAGTAGGCTCCGGCCAGTATCAGGGGCAGCAGAGCCAGATACCACATGCCCGCAACAGAGGAGGTCGCTTCGGTCGGGGGTGCCATGGGTCCACCCAGGGGACGAGGTGCATCTTCAGCGGGTCCCAGATCACCGATCACCTCCAGGTTCCCAGCCAGAGTCGTTAGTTTCAGACCGCTGGAGAGCGAAACCTCAAGCTGGGGCAAGGCTCGGTCCCCTCCTTCAAGAGAAAAGAGAGACCATTGGATGCGAGTACTGGCCCGCTCCCCATCCCGAACCCGGGCCACCTGAGGGCCACTGAGCAGGACCCAGGTGTCATCCGAAGGCTGAGCGAGGCTCTCCAGATCAACAGCCTCGTCAACATCATGCTCCACAACCAGGGTCCAGGTAACGGGCTGACCCACCTGCACCTGGACGGGATCCGCATGCATGGTGGCCTGTTGCAGACACAGGGTGAGAATCAGCAAGCTCACTTTGCTCGCCCCGCCCGCGCCATGCGCAATCGGAAGAAACGCAAGATCGGCGCGGCCAGATCTTCGTCCAAGGAAATGTCGATGCGCGAAGCCCGGGATTCCCGCAGAGCTCCATGAATCTCAGCTTTGCGTTGCTCGGCAGCCTGCTGCCAGCCTTCGCGCACACCCTTGTCCGCGGCATCGATCCAGTTCCAATCTCCCCCATTGAGATCCTCGATGGCAAAGCGGCCCACCTTTGGGAGGCGCACCTCGAAGGGATCCACCAAACGTACACCGATCACATCATGGCGCGCTGCCAGCGCACGCATGACCTGCACCCAACCGCGCCCACCAGCGTCAGCGAAATCCGAAAAAATCAAAACCAACGAACGACGGCGCAATGCGCGCAGAGATCCCTCAAGAACGCGCTTCAGATCCCCCGGCACATCGAAGGGCTGAGCCACCATCACCTCACGAATCAGACGCTGGATGTGGCGCGTAGATTTGCGCGGGTCCAAGTGCAGCCCGGGCTCGGGACCGTAGAGCGTCAAGCCCACCCGATCCTGGTTGCGCGCGGCCACCTTGGCAAAGAGCCCCACCAGCTGAGCCGCCGCTTCACGCTTGGACCATCGGCGCGTTCCAAAGCCCATGCCGAGGCCTTGATCCACAAGGCAATGCACGCTGAGTTCACGCTCTTCGCGGTAACTCTTGATATGCGGCTTGCCTGTGCGCGCAGTCACATTCCAATCGATCCCGCGCACATCATCCCCGGGCACATAGGGCCTCACCTCTTCGAACTCGATGCCCTGCCCACGAAAAACACTGCGATACCCGCCAGTCAGCGCAGTGTTTACCAGACGATGAGTGCGCAACTGAAGTTTACGAACCCGAGCTGCAAACTCCGGCGCCAAACTGCCCTCGTGGGCAAACTTGGGGCTTTTCGATGTGGACTTTGTGACAGGCACAATTGAAGGGGCGAGCAGAGTTCAGGGAACTGGCACTGTCTCCAAGAAGCGTTCGATCAGATCATCCGAGGTCACGCCCTCGGCCTCCGCTTCGTAAGTGGTCAAGATGCGGTGACGGAGGACCGCAGGAGCGATCGCCTTCACATCCGCGGGGATCACATAACCTCGATGTTCCATGAACGCATTGGCCCGGGAGGTCAGAGCCAACCAGATCGATGCCCGAGGACTGGCACCGTATTGCAAGTAAGGGGCCAAATCGCCCAAGCCCACACTCGCGGGATCGCGAGTCGCCTGCACCAGATTGACTATGTAATGCCCTAGACGATCATCCAAATGAATGCGGTCCACTATGGCGCGGCTTTTTCCAATCACATCCAGAGTCACCACCCTACTCACGCTGGTCTTTGGCGCAGTGCGGGACATGCGGTCCATGATCTCAAGCTCCTCTACAGCGGTTGGATAGCCCACCACGCTCTTAAGGGCAAAGCGATCAAGCTGAGCCTCGGGCAAGGGATAGGTGCCGTCCTGTTCGATCGGGTTCTGGGTAGCCAACACCAAGAACGGCTGGGGCAATTCCATTGTCTCCCCGCCAATGGAAACATGACGCTCTTGCATGGCTTCCAACAAAGCCGACTGCACCTTGGCGGGGGCGCGGTTGATCTCATCCGCCAAGACAAAGTGCGCGAAGATCGGTCCGCGGCGCACGCTGAAAGTGTGCTCACTTGCATCGTAGACCTCAGTACCCACCAGGTCCGACGGCAGGAGGTCCGGAGTGAACTGAAGGCGCGAGAAACTCGCGTCCACAGCGTCCGCCAGACAGGAAACAGCCAAGGACTTGGCAAGTCCCGGGACGCCCTCCAACAACACATGACCACCAGTGAGCAAAGCCAGGGTCAGGTCGCGGCAGAGTGCTTCCTGCCCCACCAAGACCTCAGCAAGAGAGGCCTGAAGATCGGCGACCCAGGAACTCGCCTGCTGAATTTCCTCAGGGGAGACATCGGTGGACACATCGGGCATGGCAGGGGTCGGGGCTGGCTGGGGCATGGATTGAGCAAAGAATGCTTGTGGAGCCGCACAGGGTAGTCGCAGAACTACGCCTACACCTAGCCTAGGTTGGAAAGACCCTTGTAGAAGTCCCGCAAATTCGCCATTAGTCGCCCGCAAATTGCTCGCGAAAGGCGTTGCGCACCCGCAAGGTCTCACGGGCATAAATCAGTGCAGGGCTCATGGGTCGCCCCGCAGCATGACGGACCTCTTGGCTGGCGACCCAAAGTTGATAGGACCCGGCTTCCTGAGACCACTCCAACAACCGCCCGCGCCCGGTGTTGTAGGCCACCAGCAACGCTTCGGCGTTCCACTCAGGGGTGGAATCTCGCAGCCAGGCCAGGTGATTGCAGCCCAAGGCCAGGTTGAGGGCATCATCATGGAGCAGCGTATCGTGGTCAGGAGCCTCAAGGCCCAAACGCTCGGCTGCATCACTGGCAGCAGTCAGCACCAATTGCATCAGACCCAAAGCGCCAACCGAAGAAACCCTGCCACTCACCCCGCGGCTTTCGGACCACATGATTCCCGCGACCAGACTCGGATCCAG
Organism: Planctomycetota bacterium; assembly: GCA_002686945.1. Taxonomy (GTDB): domain Bacteria; phylum Planctomycetota; class UBA1135; order UBA1135. Next base: position 42,940 of record NYYZ01000053.1, read on the forward strand.
GTCTTCTTGCTTGGCTGCCTCGAAGATCGCGGGCCAACGCTCGCCAACCAATCGTATACCCCGTTGCTTTGAGTAGTCTTCAACAATGGCGCGGACAATCGGACGACCCTGATCATCATGCACCAACCAACCCACGGCCACCAGCAAGCTGCACAGGATCAATAACCTGATCAGGACGCGCCGGGCCGAATTCAATTGCCGCGGCGCAATGATTGTTCCAGGGTCTGAATCCACAATTCACGATCTTGAGCCTTGCGAGGAAGTGGGTCCAACTCGCCTCCCACAAAATCTTCCAGTTCCCGACGCGCACGCTCCGCCAGCCAAGTCTCCTCCCTGCCCAGGACAGTCAAAAGGAACGCAGGCACGGTGCTATTGGCATTCTTGAGTTCAAATTCGGCCGGTAGGGGCGCGGGCATGACGCGAACCTCGCAAGCTGCACGGAACCATGAGAGTGCATCATCACGACGCACTGTATCCCACCATGACCACCAGGCTGCGGTGGGGTCGGGCTCGTTACTGAAATCCACGCAGGACAGCACACACAGTTCGTGCAAGAGGGCCAGGTTCTTTGGCTCTTCCACGCTCAGACGAATCAATACTGGGGCCGCTTCAGGAATTCGCTGACGTGCCAGAATCAGCGCCGCGCCTTTGCGCACCTCAAGTGAACTGGAATTGAGAGCGCTCATGAGGGTGAAGTGCGCCGAACTTCCAAGGGCCATCAATCCCTTGCGACCTGCTTCGATCAGACCCGGATCGCGCCCGGTGCGCAGCATGGAAAGAAAGATCTCGGAGGTGCGCGGATCGGCCAGCGCAACGAGCCCCTCAGCAGCGGGCAGACGATAATGCCCACCGGGCTCGGTCAAACTGGTCAGCAGAACATCCCTGGCTCGCAAACCGCCAATCTGCCCCAAAGAACGCAGGGCCTGGGCACGAACCGCCGGGGTGCCGCTTCCTGCGCGGATCGCTATGGCCTCCTGAGCTTCAACTATTCCGTGCTGTCCGGCCGCACGGACAGTAGCCACCTCAACGGCTTCATGACTATCATCGAACAGAATCATCAACAGATCTACATCTGTCATTGCGCCCCTCTTAGCCAACAAGCCCGCCGAGATTCCGCGCAAGAGAGGACGGGCATCGCCGGCCGCAGCACGTTCTCCCGCAGCTCCTCCTAGACTGATCAATGCCGAAATCGGCAGGGCTGCTTCCACATCGAACTTGTCGTGCAATAGACCGATCAGGTCCTTGCCCAGACCCTCTTGAAAAGGCCCTTGCTCCTTATCCGCATGCAAGTCACCGCAGAATCGAATCAGCTCGGTCAAGCGGCGGGAGCGCTGATTCCAATAGCGCTCCTCCGCAAGCAGGTCCATCAATGGCCGCACACAGTCTTCCTCAAGAGCCCCAGAAACCAATCGCAAGCTCTCCAATTCGAGCAGGCCCAGGTCCCGATCGATTGGACTCTTTTCGGCCATCCAGGCCAACACCAACCCGGCTGTCTTCTGTGCTCGAATGACAGCGTTGTCTGCCGGGGAAGCGTAGGCCTCTCCTTCCGCGCGGACCAGACCAATACGATCCCCATGGATATCCTGACGATAGAAGCGCTGCCAGCGGTAACGCTGCTGCAGTGCATCCAATGAGGCAAAGGTGCGCTCAAACCATGGGGTAGCCGATCCTGGCCCGTAGACAAAAGTCTTCTTCTGCTGACCCACTCGCAGGCTCAGTTCACGCCCACGTGCATGCTCGGCACCCCACACTCCGGGCAGCCGCTGACCTCCAAACAAGCCGGTTCCCTGGAGCATTCCCATCATCTCCCGAGCATCCTGCGCGGACAGATAGATCGGCTCGACGCCAGCATCCGGCGGCGCCTGATCCAGCCAGGCGGGGCCAAGCAGACTGAAGGCCTGAGAGCGTGCGTAATCCATGCAATCCACTCTCACGCGCAAGACATCCGAGGCCTGAATCGGCAAGATCGCCCGAGAGGCTCGGAAACCACGACGGTTCTCGCTCCACCACTTGATCCAAGCACCCGCAACCGCACCAGTGCTCTTGCTGGTAATCATCTGCAGGCGCCGCACGGCCGCGCCTACCAGCGCTTCGCGGTCTTTGAAGAATACCTGCCCTGCAATCAAGGAAACCAACTGATTGGGCACGACCGAATCCAACCAGGGGCTCTCGCTGGGGTTCTCGTCACGAAAACCAATCCCCGCCAGGGCCAAGGCACAGGTCCCTGCTACGAAAGGATCCTTGACATTCATGCCCCGCAACAAGGCATCTACATGACCCGGCCCAAGCAAGGGTGTTTGACGGGCATCCTCGCGCTCAACCAAAGCCAAGACCGCGTAGGCCGAAGGACGAAGAATCCAACGCTGGCCGAACGCACGGCGCATGAGTTCAGCTTCGATCGTCTCACTATTGAAACGGGCCATGAACTCGACCACACGCTGAGCAACCTTGGCTCGCGGATCATGCAGGTGGTCGAGCAGAATAGGAATCGCCGCCGCATCACCCGTACCCGCAATCAAGTCCGCTGCCCGCCAACGTGCATCTGCTATGTCTGACTTGAGCGCCGGCAGCAGGAATGGAATCCACTCTGGCCTGGGCTCCTCCTTGAGGATGTTGTGAGCCGCCGCACGCAGACTGTTCTGGGGATGATTGACCAGGCTGGCAAGCAACTCTGGATTCGCCCGCACAGGATCCAATCCGTGCAACATGCGCAATAGGATGCCCCCCACCGAACCGGGGGTGCGGGACGACAGACGCTGGACCACAAGATCCCGATCGCGCCCCTCGCTAGAAGCCAAGAAGTAGCGCCCCGCCACCAGGACCGTGGGGCCGTGATCGCTGGCAAGAGCTTCAATGCAGACCTCACGCCCTTCGGGTCCCATACCGAGCAAACTCTCAAGAGCCTGGTCCAGCAGCGAATCATCAGTCCGCCGATGCCGGGCCAACTCTGCAAAAATCACCTGGGCGGCGGCACGCAGGGAACCCCTGTGACCTCCTTGTATCAGAGCCTCCCCGCTCGTGCCCGCTGGATCACTCACACCGACCTTCTGTCCCGGCAGGTCCAAGCCGCCCGCCTCTCCTCCGGGCAGACCAGCCCGATCAGGAATACGAAACAGACGCTGAGCCTGACAGCGCTGACAATGCTCTTCCTGCAGACCTGTTGCGCTGTTCCACTTGATGGGCAGGTCGGTCCTCTTGAGGCTACAGATGGTGCAAACCAGCGCGGGCTTCTCAGCCTTGACCGCCCGACTCCCAGAACGTCCCTGGCCCACAGGTGCAACCGCCGGTTGACCCGGCAGAGGCTTACGCGCCCCCTTGCCAGGCAAGTCGATTTGAGCGTGCGCAGACCCGACCAGTACGGCCAGCATGAGAGTGGTTGAGGAGACGAGGCGCATAATGGTCACCGTGCTACCCACGGCAGCCCCGCAGGATACCGACAGCGGGAGGAGAGGGTGGCCACCAGGGGTCGAGCAGTCCGTCCCCTACGCCTCCAGGGCTCTTGGGAGGGTCAAGGCCACAAATTTCCAGGGATTTCCATTCCCACCCACCGGCCCCGAACCTGCCGTGCCGGTCATCAGGGTGCCAAGAGCGGGCCACAGGCCGTGGCCAGATCGCGCGCCAGGTGGAGGTCAGTCTGACAGACTTCGCGTGCCAGCAGCAGCAAGTCCAGGTCCCGCTCCAAGTGGTCCAGGCCCTCTTGGTTGTTGCCGGCCTGCCGCAGGCCCGCCAGATCTCCCATGCCCCGCCGTCGCAAGTCCTCTTCAGCGATTTCGAATCCATCACGGGTCCGGATCAACATGGAGAAACGCTCCTCCGCCGCAGCCGCTCCCACCAACAAACACCAGGACTCAAGGGGCCCGCGTCCTACGCGCCCGCGCAACTGATGCAATTGAGCCAACCCCAAACGGTCCGCTTGCTCGATCACCATCACGGTGGCCGAGGGCACATCGACGCCAACCTCGATCACCGTTGTCGCCACCAACAAGCCGACATCTCCCCTGCGAAACCTCTCCAATCGCCACGAACGCTCCTCCGCCGGGACCTTTCCGTGCACAAGTTCCACCCCGAAGCCGCTGACGCGCTCGTCATCACACAACTTCGAAAAGCGGGCTTCCGCTGCACCGGGCGCATCGTCTCCGTCCCTGCCAATACGCGGACAAACCCAATAGACCTGCTCCCCGGCCTCCATGCGCTTCGCCAACCAAGGAATGATCGAACGGGTCTTGGCGCCGCGCACCCAGCGTGTATGGACCTCACCACGCCCAGGTGGCCCATTGCGCAGTGTGACCACCTCCAAGTCCCCATAGACCGTCAGGGCCAAGGTGCGCGGGATGGGCGTGGCCGTCATCAACAGAAGGTGGGCGCCCTTGCCCTTGTCCATCAGAGCCGAGCGCTGACCTACACCGAAGCGCTGTTGCTCATCAATGATCACCAGATCCAGGCAATCGAACTCAACCCCCTTCTGAAAAATCGCATGGGTCCCAAACAAGACGCCCACTTCACCGGAGGCCAGACGTCGAAGAATCTGCTGCCGCTCTTCCCCCCGTACGCGACCTGTCAGGAGAGCATGCCCAATCCCCACGGCATCGAGCAAGGGTGACAATCCCATGTGATGCTGCTCTGCCAGAACCTCGGTAGGCACCAGAAACGCAACCTGCCCCCCACCTTCAACCACCGCAAAGGAACAGAGCGCCGCCAGAGCGGTCTTGCCCGTACCAACATCTCCCTGCAGGATGCGGCGCATGGGAGTGCGCCGCCCAAGGTCGCGAACCAAGACCTTCCAAGCCTGCTGCTGATCAGGTGTCAGCTGAAAGGGCAGGCGACTTCTCAGTTCCCTATCCAATTCAGAACTCACCTGTACTGGCCGCCCGCCACCCTCCTCCGCGCCAGCCCGGCGCGCAGCCAGTTGAGCTTGCAAAGCCAAAAGAGGTATCAAGGCCAGCCGCCGCCGGGCCGCCTCAAAAGCTACGCGCGAATGGGGTTCATGTGCGGCTTGGACCGCAGTGGGCAAGTCAGGCAGATCCCCCGCAGCAAGCAGGTTCTCGGGCAAGGGCTCCTTGATCTGCCCACCTACCAAACGCACCGCCTCTTTGCAGATTCCCGCCAGCACATGATCGGACATTCCTTTGGGAGCGGGGTAGGTGCCCATCAAGACACCCGGAGCAGGAAGCGGATCGCGCTCGGTGCCAATCTTGGGGCCTAGAAGTTCAGGGCCCTTGGATGTACTGCGAGCCTCGCCGCAGAGTTCGATTTGGTCACCCACCGCGCAACGTTCGCGGATCCAGGGCTGATTCCAGAAGCTGGCCTGTGCCTCCCAGCCTCCCGCATCCAGACGCAAGACTACGCGGCTCTGCTTGCCCCGCATGCGCACAAGCTTGACGGCCAGAACGGAACCCGAAACACGGACCAGCCCAGTACTGGGGAGTGGTCCTTCCGTATGCTGGGCAGGCCACTCGACTATGGAGGTTGGAGTGAGTAGGCAGAGATCTTCGAGAGTGTCGAGTCCAACGCTTGAGAGCAAACGGGCTCTGGCTGGCCCGATGCCTCCCACCAAGGTTGTGGACCCTTTCGGCGTTGGAATTTGACCGCTCATCTTGATCCAGGCAGAGTTGCCCCGCTCCGCACAAAGATACGCCCATCCAGCAATCCGCGCACCTCCTGACGAAAACAAATGCCTGCCGCCTCAGCTGAAGCCACCACTCGCTACTGACGACTCCAAGCGCACAGCCGATTTCGAGAGCACACCCCACGGGCACTGGTTCACCGTGCCCCCGGGTTTTCCGACACCAAGAAGGACCAGTGGATGGGTAGGGTACAAGCTTGAGCATCGAGTCCATGCCCCCTCCCCCTCCCCCCTCCGCAGACCCTGCCCTGCGCCGCATTGACCCACTCATCGCCCTGATAGTCCTCGTCGGACTCGGCCTGCGCTGCTACTTCGCCACCCAGAAGGGTCTTGTGCTCGATGAGTTCCACTCGGACTACCATGCCAGTCGCGCCGGCCTCAGCGCGCTCTTGGAAAGCGTCCGGGCAGACAATCACCCGCCTCTTTCATTCCTGCTGATCAGCCTCTCACGGAGCCTCCTTGGGGACACCGACTTGTTCCTGCGAGTGCCCGCCCTGATCGCCGCGGGAATCGAATTTGGTTTTGTCTGTCTGATTGCACGGCCCTTCGGGAAGAACGCCATGCGTCTGGCACTGGCCCTGGTGGTCTTGAGCAGCTTGCACCTGGACCAATCTTCCATGGCGCGCATGTACGGACCTCTTGCAGCCTGCATCACAGGCGCCACCTGGGCCAGCCTGAGACTGCTCAGGGGACCCAGCAAACCAGCTGCCCTGGTCGGGGCGCTTTGTGTGTGGAGCGCTCTTGAACTGCACTACTTTGCTGGGCACTACATTCTGTGGTTGGGAATCGGGAGCCTGGTAGCCGCCTGGCAGGCGGGAAGCATGGAGAGTTTTGTGCGACGAATCCGTTGGCCTCTCGCTGCTGTCCTGCTGGCAAGTCTGCCCTGGTATTCCACGGGGTTCGTGGAACAAATGGGGCACGGACTTCCACCCGGGGGAGACGACTTGAGCGTGACTGGCTTGCTCGAGGCATATGCCCATCTCTTCTTCCTCAACCTCCGCCTTGGGGGCGAGTTCGGCAAGGGAGCTTTTCTCCTGGCGAGCTTGTGTATTCTGACCTTGGCGGGAAGCAAGGCTCTCTCCTGGCGCAGTGATGAACGCAAACTGCGAGGCGACACCATGGTGCTCGCCTGCCTGGCCTGGGTGGTTCCCCTCTGGAGTTTTGGAGTGGCGCAATTCATGCCGCGCTCGGGATTCACCTGGCATTACATCCTGCCCTCGATTGCGCCCATGGCGGTGCTGGCAGCAGGTGGAGCAAGCAGAAAAGGAAAGCACTGGGCCTTGAATGCCTGTGTGGTGGCAGCGCTTGTGTTGTGCCTGCTGAATGTGGTCTCCCGCGGTACGGAAGACTATCCCGGCGCGGTGTCACTGGTGCGTGATCAGTGGCAGACTGGGGACGCGGTGGTTTGTGTGGAATACCAACCCCCGTGTTTTCCCACTGGGCGACCGTGGGACAGGTACAGGAAACAACTCGATGCCCCACAAGGCGCTCGCCTGGAAACCAAGGGAGTCCATCTGTCTCGACCCCAAGACCTGCAGCAACACGGGCGCATCTGGCTGATGCACTCCGCCCTGCCGGAGTCAGTCGACCTGCGGCGGCAACTCGAGAACTATGGCGACGCCGAAGAGACCTGGTCGTTCGGTTGGAGGCCACAGGTCACACTCTTCAGACGACACTGAAGGACCGAAGTCAGCAACAACCTAGGGCGCCAGCACCGTACGCAGGAGATCTCGTGCACGCTCTCCGCCCAGCCCACGGCCAAGCAGGTCCCGCTCTTCGCTGGTGAGCTTCCACACCAAGAGACCCGCTCCATGAACGCGAACGCCGTGGCCGAGGGCTTCCAGAAGTTGAGCCTGGCGCTCGGCGTTTGCGGGATTCCCACCAACTGGAGCCCCGCCATCCGCACCAGGCCCGCGAGCGGCGTGGAGGGTCGCCCTGAAACCGGAGGGGGCAATCCAAAGGGGCAAGCCCAGTTCCTCTGCTCTCTGGTCCGCCAAAGAAAGGTGCTCTACAAACAACTCCTTCAACCGCCAGAGGGGGATCTGGCCCTGGTCAGTGCCCTCGAATACTGGAAAGAGACCGCCAGCCAGGGCATCAACCTCAGACCAAAGGTCAACCGCGTCGAAGCGACGTACATCTTCGGTGGCCAGCACAACCCCTCCCTTGAAGGACGCCCGCGCGGCGCTGATCGCCCGGGTCCAACCAGCTCGCTTGACGCGCTGAGCCTCGAGCAGCCACTCGTCCGGTTCGGAGTCCTCCTCATGCAGACGGGTCACGATGGACTGTCCCAGGTCATACCCGATGGAAACAACCTGCGCCCCGGACGCCTCGGCCATGAGGGCCGCATGGGTTGTGCTGGCAGCAAGTTGGTCATACAGGCCCTTGCGCTGCTCGTCGAACACTCTTACCAGGCGCGAAGAAGGCACCCCCGAATGAGACGCAAGAACTGTAGGCCAAAGTTGAACCTCAAGCCCCAGAGCCCGCGCCTGAGCGCTGGCCGCAAGCCAACTCGCATCGCCAAGAACACTGCCGAGGGCTCGCTGGGGTTGCCAGGCTCGCCCCTGCCCGGGGTCGGGATCAAAGCAGAGGTCATAGGCCAAAGCGATCGTTGTAGCGCCAGCGGCGAACAGATTCTCCAGGGCAGCCCGGCCTGCACTGGATCCTGGATCACCATCGGCGCGCAGAAATGCTCCGCGAGGGGTGGCATGGAACTCAATGCTCGCAGGCTCCCCTCCTTGCATGCCTGCCAGGTGCTCGCCAAACTCCACGAGAGAAGTCTCGGGATCGCAGTCCCGAAGGCGACACCACTCGATCAACTCCGCGCGCAGGGGCCTCAGAAGGTAGGGCGAATAGCGACCGGAGGCATCATTTGTGATCAACTCCTCTAGGGCCGGACGTTCAGGGTGATTGGCCAGGAGCCCAAGGCGCTCTGACTGATGCAGGCCTGCGCACCAGGCACTCGCGGCGTCGAGCCACCAAGCCGGACTGGCTGGCTGGTTTGCAAAGAGCACGGCCCAGGCGAGGTTGCGGCCTCCATCGGTGGGGCTGCCGGGGGGCAAGAGAACCTGCAGCGTGCGAGTGGGTTCATCCGCGTGGGCCAGCTCGGCTGGCCATCCAATGGCTGGAACGCTGCTCGAAGCGTGGATTCTCCAAGCACCGCCGGGCTCGCCGGTGATCGATGCAGCCCGCTCGAGTGCCGCGGCGCAGTCCAACCCGTAATCATTGATCTCGGCGTGGCTTACCCCAGGTTCGCTGGTACCGGTCAGGTTTGGAGCTAATTGCCCATGATCGACCAGCCCATTGCCCGAGTAGCTGAGGTCACCATGAACAGAGCCCACTCCATCAGAACCAGACCCCGGTAAGGTGCCCCGGTCCACAATAGTCCACTCATTCCCACCCCTCTCCAAGTCAAGACGCAACCAGGGTCGGCCCCGAAGGAAGACCAGTCCTTCTCGCCTCCAGCCAGGGCGCAAGTTGGGAAGCGCGGACAAGATGCGCTTGGGATTCGTTCCAGCGACCACGGTCAAAGGAAGGTGATCCCGGAGTGGATCGATGCACACCAAGACCAGGCAGCAATCTGCGGCAGAAGCCACGTGGGGACCTAGATGGAGCTGTCCGTCTTCTTCGCGAACGGCACCGGCGGGGGGCAAAGTCGCGAGTTCTCCTGCAGAAAAATCACAGAGCAGCATGCGCCCGGCGTGGGAGCGAGCAGGTTGGATGGCCTCGCCATATGAAGTCGATTCCCTGGTGGCGTCTGCCCCTCCCCCAATCCAGCGCACATCGAGGCCTCCGGCATAGGAACCCCATCGCGCGAACTGTGCCTGTGCCGCGGGAGAGGCGAATTCTGGCCCTTCCACATCGAGCGCCCCTGCGCGATAGAGATTCTGCCCGAGCGCCAACGATCCAGTCTCTCGCACATCCAGCCGCCTGTCACAGGCGGCGAGGAGCAACAAGGACAAGACCCATGAATGACGCAGCACGGGGGCAGCCTAACGAGAGGACCTCGCGGAAACCCTATCCCAGTCCCAGGATCCGATGGGCAGAAGCAACGATCAGGAGGCCCAGGATGAGGGCAGCGGTCGCGATCATCGCTCAGCCTCAGGAATCGAGGGTGCGCAGGCCCGACAGGTCGGGGCAGGTCGGGTCGTCTCCCCACACCCTCCGCGTCTTCGCATCGATGCGAGCAACCTGCTTCGAATCCAGGTGCTGCTCCCAATCCCGGATCGTTCCCGCGCGGAAGAAGGTGGACGGGTCGAAGTGGAAGCTGCCAGGGCGCTTCGTGATCGACCGCTTCATGGTCTGGAACTCCGTGCTCGCAGCGATCTTCGCGCAACGCTCGGGGGAAAGGCGAACTCCAGGGCGAAGGAAGGAGACCAACGCCTCGACCGACTCGACCTTGCGCTCTACGAGATCCTCATAACGCAGAACGAGGACCTGATCGGGGGCGATGCGCGCATCGCCCCTGCGCAGCCAACCCTGGACGTGTTTGTGGTAGTCCCCGAAATAGAGGTCGCCAGAGACAAACCGCTCTATGAACGTGGAAAGGTCAAGGTCTTCCGGCACCTGCAAGAGCGGGTGACGCTTGTAGAAGAAGTACTGGGAAACCGCGGCGCCGCGCGGATCGCGTAACACTACGACGAACTTTGAACCCTTGTGGACACGACGCACGGGCAGGTCCTCGACCGAACTGTGAACATACCAAAGGCGCTCCCGGCCCTTGGTCGCACGGCAGAACTGCTCGAAGCGCGCGTAGCCCTCCTGGGAGACCATCACCTCGGGCCACGGAACGCTGTGGTGGCCGATGTCTCCGCTGGCCAGAGGGTTGTCCTCGGGGTAATCACCCAGGGCACGCAACACCTCCACAACGAACTTCTTGGTCAAGTGCGTCCCGACTTTCTGGTGGGTACAAACGAACAAATCGTGCTCGTCGGTGTCCCAGGTGTTCTGAAGGGCATCGACCGCCTCGGGCGCGATGAAGGGCGGAAGCATCGTCCCGGCGTGCCTATGATGCAGGTAACCGCCCTCTGACAGAGTGCGGGGGGCGCCCACGGTACGCATCGCCGCACGTTGGGGCTGCCGCACGCCTTGAGCAATTGAGCTGCGAGGAGATTCGTCGGGAAAGGGGGAAGAGCTATTGGCCAGGGGCATTTTGGACCTTGGGGATGGTGGAAATTGGGGTTCCCCTATTCCTGCGCTCTAGGGCCCCGTTCGGACAGAAATCCACCAATTACCCGGGCGGCTGGTCCTTGAGGTCCGTCCATGATGCCCTGACGCTGCTCACCACAGCCGGGTTCGCCAGGGCAGGCGGACCTCGTCCCGCCCTGAAGACGCGGGTCACTTCAGCGCGCCTTCTTCCCCGTCATCACCAGCCCCTCGAGCGGGATGGACAGGATGAACGCAGTGACCGTGGTCGCGAGCAGGCGCGCGTCAGCGCCGTAGCCGGAGTTGTCGCGATTGGGCTGGTAGGCGAAGGTGCCGTCGGCGCACTCGGCCAGGAGGAACCACCAGCGGTTGGCCCGCATAACGGTCCCGAAGGCCCTGCGGTCGATCGAGGCGCCAAGGGCGCCATAGGCCATGCCCATCAGGGGTGAGGCGTGCGTATCCGGAAAGCTATTGGGGTGCTCGGCCATGATGGTCGCGTGCAGGCGGGCGAGCTTCTTGTGCTCCCGGTGAGGGCTCATCCAATGGGCGATAGCCGAGGCCCCCGTGCGGCCCATGTCGGCCCAACTCTGCTCGCCTGCTACCGAATCGCCGTACCACAGATAGCCGTTCCTGGCGGTGCCGCGCTCGAGGAACGCATAGGCCGCACGGTGACGGGCCTCGTCCACGTCGATGCCGCACCTGTCCATTAGGGCGAAGGCCAGCGCACCCTGAGCTGTGATCATGGCAATGGGCCCGTAGCCCTCGAAGCCGGGGTTGTGTCCCCAGCCGCCGTACTGCTGCTCAGCGTTCTTGGGATAAGAGGCGGGATGCGACTCACGCACCTTGGGATTAACCTGAGAGAGGTCGAGGTACTGGGTCGTGCAGAGAAACTCGTAGACTTCCTGCAACTCGTCCAGGACCCAACGATCCCGCGTCTCCAGATACCACTCGCTCATCACGATTGCCGCGGCCATGTACTTCCAGTTGACAAGCCCCGAGGTGTCCTCGGTTGACGTGTTGCGTGCGTGGAAACGCGCGCTGCGCTCCACTTCATCCCGATACTCACGCTTGCCGCTGGCGAGCAGGGCGATGGGCGCGAAAGTGTTGTGCACGGGATTGCCCCAGGATCCATCGTCTCGCTGCAGTTCAGCGATGTGCGACCAGAGGTGCTCGCGCACCGCTTTGGTCCGCACGCAGTCGAAGGGGAACGACTTCGAGTAAGGCTTCACTCGCGGAGGGAGCTTCAGCTTGACATCGACGCGCTTCCCGTCCCGCCGCAGCTGAAGCCGCAGTTCGCGTTTCTTCGAGTCGATCGCGCGCTCAAGTGCAACGGTAAAGTCGGCGATGGGTCCCACCGACCCGAAGACCTTCATGCCATAGCCGTTCTGGTGCGGAGTGCGGAACTCAAGGCCTCGGGCACCGACGAGGTGATCTCCGACGCGGACCTTCCTGTGCGCAGGCGTCCCCTCGAACACGTGCCCAACGATCAGGTGCGTGGGCTGTTCTTCCACGAGACGCACGCGGATGCCTGTAATCCCCAGGTTGTAGAGCCAACCCTCCACCTCCGCGTCGGGCCCCGACCGGGCTTGCTGCTTCCACGGCCGCCCGTCGGGGGAGTAGTGGACCTGGGCGCTTGCGGGGAGTGCTGTGCCCACGAGCAGGACGAGACTCATAGTGAGGTGGTGAATCATGAATTCGGCTGTCGGGGACTCGGTCACGCCACCCTAACCACCATGATGCTCAGTGGTTTCCCCGTTCGGACAGAAATCCACCAATTACCCGGGAGGCTGCTGGCTCTGACAATCGAATCAGGTGCGATCAAGAGATGTGTCAGAGCCCTCCCCCAATCCAACCCTGGAGTTCAAACTCCCAAAGGGCCCAACGTCTGCAGGCGGAGCGAGCAGGGCCCCTCAAAGAAATAGGAGCGAGAGCGCCTCCAGCCAGACCCTCTCCAGCCCTCCCCCAGGCCAGTCGTCATTCCAGTTGGACCCTTCCACCTGCAATCCTGGCACAAATTCCAAACCAAGCCCCCCGCCCGCCGTTCCACTGGGAAGTGGAGCTGCCTGGCCTCCTGCCCGGACCTCCCGCCCGCCATGAGAATTCTTGTCCAAACTGCCCTGGCCACCCTCGGCCTGTCCCTTCTCATCTATAGCGCTGCCACTCAGGAGCCAGAACCCTTCAAGGGCCCTGACGATGCACTTCCGGGAGTTCCAGCTCTGGTACGCGATGCCCTTCTCCAGGGAAGGACGGCGGATGCATTGGAGGCCCTGGAGCATCTGGATGATCTGCAGCCAGAGAGCAAGGACTTCTGGGCCCTGCTACGAATCACTGCCTTGACCGAGGGGAAAGACCTGACCCAGGCAGTAGCTCTGGCCGAGACCTTTGAAACGGAACACAAGGAGAGCCCATGGTTGGCCAAAGTTCGCTTCCGTCGAGCGGAGAACCTGCGCCAACTACGCCGCTTTGAAGAAGCCGAGCGAATTTTCGAAGCAGCCGCCCAAGCCCTGCGCAGTCCAGAGCGACAAGGCCGTCTGGCCCAGGTCTATCTGGTGCACGCGATTCGCATGGCGGCGGATCGCCAGCCAAACGAACCGGATCAAGGGGAGCAAGATCTCAACGGCGCCAGGGAGCTCTTTGGGCGCGTACTTGACTTGGACGCACCCTTGTCCGCGGTGGAGCTGGCTCTGTTTGAACGCGCGGTATGCAGTGAGAAACTCTCAAAGCATCAACAAGCGGTAAGTGACTGGAAGACTTATCTAGATCGAAAGGGGCTTGGTCGCAGGCAAGAAGCACGGCTGCGCAAGGGGCTCGCCGAGCTGGAAAAGGGAAGTGCGGGAGATGCCCTGCGAACTCTAGAGGACCTTGTTCAGGACATAACAACCGAAGCGGGGGATGGTGCCCAGGGCAATGACCAGGTAGACGCGACCAAGGAACGCCTCTCCCGTGCGCGCTTTGCGATTGCACAGACTTGGGCCAAACGGGGGATGCGCGACATGGCACGGGCCGCCTACGGACGCTTCCTTGAAGCTCACCCCGAAAACGAAAAGGCATTCCAGGCCGCCTTCAACATCGCGACCCTGCACAGGGAAGAGAGCCATCACGCAGACGCCCGGGACGCCTATGAGGCCTTCCGCAAGCGCCCGCGGCTATCTCCCGACCACAAAGCCAGTGTCCTCCAAACGGAAGAGTCCCTGCATCAGGAGGCACTCTTCTTGGAAGCCGGAATGCGTACCGCCCTCGATGATCACGACGGGGCGCGTGAACTCTTTGCGGAATACACGCGGCGCTATGCCTCGGGTCCGCGCTGGTCAGATGCCCAGCGGGGCATAGTCGACAGCGTCTGGGCCAAAGGCAGTTCCGCCGTGGCCAAGGGTGAGTACGACGCAGCGCGGAGCACCTGGGCCGAGTTCCTCTCGGGCTGGCCATTGGATGCACGAGTACCCACAGTCCATCTGGCGCTGGCGGGACTCTTTGACAAGGAAGCAAGAGAAGCGAAAAAAGCTGGGGAGGAATTCAAGCCCCTCTTGCTGCAAGCGGTGGAAGCATGGCGCACAGTGGCGCGCCGGCATCCTGGTTCCAATCAGGCTTCCCAGGCATTATTCCAGCTGGCAGATACCCTGGAATACCGCTTGGAGGATGTTGGCGCGGCGGTGGAGGCCTATCGCGCTTGCAACTTTGGGTCGTACGCCGGGCGCGCCCAGGCTCGACTTGCAGCCATGACCAGTCCGCGCCTGAACTTGGAGACCGAGCGCACCTGGCGCAGTAATGAGACCGCACGGGTCAAGGTGCGCACGCGCAACTTGGAAGAACTCAAAGTGCATGTGCACGCCCTCGACCTGGAAGCATACTTTCGCAAACACCTCAGCCACCAACGCATCGAGGACCTGGACCTGGATCTGATCGCTCCAGATGAGTCCTTCGAACTCAAGCTCAAGGACTACAAGCAATTCGCACCCCTGACCCAGGAAATCGAAATCGATGTGCAGGGGCCGGGAGTCTGGGCCATCGTGGTGCAATCCGGCGACCAGCGCGCGGCCACCCTCTTGATCCGCAGCGACATCGAGGTACTGGTCAAGAGCTCTCGTCGGGAAGCCTTTGTCTTCGCTCAAGACATGCTGACAGACAAAGCCGCCTCGGGAGTCAAGGTTCTATTGGCCCTGCCCGGCCAGGGAGAGGGCGGTGCCGCCCTGCTTCGCGAACTCAGAACCGGTCCGGACGGTACAGCGCGTGTAGCCCTCGATGAACTGCAAACCACCGGTGAAGTACAGATGTTCGCCGCAAGAGCTGGGCATGTAGCTTCGGACGGGTTGAGTCTACAGGGCTTGCGATTGTCAGCTGGCCTGACTCCACGCATGGTGCTCTTCACGGATCGCGGAGGTTATCGGGTGGGTGAAACGGTCAACTGGAGAGCCATCGTGCGTGATGTCGACGACGGCAGTTACACATTCAATGAAGGGGAAGAAGTGCGCGTGGAGATGATCGATCCCGCCGGTCGACGCATGCGCCGTGCCGATCTGCCCCTCGGCCCCTTCGGCACCATCGCCGGTGCTTTTGCACTCCCCCAGGGTGCAAGCTTGGGAAACTGGATGCTGCGCGGAACCACACGCAAAGGCATGCCCTTCCAAACCAGATTCGAAGTCGCGCGGTTTGAACTGCGCAAAGTCGAGTTGTTGGTCAAGGCAGACCGGACAGTGGTCTACCGGGGCGACAATGTCACCTTGACGGCACAGGCAAACTGGTACTACGGCCAGCCTGTTGCCGGGCGGGAAGTAGTCTTCCGCCTACCTGACGGACGGGAGCATCGCGCACGAACTGATCAGGAGGGCGAGGCCAAAGTCACTTACTCGACCCGTGATCACGCCAACGAGGGACAGCTGACTTTTGCGGCCAGCATCCCAAGCGAAGGAGTCGACGCAAGCAGCGCAGTCTATCTTGCAATCCGCGCTTTCCGCCTTGAGCTGGAGGTACCCCAGCACACTCGCCTCGCCGGCGAACCGGTGACCATAGGAATCAAGGCCACAGATCCCGCTGGGGATCCCGTGGAAACAGAAGTACACCTCTTGGCGCTTTGGCAAGCTCCGAAAGGCTCCCCTCTCTGGACCTCCGCAGAAGAAACCAGCGCCGAAATCACCCTGACCACTGACCCCAAGGGACTCGGCTCATGGGTCCTCGATCCCGAGCGCGGCGGAAGCTACACCATACGCGCCCTGGCCACTGATCGCTTTGGCAACCCCATCAGCGACGAGGAAAATTTCTATGCCTCCGGAGACAACGACCCAGTACGTCTGCGCATCCTGACCGATCAAACCAAGTTCAACCAGGGGGACAATGTTGCCCTGAAGGTGATCAATCGCACCCCCAAGAACCTGGCTTTGGTGACTTTTGAAGGAGAGACGATCCTGGAGCATCGCCTGGTGCGCTTCAACGAAGAGAAGAGTGAACTGAAGTTCGAAACCAGTGATGCCCACTTCCCCAATGTGCAAGTCGCGATCTGCATGATGGAGCAGGGTGAATTGCACGAAGCCCATGTGGAACTCAACATCGACCGCAAGCTGAACATCAGCTTGACACCGGCCAAGGATGTTGTCGCCCCGGGCGAAGAGGCTGTGATCGGGATTCTCGTCACTGACCAACTGGGCAACCCGGCCCAAGCAGAGGTGTCCCTGGCGGTGGTGGACGCTGCACTCTTGCAACTCTTCCCCGACCGAACCCCAGACCTGCAGCGTACCTTCCAAGCCGCAGCCCATCGACATGCGGGCCTCAAGACCACCAGTTCTTGCGCCTTCAGCTACCGCGGCCGCACCCAGACCATAGCAAGCGAGATACTGCGGGAAGAAACCAGGCGCCAGGCCCTGGGTCAATGGCAAGAAGACCAAGGCCGCCTATTCGATTCCCTCGATGCCCTTGGGTATGTACGCGGATTGGATTCGGCAATAGAACCACAGAGCGGCACTCAAACCCTGAGCGACAAGCGAAAGAGGCGCAGTATGAACGAGAGAGCGCGATCGCCCGAGTCAGAATCCTCTGTTGAAGAGGACTTTGATGCCATGACGTTCAACGACGTCATCGGCATAGGCGGCGGTGCCGGAGGGAAGTACGGCGGACGCTTCGGAGGACGTAGCAAATCGCTATCTGCGGGAGGCAGGGCCCGACAGGCCAAGGCTGAAAACGAGGGAGACACGCTCTTCTGGTCACCCTCCGTTATCAGCGACCGAGAAGGTCGTGCCCAAGTGCGCTTCAAGATGCCCGAGCGCTCCACGCGCTGGGAGTTGATCGCCCGGGGCGTGACCGCCGGCACCCTGGTGGGCGGCGCCAAGGGCAAACTCACCAGCCGAGCTGAATTCCAGTTGGAACTGCTCTTCCCCGGCGAGTTGGTGGAAGGAGACGCACCCAATCCCTCCGTGCGCATCCATGATCTGGTTGGTCTTGACACGGAATGCAGACTGACCATGACCGTAGAAACCAGCGAAGGGACCTTCAGTCGAACGAGCACCGTGACTCTGCCCAAGAGCGCAGCGGTGACCGAGGTCGAGTTCGGTCTCTTTGATCCCCTGCCAGAGGGAGCCCTTGCGCTCAAGGTCTCAGCCAACCTTGCGAACACCGATGAGAACCCCGAAGGAATCACCAAAAACGCTTTGGTGCGTCCCTATGGTTTGGCCTTCACCACCAGCGTCGGTGGCGTACTCGATGAGAACACAACCACTTTCCTCGAGTTGCCCAGCGGCCGCAAGTACGGCGCACGCACACTGCAACTGGAAATCGGCGCAGGGATCGATCGCCTCCTGATTGACGAGGCTCTCGACCGCGGTCCGATCTGGCGTTGCGCTGTGTACCAAGACGCGAGCACACCCGGGTACATTGCCAGCGAGTTGTTAGGGGTTACCTGGGTGCTTCATGCCCTGGAACAGACCGGAACAGCTGGACCCACAGACTTGACCGAACTACGAGACCGCGCAATCGGTCTGGTGGCAGCCCTGACTTCTGCCCAGGACAAGGATGGGAGTTGGCGCACTGTTTTCCGCCGGATCAACGATCCCGTCCAGAGCGCACGCTGCGTCTGGGCCCTGGCCGAGGCGCGTCAGATTGGGATCTCGGTCTTGGACCAGACCATGGATCTGGGACTCAAGTATTTGACCAACGCCCATCGTCAGGCCTCCCAGCAGGACGGGGAGACCAAGGCGCTCCTGCAACATGCTCTGGCTGCCGCAGGCAAGGCGGACTTTGCTGCTCTCAACCGACTGTATCGCGAGCGCGCGAGACTCTCCCCTGCTGCCCTGGTACACACTTCCCTGGCCCTCTCCGCTCACGGTTCCCTGCCCATGGCGGCTGACCTCTGCAGCCTGATCGAGGTACAGGTAGCAACCGAAAGCACCGGGCATGCTTCCTGGAGCGTGAAAGGTAACTCCCCCACCAACCTGAACAAGTTGGAGCAAACCGCTCTGGCTGTGCTGGCCCTCAAGGCCGCTCAGCCAGATTCGAGTCTGATCGACGCAGGAAACCAATGGATGCTCGGCCAACGTCCCTTCGGCAAGGCACGTGGGTTGGTTCTGGGTTGCTTGTTGGACAAGGACCGCAGCGCTCTGGCCATGGGCGAGACCATGCGTATCAAGATTCGAATCGCAGGACAGGCAGAACAAACTGTCGAACTGCGCGGTGGAGATCCCGCCCAGATTCTGATTGTAGATCTTGAAAATGTAGCCGACCGCAGGGTCAGCATCGATATGACGGTGGAAGGCCGAGGCAAGCCTCATTGGGCTGCGGTTCTGGAGGGCTTTACCCGAGACCTCTCCGCCACAATGGACGACCATCGCGATCTGGTAATAGCCGAGGAAAGGTTCATGCCCGCAGCGCCGCGGCTGAACGGCAAAGCGCTGCCTACGGGCTTCAGCATCCTGCGCGACTTCCAGGAACAGTGGATCAACGAGGTCGGACAACTGGCCAGGGGTCAAAGCGCCAACGTGCGCATCCGATGGTGGCGCGATGCCCGTCGTTCGGCTGACGGACACCTGATCATGCGTGTGCCAACCCCGGCGGGAGCCGAAGTGATCGCTGCGTCGGTCAAAGGTGGCATTGGTGAGGCACGCGTGCGGCCAGACGCGGTTCTGGTCTCAATCGATCCGCACTCCACCAGTGGCAGTATCGAGTTTGAATTCCGCGCGCGCATCGCCGGAGCGTTCAAACTGCTGCCGCCGACCCTGCGCAGCGAAAACAATCCCGGCGCCATGGTGGTTGGCCAGGCGCGGGACTTTGAAATCAAGAATGATCTGGACCAGGTGGAAAACACCTATCGCGCCACGCCCGATGAACTCTACAGCCGAGGCCTACGCCAATTCGATGAGAGCCCCATCAACCATGAAGGCGCCCACAATGCGTTGACCAACCTGTATCTGGAGTTCGAGCCCTTCTTGCGGGAAAAACCCCTGGTACAAACCGCCCACCGACTATTGCAACTGGCGGTCAAGCGCAAGGATCCGGAACCAATCGTGGAGTACTTCGAAGTGATCAAGGAGAAGGACCCCAGCATCACGATTCCGTTCGACGAGGTGGTAGCCATTGGCGAGGCGTATCGCACACTGAACGAACACGAACGCGCAATGCTCATCTTCCGCGCTACCCTGCTGGAGACCTTTGGTCGTGACACCAAAGTGGCAGGCGCCTTGGAAGAGCTGGGTGAATTCGCCAGCGCCATGGAATTGCTGCAAGAACTCTGGTTGGCCTACCCTGACTTCTCAGCGGTCAAGACAGCTCACCTGACTCTGACGGACAAATTGCTCGCCAAGGCGCAGACGGCACATCTGGACAAGAGCCTGGTGCGCAAGGACTGGCGCCGAGGAGGACTCGTGCTGGCGGGTTCCCGGCACTTGAATCGCTATCTGGCCCTGCACCCTACCGACCCCCAGGCCGCCGACGCGGCCCTGGCTCTGGTCAGCGCGCGCCTGGGCGTAAACGATTACATGGGCACCGCAGATCTGTCGGGTACCTTTGCAACGCTCTTTACATCGCCACGTCACAAGGACGCTTTCATCTATAGCCAGGCGGTCGCCAACTGGTGGCTCGGCAAGGAAGAAGAAGCCTTGCAGGCCCTGCGACGGGTCGCTGCGGCAGAGTACGTGGAAGATGGACGTATCCACCCCAGCGAGAACCGGGATCTGGCCCTCTACATTCTAGGGCAGATCCACCACGCTCGGCGCGAGTTGACAGAAGCGAGCGAGTACTACGAGCGCGTCAAGGAACTCTTCGCCGATGCCCGCGAGGCGCTCAGTGACTTCCGTGAAAAGACAATTGCCTTGGACGAAGTCACCACGGTTCGACCCGGCGCAGCCACCGAGTTGGAGTTGCGTCACAAAGGCCTCAAGGAAGTAGAGATGTTGGTCTACAAGGTTGACCTCCTGACTCTCTACCTGAGAGAGAAGAACCTTTCCGAGATCACCCGAGTCAACCTCTCTGGAATTTCCCCCACTCTTCAGTCGGAGATTTCCCTTGAGGAATCAGAAGACCGGCGGGAATCCAAGACTCCCATAACAATGGACTTGACCGAGCCCGGCGCCTATTTGATCATCGCCCGTGGCGACGAACTATTCACTTCGGGGCTGATGCTGATCAGTGATCTGGAGTTGGAAATTACAGAAGAGTCCGGTTCTGGGCGAGTCCGGGTGCAAGCCTTCGATGCCACCGATGGCACCTATATGCGTGACGTGGATGTGCGAGTGATTGGCAGTTCGAACGAGAGCTTCACTCGAGGCGTCACAGACCCACGGGGGTTGTTCGTAGCCGATACGGTTGTGGGCAGCGCCACAGTAGTGGCCAAGTTGGGAGACGATCAATATGCCTTCCACCGAGGAGCGATCGCCCTTGGAGAACCGCAGATTCAAGACCACGAGCAGTTCGACTTGCAACAGGAGAGCTCAGGCGCGTACTTCGATAACGTATTCCGATTGAACAGCGCTCAAAACGCCACCCGAGACCGTAGTTGGCAGACGGAATTGAACAAGTCCCGCGAGGGCGTCCAAGTCCAACAGGTGAAGTAGCCCTTATCGCTTCGCAATCCGCGACCGTTCCGCAACCAACCAGGTTGCGAGGCGGTCGCGCACCAATTGATGGGCTGGATCCTGCGCCAGATCCCGTCTCTCATCAGGATCGCTGACCAGGTGAAAAAGAGCCTCCTGTCGAATGCCCGGCGCTTCAAACACAAGGTACTTCCACTCCGCCTCAATCACTCCTCGTTCCACGACTCCCGTATCCCCCCCAAAAGCTGGGGCCTGATACAAGAAACGTTCCTGACCTCGAGCCTCGGGGTCGCGTATTTGATCCACAAAGCTGCGTCCTTCAAACTCTGCTGGAACCGGCAGGCCCACGCGCTCCAAAATGGTCGGTGCCAGGTCGAGATTGGTCACCAGCCCCGTGCGCACCCCGCGATGCCCCCAGGGGCCATCCCGCAGGATCAAGGGCACACGAATCGAGGGCTCATACCCGAGACCCTTTTGCTGCAGACCATGTTCTCCAAGCAGCTGTCCATTGTCCGAGGTCAAGATCACCAGGGTGTCTTGCAACAGATGCCGAGCCTCCAAGCTCTCAAGCAGGCGCCCGATGCTGGCGTCCAGACTGAGCACCAGTTCCCAATAGGCGCGCACCTCCTGGTACCACTCATCGCGCTCCGCGATCCCATGACGGCCGCCCTCCCCCACTCGCGAACTCTGATAACGCGCGGGCAGACTGCTCAAAGGATCGTCCATGCTCACAGGCAGGGGCAGGTCAATGTCCTCAAGGGCGTCCACAAATTCCGGTGCCGGGGTGAGAGGCACATGCGGTGCCTTGTGGCCAAGGACCAAGAACCAGGGCTGGCTTTCAACAGCTGCTTCCCCGTCAATAAATTCCAGGGCCAGATCGTTGATCACATCCGCCTGAAAACCGCCCGTCCTGCGCGACTGGCCATCCACCACAAAGGTCTGGTCAAAGTGACTCCCAGGACCCTCATAGGAAGCGAAGTGGTCAAAACCGCGCACGGGCAGCGCCCCGGGATTGGGAAGATGCCACTTGCCAACCCAGGCGGTGCGGTAGCCCCCTTTTTGCAGGACTTCGGACAACAGGGGCCGGCCGGTCTGCCAGTCCACGCTGGGGCGGTTGACCCAAACCCCGTGTGTGGAGGCACGCACACCCGTCAAGAAGGTCGCGCGCGAGGGACAACAGCGGCTGGTGGTTGTGTAGCTGCGCTCGAAGGTCACTCCTTCGCCGGCAAGCCTGTCGATGCCTGGTGTGGGCAGGAAAGACGAGCCCAGGGCTGCGGCACCATCGAAGCGAAGGTCATCGCAGTAGATCACCAGCACGTTGGGTCGCGAAGACTGTTCCTGGTGGCTGTCACCGCAGGCCAGGAGCAGAACCAGGAACAAGCCCGAGAATGCCCTGTTCGGCCGTGCATTCATGGCAACTCCAGGTGATCGAGCAGCACCTGCCGCAGTCTCGTGCGGTCTGAACCGAGGCGTGATCCGTGGATCATGCGTTCGTCCGGGTCCCGATCCAAGTCGTACAAGGACACTCCGCCCGTCTCCCCATCACGCAATAGTTTCAGTCCCTCCTCATAGACCACATCGCGAGGATGAGCGCGACTGGTGGAACTGAAGAGGGGTCGCCAGGGCGCCTCGCGACCAGGCAGGATGGAAATGCCGCCGAGATCGTGCGGCCCGCGCAAACGGGAAAGATCGAGCAAGGTGGGCATCAGGTCCACATGCCCTACCCGGCGTTGCACCTGCCCCACAGGCAACCCCGGTCCGAGCAACAAGAATGGCACGGCCAAAGCCTCTTCGCCCATGGAAGTCCCACTGCCCAGGC
The DNA here is from genome assembly GCA_002686945.1 of Planctomycetota bacterium. GTDB lineage: Bacteria > Planctomycetota > UBA1135 > UBA1135. The sequence goes on from NYYZ01000053.1 coordinate 65,531, forward strand.
GGCCCTGCTCGCCCAGTTCAAAACCGTTGGTGCCCACCAAGACCACCAAAGTCTCCTTGTCTATCTGATCAAGCCAGACGCCCAATGACTCCAAGAGCAGGGCCTGGTCGTGCAGATGCAGAGCGATCAGGTCGTTGCGCAATTCGTGATCAGCGTCCCGGACAAGTTTCAACATCCGCTCAAGGGACTGACCTGGCTGCAAGGCGCAATCAGCGGACCAGGAATCCGGTGCTCCGTAGGGCGGGCGGGGTCCACTCAGGTGCAACCAGATGAAGCAGGGGCCCTGTGCCGCCCGCAGTTGAGCAAGACCCGAGTCGAGAGCCGCCTGACTGGCAATCAGGCTCGACTCGCCAGCGACCAACGACCAGGTCTCAAAGCCCTGATCCAATCCCCGGGGCTCGCTCAAGAATCGATCCGAGAGCACGGCCCGGCAGGTCCAATTCGCCGCGCTCATGACCTCCGCCAGTGTGACCAGGTCTTGCGAGCAGCGTGCACCCTCCAAGTCAGTGAGCCCATGATCACGCCCGTTGCGACCGGTCAGCAGGGTCGCCAGCGATGGCACCGCCCAATTGGAGGCGGCGTTGACGCGGGAAAAACGCAGACCACCCTGAGACCAGTCCTCGAACGGCCCGAGGCCGCCATGACGTGGATGGGCCAGCCCATCGATGGTCACAAGAGCGATGCGCGTGATCCCCTCACCTTCGGACTGATCGCAACCGCCCAAGGGCAGACAGATCACCAGGGCCAGCAGGGGAAACGGGGCGCGCATCACGACCAGCCTAGGAATCCGGGAGCGCTGCCTCAATCCGACAGGGCCTATCCATCTCAATGTTGGGGCACAAACAACTCAAGCGCGCCCCGTTCAATGCGCTCAAGACCACAGACCTGCTTCGCTCCCACCAAGCCAGGCAGGGTCAGGTACAGATTCGCCCCATCAGCCGCACGACCACCCCGGTGATCGTGGCCCGAAGCCCAGGTCACAGGCTGAGATCCCGCCACATCCAGAAGCTGGAGCACCTCCTGATGATCCCAGGCCAGGAATTGCGCGCGAGCAGCCAGTGGATAAATCGGATGATGACAGAGTAGGAGGCTTGCGGGGATTGGCCGGGCAAGTTCCTGCTTGAGCCACTCGCGCTGACGCTCCCCCAGGGCTCCATTCCAATCCACCGCCCAGGGCGCATCAGGATCTGGTTGACGAGCTAGGGCAGCCTGGGCTTCGGCCAGGGCGCTTGGATCCAAGTCCTTGTCGAAGAGCGAGACCGCCAGAGAATCGAGCAACAGAATGCGCTGACCCTTGACCTCGATCGCACGCCGTGCCTGCTGCAAACCCAAGCGTTCAAGCAGTTCAGCACGGGGCAGGGAGAGACAATGGTTGCCGATCACATGCTCGCTGGGAGCGTCCAAGTCAGCAAGCACAGCAAGCACCTGGTCCAGCTCTCGCCGAGTGCGCTCAAGCCCTTCCTCATCGGAACCGTTGCCGTCCACCAGATCTCCCAACTGCACGACCAAGTCCACTCCCTCGTCGTTGAACAACCCGACCAATTGTCCCAACCGATCCAGGGAGGAACGGAACAGGCAGAAGCCCTTGTCCTCCCGGTCCGCATACTGTATGTCGGCGATCAAACCAATCTTGACCATCAGCGAACTCTCCCGGGATCGGGCAGGTCTCGACGCACAAAAAGATCCAAAGGCGGGCCCTGGCCCAGATCGATCTCAATGCGTCGGTAGTCATCTTGAAACTTGGCACTCTGGTATAGATCCACCTCCCAGGGGTTGATTTCCAGACGCCCGTCGACCCGCATGCCATTGCCCAACAGGATCCAGTGAGGACGCTCTTCAAGCATCCAATTTGTTGCGCTGCGATGGTGCCCTTTGACCTTGACCCGCTCCAGATCGGGCTCCAGACCCAGAGAATGGCCATGTACTAGGCCCAGCAGATCCAGCACCTCGATCCCGGAATACCAGGCGATGGCGCCGATGGGAGAGGTCCCAAGGCGTGTTCCCTCGGGCGCGTGTTCCCCAGCCCAGCGGCCTATCAAGCTCCAGCGTTCCTCAAATACCTGATGATCAAGGAAGCGCGCGCCGCGGCTGCGCAGGTCCTGATCGGGCAGGGCAGCGGGCCACTGCAACACCACACACAAGAGCCCCAACGCAAGCGGCTTGATCTGCCAGCGTTGAACGAGCACAGCGGCAGACCACAGACCGAGTGGAACCGCCGGCACGAAGAAACGGGACCAGGCAATGAAATCTCCCCCCACCACAACCACATACAGGGCGTACACCAAGAACCCCCAACCGATCACCCGGTCCACCGGCCGGGCGCTTGTGCCCAGAACAAGCAGCACTGCAGCCAGCGCTAACAATCCGGACCCAAGCAAGGCCAGGTCGCCGAGCAAGTAGTCGAGACCATAGGTCAGATCCACGGCCATGGGTAGAGCCTTGACTGAGTAGGAAATGGGAAGCAAACGGCCAAATAGGAACCAGCGCAATGCGCTCCAGCTGACGAGCGCCAAGAACGGTATTGCGGCACCCTTGGGCAGCCACCGGACAAGGCCTCTGCGCTCAGCTTCTTCGCGTGGGGCCACCACCATCCAAACCAGCCAGAGCAGGGCGCACTCCTGGCGCAAGAGACACGCGAGCCCCAGCCAGACCCCCGCCAATCGTTGGGCATGGCACCGATGCGCTTCATCTCCTTCCTCCGCCGTCACCAAGGCCATCAGCCAGAGGGCGATCAACGCGCTGAGCAGACTCGTCCCCAACCCCGCACAGGCATGAAAGGCAAAAGCCGGCGCCGCAGCCAGTATCCAGGCGGGTCCGCCGCTACGGGACCCCGTGCGCGCACCCCAGGCCCTACCCAGGGCCCAAACTGCAAGGCCCGCCCCCAGGACACCAAGCACGCGGCTCACATCCGGCGCCCAGAACCCAAGGCCTTGGCCCAGGGCCTGCAGACCGACCCAGAGGGGCACGGTGAATCCCTCAACCTGTTCGGCACCCCACCAGGAAAATCCGCGGCCCTCGAGCAGGCTGCGCCCAAAGACCTGACAAATGAAGTCATCGTCCAAGGGACCCGCGTTCCAGTAACTCGCCCCGTGCAACAGGGCAAGCAGAACGGCCGCGAAGGCCAGAGACCAGCGCCTCACGGGCACTCTTCTTGGCAGGAGTCGAAGCAGGATCTTGACACGCCAACATACTACCGGGGAAACCGCGCGCAGACGGGTATGGACTTGAAGCCAGCAAGAACGGAACATGCGGCCATGCGCGTCCTGATTGCCTCAGCCCCCCATGCCGACACCTTCGGCTACTCAATGCCCCCACCGGGCTTGTTGCGCCTGGGCGGTGCCCTCGAAGCAGCGGGACACGAGACCCTGCTGGAAGACCTGGCCTTCCGACAGGCAGAAGGATCCTTGGGCTCCGGCGACCACATCTTTCAGAAGGCTGCCGAATTCTTGGCCGCCCAAGGCCCAATCGACATGTTGGGGCTCTCGGTCATGGGTGCCACTCTGCCTGCCGCCCTGCTCATCGCCCAACACTTCCGCGCCCTGGAACCCACAACGCCCATCGTCCTGGGAGGACCTGGGGCCAGCGCAATCGATGTGGCACTCCTGGAGCGATTCAAGGCCATCGATGTGGTGGTGCGCGGGGAGGGAGAACAGACTCTTCCAAACATGCTGCGGCGCATGGCAGAGGGCCGCGATCTGGTGGGTGTGGCGGGCATAACACGACGCGATCTGGATGGCCAAGTGATTGTCGAAGCGGATCAACCCTTGATCGGGGACTTGAACGAGGTGCCCCCTCCAGCCTGGCATCTGGTCGCGCCGCTCCTCTCCTACAAGGAAATCAGCGGTGAAGACGAGGGCCTGGTACCCATCGACTCCGGACGCGGCTGCTCCTACGACTGCTCCTTCTGCAGCATCGGCCGCTATTGGAAACGCCACTCCCGTTGCCTGCCCCCGGAACAATTGGTGGACGAGGTCCTGCAAGCCACATCTCTGGCGGGTGCTCGTCAGGCCTACCTGTGCCACGACCTGTTTGGAGCGGACCGCAAGCACGCACTGGCCTTCTGCGAGGAAATGAAGAAACGGGGGAACGGCACTCCCTGGGAGTGCCGGGCGCGGGTGGATCACCTGGACCTGCAACTCCTGCAAGCCATGGCCCAGGCTGGCTGCTACCGGGTGCTGCTGGGCATCGAGTCAGCCGACCATCAGGTGCGGCGGGCAAACAACAAGAACACCTCAGAAGACCTGGATCCCCTGGGGGTTCTGGACGACTGCGCCACAGCGAAGATCACTCCTATTCTCTCCTTTATTCTGGGGCTGCCCGGAGAGGACTCAGCGGCTCTGGCCCTTAGCTTGGACATGGCCTCTGATGCAGCCTTACGCGCGGGGGTCAACCTTTCCTTTCATCTAGTCAATCCCCAACCTGGATGCGAGTTGGGAGTGAAATTCCAAGGCAGGACCCAGCGAGTGGAAGGCATCCCTCCGGACATGGCTCTTGGCGCGGGCGACAGTCCCGCGGAACAAATTCTGATCGAGGCGCATCCGGACGTCTTCTCTACCTGGCACCAACTTCCCCACTCCGAAGAGCACTTGAAAGAGCTGGCCAAGATCGCCAGGAAACTGCCTCTTCTGCTGCAGCGCCATGCGCGCACCTTCGCCCTCTTGCGGCCGCACCTGGGCCTGGACAGTTTGGCTCTATTTAGGGCCTGGAGGGCCGCTGGGAGGTCTTTTGCAGGTTTTGTGCGTTCCCAGGCCGACCCCTTGCTGGACGATGTTCTGGCCTGGGAAGAAGCCCAGATTCGTCAGGCACAGGAGCCACTTCACTCCGCTCCCGGGGCCTGCCACCCTGACAGCCGCCCGATCCCCGTGGGAGAGATTCTGAGGGTCAACCACGACCTCCCCAACCTGGGACCAAATTGCCTGCGACCCGAGGCAGACCCCACCCACATGCTGGTGCAACGCTCCCCAGGAGCTCTGGCCTGTACGCGCACCTTGAAAATCACGGAGGACATCGCTCGGGTACTTGAGACCCTGACCGGAATCCAGACCACCAGCGAGTTGGAGAGCAACCACCCCGGCCTCCAACAAACGATCCAACAACTCGCCGAAGCGGGTCTCGTCACAACCAATCAATCATGACATCAACTGAAGCCTTCCCCATCACGCTGGCCTTTCCCCCACAGGGCCATTTCACTCAACCCTATCTGGCCCTGCCCTGCCTCAAAGCATGGTTGCACCAGGGCGGCCACCGGGATGTGGAGCTGCGTGACCTTTCTGTGGAAGCCTACGACCACTTCCTCTCAGCGGATTATCTGGACTACGCGCGCCACCGGGCGGCGGCATGTTTGGAGACCGAACGACATGAAACGCATGGGACTCCCGAGCTGAATTTTGAGAACATGCGTGCCTGGCGCGCGGCAGTCGAAACAGAGGTCAGCGCCCAAGCCCTGATCGACACCATCGACCAGGCCAAAGAAGTCCTGCGCGGACCGGATTGCTTTGATCCAGAAAAGTACATTCCAGCTGTTCGAGCCCTCTACCACGGTCTGCGAGTTGTGTCCGCAGCGCACCACCCCAGTGAGTTGACGCCCCACAACTTCACCATGCGCTATGCCAACGACCGCTCCAAGGAGATCCTGGCTGCAACCCTCGATGCACAAGAAAACCCTTTCATCAAGTTCTTCTCCGAGGAAGTGCTGCCCGGCCTGATAGAGCGCCAACCCCGGGTACTGGGCTTGTCGGTGATCTATGGCAGTCAGTTGATTCCTGCCCTGACCCTGGGTCGCATGGTCAAAGAGGCCCTGCCCAATTGTCATGTGACTGCGGGGGGGGGATTCCTGGCCTACATCGGCCACAAACTGACCCAGGCACCGGGCATGCACGTCTGCCTGGACTCGATCATATTCCACGAAGGAGAGGCGCCCCTGCTGGCCCTCTGCAATGTGCTCAAAGCCGCAACAGAGGGGGAAACCGTCGATTTGAGCGAGATCGGCGGCCTGACCTGGTTTGACCGCCGTGAAGAACTCCAGGTTCGGAACAACGGACCCGCCCACCCTGTCAAACTCGATGAAGCACCCGTTCCCGACTTCCGAGGCCTGCCCTTCGAACTGTATTTCTCCCCGGAAACCGTCATTCCCTATGACATCAACCGGGGCTGCTACTACGGAGAGTGCACCTTCTGCACGCTGCCCACGGTAATCGGTCCCGGTTATCGCACACGCAATGCCTCAACAATCGCCAAGCATGTGGCCGAGTTGCGCGACCACTATGACTCAACGCACTTCAACTTCATTACCGACTGCATGCCTCCGGGAATGATCCGTGACTTGCCCGAAGCTCTGATCGAGAGCAACGCGGGCATTACCTGGTGGAGTGATGCGCGGGTCGAACCCAAGGCCTATGACGAGCAAGGTGCCCAACGCTTGTACGCATCAGGCTGCCGCAAGTTGCTCTTCGGCTATGAGACCGCCACGCCGCGGCTACTCAAACTGATGAAGAAAGGCCAGTCCCTCAAGGCCACCGCCCAAGTGGCGGAGAACTGCAACAAGGCGGGAATCAGCGTCACCTGGTACGCCATGGTCGGCTTCCCTTCCGAAACCCGCGAAGAGGCCAGAGCAACCTTGGCCTTCATCCAGGAGAACGCCCCCGCGGTACGCGAAGTCAGCCTGCAGACTTTTCATATCGACGAGGTGGCCGAGGTCTACCACCAGCCCGATCAGTTCGGCATCAAGATTCTCAGCGACGAAGAAGCGGACCTGCAGCTCTATCATGACTACGAAGCGTCCAGCGGCATGACACAGCAGGAAGCCGCAGAGATGTTCGAGGAGATGATGACTGGCTTGCGCGAGTCCTTGCCCCTCTTCAAGGGGGACAACATCTTCTACTTCATGCAGAAGTCCCACTACTTCCTGCAACTGGCCCGGGGCCTGAGGCCTGACGAGTTCGTCGAACTTTGCGCCCAGCGCAAGCAGAAACTGCAGGCCCGGGACGCACATCCCAGCCTCACCCCCACCACTGGCCTGGGCCTGCGAGACCTGCCCTTCTCGTACACCAGCGTGATCCAAACCCTGGGCCATCCCCTGGCCCGGGCTGCCCGGCCAGACTTCCTGACGGGCCGCTTTGTGACGGATGCAGAGGAAGAGGCCCGCGCCCAACTGGGCGGAGTACCCCGCGGCCAATCGGTGCTGGCCTACGACCCTCTCAACCACGAGTTCCTGGAAATCTCCCCGGATGCCCGCAAGCTGATCGAGGCCCTCGGGCAGGCTGGTAGCCTCGAAGCCCTGCTCGACACACTCAGCCCGGACGCCCCGGACACCGGACGCACGTATGAAAAGATCGTCTCCTTCGCCCGTGACCTCCACCGCGGCGGCCTGCTCACTGTGAATTGCACGACCCTGCCAGAAGCCCGAACCAATCCCCGACCCCTCACCCAACATGCCTAATACCAACAAGAACGAACAGACCGAAGAACAGACTGCCGAGCAGGACTCAAGCCAGGCCCCGACCAAGGAAGAGAGCCCCTCGCCCCTGGCGGACCTCGATCTGTCCAACCTGGACCTGACCATCGAGTCGGTGGAAGAGCGCATCAGTCCGAGCGAAACCAACGTGTTCGACAAATAGTCAAGGACCACGGGACTTGTCCCCAGGGGCAGGCAACCGGCAGGATGAGACCATGGTTGGTCTTCGCTTGTTGCCCCTGTTGATGGGCGCCGTACTCCTGGGCCCAGCTTTCATCGAGGCTCAGACTCCCGGAGACTCCCTTGACCCGGATGCCGCACCTCAGGACCCTGCTCTCCCAGAAGCATCCCGCGGCGATCCCCACGCTTCCTGGCTGGCGCGGCTGATCTCAGACGGGCGACCCACACGGCTCGAAGACCTCAGCGGGCTCTCCTGCGCAGGCTGCCACAAGACCATCACCGAAGAGTGGCGTCATTCGACCCATGCGACTGCTTGGATCGATCCGCACTACAATCAGGCTCTGAAAAAAATCCGTCGCAAGCGCGGCTGTACCGGTTGCCACGCACCCGTGCCTCTTCTGGGCAAGCCACCCACCAAGATCCCCGCCACCCGCAAAGACGATCCGCACCTGGGTGTCACCTGCACCACATGCCATCTAGCAGAGGACGGCAAGACCATGCTTGGGCCCGAAGGGCATGCCAATGAGGGGCACCCGAGCGAAGCTCGTGAGATCTTCAACCACGAGGTATCCAACGCCCTCTGCATAACCTGCCACAATGTGAACATTGGCCCTGTTCTAGGCGTAGCGAAGGATTTCGAGGCTTCTGACCAGGCAGAGCTCGGTGATTCCTGCGTGGGTTGTCACATGCCCGCGATCAAACGGGACTGGGCAAACGACGAACTCAGCGGCAAGCCCGGCATGGTCCGCTCGGGCCGCAGCCACCGCCTGGAGACCTCCAGGGATCCGGCCTTCTTGCGAGAGGCTATGAACTTGGCGGGGAAGTTCACCAACGCCGGCGCGCTGCTCACCGTGACCAACCTGACTGGACATCGGGTACCAGGCCTGATCGGGCGCGAATTGACTCTACGCCTCTCCCTCTACAACGCCAGAGGGCAACGTCTCTCACGCCTGAGCCACACCTTCAGCCATCGCTCTCACCTACCAGTGGAAGCGGACTTTGAACTGGCCCTTGAAGGACTTGGCGCCACTGAATTGCGGGTCACGGGCACACACAAGGCTCCCGGCATGGTGAAGCCGGTGACCTTCATCGAACGCACTTTTGAACGCTGAGTTCCTCAGCACAGAGGCCAATCCAGAAAAAAGGGCGACGCCCCTCAGCAAGTTCTTGCCGAGGGGCGCCGCCGCCTCCTTCGCCACTCGCTCCGCGATCCCCTGCGAATCGGGTGGCTTTTCTTCTCTTCTTCCGTCTCCCCTCAGGATGACGCCTGGACGTGGGAACTGTCGGGTGAGAGGTCCGATGCCCGGGCTCATGGTGAATACGACCGAGATCCGCCAGCGCTACCAAATACTCTGTAAATCTAGGGTCTTCGAATCCGATTTCCTGCCCCAAGAACCCTGGGGCAGCTTCAGGGCCCCCAAAGCTGCTTCACAATGGCACATGTGCGCTGGTGCACACTCAGGGGGAGGTAGCAGCCTGAATCACATGGCAGTATTGGCACTTTTTTCCGGGCTCATCTACCGGCCTCAGGGAGTTTGAGCACCCCCGCAAAAGTCGATGAGAAGCCCTCAATCCAAGGAATCCAAGACTAGGCCCATCCACCCGTTGCCCAGCCGCGCCTGATGAGTAGACTCTGCGCGCAATATCTGCCTATCCGCCCAAAGCCTGCACCGTCAGACGGTCCTGGTTTCCCTGCAACGCTGCCCCTCGGGCTCCCCTCTGCGCCAACCAGCGGGCCCCATCAGCAACCCCTAATCAGCCCGGACCAGCCACCGACTCCAGGCCCCGGTCCCATCGACACCATGCTTCAGGACTACGCCCCCATCCTGCTCTTGATTGGGCTGGTCGCCGCCTTCGCTGTGGGCAATATTCTGCTGAGCGAACTCGTCGGCCGCCAACGCCGCGTGGTCGGCAAAGGGGATCCTTACGAATGCGGCATGCAGCCGGTGGGCAACGCACGCATGCGCCTTTCGATTCACTTCTACCTGACAGCCGTGCTCTTCATCCTGTTCGATGTGGAGGGGATCTTCCTGATCCTCTGGGCCAACGCAGCCCGCGCCTTCAACACGCCTGAGTTCAACGCCGGAGGCTTGATCTTCACGGAGGTCCTGATCTTTGTGGCCATGCTTGCGGTGGCTTTGGCATTCGTCTGGCGCAAGGGAGGCCTGGAATGGGATCGCTGAAGGAAGCCACCACACGGGACGACGAATCCGGCTTCATGGCCACGCGGGTCAACGAGTTGCTCAACTGGGGCCGCAAGAACAGTCTTTGGCCCATGCCCTTGGGGCTCTCATGTTGCGGCATCGAACTGATGGCCATGATCGGCCCGAAATTCGACATAGCACGATTCGGGGCAGAGGCCGCGCGCTTCAGTCCGCGCCAGTGTGATGTAATGATCGTAGCTGGAACCCTGACCTGGAAGATGGCCGAGGCGGCGCGCACAATCTATGACCAGATGCCCGACCCCAAGTGGGTCATCGCCATGGGGGTCTGCTCTTCCTCCGGCGGCATGTACGACAGCTATGCGGTAGTGCAGGGCGTCGACAGTATTTTACCGGTGGACATCTATGTTCCGGGCTGCCCGCCCCGCCCCGATGCCCTGATTGATGCGATCATGAAGTTGCAACGCAAGATCGAGCGCGAAAACCCACTTAGGAGAGTGCTCGAAGGTCCGCAGGAACTCGACGAGTCCGGCACGGGGCGCCTGGACGTACCAGCCAACAGCATGGTGGAAACCCACAGTATGGGCACCTACAGGACTGATTCCGGCCTTCGCAAGGACCAATACACCGGGCGCTCCAGGGAGAAGAACTGATGGCTGCCCTGAAGCACATGCTGAGCCTTGGCTGGGACGAGGTCCGGGAAACGCAAGATCGCGACAGCATGCCGACCCTCACGGTCGACCTGGAGCGGTTGCATGAGGCACTCGAAGTCCTGAAGCGGGACTGCGGATTTGAAACCGTGACCCTGGTGACTGCGATCGACCACAGTCCAAGCGAACCCCGCTTTGAGTTGGTCCATCAGTTGCTTTCGATCCAGAACAACGAACGCTTGCGTCTATGCTGTGCCCTACGAGGGGACCATCCCAACGCCCCCAGTTGCACGGACCTGTGGCCCGGTGCGACGTATATGGAGCGCGAGTGCTGGGACATGTTTGGCATTCAATTCGACGGCCACGAAAACCTGCGCCGACTATTGATGCCGGAAGCCTATGGCCACCATCCCCTGCGCAAGGAATTTCCACACCAGGGCATCGAACCGGACCGCCTCTACCGTGAATGGAATCGGGAACGTATCCAACGAGCTGAAGCCAAGACCAGCCAGGAAGGAGCGGGTCGATGAGCGCCACCAGCAAAGTCCTCGAGTACGCCGCTGGCAACCCCAGCGACCTGACCCTCGATCCGGACGACCCCATGCACGGGGAATTGATGAAGATCAATGTTGGTCCCCAGCACCCCGCAACCCATGGAGTCTTGCGTCTCTCGGTGGAGCTCGACGGCGAGACGATTCTCAGCTGCGAACCGGAAGTGGGCTACCTGCACCGGGGCAAGGAAAAAACCTGCGAGAGCCTGGGCTGGCGCAAGTTCCTGGTTCACACGGACCGGCTCGACTATGTGCAGCCGCTGCTGAACAACACCGCCTACGCCCTGTCCCTGGAAGCTCTGGCGCAAGTCGAGGTACCCCAGCGCGCTCAGGAAATCCGGGTGCTGATGATGGAGGTCTCGCGCATCATGGCGCACCTTATCTACCTTGGGACCACCGCCATTGATCTAGGCGCGGTGTCCATGTTCTTCTTCACTTTCACCGAGCGCGAGAAGGCCTATGACCTGCTCGACGCCTGGAGCGGTCACCGAATGAACAACAGCTATGTCCGCATGGGAGGTGTCTATGCGGATGTGGACGAGGACGTCGCCAGCAGCATCAAGGAGTGGCTGAGCGCTTTCCCCGCCAAGATCGACGAGTTCGAAAAACTGCTAACGGGCAACGCGATCTGGAACGCACGCAACCGAGGCGTGGGAGTCTTGAGCCCTGCCGCATGCTTGGACTGGTCCCTCACGGGCCCCAACCTGCGGGGTTCCGGAGTCGAATGGGACCTGCGCAGAGCGGAACCCTACAGCGGATACGAGACCTATGATTTCGATGTGCCGGTTGGCTCTGAGGGGGACTGCTATGACCGCTACCTGGTACGCATCGAAGAAATGCGCCAGTCCGTACTGATCGCCCTGCAGGCGCTCGACAGATTGGAGCAAAGTCAGGGCAAGGACTACTTGCTCCAGGACCGCCGCTATGTCCTGCCCCCCAAGAACCGCACGCACGAATCCATGGAGGAGTTGATCTTCCAATTCAAGGTCGTAACCGACATGCAGCTGCCAAAGGGCAGTGCATACCGAGGCGTGGAGTCCAGCAAGGGTGAACTGGGCTTCTTCATCGCTTCCGATGGCAGCAGCGATCCCCTGCGCTGCCATGTGCGCGCACCCGGCCTGATGAATGTACAGGCAATTCCGCAACTGGCACGTGGGCGCTTGCTCTCCGATGTGATGGCAATCATCGGATCCTTGGACTTTGTCATGGGCGAGGTTGACCGCTGATGGTACTCACTGACGCGCTCAAAGCTGAGTTCACCGAACTCGCCTGCCACTATCCCGAGCGTCGGGCGGCTCTGATTCCAGCCCTGCACCGCTGCCAGGAAGAACTGGGTGGCTGGCTCTCACCAGAAATCATCGAGGCCATGGCCGAGTGGTTCGATATGGAACCAGTGGAAGTCTTCAGTGTGGCTTCCTTCTACCCCATGTTCTTCCTGAAGCCCGTGGGCAAACACATCGTCAGCGTCTGCCGCAACATCTCATGCGACCTGCGGGGTTCGCAGGAGCTGCTTGATCGCGTCTGCCAGGTGACCGGCGCAAAGGCCGGGACCAACTCTGAAGACGGACGCTTCTATGTGGAACACGTGGAGTGCCAGGGAAGCTGCGCCAACGCACCCATGATGGTAGTGGACGGCATCTACCACGAGGACCTCTGCCCCGAGAAGGCAGAAGAGATTCTGGGAGGCCTGGATCGATGAGCCACGAGACCTACCTGCTCTCGCGAATGGAACGAGGGGACAGCCACACCCTTGCGGGCTACGAAGCCCAGGGAGGCTACGCAGCACTCAAGAAGATCCTCTCAGAGGGCACCCCGCCCAAGGATGTGACCGACGTTGTCAAGGAGTCAGGCCTGCGCGGACGTGGTGGCGCTGGGTTCCCCACCGGCCTCAAGTGGAGCTTCATGCCCAACGAGGAACAGGACTCACGCACGCGCTACATGGCGGTCAACGCCGACGAATCCGAGCCCGGGACCTGCAAGGACCGGGTGCTGATGGAGCGCGATCCCCACGGATTACTTGAAGGCTGCCTGATCGCCGCCTGGGCCATGAGCCTGCACGGGGTCTACATCTATGTACGCGGAGAATACCGCATGTCCTATCGGCGACTGGAAGAAGCGATCCAAGAAGCCCGGGCTGCTGGCCTAATCGGAAAGAACATCCAAGGCACAGATTTTTCCTGCGAGATCCACATGCACAAGGGCGCGGGGGCCTACATCTGCGGCGAAGAAACCGGCCTGATGGAAAGCCTGGAGGGTAAGCGGGGCCATCCACGGCCCAAGCCCCCCTTCCCCGCAGGCTTTGGCCTTTGGGGCCAACCCACCACGGTCAACAATGTTGAGTCGATATTCAATGTGCCCTTCATCCTGGAGCGCGGCGCCGACTGGTTCAAAGCGATTGGCAGTAAAAAGTCCTCGGGCAACTTTCTGTGCTGCATCAGCGGCCATGTGGAAAAACCCGGGGTCTACGAAGTCCCCCTGGGCACCCCCGCCAGCACCATCTTGAACGAACATGCGGGCGGCGTCTGGCGCGGCCACAACCTGCGCGCCTGGATTCCCGGGGGATCCTCTACAGGATTCCTACGACCAGAGATCATCGACACTCCCATGGACCACGAGTCTCTCAAGGAGGTGGGTTCCATGTTCGGAACGGGCGCCATGATCATCCTCGATCAAACTGCCAGCGTTGTGCACTCGGCCCTGGTGCTGATGGACTTCTACGAGCACGAGAGCTGCGGTCAGTGCAGCCAATGCCGAGAAGGCACGCAGTGGCTGGCCCAGGTATTTCAACGCATCCACGACGGCCAGGGTCGCATGGAAGACATAGACCTGTTGAGCGACATCTCCAACGGCATGGCGCCGGGGAAGACAATCTGCGCTCTGGCAGACGCAGCGGCGATCCCGACCCATTCGGTGATCCGCAACTTCCGCGATGAGTTGGTGGAATATGTGCAAGCGGGCGGTCACACGGCGGTCTCCAAGAAACGCGCCCTGCCCATGGAAACAGTCTGATGAGTGACCTCACAAAGCAAACCTCCGGTGAGCCCTCCACCATCGAGCGAGTGGAGATCACCGTCAATGGCCAAACGGTCCAGGCGCGCACGGACAAGCCTCTGATCCAGGCTTGCGTCCAAGCGGAGGTCGAGGTACCCCACTACTGCTATCACCCGGGCCTGACCCCGGAAGGTTCCTGCCGCATCTGCCAGGTAGAAGTTCAACAGGGCAAGATGCCCGCACGAGTGATGGTGGCCTGCCGTACACCCGTGATGCCCGGCATGGTGGTCAACACTGAAACCGAGAACGCTCACGATGCCCGCAGGGAATGCCTTGAGTTCCTGCTCAAGAATCATCCCCTTGACTGCCCGATCTGTGACAAGGCCGGGGAGTGCACCCTGCAGGACTATTCCTTCGCCGAAGGCCAGGGCGAAGGGCGATCGGTTGAGCCCCGCAGAAAGCTCGAAAAACGCAAGGACCTGGGCGATGTGATCCTGCTCGACCAGGAGCGCTGCATACTCTGCACTCGTTGCGTACGCTTCATGGAAGAAGTGCCCAAGTCTCCGCAACTCTGCGTGGCGGGACGAGGCTCTCACTCCACTATCGAAACCTGGAACGATACGCCTCTAAGTGGCAACTACCAGGGCAACCTGGCGGATGTCTGTCCGGTGGGCGCCCTGACCCTGAAGTCCTTCCGATTCAAGGCTCGGGTCTGGAACCTGACCAAGACAGCTTCCTCTTGCGGAGAGTGCAGCCGGGGTTGCGCCACCACGGTGGAGGTTCTACGCAAGGGCGAAGTGACCCGCATCCGGCCTCGCCATGACGAAGATGTCAACGGTTGGTGGATTTGTGACACAGGGCGCTTTGCCCTGGATGCCTTCTCACTCGCCGACCGCCTGGTGGGGACCTTGCTGCCCAGCGCCAGTCGGGGATGGGATGCAACCTCGGTAGAAGATGGCCTGCAGATTGCAAGCGACATGTTGACCACCGGAGACAAGCCCCTGATCATCGCCTCCCCATGGCTGACCCAGGAAGAAGGGGGCGAACTCTTGGCGCTTGGTCAAAAAATCAACGCCCAGGTTGCTTTCGTTTCCACGGCTTCCAACGACCTCGCAGACGATGTGCTGCACACGGGCGACCCGGGGCCAAACCGGCGAGGTCTGAGTGATCTGGGCCTGAAAGCCATGACGGCCGAGGAAATCCTGCACACAGCGAGCGAGCATTCCACCGTCCTTTGCATTGGCGAGAGAGTGGGGCGCCTGCTTGGCGAGGGGGAAGCGGAGGGCTTCAACGGCCTGCCCACAGGCGCCCGCGTATTGCTCTTCGACTGTGAGTTGCCTGAGGCACCGACAGAAGGCAACTCCCCCATCGATATTGCTATCGGCCTGCCCAGCTCGGTGGAACGAGTAGGGCACTGGGTCAACATTGACGGGCTACGCCGCAACATCTTGCAAGCACGTCCGGCACCCGCAGGTGTTTGGAACACTCTACGCCTGCTCAAGCACCTGCACGAACTTCTGACCAACCGAGAGGTCCAGTCCTGATGTCCTTTGTGATCATCCTGATCAAAGGCGCCCTGATCTACGGAGGCCTGCTGGGAACCGCTGCAGCTATGACCCTGGCGGAGCGCAAGGTCTCCGCGTGGATGCAGTTGCGCATAGGCCCCAACCGGGTCGGGCCCGGGGGCCTACTGCAGCCCCTAGCAGACGGGATCAAGTTCATCTTCAAGGAAGAGGTCACCCCCGACGGCGCTAACAAGGGCATCTTCCGCCTCGGACCGATTATGGCCGCAGTCCCCGCCATGCTGACCATCGCGGTGATTCCTTTCGCCGGGGAGACAACCATCTTTGGCATCGATTTCGGGCTGCTCTCCTTGACCGACTTGGATATCGGCTTGCTGTTCGTTCTGGCCCTCTCAGGACTCTCGGTCTACGGAGGGATCCTCGGAGGCTGGGCTTCGAACTCCAAGTACTCGCTCTTGGGCGGCCTACGTGCCTCGGCCCAGATGGTCAGCTATGAGCTCTCGCTGATCATGACCGCCCTCACAGTTGTAGCCCTCTCGGGCAGCATGAATCTGCGTGAGATTGTCGAGGTCCAGAATACCGGCAACTTCTTGGACTGGCACTGCTTCACCCCGGTGGTGGGTCAGGTGGGTCTGATCTTGTTCGTGATCACCACCTTTGCGGAGACCAACCGTCACCCCTTCGACTTCGCCGAATGCGAGCCGGAGTTGGTAGGCGGCTTCCACACCGAATATTCTTCCATGAAATTTGCCCTGTTCTTCTTGGGCGAGTACTGCGCAATGACAGTCATGGCCTGCCTGACAACAGTGCTCTTCCTGGGCGGCTACTCGGTACCCTTCTGGGAAGATGCCCCTTGGATAGTGCAAGTGGGTACCTTCATGACCAAGACAGCCTTCTTCCTGTTCCTGTTCATCTGGGTGCGCTGGACCTTGCCGCGCTTCCGCTACGACCAGCTCATGAACCTGGGCTGGAAAGTCTTTTTCCCGATTGCATTGGCCAACCTGCTGCTGGCCGGCGCAGTCATTTCTCTCTCCTAGACTCGATCGCCCAGCACCTGATCACACGCCGAACATGGTTGTTGTCAAACGAAGAGAGCTGACTTTTTGGGAGCGCATCTACCTGCCCGAGATTTTTCGTGGCCTGGCCATCACCTTCAAAAAGATGTTTGAGCCCCGGGTTACGCGCCAATACCCCGAAGAGACACTGCCAACAACCGAAGTCACCCGCGGCCAACCGCGGCTGGTAGTCAAAGACGACGGCAACATCGCCTGCGTCTCATGCGGCCTGTGCGAAGCGGCTTGCCCCGCCTACGCGATCACCATTGACGGCCAGGAGACTGAACGCTTCATCGAACGCGAGCCTGAACGTTTCGAGATCAACATGCTGCGCTGCATCCTGTGCGGCTTCTGCGAAGAAGCCTGCCCCAAGGAGGCGATTTTCATGAGCGATGAACTGGAATTGGCGGACACCACCCGCCAGGGACTGGTCTACGACATGAAGCGACTCGAACGTCCCGCAAGTACCCTGAAACCGCGCATCGACTATGTGCGGAGGATTAACGAGCGATGGTAGACCTGCTGTTCTATGTAGCTGCGGGCGTGAGCGTACTGTGCGCCCTGGGAGTAGTGGTTTCCGCCAATCCGGTGCAAAGTGTGATGATGCTGCTGGGCAGCTTCGTGGGCATAGCACTGATCTACCTACTGGCAGGCTTTCAGTTCCTGGCAGCGATTCAGATTCTGGTCTATGGGGGCGCGATCATGGTGCTCTTCCTGTTCGTGGTCATGCTGCTGAACCAGGGCGACCCTGTTGTCTTAGCCAGGGAACAGGGCGTGCTTCGCAAGGAGCAGCTGGCGGTCGGCCTGGCGGTGGCAGGCAGCGCCCTGGCTGTGCTGCTGGTAGCAGTGGTACGCACAGATCTGCCGCGGCCCATCTTCGGCTACCTGTGGCCCGAAGGCGGTTTGGATCCCCTCTTGGGCATGGCCCAAGCAATGTTCGGTCCCTATGTACTGGCCTTCGAAGGTGCCTCGGTGCTGCTGCTCGCCACCGCAGTGGGGGTCATGACCCTGGCCAAACGCCAACGGAGCACGCCCGTCGCAGCCGCAAACGAGGAGGTCAGCGCATGAACGTGCCTACCGAGCACCTCTTGATCCTGTCTGCCATCCTCTTCGCGATCGGCATGGGAGGATTCCTCCTGCGCCGGAACATGATCGTGGTGCTGATGAGCATCGAACTGATGCTCAACGCCGCGAACCTTGCCTTTCTAGCGGGGGCACGACAGCACTCGGCCCAAGCCGGTCACTGGGTAGCCGAAGGCCCGGTGATGGTGACCTTCGTGATCGCCGTGGCCGCAGTGGAAGCCGCAGTGGGCCTGGCCCTGGTCATCGCCTTCTATCGCCGCAAGCAGACTGTCTCCCTCGACCGGCTCTCCCCCACTGGAGCAACCTCCAAAGCCAACTGATCCAATGGACACGACCATCGCCGAATCTGGGCAGTTCTGGCCCTGGCTGATCCCAGGCTTGCCCCTCATGGGAGCTCTGTTGACGGGAGCCATGCACCTCGCAGGTCTTCGACGCCCGAAGAACGGTGACAAAGCCACCAGCGAGCCACTGGCAGCAAGTATCGCTGTTCTGGCAATGGCCGCTGCCTTTGCCTTCAGCATCAAGGGCTTCCTCGCCCTGCGTGGAGGCGAGGCCAACATCCTGAGTACACGCTACGACTGGATCCCCACCGGTGACTTCACCGTGACTTGGTCGCTCATGATCGATCACTTGTCCTCCTTGATGACCCTGGTCGTCACGGGCATTGGCCTCTTGATCCACATCTACGCGGCCGGGTACATGAAGGGCGACGCAGGCTACGCCAAGTTCTTCGCCTACCTCAACCTGTTCGTGGCGATGATGCTGATGTTGGTGCTCTCGGACAATATGGTGGGCACCTTTGTGGGTTGGGAGGGAGTGGGGCTCTGCTCCTACCTCCTGATCGGCTATTGGTACAAGGACGGCTGGCGGGCGCAAGCGGCTCAAAAAGCCTTTGTGGTCAACCGCATCGGCGATGCAGCATTCCTGCTGGGCATGTTCATCCTGGCCACCACCCTGGGCAGCCTGGATTACTCTTCAATCAATAGCGAGGCCAGCCTGCTGGCCAAACCGGAACTGCCCTGGAGACTGTCCTTGGCCGCGTTGTTGCTCTTTGGCGGCGCCTGCGGCAAGAGCGCCCAGATTCCCCTCTTCGTCTGGTTGCCGGACGCCATGGCGGGACCGACTCCGGTTTCTGCCCTGATCCACGCAGCAACCATGGTGACCAGTGGAGTCTACCTGGTGGTGCGACTCAACCCGCTCTTCGCGGCGGCGCCCCTGGTTCTCACACTGATCGGCGCAATCGGTGCGGCCACGGCGTTTGTTGCGGGCACAAGTGCCCTGCGCCAGCGCGATCTGAAAGGCGTGCTGGCTTACTCAACAGTCAGCCAATTGGGCTACATGTTCCTGGCCCTTGGAGTCGGCGCTTTCTCAAGCGCGATCTTTCACCTGGTGACCCACGCCTTCTTCAAGGCGCTCCTGTTCCTGGCAGCAGGCTCGGTAATCCATGGCATGAACAAGGAACAGGACATGCACAAGATGGGCGGACTCAAAGCACATATGCCCAAGACCTGTCTCACCTTCATTGCTGGGGCCGCGGCCCTCTCGGGTCTGCCCTTGATGAGTGGTTTCTTCTCCAAGGACGAGATCCTGGCCCAGGCTTTTGCGGGAGGTGGCGTGTCATTGATCTTGTGGGCCGTCGGCCTGGTCACAGCTGCCATCACAGCCACCTACACCTGGCGCATGGTTGCTCTCGTTTTCTTTGGCAAGGAACGATTCGACAAGCAATCAGTGCACCCACACGAGTCCGGTGCCCTGATGACCACACCCCTGTTTGTCTTGGCCCTGCTGTCGGTAGCCGGAGGCATCCTGGGCCTGCCGATTGTCTTCCACACCCCACACATTCTGGGTGAATGGCTGGCCCCGGTTGTGGAACCGGGCCAGGCTATCCTGGCCGCAGCCCACAACGGACACCTGTCCCACCTGGCCGAGTGGATCCTGCTGGGCCTGGGCGCGATGATTGCGCTCGGTTGTGCTCACCTGGCCTTCCATGCCCATCGCCAAGGCACCCAGAGCGATCTGGCCTTTGAAACCAAGAACCCGGAACTGGCCCTGTCACTCTCCAACGCCTGGGGCATCGATCGGGCCTACCAAGTGATGCTGGTACAGCCCGTGATGACCGCAGCATCTGCGATTTCCACGCTCTTCGACCTGGCCTTGATCGATGGAGCGGTCAATGGTCTCGGACGCTTTGCGCAGCGCCTGGGTGAGAGAGTATCGCGGCAAGCGAGTGGACATCTCGGCGCCTATGGACTCACGATTGGTGGCGCAGCCTGCGCCCTCGCCGCAATTTGGATGTGGATCGGAGCCTAGCAGTCCATTGAGAACCGCACGACTACAACTTCACCCTGTCCACAGATGCTGCGTTGGACTTGCGTCGACACGGACGGCTTCGTCCTGCTCTGGCCCTCTTTCAACGGACTGCTAGCCCAATGCCCCTGCTAACCCTGATTGTATTCACGCCCCTGATCGGAGCGATCCTGGTAGCCCTGGCACCTGTACGCGAGGTCCGCGTCCTGCGCGGAGTCAGCTTCGGATTCACTTTGCTCACGGCCCTTCTTGGGTTCTTGGTGTGGCAGGACTTCGACCCGAACCAAGCGGCCTTGCAACTCACCGAGAGCCGTCCATGGTTTGAACTTCCCGGGGCATTGGCCGTCAACTTCACGTTGGGCATCGATGGAATCTCTATTCTGCTCGTGAGCCTGACGGCATTCCTGATGCCACTTGTACTCTTGTCCGCAAGCAAGTCGATCACCACCCGCATACGCGAGTTTCTGGTCTGGCTGCTGATTATGGAAGCAGGCATGCTCGGGGTCTTCCTGGCCACGGACATCTTCCTGTTCTATGTGTTCTGGGAAGTCAGCCTGGTTCCCCTGTACTTCATGTTGGGCATCTGGGGTGGCGAGCGGCGCCTTTACGCAACGCTCAAGTTCTTCCTCTTCACCCTGGCGGGGTCGTTGGTGATGCTGGTTGGAGTCATTGCCCTGGTCTACCTTTCGGGCACCCTGGACATTGCGGCCTTGACCCAATGGGCGGGCACACAGACATTGGAAGTCCAGGGCTGGCTTTTTGCTGCCTTTGCCCTGGCTTTCGCCATCAAGGTACCACTGCTGCCGTTCCATACCTGGCTGCCAGACGCCCACACAGAAGCCCCTACTGCGGGATCAGTGATCCTGGCGGGAGTACTACTCAAGATGGGAACCTATGGCCTGCTGCGTTTTGGCATCGCCATGTTCCCCCTGGCAGCGCTTGAGGCTTCGACACTCTTCATGATTCTGGGAGCCCTGGGCATCGTCTACGGTGCCTTCCTGGCCATGGCCCAGACTGATGTAAAGCGCTTGATCGCTTGTTCATCGGTCAGTCACCTTGGCTTCGTGGTGCTCGGGATGTTCGCCTTGACCGGCGCCGGGCTGCGGGGCTCAGTGCTGCAAATGGTGAACCACGGACTCTCCACCGGGCTGCTGTTTCTTTTGATCGGCATGATCTACGAACGGCGTCATTCGCGAGAGTTGGCGGACTACGGAGGCATCGCAAAGGTGATGCCTCTCTTTGCCCTTTTCTTTGTGTTCTCGGTTCTGTCCAGCGTGGGCCTGCCGGGTTTGAACGGGTTTGTAGGTGAGTGGCTGATCTTACTGGGTGCTTTTGAAGCCAGCCCGGTGCTGACCGCTGTGAGCGTCACGGGAGTGATCTTTGGCGCCGTGTATCTCTTGCGAGCCACGCGCTTGATGCTCTTTGGAGAAATCAGCCACACAGAGAACAAGACCTTGAGCGACTTGACTCCGCGGGAATTGGGAGTCTTGACTCCAATCTGCTTGCTCTGCCTGGTGATCGGAGTGATGCCGGGACCGTTCATTCAACGCACGGAGGCCAGCCTCGCAGTGATCGAACAACGACTGGATGCAGCTCGAGATCAGCAAGCAGCCAGAGTCGAGCTTGACTTGCCTGACGACCAAGAGGCGGAGAGCGCACGATGAGCTTCGAGTCCCTGCAAGACCTCTACTTGGGCGCCGGCCCGGCCCTCGCGCCCCTGCTCTGGCTGACCGGCGGTCTGCTGGCGGTGCTGATTGCTGAGATCACCCCTGGCCTGACACGACTACGCGCGGCGGTTGTGCCCGCGGCCCTTCTGGGCGCCGCCTGGAGCGCAGGCCAACTGATCGCCGAGCCCAGCGGCCTGGTGCTCGGGGGCACCTTCATGGGGGATTCCCAAACCGGCGCATTCGCCCTGATATTCTTGGGGGCGGCCCTCCTGGCTTGGGGACAGGCTCGACACTATTACCGCCAGGAAGAGCCCTTCCTGGGGGAACACGATGCCCTCTTGATCACCGCCCCTATCGGCATGATCCTGATGGCTGGTGCCCAGGACCTGATTGTCTTCTTCATCGGGCTCGAGTTGCTCAGCATCCCCCTGTATTGCCTGGCAGCATTCCGCCGCACCCGCGACGATTCAGTGGAGGCGGGCCTGCGCTACTTCATTCTTGGTGCCTTTGGGGTGACCCTCTTCCTGATGGGAGCAGGATTGGCATATGCGGCCACTGGCACACTCAACATCGAGGGGCTCGGTGAAGCGCACGCGGCCCTGACAACTCCATTGGGAGGGATTGGTGTGGCCCTGATCCTGGCAAGCCTGCTCTTCAAGGCAGGAGTGGCTCCCTTCCATTTATGGGTGCCTGATGTGTATCAAGGATCGCCCACGCCCGTTACCACCTTGATGGCCACAGGAACCAAGGCTGCGGCCTTTGCTTTCCTGCTGCGCCTCGCTCCGATCTTGCCGAACGAATTGGGCCTGCCCCTGGGGATCATCGGGGTGGCAACCCTGGCCCTGGGCAACTTGGGTGCTCTCGTGCAAAAGGATCTCAAGAGACTGCTCGCCTGGTCCGGTATCGCTCACGCGGGTCTACTGCTGCTAGTGATCAGCGCAGCTGTTTCGGCGGCAGGCACAAGCCAACAGGCCGAGATCCTGAACGCAGCTACAAGCGCCCTGTTGCTGTACCTCTTGGCCTATGCCTTCGCCGCTGGTGGCGCACTGGGCCTGATTGCTTGGATGGAAGCCGATGGCGAAGACCACACCCAACTGAACCGTTGGCAGGGGCTAGGCAGCGTGCGGCCTGGGGTGGCTGCAGGCATGACTCTGTTCTTGCTCAGTCTCGGTGGAATTCCCGCCACGGGTGGCTTCCTCGGAAAATGGCTGGCATTCAGCGCGGCGGTGCGCGCCGACATGCTGCCCCTGGCGGTGCTCGGCGCACTGACCAGCGTGATTGCTCTGGGCTACTCCCTGCGCGTGATAATCACCATGTGGATGAAGCCACGGCCCGAGACTTGGGCGACTCCCACCATGAATCGGCCCCTGGCGGCGTTTCTTGCAGGTTTCTGCGCCGCCATGGTGCTGGCGCTGGGGTTGATCCCAGGCTTTGTGCTGGGCCCCCTGTTCTAGACCCACAAGAGGGCCATTCGCCGTTCAGCGGCGGGACTTGCTGGGTCTGGAACAGCTACAGAAGCCAGGACTCAGATCGAGTCACGAGGGTTGAGAAAGGGCCCAAGCGGCTTCCTGGAGCCATTCCCTGCAATTTGCCGTGGATCGAAGAGGCAGAAATTCCCAAACCAGCCCCCGGACTCCTTTGGAGCAAGTATCATTTCCTTGCCCCCTCTCCGGGGAGACATCTTTTAGATCTCACTTTCTTCTGATCAATAACACCATGCGTACTACCCCTTTCCTTCTTGTTCCCACCGCCTTGTTTATGAGCGCTGGAGCCTTGGCCCAAGGCGACGACTGTTCAGCCGCCACCGCCATCACAGGCGCCAGCACATGGGCATTTGACACCACCGCTGCCACCATTAGTGGGTTTTCTGGCGGCTCAGCCTGCACCAACGCGGGTTCCCTCGACGTGGGCCCTGACCAGTTCATGCAGTGGACCGCCGACGCGGCGGGCACCTGGCAGATCGACCTGATCGGCTCTGTCTACGACACCAAACTGAACATTCACACGGGCACGGGCTGCACAGCCACCTGCTCCTATTACAACGACGATTTCTCTGGTCTTCAGAGCGGCGTGATCATCGCCGGCATCAATGCTGGCGACACCTTCTTGATTCAACTCGGTGGCTTTGGTGGCCAAGCTGGCCTCGGCACATTGAACACGTCAAATGCTGGCTCCGGTGGCATCAGCAACGATGACTGCTCCACAGCCACAGCAATTGCCGGCGTTGGCAACTGGACCTACGACACGATCCTGGCCACCACCAGCGGCTTCGCTGGGGGCTCCGCCTGCACAAACGCCGGTTCCTTGGACCTGGGCCCCGATGCCTTCTTCCAGTGGACCGCCAGCGCGGCGGGTGACTACCTGATCGACACCTGTGGCTCGGGCTATGACACCAAGCTGAATGCACATAGTGGCACCGGCTGCGCAGCCACCTGCACTGCCTACAACGATGATGGTCCCTGCGGCAACTTCAACAGCGAGTTGAGCCTGACCGGCGTCAACGCCGGTGACACCATCCTGATTCAGTGTGGTGGTTGGAACGGCTCTGCTGGCGCTGGTGTCCTGAACATCGCTACGTATGTCGACCCCTGCGCGGGTCAGGTACCGGACGTGTTCGCGCCAAACCACTCCTGCGCAGCACCGGCAGCGGTTGGTGACGGAACCTATTCCCTCAACACCCACAAGACTGAACCCGACTTCTTCTCCTTCACCGTAGCCGGTGGCGACACCGTGACGATTGACGTCCTGTTCTCCACGGCGACTGCCGACCTGGACGCAATGCTCTATGAAGCTGGATTCTGTAACGATGACCAGACCTCCGGCTGCGGAGGCACCCTGGCCTGCGGCTTCACTGGTACCGACAACGAGAACTTGATTTGGACCAACCCCACTGGCGCAGACATGGACTGCACCCTGCGTGTCCACGTCTGGCCCAACACTGGTGGCGACTGCAACGACTATGACCTGGTCCTGACCGGTGCTGGCCCTGGTGGCCCGGCCCTGTTCTGCAACCCGGCCAACGTGCACTCCGGTGGCAGCTTCGCGACCCTGGGCACTTCAAGTGTCTCCGGCCCCGGCCTCTACCACCTGGAAGCCACTGACGGTCCCATCGACCAGTTCGGTTACTTCCTGGTATCGGCCGGTTCCATGGATCC